>NZ_CP035130.1:1200000-1800000 GCF_004101785.1 Gudongella oleilytica
GCTTTTTGGTGAAGGAAAGGTTTTCCGTGCCGGAACTATCGGTACAATTGCTGATAAAACAGCCTATGGATTCGTGAAAAAGTACTTTGAGGAAAGGAACATTCCCGTCAATCAAGCAGAGGTTAACAGACTTCTAAAGGGGTGTACTGGGATAAAGAGGACATCCGGACAACACCCAGGTGGTGTTATGATAGTTCCTGACTACAAGGACATACATGATTTTACTCCAGTACAATACCCAGCAGATGATAAAGGATCCGGAGTGGTGACTACTCATTTTGATTACCACGCAATTAGCGGCAGAATACTGAAGCTGGATATACTCGGACACGATGTGCCAAGTATCATCAGAATGCTTGAGGATATAACAGGAGTTAATCCAGTCAATATTCCCTTGGACGATAGGGAGACAATGAGTCTTTTCACCTGCACTGATGCATTAGGCGCTGGTCCTGATCAAATCAATTGCCCTGTTGGTACACTTGGAATCCCTGAGTTTGGCACTAAGTTTGTTAGACAGATGCTTATAGAGACCAAACCCTCAACCTTTGCTGAGCTGGTCCGGATTAGCGGGCTCTCGCATGGAACAGACGTGTGGATCAATAACGCCCAGGATCTTGTCAAAAATGGTGTGGCTCCTCTTTCAAGGGTTATATCCACCAGAGAGGACATCATGCTTTCCTTGATAAGTGCAGGAATGGAGAAAAAACAGGCCTTTTTCATCATGGAGAAGATTAGAAAGGGTAAAGGTCTCACAGCGGAGGATGAAAAGTCTATGAGGGATCTGGGCATCCCAGATTGGTATATCGACTCGTGTAACAGGATCAAGTATATGTTCCCCAAGGCTCATGCTGCTGCATACGTTACGATGAGCTTCAGGATCGCATATTTCAAGGTTCATTATCCTGAAGCATTCTATGCCACATATTTTACCACGAAGGCTGCTGACTTTGATGCGGATCTGATAACAAAAGGAGAGAGTGCAGTTAGATCGAGGATAATTGAACTGGAACAAAAAGGTAATGCAGCAACCTCGAAGGAAAAAAATCAACTGACAGTCCTTGAGGTTGCCATTGAGATGTTTGCGAGAGGCTTTGCCTTTGAAAAGGTTGATCTTTACAAGTCTCACAGCGATAAATTTCTTCTTGGCGAATCAGGGATCATACCACCATTGAAGGCTCTTGAAGGAGTAGGAGAAAACGCAGCCAGGAAGCTTGTTGAGGAAAGAGAGCTGTCTCCATTTATTTCCATCCAAGACCTGATACAGAGAGGCAAAGCTACAAGGCCTGTCATCGACGCCCTTCAAAACCACGGATGCCTTGATTCTCTGCCGCAGGATAATCAAATCAGCTTATTTAATATTTGATTTATACTGCTTCCCGTGTTATAATAAATAAGACAAATATAGTGAATTTTGGCAAGAGTGGGATTTCCCACTCTTCATTTGTGTCATGGACTGGTTTCAGGAGGTGGATCATGAGTAAAAAGGATATATTATCAAGTGTAAAAAGGCTTGGAGAGGAGCTGACTAATCAGCTTGGGTATGAACTTGTCGATGTGGAATACTTAAAAGAGCATGGCGATTATTTTCTAAGGGTATACATCCATAAGCCTGGTGGTGTAAACCTGGATGATTGTCAGGCTATGAGCGAAAAATTAGGAGAAAAGCTTGATGAACTTGATCTGATAGATAAAGCATATTACCTGGAGGTGTCTTCACCTGGTTTGGACAGGCCTTTAAAAACGGATAAGGATCTGGACAGAAACCTCGGCAAAGAGGTCGAGGTGCACCTCTATCAAGCTGTTGATGGGACAAAAAAGTTCGAAGGAAATCTGGAAACATATGATGATTCCGCTATATATATAAGAACTGCTGACAGAGAGTATAGGTTCCCAAGGGATGGGGTATCTCTGGTTCGTTTAACAATCAAATTTTAAGGAGGAATAATGGGATGAATGTTGATTTTATCAACGCCCTGGAAGAAATAGAAAAAGAGAAGGGTATAGCTAAGGATATAATATTTGATGCGCTTGAATCTGCTCTCATTTCCAGCTATAAGAAAAATTTTGGTTCATCGCAGAACGTTTTGGTGGAAATGAACAGAGACACTGGCGCTGTCAGGGTTTATGCAACTAAGGATGTAGTTTCTGCTGACTCGATCGAGGATCCTCTTCTTCAAATATCACTGGATGAGGCCAGGAAGATAAACCCTGCCTATGAGTTGGGCGAGGTGGTCAAGATAGAAATAACTCCAAGGGACTTCGGAAGAATTGCTGCCCAAACTGCCAAGCAGGTCGTAATTCAAAGAATCAAGGATGCGGAGAGAGACGTCATATTTGACGAGTTTATAAACCGGGAAAATGAAATAATCACTGGACAAATACAACGAATCTCTAAGAACAACGTTTACATCGATCTTGGCAAAACTGAGGGTATCCTGCCTCCTGCTGAGCAAATAGAAGGTGAACAATACTCTCAGAGCCAAAGACTAAAGCTGTTGATCCTGGAGGTCAAAAAAACCACAAAGGGACCACAGATAGTACTTTCCAGGGCGAATACGGGTCTTGTAAAGAGACTTTTTGAACTTGAAGTTCCAGAGATAAGCGAAGGGATAGTAGAAATTTATTCAGTTTCTCGAGAGGCGGGTTCAAGAACTAAAATTGCTGTTTATTCAAAGAACCCTGAAGTTGATCCTCTGGGTGCCTGTGTAGGATTCAAGGGAGCAAGGGTAAAAGCAATCGTAGACGAATTAAGTGGAGAAAAGATTGATATAGTAATATGGAGCAAAAATATAGGAGAGTTCATCGCAAACAGTCTGAGCCCTTCCAAGGTCGTTAAGGTAATCCCTAATGAAAAAGAAAAATCAGCTCTTGTTGTGGTTCCTGACTATCAACTTTCACTGGCAATAGGAAAAGAAGGACAAAATGCAAGACTTGCAGCAAAGCTTACCAATTGGAAAATTGATATTAAGTCTGAGTCCCAATATGCTGAAATGGAGCGAGGAGTGATATCGTGAAAACTAAAAAGATCCCATTGCGCAGATGCATCGCTTGCAACCAGATGAAACCAAAGAAAGAGCTTATCAGGGTTGTGAAAAACAATGAAAACCAAGTAAGCGTTGACCTAACAGGAAAAGCTAATGGCAGGGGAGCCTATATATGCCCAAATCTGGAGTGCTTCGAAGAGGCATACAAATCTAAGAGATTCGCCAGAAATCTTGAAACCGAAATTACTGAGGAGATCTATATGAGGCTGAGGGAAGCAATTGAAAAGTAGAGGATCGCCTTAATCAAACAGGAGGTGTCGTGTATGACAAAAGTTAGAGTATATGAGTTAGCCAAAGAACTTAATCTAAGCAGCAAGGAACTCATGGAGAAAATCGAGGGACTAGACCTTAAGATCAACAGCCATATGAGTTCAATAGAAGAAGAAGAGGCTCAGCTTATAAAAGAACTGCTTACAGAAGAGAATAAGGCTCCAGACGAGCCCGTAAAGGAGATTGAAGAGGAAATCGAAGCTATAGATATTTTAGAGGTTGAAAAACCTGTTAAGAAAAAAGGTAAAAAGGGCAACAAAGACAACAGAAGAAAATTACAGCCACAACCTGATATCCAAACTCCTTCATTAGAGATAGTTTCAAGTGAAATCAAAATAATAGAGATAGAGCCTGAGATCATTGTCAAGGATCTGGCAGAGAAGTTAGGAGTAAATCCTTCAAAGGTAATAACCAAGTTGATAGGTCTTGGAGTCATGGTAAACCAGAATCAGGCAGTAGATGGAGAGATAGCTGCTTTGGTTGCAGACGAATTTGGATTTAAGGCTAAGTTGTTGGAACCAGTTGTAGAAAAAACAGAAGCTGAGCTTCTGGATTTTGAGGACGACCCGAAGGACCTGCAATCAAGACCGCCTGTCGTAACTGTAATGGGTCACGTTGACCATGGTAAAACCTCACTTCTTGATGCGATCAGGCATACTAATGTAACTGACAAGGAAGCTGGGGGGATAACTCAGCACATAGGAGCATATGCTGTGAATATCAACAATAGAAAGATCGTGTTCCTGGATACTCCAGGTCATGAGGCTTTTACCTCTATGAGAGCAAGAGGAGCTAAGGTAACAGATATTGCAATACTTGTAGTAGCAGCTGATGATGGAGTAATGCCACAGACCATAGAGGCGATATCACACGCTAAAGCAGCAGGAGTACCAATAATCGTTGCTGTTAACAAAATCGATAAACCTAGCGCCAATATGGATCGGGTCAAGCAGGAGCTGTCTGATAACGGTCTTGTCCCTGAGGATTGGGGTGGAGATACAATCATTGCTCCAGTATCCGCTCTTAAGAAGCTCGGTATCGAAGAGCTTTTGGAGATGATACTTCTCGTGGCTGACATGCAGGAGCTTAAGGCTAATCCAAACAGAAAAGCCGTTGGAACGATAATTGAAGCTCAGTTGGACAAGGGAATGGGTCCTATGGCAACAGTACTTGTACAAAAAGGCACATTGGTAGTGGGTGATATGGTCGTTTCTGGTACATCCAGTGGAAGGATCAGGGCTATGCTCGACGAAAAAGGCAGGAAGGTAAAAAATGCTACACCTTCTATTCCTGTCATGATACTTGGCCTTTCAGAGGTTCCAAATGCCGGTGACCAACTTTTCGCAGTTGAAACGGAGAAGGAAGCAAGACACCTCGCCGATCTTAGAAAAAATGAACTGAGAGAAGTTCAAATGAAGCAATCTTCAAAGGTATCACTTGACGATTTATTTGAAAGAATAAAGATGGGTGAGGTCAAGGACCTCAACATAATCGTAAAAGGAGACGTCAGAGGGTCTATAGAAGCACTTAACCAATCACTAAAAAAGCTGGACACAGATGAGGTAAGGGTAAATCTGATCCATGGTGGAGTAGGTGGTATAACAGAAACTGACATAATGCTTGCTTCAGCCTCAAATGCAATCGTAATCGGGTTCAATGTCAGACCAAATCTCAATGCAATCGAGGTTGCCAAGAAAGAGAATGTCGATGTAAGGACCTATAGAATTATATACGAGGCAATAGAGGATATACAGGCAGCTGTAAAGGGAATGCATGCACCTAAGATTGTTGAAGAAGTCCTTGGCAGAGCTCAGGTAAGGGCTACCTTCAGGCTTCCAAATGGAAATACTATTGCTGGAATCTACGTGGTTAGTGGGAAAATTACAAGAAATGCAAAAATTAGGCTTCTCAGAGATGACATCGTAATTTACGATGGGTCAGTGTCATCCCTTAAGAGGTTCAAGGATGATGCAAGAGAAGTACTGACGGGCTTTGAAGCCGGACTTGGTCTCGATAATTTCAACGACATCAAGGAAGGCGACAACCTTGAGGCGTATCTTATGAAGGAAGTAGAAATAGATTAGAGGTGTGATAGATGAACGACAAGAGGATCAACCGGATCTCTGAAGAAGTTAGAAAGGTCGTTTCAGATCTTTTGTTAAGTGAAATAAAGGATCCAAGAATAAGTGGGATGCCAAGTGTTAACAGAGTAAATGTTACAAAGGACTTAAAATTTGCTAAGATATATATATCTGTTTTAGGCAATGAGGAAGAAAAAGTGAATACAATTAAGGGACTGGAAAGTGCCAAAGGCTTTATCAGAAAAGAGATTGGCAGGCGGATCGATCTCAGACATGTTCCCGAACCTTTGTTTTATCTCGACGAAACCATTGAACATGCTATCCATATGTTAAAGTTGATCGATGAGGTCAATAATGGCATGCATGAAAGAGAAGCTGATAGCGATGAATAGTGAAAAAAACGAGTTGTTAAAGGCGATAGATAACAGCGCTTATATTGCAGTTGTTTCTCATATTAATCCCGACGGAGACAATCTAGGCTCAGTATTGGGCTTGGGTATGTCTCTTGTCCAATTAGGAAAGAAGGTTGATTTCATTAAGCCTGATATCATACCAGAGGACTACAATTTTCTCCCGGGGATTGAAAGACTTTCAGGATACGGTGAACTAAGAGATAAACTGGATTTATTGATTGTTCTGGATTGCAGCGATCTAACCAGACTTGGTGAGAACCAAAAACTTATTGATGATGCCAAAATCGTTGCAAATGTCGACCACCATGTAAGCAATACTATGTTTGGAGATATTTTATTAGTTGATCCCAAAGCATCATCCACCGGGGAGCTTGTTTTCGAAATAATTGAGGATCTTAACCTGCCAATTGATGAAGAAATTGCAACCTGCCTGTATACTGCTATAACTACAGACACCGGCAGATTCTCATATCAGAGTGTAACTGCCAGTACTCACAGGATTGCTGCAAGCTTGTATGACCTTGGTATCAATGGTTATGAAATAAATAAGAGACTGTATCAGACAAGGAGTCTCAAACGTACCAGATTATTTTCAAGGGCAATGGCAGAAATGGAGCTTATGTTTGAGGGTAAGGGAGCTGTTGTAAAAGTTTCCAGGAGAATGCTTGAGGAAACTGGTGCTTCCATGGAGGATACTGAAGGGATAGTTGAATTTTTAAGAGACACAGAATCTGTTGAAGCAGCATGTATATTAAAAGAATTTGATGAAAACCTTATAAAGGCAAGCATCAGGACAAAAGATCCGATCGATGCCAATAAAATATGTGGGGCATTTGGCGGAGGCGGCCATATCCGGGCATCGGGGTGCACTATCTCTGCAACATTGGAGGAAGCAGCTGCACTTATTTCTGAAGAGATTAAAAGACACATAGAATGACAGGTGATCTTGTGGACGGAGTTGTTAATTTCTTTAAACCTGCAGGGATGACCTCCCACGATGCAGTACACTTTTTCAGAAAACTATTAGGCATAAAGAAAATCGGACATACTGGCACTCTCGATCCAATGGCCTCAGGAGTACTGCCAGTTTGTATAGGGAAGGGCACCAGAATTGCAGAGTACCTTACTGACACCCGGAAAGAATACATCGGAGAGCTAACATTGGGATCAAAGACAGATACCCTGGATTCAACAGGTACTGTTTTGGATTCATCAGAAATAACAGTTGATGAGTCAAAGATCAATATTGTCTTCAGTAACTATAGGGGTAAGATCCATCAGATACCACCAATGTACTCTGCAAGGAAAGTAGAGGGGAAGAAGTTATATGAGCTTGCCAGGCAGGGACTCGTTATGGATAGACAATCGAGAGAGATTGAGATATATGAGATGGAGATCCTTAATATTCTGGAAAATCAGAGGATAATTTTCAGAACCAAGTGTTCAAAGGGGACATATATAAGAACGATTTGCGATGATATCGGAGATGCTTTAGGGACATTTGGCCACATGAGCTTCCTTATGAGAACTCAGGCTGGAGGTTTTTTGATCAATGATTCGCTGGGTATTGAGACCCTAAAAGACTTCAACAAAGACGATTTAGAGAAAATAATAACCCCACTGGATAAAGCGTTATCACATCTGAAGGCTGTGGAGCTTGACAGTGATAGATTTGATAAGCTAGTAAATGGGCTTACCTCAAAGGTAAGTCCAAGACATAATGATTTACCAAGGTTCACACCGTTAAGAGTGTATTCGGGTAATAAGTTTGTTGGTATAGGAATACTTTCGGGAGAAGGAAGCGATTTGTCATTGAAAATGGAAAAGGTGCTTGCAAGGTGACTACTATGAAAATAATCAATGTGGACAATACTAATGAAACCATGTTCAATACTGCTATTGCACTAGGAAACTTCGATGGAGTCCATATCGGGCATCAAAAGTTGATCGAAATAATGCTGGAGCAGGCAAAGGAAAAAGATTTGAAGCCGTCCATGCTTATTTTTGAGAACCACACTAAATCCTTCGTCTATGGCAATGGGCCAAGACTTCTAAGTACAAATTCTCAAAAAAATGAATTTTTGGAAAAACTAGGTGTACGTAATCTATACACAATGAGGTTTGATGAGCATATTATGAATCTTTCACCTGAGGACTTCGTTAAGGAGATATTAATAAATAAGCTCAATTGCTCACTTGTGGTTGTAGGAACAGACTATCGATTTGGTCATAAGGCCTCTGGGAATGTGGGAATGCTAAGGGACATAGGCAAGAGGCTGGGAATACAAGTCAGGGTAGTTGAGCCTGTCTACTATAAAGATGAAATTGTAAGCAGTACGTTAATAAGGCACTTGCTCTCTGAGGGTAACATCAAGGACGCCAATAGGCTTCTTGGCAGACCTTTTGGCATAGTGGGAGAAGTAGTAAACGGTAAGGGGCTTGGCAAGCACCTTGGCGTACCAACTGCTAATATGAAGCCAGCCTGTAAGTATGTAGTCCCAAGGAAAGGCGTATATAGAACGATTACCAGAGTAAACGGCAGGTATTACCCTAGTGCCACAAATGTAGGCACAAATCCAACCTTTAGCGAACAGGAGTTAAAGGTGGAAACATTTATCCTTGACTTTGATCAGTCTATTTATGGGCTTGAAATTGAGGTATTCTTCATGGAGTATATAAGGCCTGAAATCAAATTTGACAGTGCTGAGGATCTGAAGAGAAAAATGCAAGAGGACATAGCTTATGTCAGATCAAAATCCAATTTACAATTGATATGACTTGTGATATAATTTCCATGTTAAGGAGTACCGTTGCTGAGCTTTTCGTACCTCGGCGAGTGCGCGGCAATCGGTGGACAAATATTTTTGGAGGTGCAATAAATGTTAAACAAGATTGAAAAGGATCGAATCATCGAGCAGTACAAAATGCATGAAGGGGACACTGGCTCTCCAGAGGTTCAAATAGCTCTGCTTACACACAGAATCAATTCAGTTAATGAGCATTTGCAATCCCACAAGAAAGATCATCACTCAAGAAGAGGCCTTCTAAAAATGGTAGGACAAAGAAGAAATCTTCTCAGATATTTGCAGAACAAAGATATTGAGAGATATCGTTCTTTAATTGAGAAACTAGGTATCAGAGGTTAATTAGAGCGGGTTATCCCGCTCTATTAGTTTATTATGCTAAGGAAGTCTTATAAGACATACAACAAAGTAGACACAAATGTATTGACATATAGAAATCAAGAGGAGGTATTTTATGGAGAAAAAATTCCATTATATGCTTGCCGGGAAGGAATTGACAGTAACAGTAGGGAAGCTGGCCGAACAAGCCAGTGGTGCCTGCATGGTCCAGTATGGTGACACAGTTACTGTAGTTACGGCAACGCAATCAAAAAAACCAAGAGAGGGCATTGACTTCTTTCCATTAAGCTGTGATTATGAAGAGAAACTTTATGCTGTTGGAAAGATTCCAGGTGGATTTATCAAGCGAGAGGGAAGACCAAGTGAGAAGGCAATTTTGTCTTCACGTTTAATAGACAGACCAATTAGACCATTGTTCCCTGATGGCTTTAGAAATGACGTCCAGGTAGTTGCAACAGTAATGAGTGTAGACCAGGATACGAGTCCTGAAATTGTGGCCATGATAGGATCTTCTATAGCTTTGTCCATTTCTGATATCCCATTCCAAGGGCCGACGGGTTCAGTACTTGTTGGATTAATTGATGGACAAATCGTGATTAATCCCAACAGCGAGCAAAGAGAAAGATCTGAACTTCACCTGGTCGTCTCAGGAACAAAGGATGCGATCATGATGGTTGAAGCAGGTGCTCAGTTCATAACTGAGGAGACAATGCTTAAGGCTATACTGGCTGGGCATGAAGAAGTCAAGAGGATTTGTCATTTCATCGATGGAATAGTCGAAGAATGTGGCAAGGAGAAAGTCCATTATCAGCTTTTCAACCCTGATCCAGAGGTTGAATCAAAGGTAAGAGAGTTTGCAACCTTAAAGCTGGCTGAAGCATTGAATACTGTCGATAAAGCTGAGAGAGATAATAAGGTAAGTGCTGTCGAGGAGGAAACAACTGAAGCTGTACTTGAGATATTTCCCGATAAACAGAAGGATATTGCGGATGTACTTGATAAGATAATTAAGGAGCAGGTTAGAAAGCTGATAACCGAGGAAGGCAAGAGACCCGATAACAGAGGTCTTGATGAAATAAGACCAATCAGTTCGGAAGTAGGGCTACTCCCAAGGACCCATGGTTCAGGTCTTTTCAACAGAGGACAGACTCAGGTCCTTACTATAGCAACACTCGGTGCATCAGGAGACGTTCAGATAATTGACGGTTTAGGTGAAGAGGAATCAAAGAGATATATGCACCACTACAATTTCCCTGCATTTTCAGTGGGGGAAACCAGACCAATGAGAGGCCCGGGGCGAAGAGAAATAGGACATGGAGCTCTTGCCGAAAGAGCACTGGAGCCTGTAATTCCTCCCGAAAGTGAGTTTCCTTACACCCTTAGACTTGTATCAGAGGTATTGAGCTCTAATGGTTCCACATCCCAGGCAAGTGTTTGTGGTAGTACCCTGGCGCTCATGGATGCAGGGGTTCCAATAAAGGCACCGGTAGCTGGAATAGCAATGGGACTAATAAAGAATGAGGATAAGGTAGCCATCCTGACAGACATCCAGGGTTTGGAGGACCATTTGGGAGACATGGACTTCAAGGTAGCAGGGACAAGAGGTGGGATAACTGCAATCCAAATGGACATCAAGATACCCGGTATCGATGAGCCAATCCTTAAGGAAGCTCTTGAAAAAGCCAGGATAGGAAGGTTATATATCCTCGATAAAATGGAAGAGACAATCAAGACTCCGAGAACTGAGCTTTCTCCATACGCACCAAGGATCCACACTCTTCAGATCAATCCTGATAGGATCAGAGACATTATAGGCCCAGGGGGCAAGGTCATCAACAGGATCATAGATGAAACAGGTGTCAAAATAGATATTGAGGACGATGGAAGAGTGGCTATTGTGTCCAATGACGGAGAGGGAGCTAAGAAAGCAATCCAGATGATCATGGATATAGTCAAGGAAGTTGAAGCTGGTGAGATATATACTGGTAAGGTTACGAAAATTATGAACTTTGGAGCTTTTGTTGAAGTGCTTAATGGTAAGGAAGGGCTTGTCCATATTTCACAGCTCGCGAAGGAAAGAGTGAATAAGGTGGAGGATGTAGTCAAGGTTGGCGATGAGATAACCGTTAAAGTAATGGAAATCGATAGTCAGGGAAGAATAAACCTATCAAGGAAAGTTCTTCTAAAGGACGAACCTCCAAAGGAAAATACTGAAGATAAGTAGAGATGAGACATGAACCGATTCGGTTCATGTTTATTTCTGTTTAAAACCAGTCACTAAACTGTTAAAATAGTGGTATAGACTAATTTTTCGGAGGAATAGATGTTTAAAATCAGAACTTTAGATAACGGAATAAGGACTATTATGCAAAGGGTTCCTTATTTAAATTCGATAACTCTTGGCATCATTATTGAAAGCGGCTCATTTTATGAAGATAAAAATAATAATGGTGTGTCTCATTTTATTGAACATATGCTTTTTAAGGGGACCAAAAACCGCAGCGCAAGACAGATTGCTGAAGCAATAGATGATATCGGGGGGCAGATCAATGCCTTCACAAGCAAGGAACACACATGCTATTATGCAAAGGTGCTTAGCGAGCATCTGCCGATTGCAGTTGATGTATTAAGTGATATGCTGAATAACTCAACCTTCGATGAAAATGAGATCGAGAAAGAAAAGGGTGTAATAATCGAAGAGATAAACATGTATCAGGACTTTCCGGAGGATCTCGCCTTCGAGCTCTTGAATGAGCTGCTTTATGACAAAATGAGCCTGGCAATGCCTATACTGGGAACTGAGAAAACTGTAAAATCATTCACAAGGGATCAGATCGTGAAATACTTTTATGAAAAGTATAAACCCAAGAGAATGGTAATAGCAGCTGCAGGAAACCTTGACGAGAAGGAAGCCTATAACTTGCTTAATGAAAAATTCGGAAGCTTTAATTCAAATAATTTCTCTTTGAACAATTTTGTAACTCCTTCATACGACTACTCACCAACATTTAAGCTTGACGGATTCATCAAGGATATTGAGCAAATGAATGTTTGCCTTGGTTTTACAGGACCATCGACTTATTCGGAGGACATCTTCCCCCTTATGGTTGTAAATAACATACTTGGTGGAACGATGAGTTCAAGATTATTTCAGGAAATCAGAGAGAACCTTGGGCTCGTTTATAATATAGAATCTTCCATAACCTCATATAATGGTGCTGGTATGTTATCTATCTATCTGGCTCTTAATACCGAACAAGTATATCGGGTTGCAAAGCTATTAAGATCTGAATTGGTTAGGATAAAACAGGAGTATATCAGTGAAGTCGAGCTTAACAAGTCAAAGGAGCACCTGAAGGGAAGTTATATTTTAAGTCTTGAGAGCTCTTTCAATAAAATGTATGAAATGGGCAAGTGTCTTCTTCACGATAAAAAGATAGAGACACCAGAAGATGTAATGAAGCAGATAAACGATGTTGACATGGATTCGGTCATTAGAGTGATCGACAAATATATCGATTGGAACCATTTAAATATTTCCTATGTCGGCAATGTTAAAAACAAAGGTGCTTTTGAGAAAGAGCTTGCTTCTATTTTGACGGGAGGAGAGATGAGCCAATGAATGTAAGGATTGTAAACAAGGGAAGCCTACGCTTACCTGAGTATAAAACACCGGGTGCATCCGGGGTGGATCTTATGGCTAATTTGAACGAGCCTGTTATTCTTAAGCCACTTGAGAGATACCTTGTCCCAACCGGATTATTCGCAGAGATCCCAGAGGGGTATGAGGCTCAAATAAGAGGCAGGAGTGGTCTTGCAATAAACAATGGAATATCCCTTGCCAACGGGATAGGAACCATTGACAGTGATTACCGTGGAGAGATAAAGGTCATACTAATAAACCTTGGCACCGAGCCATTTGAGATAAAACACGGCGACAGAATTGCGCAAATGGTGCTCTGCAAGTATGAAAAAATTGATTTTGAACTGGTAGAAGAGCTTAATGATACTGAGAGAGGTAAGAATGGATTTGGCCACACAGGCCTGTAAGACGATGTTAACCTCTACGGCCAGATTATAATTAATGTTCTCAGATTGTGATATAATTAAGATTAACAAGCATAGGGAGGATACATAAATTGAGTTGGTTTGAGGCTATAGTCATGGGAATATTTCAAGGTATAGCAGAGTTTCTACCAATTAGCAGTTCTGGTCACCTTGCATTATTACAGTACTTGTTCGACATAAAGGAAGGGAATCTCTTTTTCACAGAGATGCTGCATTTTGGTACTTTGATTTCTATATTTATTGTGTATTTCAAGGATATTGCAAGAATAATTTATGAGTTCATAGGGCTTATTGGATCGTTAATAAAAGGTAAAAGAGTCCATAAGCTTACCAGGCATCAGTGGTTTGGGCTACTAATCATCATCGGCTCTATCCCTACTGCATTGATTGGCTTGACCTTCAAGGACTTTTTTGAATCTCTTTACACATCAATAATTCCGATAGGTGTTGCATTCATTGTGACTGGATTTCTTCTATGGATTGCCGAAAAAAAAGGAAACGAAGGCAAGGATGTGAAGGATGTAAGATTGCTTGATGCCGTCCTTATAGGGATTTTCCAGGGGATTGCAATTATTCCCGGTATATCAAGATCTGGCTCGACGATAGTAGGCGGACTATTCAGAGGTTTGAAAAAACCAGTTGCGACTGAGTTTTCATTTTTACTAGCTTTACCTGCAACATTTGGAGCATTTTTATTAGGCATGAAGGACGTAGCTGAAGGAGGAGGGGCTTTTATAAACGGACAATTGGTCCTTGGTGTCATACTCTCAGCTGTTACTGGTGTCTTTGCAATAAAGGCTCTGATAAAGCTCTTAAATAACAATAAGCTCAAGTATTTCTCATACTATCTTTGGGTTCTTGGGATATTGACCATCGTTATGGGATTTGTAAACAATTAGAGGTGACTAACTATTAAAAGTCAATGATTTTTTTAGAAATATGATGAAACAAAAATGGGCATACCAAACAAGCCTTTTGATAGATCATTTCAAAAAGCAATCAGACTTTAGTGTTACTGATCGCCACTACACAATCAGCGAAGTTTTGTTGGATCAAAATCAATTCCATTCTTTTCAAGAGTAAAGATGACTCGAATCAATTTCTTGACAAGATGAGAACATGCCACACGGTGTGATTTACCTTCATTACGCTTTTTGTGGTAGTACTCAGCAAATGTCATGTTGTATTGAATCAATGGAATACATAGATTCATCAAGGTGTAGCGAAGATGGGAAGAACCTCTTTTAACCATACCTCCACCATGTTCCGACGTCCCTGATTGATAATAACCTGGTTCAAGCCCAGCAAAAGAAAGCATCTGAGCAGGGGAATTAAATCTAGATAAATCACCATATTCAGCATATATAACAGCTGCTGACAGAGGGCCAATCCCAGGTATAGATAAAGTTTTGGGATCAATTTCAACGATTAAAGATTCAATTTGACTTTCAAGAGAGTCTACCTCATTTGCTAATTGTTTATACAAAGATAGCAGACTATTCAATTGGCAAGTAAAAAGTTCATGATCGCAGCCAACGGTATTCTTGGCCAATTCTTTTAGCTTTATAAATTTTTGCATAGAGAATTTTCCTCTGGAAATACTGCGTAAAGCATCATAGGACCTAGTATTCATATTAGCAATACTTTTGGCAGAACCATAATTATCTAAAAGGTAGATAGCAGTCTTGCTAAACCGATTATTGAAAAATGGCTTAAACTCAGGAAAGACGTGATCAAGGACATTTGTAATCTTAACCATGTAAAAGCTTCTCTGTTTAACAAGAGAGTCACGAAGACGAGTTAATGACTTAAGCGCATAGGTATGATAAAATCCTATTGGATAGGGTTTGTAATCAACCGTCATAAGCCAGCGGGCAATGGATATGGAATCAATTGCATCCGTTTTGGTACGCCTTAAAGACTGAGACTTGTTAAACTTTGAGAGAAGAACAGGGTTAAATTCCATGAAGCTGTAGTGGGCTTTTTCGAGGAACAACTTCAGGTTTAAAGCATAATGACCAGTAGATTCAAACCCTATTCTTACATTCTCTTTAGGATAAAGAGAATCTAGAACAGATAAGAGTTCTGTAAATCCATCAGAATCGTTCTTGATAGAAAAAGAATCACAAACAACCTCGCCTGCTTCAGTAACAATGAAACAGTCGTGTTTGAACTTAGAGATGTCGATTCCGACATAGAACATTAGAAATACCTCCTTTAATAATATTTAGCACTGTTGTTTTCCACAAGGTTTCCGGCCATGTAATCACGTAAATACAAACGTCAAAGCGTTAACTAACCAATTACCAGTGAAGACGAAAAGCTGTGGTCTGAGTCACCTCAAAACAGTCAAAGCTGTAGCAAAATAGAAACAAATCCACAGTGCTTTATCATTATAATAACGGAGTAATAGATAATCCCCAAATAATTTGGGAGAAAGGAGAAATAATCCAACCCCCTCTATTAAAGAGGTTAATTGGATTATACGTGACATTATGAGGAAAAACGCTAAGCCCATAGACAATAACATAAAATCAAAAAAAGCAACAGTTGATAAATTAGGATTGGACATTATAGGTATACTCGTCATAGGAGTAGGAGTTGTCATGCTGTTTAGTCTGTTCAGCTTGAAAATGGGTATTATTGGGGAGATAATAAATGGCACTACATTTTCGTTGATGGGTTTTGGGGGATATTTTTTTCCTCTATTTATAATTGGATCTGGAATAATACTGTTGATGGAAAGATTTGACAGGATCCAGCTTAGGATACTTGTAGCATTGATAATTATATTCTTAAGCTTCCTTATAGTTCTCGATGGAATAAACATGGACTCTTCAAGCCTTATTGACAGGATAAAATCAGGGCTGGAATTGTCCCGCGCCAATAGAGGAGGAGGAGTTTTAGGAAGCTTCTTCGGATTCTTTTTCTACAAACTCTTTGGTTCTGTCGGTACTTATGTAGTACTGGCTTTTTCGATAACAGCCAGCTTGTTGATAATTACAAATCTCACGGTAAAGGAAGTATTGGGAAAGGCCAGAAGCATAAAGGTAATAAAGCCTGTTGAGCAAGTCAAGGAGACTGCAGCAAAAAAACAGGCTCCTGTAAATCCGGACCGATTTCTGGAAGAAAAAACTGAGGTAATAAGAATCAGTGATTACACTAAAAACCAACAACACCCAGATGGTATTGAGAAAGAAAAGAAAGAATCACTACCTAAAATACCAAAGGACCAACTAGTTAAGGAAGCTCAGACTATAGACTCGGAAATAAAGGAAAAACAAGAAAAAGTCGTAAAAATTTATTACAAGACTCCACCCATTAGCTTGCTTCAATCCCCAGCCCCCAAGGCAGAAGGGAACAATAGGAAAGACATCCTGAATAATGCGAGAATAATAGAAGAAACGATGAGAAACTTCGGCATAGAGGCTAAAGTATCACACATAAACGTAGGACCTACAATTACATGCTACGAGCTTTCTCCTGCCCCTGGGATCAAACTAAGCAGGATCGTATCACTGTCAGACAATATTTCGCTGAGCCTTGCTTCATCGGATATCAGGATAGAGGCGCCAATTCCAGGCAAGGCAGCAGTAGGTATCGAGGTACCAAATAAGACAAAGGATATGGTATTATTCAAAGAATTGATCCAATCTAAAGAGTTTGCCGATTCAAAGTCAGACATCCCTCTTGTCCTTGGGAAAGATATCACTGGAAATGTCGTAATTTCGACCATTGATAAAATGCCTCATCTTTTAATTGCTGGTGCCACCGGATCCGGAAAGAGCGTTTGTATAAATACAATAATTATGGGGCTACTCTATAAAAGCTCGCCTGAAGATCTGAAAATGCTTTTGATTGACCCGAAGGTAGTAGAGTTGAGTGTATATAACGGTATCCCGCATTTGCTCATCCCGGTTGTAACTGATGCTAAGAAATCGGCTTTTGCACTCAACTGGGCAGTTGGTGAGATGGAGAGGCGTTACAAGCTCTTTGCAAAGAGTAATGTCCGAGACATACAATCATATAATGAAAAGCATTCAACCGATGGGGATAAGTTGCCTAAGATACTGATAATAATTGATGAGTTAGCTGACCTTATGATGGTTGCGGCACAGGAGATAGAGGATTATATTGCCCGCCTTGCCCAAATGGCAAGAGCTGCTGGTATGTATCTTATCGTGGCTACTCAAAGACCATCAGTGGATGTCATTACTGGGACGATAAAAGCTAATATACCTTCCAGAATCAGTTTTGCAGTATCTTCGCAGGTTGATTCCAGAACTATCCTGGATATGGCTGGTGCAGAGAAGCTTCTTGGTCAGGGAGATATGCTGTTTTATCCATCGAGCTATTCCAAGCCTGTAAGGCTCCAAGGTGCATTTATATCCAACAACGAGGTTGAAAAGGTAGTTGAATACCTGCAGGAGCAAAATATGCCCAATTATGATGAGAACATACTGGATGTAGTTCAGAATACAAAACAGGTAAGCTATGATGAAGGAGATGATCTTCTGCCTGAAGCTATTAAGCTTGTTGTTGCAGAGGGAGTAGCATCGATATCGCTTTTACAGCGAAAGCTAAAGATTGGATACGCCCGAGCTGCAAGACTTATTGATGATATGGAGGAAAGAGGGGTCGTTGGAGGCTACGAAGGTAGCAAACCAAGAAAAGTATTAATAACTGAAACAGAACTTGAAGAATGGGAGACTGCAGATGAGTAGAAAGAAAGTAAACATAGTGACATTGGGGTGCTCAAAGAATGAGGTTGATTCTGAGCTTATGCAGGGAATACTTGATAAAAGAAGCTTTGAATATGTAAATGAACCCGAAGAAGCTAATATTATTATTGTGAACACCTGCGGATTCATTGAGGCAGCTAAAGAAGAATCAATAGATACCATTTTATCTATGGCACAATATAAAGTCGGAGGCAATTGTGAAGGACTGATCCTGGCAGGATGCATGGCTCAACGCTATTCTAAGGAGCTTTTAGAGGAGTTGCCTGAGGTAGATGCAGTTATTGGAACCGGGAATATTAAATATCTAAATGCAGTACTGGAAGGAATAAACAAGGGTGAAAGAATAATTTCAACAGATAATATTAACTCAGAATATCTCGAGAGAATTGATAGGGAAGTAACAAGCCCTGTGGCATATGTTAGGATATCAGAAGGCTGTGACAACCTCTGCACATACTGCATAATACCACAGATTAGAGGAAGACACAGGAGCAGAAGGATTGAAGACATAGTTGAGGAGGCCTCTGATCTAGCAGAAAAAGGCGTGCGGGAGATAATACTCATTGCACAGAATACATCAGATTATGGAATAGATCTTTATGATGAGTATAAATTGGGATATCTTCTGGACAGACTGAATTCTGTTGAGGGTGTTGAACTCATCAGACTACTCTATGTTTATCCGGATAACATAAACGACGAACTTATTGATAGCATAAAAAGAAATAAAAAGGTAGCCAAATACCTTGATATACCTCTTCAACATGCAAGTGACAGAATACTTAAGCTTATGAATAGAAGGACTACGAGAATGGAAATCACTGATACAATAACAAAACTTAGAAGCAAATTGCCGGGTTTAATTCTCAGGACAACCTTTATCGTCGGATTCCCGGGGGAAACTGAGGAAGATTTCAATGAGCTATGTAATTTTGTGGAAGAAGTTAGATTTGATAAACTTGGTGTCTTTGCTTACTCACGTGAAGAGAGTACACCTGCATTCTCCTTACCTAACCAAATCGATGATGCAATAAAGGAGCAACGCAGAGAGAGGATCATGGAACTTCAAATGAAAATTTCTGAAGAGCTTATGAGTAACAAAGTAGGAAATTTTTATGATGTTATGATCGAAGAGTTTGCTGAAGAGGGACTTTATGTTGGAAGAAGCTATATGGATAGCCCTGAAATAGATGGAGTATTTTATGTAAAGAGCAATAGAGAGCTGGAGTTGGGGGAAATAGTTAAGGCTCAGGCAGTTGAGTTCTTGGAATATGATTTGATTGGGGAGCTTAGAGATGAATCTTGCTAATAAGATCACCCTCTTAAGGGTTTTGATGGTACCTGTATTTGTTGTCGTATTTTATCTTGATATACCCTTCAGCAATTATCTGGCAGCATCAATATTTATAATAGCTTCATTTACAGATGCTCTTGATGGCCACATTGCAAGGTCCAGAAACCTCATCACGAATTTTGGTAAGTTTGCAGATCCTCTTGCAGATAAGGTATTGGCTGCGGCTGCCCTTATAGTACTCGTAAGTGCTGGTAAGGTTCCAGCCTGGGTAGTGATTATAATAATTGCCAGAGAGTTTGCAATAAGCGGATTCAGAATAATTGCAGCCTCTGAGGGCATTACCATAGCAGCAAGCAAGTGGGGAAAGGCTAAAACCATATCTCAACTCACAGCAATAATTCTGTTGCTGTTAAATAACTTTCCATTTAGCTATCTCGGTATTCCGATGGATGTTTTTATGCTCTATCTTGCACTCGTATTGACTATAATATCTGGTGCCGACTATATTATTAAGAATTATCATATTCTCAGTTCAGGAGACAGGTAGGTGGAAAAGAATGATTACAGAGATAATCGCTGTGGGGACTGAAATCACGCTGGGAAGTATAGTAAACACCAATGTAGTCTATCTTTCAAAACGTCTTTCAGAGATGGGCTTGGAGGTTTGCTATCATACATCAGTTGACGATGACCCAGTGAGGCTGTCCAGTGTTTTTTCGATTGCGGTCGACAGATCAGATTTAATAATTCTAACCGGGGGGCTTGGACCAACTGAGGATGACTTAACTAAAGAGACTATTGCCCGGGTATTAGGTCGTAGCATGATTTCTGATATCTCTGTCGAGGAGCAGATTAAGAATATTTTTACTTACTCCAACAGACCAATGCCATCGAACAATCTGAAACAAGCCAGGAAGCCTGAGGGAACAGAATTCATACCTAATCTTAAGGGTACCGCACCTGGCATATTTATAAAGCATGAAGGAAAACTTATAGTACTTCTTCCTGGTCCACCTCGTGAAATGATTCCCATGTTTGAGGGCTTTGTAACAGAATTGATTAAAGACGACCTTCATATTTCAATACGCTCCATAAACACTATAGGCATAGGGGAGTCAGCTCTGGAAGAGATCCTTAGAGAAATGGATATCAATATTCCTGACTTTACTGTTAATACTTATGCAAGTCTGGGTACAGTCGAAATAAAGATCGTAGGAAAGGGATATGATAAGGAACTACTGGAACGAAATTCGAAAATCCTGATAGAAAGACTGTCGGAAAGGCTTGGAGACAGTATCTATGGATTTGACAATATAACAATCGAAGAGGCTGTACTAAATAGGCTTGAAGATAAGAATCTCAACCTGGCAGTTGCAGAATCAGTTACTGGAGGTGAAATTACAAGGCGTATTACCAAAATCCCAGGAGCCTCAAGACATTTTATATCCGGCATAATTGCATACTCTGAAGCGTCTAAGGTAAGAGATCTTAATGTAAGTGAAGATACGCTCGAAAAATACGGCGCTGTGAGTTCGGAAACTGCAGTCGAAATGGCTAAAGGTCTTTTGAATCGTAAAGATGTTGACATTGCAATATCTACCACAGGCTTTGCCGGGCCTTCCACAGGCGAAGGAAAACCGATAGGACTAGTATATATATGTGTAGCGGACAAGACAAGAGTGGAGATTTTTGAAAGGATCTTTACAGGTGACAGACAAGCTATACAGGAAAAAGCTGCAAGTCTTGCACTGGCTAATCTGCACAAATTTTTGAATAATCCGTTGACTAGATGTCGTCAATAGTGTAACATTAATATATAGAACTAATGTTCGAGACACAGAAAGGGGTGAATCCAGTTTAACTGGAATTATTATGACAGACATCAATGAAAGAAAGAAAGCTCTTGACCTGGCATTAAGCCAAATCGAAAAGCAATTTGGAAAAGGCTCGATAATGAAGCTTGGAGAAGGCGCTCAAATGAACATGGAGTACATATCCACAGGATCTCTTGATCTGGATATTGCACTGGGAATTGGCGGTGTACCAAGAGGCAGGATAATCGAAATATATGGGCCTGAATCATCTGGTAAGACTACCATAGCCCTGCATGTTATTGCCGAGGCTCAAAAAAATGGCGGGATAGCAGCTTTCATAGACGCTGAGCATGCTCTTGACCCTGGATATTCTAAAAAACTGGGAGTCGACATCGAGAATCTTGTCATCTCACAACCAGATACCGGGGAGCAGGCGCTTGAGATAACAGAAGCACTAGTCAGGAGCAGTGCAGTGGATGTCATTGTCATAGACTCTGTGGCAGCTCTTGTTCCGAGGGCAGAGATTGAAGGTGAAATGGGAGATTCGCACGTCGGACTTCAGGCAAGGCTAATGTCACAAGCCCTTAGAAAGCTTGCCGGAGCTATTAGTAAGTCCAATACTACTTGTATTTTCATCAATCAGCTTAGAGAAAAGGTTGGGGTAATGTTTGGGAATCCAGAGACGACCTCAGGAGGAAGAGCACTAAAATTCTATGCCAGTGTTCGTCTTGATGTCAGAAGGATCGACTCTATTAAACAAGGCGATGAAGTCGTAGGTAACAGAACACGGGTAAAGGTTGTAAAAAACAAGGTAGCACCCCCATTTAAACAAGCGGAATTCGACATAATGTATGGTCAGGGTATTTCCAGAGAAGGAAGTCTTCTAGATACTGGAGTTATGGCTGGAATCATTCAAAAATCAGGGTCATGGTATAGCTATAATGACGAAAAGTTAGGCCAGGGTCGCGAGAATGCAAAGGATTTCATTCGAGAGAATCCCAAGCTATATCAGGAAATTGATAAATTGGTAAGACAAAAGTTTGGACTTATCAAAGATATTGATGACTCAACCACTAAAGAATAGATGAAACAAACCTCCTTTAACGGGAGGTTTTATGTTAGGAGATTGCTATGAGATTTATATACTTCACAGATACACATATTAGAGGATCAAATCCTAAGAACAGGACCGATGACTTTATCAGAACTCTTGAAGTTAAATTTTCTGAAATCGCAGGATTGGTCAAAGAGAAGGATATCGACTACGTGATCCATGGTGGTGATCTATTTGATAGACCTGACATATCTATTTCGGTAGTAACAAGGTTTGCCGGGATACTAAAGCTAATTGAGAAGCCAATTTTTATTGTCAGTGGAAATCACGATATATTCGGTCATAACCCTGATACCCTTGACAGAACTATGCTTGGGCTGCTAAGGAGCTTTGATTTTTTGCAGGTACTGGAAAAGGATTCGCCAATACTTGTAGAAAAGAATGGAGTTACCGTCCAGCTTTCCGGGGTTCCCTATTCTTATGATATTGACTCTGATCCAAATTCATATATTCTTAAAAATATTGCGGATCAAGCTGACTACTCCATCAATGTTGTTCATGGAATGCTGCTGGACAAACCATTTATTAAAGGCATACCCTATACGCTTGTAGATGATATAATTGAAACCAAGGCTGATATTACACTATCAGGACACTACCATGCAGGGTATAAAACCATAATTCGAGACGGGAAGTATTTCATTAATCCTGGAAGTCTTGTCAGAGTTACTAATAGCCTGAAGGAAATTGAAAGAATGCCCAAAGTCATATTGATTGAGCTTAGCAGATCATCAATCGAAATCGAAGAATTGTATCTTGAATCAGCTAAGCCGGGCGCTGAGGTATTGGACAGGACAGTGCTTGAAAACGGAGTGTTCAGAAGTGAGCGAATAATCGAGTTCAAGCAATCTATTGATGCGGCTTTGGAGTTCGAAAAGCTTGATATTAACGACCTCATTACTGAGGTAGCCTTTGCAGAAAATGTCCCTAAGAGAATTCGCGAAGAAGCTCTTAAAAGACTGGTTGCAGTTCAAATGAAGAGCCTATAGGCAGGTGATAAGATGAAATATATCTCTAAAATAATAATTGAAAATTTTCAATCTCATAGTCTATCGGTATTTACCTTAGGACAAGGGCTTAATGTCATAGTTGGCCCTTCGGATTCCGGTAAATCTGCTGTTATCAGAGCCTTGAAGTGGGCCCTTTATAATGAGCCAGCCGGTGATTTTTTTATCAGAGAAGGTGAAAAGGAGTGCAGTGTAACTATAGAATTCAACGATGGTACGACTTTGAAGAGGTACAGAAGCAGGAGTAAGAATGGTTATGTACTTTTGAATCCGGATGATGAGGAAATGAGATTTGAAGGAATTGGATCTGGTGTACCGCAGGAGATCGTCGATGCAACCGGTATAACTAAAATAATCCTTGATCAGGATTCCAGCTCGGCTATCAACCTGGGAGAACAGCTTGAGGGTCCTTTTCTATTGACAGAGAAACCTTCCACGCGGGCTAATGCAATTGGCAGGTTAGTTGGAGTAAATCTTCTGGACGATGCACTGAGAGACGTCCTAAGGGACATTAGAAGCATCAGCCTTCGAAAAAAGGAAACCGAAGATGCATTGGTCAAGTTGAATGAGGAGATCAAGGAATTTGAATATCTTGATGAATTAAGAAATAGGAGTATGATAAGCTCTGCTCTGATAAACGAAGCTGAGAATTTACTGGAAGTAAAAACCAGGCTTGAGTTTTACTTTAAGTCGTTGAATGATATATCAATCGAGAAGAATCACCAGTTAGATGCACTCATCAAGCTAAGTGACATTGACAATGCAAAGCAAAATATCGAGGATACAGCCAACCTGGTTTTTAAGTATGAAGTGTTAAAAAGTAAGTCTAATAACTTCAAGCAGCTTCTTGAAGAAAGAAGCTCATGGATTAAAGCATCAAGTCAGCTCGATCACATTGAGGATATCCAAAAAATCGAGTCTGAAACGTCTTCTTTGACATCCAGATTGGCAGCTCTGACCAAATTCTACTTCGAATATAAGAATGTCTTGACTGAAAAAAAGGGACTTACTGACCGGCTGAATATTCTTAGATCAGCAGATGAGACAGAACAGGATGTTGGAATTCTTGAAGGAGATCTATCCAGATATAACAGACTCATAGATTTATCAAATAAATACAATGAGGCAATGAAGGGTATAGCAAAAGGCAATGATTACTTGGGTAAGCTTGAAAGCTTCCTAAACAATGAAGATATGATTAATCAATGCAATACACTTTCAGAGAGGCAACTAATGATCAAGTCTATCAAGAGCAGATACGATGATAATAAACGGAATATCAACAGCACATTGAACGAATTGAAAATCAACGATGAAAGGCACAGAATGCTATTAGAAAGATATGGGAATCTGCTTATAGAGATTGGAAAGTGCCCTTATTGTTTAAGCGATATTAGTGAAGACACAGTAGAACACCTAATTAAAAACCATCTGGGAGGTCAATGATATGGACTATGAAAAGGAGTTAAACACTTTAAAGGAAAGTCTTGAAAAGGCGAAAACTTTGAAGTATAAAGCAGAAGCAAGGCTCGAGCAGTTAAAGAATCAGGAGGATCAGATAATTAGAGAGTTAAAAACACTGGGAGTTGAACCAGCTGATCTTGATAAAGAAATAGAATCACTTAGGGTTAGGATTGAAGAGCTATTAAAGAAAGCGAATGAAATGCTCCCTAATGATTTACTAAATAAATAGGTGATTAAAATGACCCCGGATATCAATGAATTAAAGGAAAGATCAAGAAAACTAATACTGCAGATAGAAAGGCAGGAGGGTAAGAGGGATCAACTGATGGAAATCAGAAATGAAAAGATAAGGGTTCTTAAAGATCTCAATGAGGAACAAGATATACTCGAAAAAGTAATGTCCTTATTTCAAATGACTTCTCAATTTGCAAGGGATCAGGCAAAAAACCAAATCGAAGCTTTGGTAACTAAATGCCTTCAATATATTTTTGATTCTTCCGTGGAGTTTCAAATTGAGTTGGATGAACTTCGAAACAAAGCCAGTGCAGAATTCTATGTAGTTAACAATACAAAGGATTTCTTTTTAAAAACCAAGCCTGAACAGTCCAGAGGGGGAGGGGTTGTAGATATTGTGTCATTAGCTCTTAGGATATCTTTTTTGCAAACTCACAAGCCTCCAATATCAGGGCCTTTGATTCTTGATGAGCCCGCAAAGCATGTCAGCGAGGAATATATCCATAATGTTGGAGACTTCTTAAAACAAACATCTGAGATATTCAACAGACAAGTAATAATGGTCACTCATAACTCTCACCTTGCTGCACTGTCCAATAGTGCTTATAGAGTCGAATACTCAGGAAATACAAGCATTGTAACTCCTATTGAGTGAGTATAATGCCTTGACAGGAAACAACAAAAGTAATAAAATTAAGTTGTATGTAACCATATGAAATATACGATTTTACCCATTCCTATGAAGGAATTTTCATATCCAAGGGTATAACCTTGATAATTATCCATGGAATGATAAGGCCATTTAGACATTTAATGGTCATTGAGATTAGGTATAATTGATATATGGAACTTGAAAACTTAATAAACTGGAGGTGTTTCCTATTGAATCTTTAATTTTTGCAATTCCAGGCTTGATTATTGGAGTTTTCGTTGGATACTTCATTAGAAGATACATCGGCGAAGGAAAGATAAAAAATGCTGAAGAATTAGCCAAGAAAATTACTGAAGATGCTGTTAAAGATGGCGAAGCTCGAAAAAAAGAGCTCCTTTTAGAAGCCAAGGAAGAGATTCACAGATCAAGAAATGACATCGAGCGGGAAATCAGAGAAAGAAGAAATGAGATCCAAAAGCTTGAGAGAAGGCTTCAAAACAAGGAAGAAGCCATTGACAGAAGAAATGAAGCTATTGAGAAGAAGGAAGAAAATCTCAATAAAAAGTTGCGAAACCTTGAAGATAAGGAAGAGGCAGTAGATGCACTTTATCTAAAACAGACACAGGAGCTGGAAAGACTGTCCGGCTTGTCCTCTGATGAAGCCAAAGAGTTGCTTTTAAATGAAACAAGAAAAGAAATCGTTCAGGAATCTGCAATGATGATTAAAGAAATGGAAGCTAAGGCGAAGGAAGAGGCTGACAAAAAGGCCAGGGAGATCATTTCTACGACAATTCAGAGAGTCGCTGCAGACCATGTCGCTGAGACGACAGTTACTGTAGTTGCGTTGCCAAATGATGAAATGAAGGGCAGGATCATTGGTAGAGAAGGAAGAAATATCAGAACCTTGGAGACGCTTACCGGAATCGACCTCATAATCGACGATACGCCCGAGGCTGTAGTTCTATCAGGCTTTGATCCAATCAGGAGAGAGGTTGCCAGGATAGCACTTGAGAAGCTGATAGTAGACGGAAGGATACATCCTGCAAGGATTGAGGAAATGGTTGAAAAGGCCAGAAAAGAGGTCGAAAATACCATTAAAGAAGCAGGCGAACAGGCAGCATTTGATGCTGCTGTACACGGACTACATCCTGAAATCATAAAGCTTTTAGGCCGACTTAAATACAGAACCAGCTATGGGCAAAATGTTCTTAAGCATTCGGTTGAGGTTTCTCAGCTTGCAGGTATAATTGCAGCCGAGATAGGGGCTGATGTCAAGATAGCAAGAAGAGGTGGTTTGCTTCATGACTTAGGCAAAGCTGTTGACCATGAGATAGAAGGTCCACATGTGGCTATCGGTGTCGATTTAGCAAGAAGATACAAGGAGTCTAAAGATGTTCTCCACTGTATGGAAGCGCATCATGGTGACGTAGAACCACAAACAGTTGAGGCAGTTCTGGTGCAGGCAGCAGATGCAATTTCAGCCGCCAGACCTGGTGCTAGAAGAGAAACTTTGGAAGCTTATATCAAGAGACTTGAAAAGCTTGAGGAAATAGCTAATTCGTTCCCAGGTGTTGAGAGATCCTTTGCAATCCAGGCTGGTAGAGAGATCAGAATTATGGTCAAGCCAGAGGATATTACAGAGGCACAAATTATTCATACTGCTCGAGATATTGTGAAGAAGATTGAATCAGAATTGGATTATCCTGGTCAGATTAAGGTTAACGTAATTAGAGAGACCAGGGCTATAGAATACGCCAAATAGAAAACGGACCTGCCAATTAAGGCAGGTTTTTTCTATTTTTGGATATGAATATGGGGGTGAAAAGTTGAAATTATTCGATCTTCATACACACACTAAGTACTCAGATGGTTTACTTACTCCTGGGGAGCTGGTGAGAAAAGCTTCAGCTATTGGACTTTCAGGGATATCCGTAACTGACCATGATAGTATTGATGGTATTCCGGAGGCAATAGCTGAATCAAATACGATCAATGACTTCAAGGTTGTGCCTGGGATAGAGTTCAGCTGTGTTGAAGGTGATGAGGAGGTCCATGTCCTGGGATATTTTATAGATCATCAAAGTTCGAAATTAAAGGATGCGCTCATTCAAATAAAAGATGAGAGGTGGATCAGGGGTGAAAAAATACTCCAAAAACTTGAACTCCTGGGAATTAAGCTTCCCATGGAAGCCATCATTGAGGAAGCAAGGAAAAATGGTTTTATTGGGAGAGCTACCATCGCCAGAAATCTCATTGATTTTGGTTATGTTCATAGTATACCAGAAGCCTTTGATTTATATCTTGGTAAAGATAGGCCTGCTTATGTGGAAAGATTCGAACTAAAAGTCAATGAAGCCATCGAGATTATTCACTCCATAGGCGGTATTTCAGTATTGGCTCATCCTGGGCTCCTGCTCAAAATGGAAACGGTGACATTTTGCATAGAAAAGGGTATAATGGGCATAGAGTGTTTTCATACTAAGCACTCGAAGGAAGATACGGAATTTTTTGCAAAACTTTGTATCATGAATGGTTTGCTTCAAACTGGCGGGTCAGATTTCCATGGAGATGATGAGATCCTTGGAATTGTATCAATCGATCTGGATCATCTACCTCAATTCAAGGAGAGATTATTTTGAAATCAGGGGAAAGGCACAGACAATTCCCGACTACCATAAGCACCACATCCTTTGTGAAGCTTTATATACTTCATCTATTGAATTCGAAAAGCTATTATGGTAATCGGCTTAAAGATGAGATCAGCAGGAGACTTAACGGAAAATGGAGCCCCAGTCCGGGAATGATCTATCCTCTTCTGAATCAGCTTGAAAGTGAAGGCTATATAACAGGGCACTGGGATGAACCCACCAAACGTACTATCAGGATCTATCACATTACTGATAAGGGAAGGGAACACTACAATGTTATCAAGCAGATGAACAAATCTTCCTTTGATGATTCACTGTTTATTATAAGAAATGTATTAAAAGATATCTATAACATCAAAATTTGATTAGGAGGAAGTTAAATGGAGTTTAATCTATCCAAGAAGGGTCTATCAATCGAGCCATCAGTTACCCTGGAGATAACTGCAAAGGCTGCAGCTATGAGAGCAGCTGGTGAAAAAGTAATAAGTTTCAGTGTTGGGGAGCCTGATTTCAATACTCCTGAAAATATTCAGGATGCTGGGGTTGAGGCAATTAGAAAAGGTGTTACAAAATATACACCTGCTTCTGGAACTCTTGATTTAAAAGTGGCTATATGTAAAAAGCTTAAGGAAGACAACGGACTTGAATATAAGCCCACTGAGATCGTTGTTTCTAACGGAGGAAAGCATTCGCTTTACAATGCCCTAATGGCAATACTTAATCCTGGAGATGAGGTTATTTTCAGTGCACCTTATTGGGTAAGCTATCCTGAATTGGTTATGATTGCAGGTGGTGAACCCGTAATTATTCCTACTTTTGAGGGAAAGGAGTTTAAATTCAACTCAGCAGATCTCGATAAATACAAGACCGATAAGACGAAAGCATTGATCATAAACAGCCCCAGCAATCCGACTGGTTCAGTCTACAGCAGGGAAGAGCTTCAGGATATAGCGGACTGGGCAATTAAAAACGATATATTTGTTATCTCCGATGAGTTATATGAAAAATTGGTCTATGATGGTGAGGAGCATATAAGTATTGCTTCCTTGAATGATGATATCAAGAGACTTACTATAATTGTAAATGGTATGTCTAAGGCTTATGCAATGACTGGTTGGAGGATTGGTTATACAGCATGCCATGAGAAAATAACTAAGATCATGTCTAATATACAGAGTCATACAACTTCAAATCCAAGCTCAATTTCACAATATGCTAGCGTTGAGGGACTCTTGGGAGACCAAACTAGTATTTTCCAAATGAGAGATGAATTTGATCACAGAAGAAAAAGAATGGTCGAACT
Organism: Gudongella oleilytica; assembly: GCF_004101785.1. Classification (NCBI taxonomy): domain Bacteria; kingdom Bacillati; phylum Bacillota; class Tissierellia; order Tissierellales; family Tissierellaceae; genus Gudongella; species Gudongella oleilytica. The sequence goes on from NZ_CP035130.1 coordinate 1,229,295, forward strand.
TATTAATGATATCAAGGACCTTAGTTGCCTAAATCCAAAGGGTGCTTTCTATGTTATGTTAAATTCTTCACAATATTACGGCAGAGAAGTAGAGGGCATGAAAATTGAAAACTCAGTTGACTTTACAAATCTTCTATTGGATAAGTGCAGGATTGCAGTAGTACCTGGAATAGCTTTTGGAGATGACAATTATGTGAGATTGTCATATGCAACTTCTATGGAAAATATTGAAGAAGGTCTCGAAAGAGTCAAAAATTTGCTGGGAGCTAAATAATAACACCATGCAATAAAAACTCAGGCGATGGTTTACATAATTATATTACGTAAACCATCGCCTGAGTTTTTATTATGGTCCGAGAGATGATTAACAATAAAGTAATACATCGTAAATATTTTCAGAGCTTTATAGTTTTAATTCTCACCTAAAAAGGCTCTTTTGGGAAATCATATATATGTTTACAAAAAACGAGGCCTCAGAATCGATTTTAAGACCTCTAAAATATAAAAAGCATACAACAACATGCCTTGCTACGATCAAAGGTATAAGGAGCGGTGCAAGGTCATACAAGCAGGATCCTGACCCAGGGCATTCTTGAAAATAAGTTTATTCTATAAATAGAATTAAAGATCAAAATTATCTATGTATTTTACAAAATATCGACAAAATAAGATTTGACTAATGTTTAGTTTGATGAATGATATGATCATTATTTAAGACGCCAAAATCACAAGACTCTGAGGTTATTGGAAATATAGTTGAGTGCTAATAATTAAACTCAATAATAGTGACAGCAAAATATTTATTCATTACGAAGCAATAGAAAAAAAGTTGCATTTTCAATGGTTATATGGTATCATATTATTAGTCACAAAATAACTATTTTGTGACTAATAATATAAAAAAAGAGGTCATTTTCATGAAAATACCCCAGATACTCGAGGACTACCTGGATTATATGGAAACAATCAAAGGAACCTCCTCCAATACTGTCAAGGAATACTATTTTGACCTAAGGACCTTTCTGAGATTTTTAAAGCTTCGATTCAAAATGGTCGACAGCTCAGTTGAATTCGATGATATTCCGATTGATGACATAGATGTCGAGCTTCTAAGAAAAGTGTCCATACAGGATCTTCATGCCTATATTTCCTATACTGACAAGAAGCGCTCCAATAGTAGTTCTACCCGAGCACGTAAAGTAGCTTCTGTGAGGTCCTTTTTCAAATATCTGGCCAACCGAGTTAACCTGCTTGAAAAAAATCCTGCTGAGCAGCTGGAATTTCCCAAGACAGATGACAGATATCCTGTATACCTGACGCTTGAGCAGGCTGAAACACTGTTAAATACAGTGCTTTCAGTTGAAAATGAGCTATACCGTGCAAGAGATTATGCAATTATTATGTTGTTTTTAAATTGTGGTCTGCGTCTGTCAGAGCTATCAAGCATCAATCTGGACAAGATCAACGGCGGTGATAATCTGACTGTCATTGGTAAAGGCAACAAGGAAAGAACTATATTTCTTAACGAGGCGTGTGTTGAAGCTATAACAGACTATATAAACGTACGTCCCTCCTCCCCTGGGGAAAAAGCATTGTTTCTCAGCAAAAGAAAGCAACGCCTCAGCAACCGAGCTATACAGCACATGATAGATAAATACCTTCAAAAGTCCGGTCTTGATCCAACCGTCTATTCTACTCACAAATTAAGACATACTGCTGCTACTCTTATGTATAAGTATGGTAATGTTGACATAAGGGCTCTTCAGGAGATCCTTGGGCATGAATCAGTCTCCACGACACAGATATACACTCACCTGGACGATGAAAGGCTTAGAGATGCCATAAAGTCAAACCCTCTAGCAAACAGGAAGAAAAAAAGCAACGATTATTAGTCGTTGCTTGCAATCATTGGTATCAACAGCCTTTCTCCTTCATAGATCATACTGGTCTGCAGGTTGTTGTGCTCCTTTATTTCATATATGAGTTTTCTAATGTCATAGTCTTCTGGTGCGTATTCAAGTGCGATCTCCCACAGGCTGTCACCAGCGGTTACAAGGTGCTCCTCATATTTTGTTTCCAGCTCTGATCCATAAGCGCCTGACATGTTGAACAAAGTGAATAAAATAAGTGAAGCAACGGCAATGATCAGTGTTATGAAGGTAAAAAATCTGGTTTGGTTTACAATGACATATCTTTTCGCTTTCAATATTAACACCTCGCGTTTAGTGTACATGTGTTCGATTACTTAAATCATACACGAACGCTTGTTCTGTGTCAATAGCTTTTGCAAAAATAATCGAACTCATGTTTGATTATTTTTGTTAGCTGTGATATAATCAACAAAACAGGTGTTCTATCTAATAAGCGAGGTGGATTCTATGTATGAAGATCTAACCAGGAAACAGACTGACATATTGCTATACATCAAACGAGAAGCTGCAACAAAGGGTTATCCACCGACAGTGAGAGAAATATGTAACGCTGTCAGGTTGCGCTCCCCCTCTTCGGTTCATGCCCATCTGAATACTCTGGAGACCAAGGGCTATATTAGAAGAGATCCTACAAAGCCTAGGGCTATCGAAATCGTTGGTGTTGATTCGGACATTAATTTTCGGAAGAGACAGACTGTTGACGTTCCAATTGTTGGACGTGTCACTGCAGGAGCCCCTATTCTCGCTGTTGAAAATATCGAGGATACCTTCCCACTCCCTCTTGAGGATGTTGAAGGTCAAAATGTATTCATGCTGAAGGTTCAGGGAGAAAGTATGATAGATGCAGGGATAATGGATGGAGATCTTGTTCTTGTTAAAGAACAAAAAACTGCCCAGAATGGAGACATAGTGGTTGCACTGTTGGGAGAAGAAGCTACTGTAAAGAGATTTTATAAGGAAACGGACAGAATAAGGCTGCAGCCTGAGAATCAATTTATGGAGCCCATATATTCAACTGAAGTCGTAATACTTGGCAAGGTAAAGGGTCTGTTTAGAAAGTATTGATCTTCAAAACTATATAAATCAGGTTTGAGGGCTTTAGTATCACCTCAGACCTGATTTGTTTTTACAATAAATTCATTAATTAAACTTAATATTTTATAGTGTTATTAAGCCTTTTACATAAAGATTGTTAAGTGATTTTAATACTCCCAATTTGCAATGATCATATGTCAGTCCACCCTGGAAATATGCATAGTACGGCTCTCTCATAGGACCATCGGCACTTAATTCGATCGATGATCCCTCAATAAATCCTCCTGCAGCCATAATGACCTTATCCGCATACCCAGGCATATCCCAGGCTTCAGGTATAACATAAGAATCGACTGTAGATGCAGCTTGTATCCCTTTGCAGAATTCACTTACCCTCTCTTCTGTCTGAAGCTCAATGCCCTGGATGATGTCACTTCTTATATCATCCAACTCAGGAACGATTTTAAAACCCAGGTTTTTATATACTTTTCCCATTAGTAGTGCTCCCTTTACTGCCTCCATAGTTATATGTGGTGCAAGGAACAATCCCTGCATCGTAGTCCTGTTTGTACCAAATGTCAATCCTGTGTCCTTTCCCAAACCTGGAGCGGTCAATCTATTAGCGACCAAATCCACAAGATCCTCTCCACCAACTACATATCCTCCTGAAAGTGCCAGGCCACCGCCTGGATTCTTTATGAGCGATCCTGCAATTATGTCTGCTCCAATCTCTAATGGTTCCCTCTCCTCCAAAAATTCACCATAGCAGTTATCCACCATTACAATCTTTTCAGGAAATCTATTTTTTACCGCAGAAATTGCTTCCTCCAGCTCAGATACGGTAAAAGCTCTCCTATCGCTGTAGCCGGTGGATCTCTGGAAAGCAACTATTTTCGTTGAATCTTCAATTGAATCAAGAATAGCCTCTATATCCATTAAATTATTTTTCAATGGTACTTCCTTGTAGCTGACTCCATAATCTATCAGAGACCCTCCCATGCTGCCCTTGGTACCTATAACCTTTAAGAGCGTGTCATAAGGCTTACCTGTAGCGTAGAGAAGCTGATCCCCAGGTCTTAATATACCTGAGAGGGTAAGATTCAGGGCATGTGTACCCGAAGCAATCGCAGGTCTAACCAGAGCACTTTCTCCTCTGAATACTCTGGCGAATATACTTTCAATCTTTTCTCTTCCCACATCTCCGTAGCCATAGCCTGTAGTCCAGTAAAAATCTGTGGAGCTTAGTCTGTTAAACTGCATAGCCTCAATTACCTTAAACTGATTAAACTCCCTAATTGTATCAAGTTCACTGAAGTGAGGCTTAATCTCTTCTTCACTATAAGAAACATAATCAATAACAGCTTCATTGATCCCCATATGTTTACATAAATAATTTCTGGTAAACTCATTCATTATTCCAATCCTCCTATAGCAAATTAAAAGTCTCTGTCATCAGAGACTTTTAATCCTAATATTCAAAGCTTACTACCTTGTTGGGTATTATTGTGGATATTGCATGCTTGTAGATCAACTGTTGCTTGTCATCAGCATCTAATACGATCGTATAGCTGTCAAATCCCTTAACATAACCCTTTATCTGATAGCCGTTCACAAGAAAAACCGTAATTAGGATACCATCCTTTCTCGCGGTGTTCAAAAATTGGTCCTGCAGGTTCAGCCCTTGCTTCATTATAGACCCTCCTTGTCATTAAGCCTTTCTATATCATTTATAAGAAAGCTGAATAAATCAGCTTTATCATCAAAAGTGTCAATATCTATCCATTTAATTCTATTATCTCTTCTAAACCATGTCAATTGCCTTTTAGCATAATTCCTGGATCCCTGTTTTATTCTGTTGACAGCTTCATCGAGAGTGCACTCTCCGTATAGGTATTGGCATATCTCCTTATAACCTATTGCCTGCATAGATTGGAGTTCTCTGTGATATCCCTTAAGGAGGAGATTTTTGACCTCCTCGGCCAGACCCTTGTCCATCATTAAATCGACACGATGATTGATCCTGTCATAGAGCTTTTCCCGATCCATGTTCAGACAGTAATATGAAAGTTCATATCTTTCTGTCTCCTTGCGGAAGCTGCCTCCCTGTGCGCTTAAGGATTCGCCAGTAGCCTTGTAAACCTCGAGAGCCCTGATTATCCTCTTTTTATCTTTTGGTCCAAGTCTGGATGCAGACTCTTCATCCACCTTTTTAAGCATATCCAGAAGGTACTGACCTCCCGATTCCATGTACATCGTCTCCAGCTCAGCTCTGTAATCAGGCAGAGGTTCTATTCTGCCAAATTCAAGATCATACACTAATGAGTTTATATATAGACCGGTTCCGCCAACAACTATTGGAAGTTTCCCCTTTTCGTTGATTTCAGATATAAGACTCTTGGCATACTCACTGTACATAGCAACAGAAAATTCCTGATCGGGGTCTAAAAAATCAATAAGGTGATGAGGTATGCCCTCCATTTCATCCCTTGACACCTTTGCTGTTCCAATATCCATGTAACGATATATTTGCATCGAGTCAGCAGATATTATTTCACCATTCAAAGCCTTTGCAATGGCTATGGATAGATCAGTCTTACCTGTTGCCGTCGGCCCGGCCAACACTACAAGCTTTTCCTTCATATCATTCACCTACATTATCCTCAAAAATTTCTTTTCAAGCTCTTGTCTGGTCATCTTGACAACTGTTGGTCTTCCGTGAGGACAGGTAAGTGGATTTTCGCAGTCCATTAGCTGTGTCAGTAACGAGTCTATTTCTCTATTATCCAGCTTATCTCCCGCCTTCACAGCCTTGGTACAAGCAATTTTCATGATCCTGTCAAGCCTTATTTCATAGGGGAGGGTCAAACCTTCCTCCAAACCGTCAAGAATCTCTATAAATAAACCCCTGCCGTCCGGACTCCCGAATATCATTGGAACGCCTCGCAGGATTATGCTTCTGTCGCCAAATGCTTCCGTCTCAAATCCAAGCAGATTGAAAAATTCAAGATTATCCATAGTCTTCCTGTATTCGCCAGGCGTAAGCTCAATTACTATTGGTGAAAGAAGCTGTTGAACAGCTATAGATTCACTCAAAAAGTCTGCTTTGAGTCTTTCATACATTATTCTTTCATGGGCTGCATGCTGATCTATTATCCACATAGATCCATCCTGTCTGTCTTCCGTAATTATATAGGTATCAAAAATGACCCCTATTGGGTTAAGTGCCTCAAAATTGATCTCTTCTCGTACACTTGATTCTTTATTTCCGCCATTGTGGATAGAATTCTCATTATCTGAAGGCACTGTTTTCTCATAATCAACCGCAGTGTAATCTCTGATTACAAGTGCTGAGTTTGTGATTACCTGCTCGATCTCGTTCTTAGGGCTGCTTAATTCCCACAGCTTCGGAGCTTCTTTTTCACTTTTATTCTGTCTGAAACTCTCATTTCTTACCTCAGGGATTCTTAACAATTCTCTTAAGCTGTCCTTAAACCCGAGCTCTATGGCCTCGTATATCTTACTGTCTGAAGAAAAGCGGATTTCCTGTTTTGTAGGATGGATATTTACATCGAGATCAGCTGGGTCCATGTGTAAATATAATACAAATAACGGATATCTGTTTATGGGTATGATTGAGCTGTACTGCTGCTCGACTATTCTTGATAATCTGTAATCCACAACATACCTTCCATTTACAAAGAGATATTGATGGTTTCTGTTGCCTCTGTATAGATTATTATTAGATATAAAGCCGTCTATAGACAATTTATCTGACTTAAGCGAGAAAGGTATAAGGCCTCTTGCAACATCTCTTCCCAAAAGCTGAAATATAGCTGCAAAAGCATCCCCTTTCCCATTGGTACTGAATATTATTTTAGAATCCTTTATATACTTAAAGGAAGTTCCAGGGTTTCCAATGGCAAGCTTAACCAATATATCACCTATTTGCCCATCCTCTGTGCTGTTGCTCTTAAGAAACCTTCTCCTTACGGGTACATTCTGAAAAAGTTCTCTAACTATCATAGTTGTGCCCACCGGAGTTCCTGCAGGAGATATTCCAATAACTGCAGCATTTTCTACCTTTGCCTGAATCCCCGAGCTTGAAAAATCAGTTCTGGTCATGACCTCCATTTTAGATACTGCAGCAATACTTGACAATGCCTCTCCTCTGAAGCCCAGTGTAGATATGTTTTCAAGATCCTCAGCCGAAGATAACTTTGAGGTAGTATGTCTCTCAAAAGCTATCAGAAGATCCTCCTTATCCATTCCCTCTCCATTGTCAGTTACCCTTATAAGAGACTTCCCCGCATCCTGGGTCTCAACGATTATCTGGGTTGCGCCTGCATCAAGTGAATTTTCCACCAGCTCCTTCACTATAGAGGCTGGTCTCTCAATCACCTCACCTGCAGCTATCTTTGAAATTGTAATACTATCCAGAACCTTTATCTTATTCATGCGGGTCACTCCTTGAGATTCCTGGCATCTTCAACAAGGCTGTTGAGGAGATTCAAAGCCTCTATAGGTGTCAACTGGTTAACTTCAACATTTTTAACTCTGTCAATAAAGAAATCCTTTTTGTAATCCAATAGATCCAATTGCTTTTGATTTGGCTTCATAACGGGCTTATGAAGATTAAAGGTATGGCTCCCCTCGATCATAGACAATATTTCATTTGCCCGTTGAATAATTTCCCTTCTGATCCCAGCCAAACGAGCCACCTGTATCCCAAAGCTCTGACTGGTACTCCCTCTTACTACCTTCCTTAAAAAGACTACGTCTTCTCCTCTCTCTTCCGCCAAAATAGTATAGTTAACTATACCTCTTGCCTTTGACTCAAGCTGAGTAAGTTCGTGGTAGTGTGTTGCAAATAGGGTCTTTGCTTTTATATGATCGGCTATATGCTCGATTACGGACCATGCTATGCTAAGTCCGTCATAGGTGCTTGTACCCCGGCCTACCTCATCGAGTATCAGCAGGCTGTGCTTGGTTGCATACCTCAGGATATTGGAAACCTCAGTCATTTCGACCATAAACGTGCTCTCTCCCTGAGAAAGGTTATCGGAAGCACCTATCCTGGTAAAAATTCGATCGACAATTCCAATGTCAGCCTCTTTGGCGGGGACAAAGGATCCCATTTGTGCCAATAGAACTATAATGGCTGTTTGCCTCATAAAGGTCGACTTACCGGCCATATTTGGGCCTGTAATTATGTGCAACATATTTTCTCTATTATCCATTTCGATATCATTTGGGACAAATAACTGGTGTTCTATGACTGCCTCAACTACAGGGTGCCTTCCTTCTCTTATGCTTATTACTCCCCTGTTGTTTAATTTAGGTCTTGTAAAGCCATTGGCAGAAGCAACTTTTGCAAGACCTCCAATACAATCCAGCACTGCGAGGAGCTTTCCTGTTTTCTGCAATCTCGTAAGCTGCTTTTTAATGTAATCTCTTAGCTCCTGGAAAATCTCGTATTCAAGCTGAACAGCCTTCTCTTCAGCTCCAACTACCTTTTCCTCCAGCCTTTTAAGCTCTTCAGTATAATATCTTTCAGAGTTGGCAAGAGTCTGTTTTCTGATATAATCATCTGGCACCAAAGAAAGGTTTGTCTTTGTAATGTCGATATAATAACCCATTACCCTGTTGTATCCGACCTTCAGCGTTTTTATACCTGTTCTTTGACGTTCCTTCTGCTCCAGCTGGGCAAGCCATTCCTTTCCCATACTCCCGCTGCTTCTCAGCTCATCCAGTTCCTGACTGCTGCCGCTCTTTATAAAGCCTCCCTCCTTAACTGAAAGAGGAGGGTCATCGATAATAGTTTCATTTAAAATTTTATACAGATCATCAAGAGGATCCATTTCTTCCTGCAGTCTTTGAAGATTGTCCAGCTCTGTACTGTCCAAAATAGATTTCAGTTGAGGAAGCTGTGAGATAGACTGCCTCAAAGCTGCCATATCTCTGGCAGTACAATTTCCGGTAGCAATTTTACTGCTAAGTCTTTCTATATCATACACTTCTCTTAGAATTTCTCTTACTTCATCAAGAGTGATCGGATTATCAACAAAAAACTCGACCATATCAAGTCTTGAATTAATCTGGGTCCTATCAAGCAAAGGCTGTTCCAGCCACTTCTTAAGCAGCCTTCCGCCCATAGCGGTTTGTGTCTTGTCAAGTATGCCTATAAGAGCTCCCTTGCGTTCTCTTGACCTTAAAGTCTCATGTATCTCGAGATTTGTTCTGGTACTTATGTCCATAAGCATATATTGTTGCGGCTCATAATGCTGCAGCTCCATTATATGCTCCAGTCTGTTGAATTGAGTATCCTTCAGATATCCAATTAATCTGGATGCAGAAATCGCACTGTATACCTTGCCCTTAAGCCGGTTTCTTACGTTTGGGTCACCATCAAAAAATTCCTCTATCAGCTTAAGACTGCTGTCAATGTTCAAAGATGGATCTTCCACAAGGTTGATGTATGGATCTATTTTTACCTTAATAGTCGACATAATTTTTTTATTGTCTACTAAACCGTTATTGCATATTATTTCAGAAGGCATGATTTTTCCAAGCTCATCCAGAAGGAACCTTGAGCTGTTCTCTATCTCACCAATAAACTCAGTTGTAAACATTTCACCTGTAGAATTGTCAACATAGGATATTCCCGCACCATAATCATCAAAATAAACCGAGGCAAGAAAATTATTAGTCTTTTCATCCAAAGCACCTGGGTCTATTATTGTCCCTGGAGTTACTATCCTTGTGACCTGTCTTTTCACCAGTCCTTTTGCAAGTGCAGGATCCTCCATTTGCTCACAGACAGCAACCTTGTGACCCTTGTCAACGAGTCTGGAAATATAAGTCTCTGCCACATGGTGAGGTACACCGCACATAGGAGCTTTTTCGTCAAGACCGCAGTCTCGTCCTGTCAGTGCAATCTCAAGCTCTCTTGATGCTATCTTGGCATCCTCAAAAAACATTTCATAGAAATCGCCCATTCTGAAGAAAAGCAGGGAATCTTTATTTTGATTTTTCATGGCCATATACTGCTGCATCATAGGCGTCAGCTGACTCATATTATCCTCCCTTTATACCAGAACTCCTTCAAGAGTAAATGTCTTTGCTTCTCGTATATCAATATTGACAAGTTTGCCGATCAAATCCTCGGTTCCTCGGAAGTGGACCAGTTTTCCACCATCTGTTCTTCCACTGAGCATGTTCTCGTCATTCTTGCTGACCTCTTCTACTAAGACCTTCTGTATGGTCCCGATAAGCCTCCTGTTGAGCTCAAGTCCGATTGGATGAAGCGTGTCAAGAAGTCTTTGGAATCGCTCATGCTTTAATTCATCAGACACCTGGTCATGCATGGAAGCTGCTTTTGTTCCCTCCCTTACAGAATAAAGAAATGTGAAGGCAGAATCAAATCTGACCTCCTGGCATAGCCTTACGGTATCCATAAAATCCTCCTCGGTCTCACCAGGAAAGCCCACGATCAAATCTGTCGTAATCGAAATATCAGGAACCAGTTCCTTTATCCAGGATACCTTCTCAAGATAATCCTCTCTGGTATAGTTCCTGTTCATACTCCTCAATATCCTGTTGCTCCCCGATTGTACCGGAAGGTGAAGGTGCGGAGAGAGCTTATCAAGGCTTGTGTAAGCCAGGGCAAGTTCTCTGGAAAAGTCCTTTGGATGTGAGGTCATAAACCTTATGCGCTCAATTCCATCAATCTCATTGATATCCTTTAATAGGTCAACAAAACTATAATCTCTGTCAAGTGTTTTACCGTATGAATTTACATTTTGTCCAAGCAGTGTTATTTCCTTGGTCCCATTCGCCGCAAGATCAGTTATTTCCCTGATAATCGATTCTGGATCCCTGCTCTTCTCCCTGCCTCTCGTATAAGGAACGATACAGTAGGTACAAAAGTTATTACACCCATACATGATGTTCACATATGACTTGTAGGAGTATTTCCTGTCAGCTTCAACTGATTCCTCTATTTCCCTGGTGTCTTCAACAATATCCACTACAAGCTTTCCGCTTTCTTGATGTCTGTTTAACAGCTGTGGCAGCTTGTGTATGTTATTTGTTCCAAATACTATGTCAATGTGTCTGTGTTTCTTAAGAAAATAGCTTCTGATATCGTCTCTTTGCATCATACAGCCACAAAGAGCTAAAACAATCTCAGGTTTTCTTCTCTTAAGCTCCTTCAGCTCGCCTAACTGTCCAAAAACCCTGTCCTCTGCACTCTTTCTCACTGCACAGGTATTGAATATAATAACATCTGCCTCTTCCTTATCCATGGTAGGACCATAGCCCATACCCTCCATTATCCAGGCGATCTTCTCAGAGTCGTGCTCATTCATTTGGCAGCCAAAAGTATTAATTAAAACCTTTTTCATTAAATGCTTCTCTCCTCAATGATTACTATATTATTCCCTACAGCCTTTCCTCGAGATATGCTGTCAGTAGGGCTACACAATTGGTTATATCCTCCTTGGATGCCATCTCTACCGTGGAGTGTACATACCTTGTTGGTATCGATATTACACCAGAAGGCACTCCCGTCTTGTTCATGTGGATTGCTCCGGAGTCAGTGCCTCCAAATTCAAGGACCTCCATTTGGTATGGTATCCCTTTCTCTTTTGCCAGATGAACAAGTCTTTCCCTGACGACAGGGTGCGATATCACAGAATTGTCCTTTACCTTTATTGCTGCTCCTTTATGAAGGCCGACTGCAAATCTTTTCGCCTTTGGAGTGTCTCCATGTATTGTTACATCGACAGCAATACCGAAATCAGGATCGACTCCATACGCCGCAGTCCTGGCTCCTCTAAGACCAACCTCCTCCTGAACTGAGAAAACGAAGTACAGATCGTTCTCGGTCGTCTGGATGGACTTTAAAGCTTCAATAGCGACAAAGCAACCAACTCTGTCGTCAAGATAAGGAGTAAAGACTACGTTGGAATTCTCAGAGTAATCTGCGTGATAAACGCAAATATCACCTATGCTCACACTCATCTCCGCTTCTTCCTTTGTTTTAGCCCCTATATCAATGTACATATCCTCAAGCTTAAGCTTTGATAGGTCCTCAACAGGCTCAGAATATATCGCTCCAACTGTACCGTTTTCAAATATGACCCTCTGACTGAAGGTTACTGCAGGTGAAATTCCACCTATATTGCCAAATCTTAAAAAACCATCCTTGTCAATATCAGTTATTATTAATCCTATCTGATCCATGTGGGCAGATATCATCACCTTTTTCCCAGGACCTTTTTTACGTGCTATCAGATTTCCAAGGGCATCGGTAGACAATTCATCCACGTGATCTTTTATCTCATTTGAGATAACCTCTCTAATGAGGTGTTCCCTACTTGATGGTCCGTAAACCATAACAATTTTTTTAAGCAGTTCACTATTAAAAACCATTATAAAGCCTCCTTTTCCAAATCAGATATGACTGCCTTGACCAATGCCAGAGTATTATCATAATCAAACTTGCTGATTACAGAAAGAGGACTGTGGATATATCTCGTAGGCACGGATATAGCAGTAGTAATACATCCAGTTTTGGAGGTATGGATACTTCCTGAATCATTTCCCCCCATTGAAGTCTTTCTGTACTGATACTTAATGTTATTCTTTTCAGCTACCTCAACTATCCATTTTCTGAAAGCTGCATCATATATTGTTGCTCTGTCAACAAGAGATATTGCTGGTCCGTTTCCCATAACAGTAGGAATATCGTATGTATCCAGATCAGGCATCTCATAACAGATCGTTCCCTCAAGTATTATTGCTACATCAGGTTCGACAGTGTATGCGGCTGGCCCAGCTCCAACCAGACCAACTTCCTCCATAACTGTAAAGACACCATGGATTTCAGTGTCAATTGAGGACTTCAAAAGCTCTACAAGTATTGCACAACCTACTCTGTTATCAAGAGCTTTAGCTTTGATCCTGTCATCTCCAAACTCCTCGTATTGAGTATCGAAGACTGCATAATCGCCAATAGAAACTATCTTTTCTGCCTCTTCCCTGGATGATGCTCCAATATCAATATATAGCTCGTTTATGTCCAGGACCTTGGTCCATTCGTTTCTCTTCTGAAGATGTATCGGCTTGGAGCCTATTACACCCTTGATCTTATCCTTGCCTACCACAACAGTTTTGGAAACGAGCACTCTCTTATCTATACCGCCTACAGTCAGGAATTTCAGCAATCCTGCAGAATCTATTTCCTTTATCATAAGACCTACCTCGTCCATGTGAGCAGTTACCATGACCCTTCCTGCTGCAGGAGTTTTACCACTCTTGTAGGCTATTACGTTTCCAATCCCGTCTATTCGAACAGAATCGACAAAGGGACTGATCTCATGAATTATTATGTCTCTGACTTCCTTCTCATTTCCTGAGGCTCCACAAGCCTCGGTGAGTCTCTTTAAAAACATAACAATCCCTCCAGTTCTCCCTCTTTCACAGAGTTGGTGAATTGAGCCAGCAACCTGGCGGTATGATGGATATCCTCGAGATCCAAAAGCTCAACTGAGGTATGCATATACCTTAAAGGTATCGATACAACAAGTGCAGGTATACCCTCCTTAGTGATTTGCATAGCTCTCGCATCGGTACCGGTCGGTCCTGGTGCTACATCCTTCTGACAGGGGATACCATGGACCTTTCCAGTTTCGAACAACCTCTTCACGAGAGTTGGATGGACATTGCCGCCTATTGTTATTCCAGGCCCTTTTCCTAGCTCAATGGTATCTGCCTTTTCAAGCTCGGGAGTCGTTCCAAAACCCACATCGACAGCTATTCCAATATCCGGTTGGATATGATAGGTGGAAGTGAAGGCTCCAGTCATCGATACCTCCTCCTGAACAGTTGCGACCATGTAGACGTCCGGATAATGATTCATACCATGTAACATTTTTAATGTCTCTAAAAGAGCTGCAACACCTGCTCTGTCATCCATAGCCTTTCCTGCAGCCTTGGTGTTCAATAGCTTAACAGTGTTTCTTTTTACAGTAATAGTATCACCAATGGATACTAACTCCAGAAGCTTTTCCTTGGAATAGCCTGTATCAATTATCATATCCTCAAGCTTTATAGCTTCCTCCTGCTCCTTTGCGTCCTGCAAATGTGGAGGCTTTGATCCAACTACACCCAATATAGTCTCGACACCATGTACCCAGACCTCCTGCCCTATAGTAGTCCTTGGATCAATACCGCCGATTGTAGTAAATCTTATAAAGCCATTATCCTCGATATATTTTACCATGAAGCCGATCTCATCAAGATGTGCTGCCATCATTATCTTGACTGCTCCATCGCCAGATCCTTTTTTATGTGCTATAACATTGCCCATCTTATCGATCTTGACTGAATCGCATAATGGAGTAAAAGCGTCTATTACCGCCTTGCTCAACATGTACTCAAACCCAGAGACACCATGACCATTGGTCAATAGCTCTAAAAATTCATATTTATCCAAGCCTCATCCCTCCTCATAAAAGAAAATGGGTTAAAAATTAATTTAACCCATTTGGAATGTTCGATCACGATTACTTAGTTTCCTCATCATCACCGGCAACTGATTCTTCTGCTTCAGCTTCCTCAACGACTGCCTCTTCAGCAACTGTTTCCTCAACGGCTGTATATTCAGCGATGGGTTCCTCAACAGCCTCAGCTTCCATTTCTGCTTCTGCTGGCTCTACTGAGTCCTCAATTGCATCTTTTGCGCTCAGGCTGATCTTCTTGTCAGCTTCGTTGATCTCAGTTATCTTTACCATAAGCTTTTGACCAAGCTTTAGTACATCAGAAGGCTTCTCGACATGTTCTTTGGAAATCTGAGATACATGAAGCAATCCATCGACTCCCTTTATCACTCGTACGAATGCTCCGAAATCGAGAATGTTTACTATCTCTCCTTCTATAACGTCGCCGACCTTATAGTCTCTTACAAACACTTCCCATGGCTCTTCTGTAGTTTGCTTCAAGCCAAGTGATATTCTGTTTTTATCCATATCAAATGCAAGTACCTTTACCTCAACCTTGTCGCCTTCCTTAAGGACATCTGATGGATGCTTGACTCTGAACCATGCAAGATCAGAAATATGGATAAGCCCATCGATTCCGCCAAGATCTACGAAAGCACCAAAGTCAGTAAGTCTTTGAACAGTACCTGCCAGCGTCTTGCCTACCTCTATCGTCTCCCAAAGAGCTTTTCTCTTGGCATCGGACTCAGTTTTTTCTATCGCTTTTCTGGAAAGGATCATTCTTCTCTTCTGTATATCGAAATCAATTATTTTAGCCCTTAGGGTCTTACCCTTGAACTGGTTCAAATCTGAAACATAACTCATTGATATCTGTGATGCTGGCATAAATCCGTTAACACTGTTAACCATGACGGTTAGTCCGCCCTTAACTGCATTAATTACTTTTGCTTCTACGATTTCCTCATTCTTGAAGGATTCCTCAAGAACCTCCCAATCCTTAATGAAGCCAACCCTTTTAGCTGAAAGAACAACGTTTCCTTCTCCATCGTCAAGCTTAACTACAAATACGTCTATCTCGTCGCCAACCTTGAAAAGGTCCTTAGGATTTACATCGCCATCCTTTGACAGCTCATCTCTTGTGATTATACCATCGCTTTTGTAATTGATATTGACCATTACCTCATTGTTTGTTACATAGAGCACAGTTCCTTTGAGGACCTCTCCCCTGTTGATTCTCTTGAATGAGCTCTCGATTGCTTCCATCATCTCATCTTTGTTGTAGTTCTCCATTACCTTAACAGCCTCCTTAATTATCCGGTCAGGTGTTGAAGCACCTGCGGTTATTCCTATTGTATTAAAATTTTGTAGCTCTTGTAAAGCTAATTCTTCCACTGTTTCTATAAGATAAACATTATTGCAGTACTTTCTGCTGATTTCTGCTAACTTGGTCGTGTTTGAGCTGGTTTTCCCGCCGATCACTATCATGGCATCAACTGTTTGAGCCAGCTCTGCAGCTGAATCCTGCCTTGCTCTGGTGGCATTGCAGATCGTATTGAATACCTCTGATTCTCCAGATTTCTCCTTGACGATATCAGATAAAAGCTGAAACTTTTCAAGTCTGTTGGTAGTCTGAGACACTACACATACTTTTTCAAGTTTTGGAAGCTGCATCGCTTCTTCCTCTGAATTGATGATGAATGCCTTGTCGTTGCACCAGCCATTTATCCCTACTACCTCCGGGTGCTCGGGATCTCCTATTATTACTATGTCATAACCTTTTTCACTGTAAGCCCTAACTCTTTTATGCACTGCCTTTACGTATGGGCAGGTACAGTCGATTACTGAGAGACCCATCTGTTCAGCTTTATCCTGAATGGTCTCCGGAACCCCGTGTGATCTGAATATAAGCCTCCCCATCTCAAGGTCCTCAAAGCTCTCAAGAGTTGTAAGTCCTTTTTCCTCAAGTTCTTCTACAGCCTGGGGATTATGGATCAATGGTCCGTAAGAATATACCCTTTCACCATCCTTATCAAGCTCTTCAAGAGTCATTTTGACAGCTCGGTCTACACCGAAACAGAATCCTGCATTTTTTGCTATTATTATTTCCAACGTCTAACCTCCCAACGTGTAGATCCTTGTCAGGATGTCCTGACTTAATTCTGTATATTTTTCATTTTCAAGTTTGCCGGGATTACTTGCAGCATAATCCTCCGGACTACCTATGATGATCTCAACTGGACTAAATAATTTATAAGTGCTCCTCATAAAAACCGGGAGGACCGGTGCCTTTGCCTTTATGGCCAATAAAGCTACTCCCGCCTTGGCATTATCAGGATTATATTCCTTTACCCTTGTACCCTCGGGGAATATCCCAAGCACTCTTTCATCCTTTAATATCCTAAGGGCAGTTTTTACTGCAGATATGTCGGCAATTTGCCTGTCTACGGGGAAGACGCCAAGCCAGGACAAAGGTATAGCCATGATTTTCTTTTCGAAAAGCTCTTTTTTCCCCATCCAGGCAATCTTCCTGGGGAAAAAAGCTGCAAGAACAATGGGATCCCAGTTGCTCATATGATTCGCACATAAAACCAGTCTTCCTTCAGCGGGTACGTTGATTGCCCCACTTACCCTTACTCTGAAGATGATCTTAAATAGGACAAAAGCTATAGTTTTGACCACTGTATAGAACAATCCCACTCTCCCCCCTTTATTCCAATTGGTTTTCTGACTCATCAGCCATGATTTTACTATTCCTGACAATGGAAATGATATGCTCCACTGCCTCCTCAATAGTCATGTGAGTCGTATCCACCAGATATGAATCATCGGTTCTTGTTAAAGGCGATTCCTCTCTGGTGCTGTCGAAGGTATCCCGTCTTTTGATATCCGCAATCGTGTCCTCAAGAGTGATCCCCTCAACGCCATTTTCAAGGAGCTCGAGGTATCTTCTTCTGCCTCTTTCCTCTGCAGTTGCAGTTACGAAAAACTTAAAATCAGCAAAAGGGAGTACAACCGTCGTAATATCTCTCCCGTCCATCACAACAGACTTCCTTTTGCTCATCTCCTGCTGGAGACTGACCATTTTCTCCCGTACAGCCTTGTAGCTGGCTATATAGGAAACATTCCTTGTGATGCTTCCCTCACGGATCTCATCATCCACGGCAGCTCCGTCGAGAATTATTCTGTTATCCCTGAAATCTATATTTGTAGACTCAAGAAGGGTCAGTACCATTCTTTCGTCTGTGGGATCAATGCCGTTATTTAATACCTTTAGAGTGTACGCACGATACATAGCCCCGGTGTCAATGTACTGGAAGCCGAGTCTTTCAGCTGTTATCTTTGCTACTGTACTTTTACCTGCTCCTGCAGGGCCATCTATAGCTATTGAAACATGTTTCATCGCGGTGCCTCCTAAAAAGAAATAACCACCCATGGGTGGTTTGTATCAAGTAGCTAAGTCAGGCCTGAGGCTTCTGGCACCTTTGAGATAAACATGACGGACACTTCCCTGTCCTTCATCGGAATCATATAAAATCATAACCCGAATGCATTTTTCAAGGCTGCCTTCCACAGCCATCTCACCAAAACACATAAGTCCACAATTTACATATCCCATATCCCTGACGGCTTTAGCAGGGTATGCCTTATCCAAATCTCCGGTGGCAGAAAAAATCATGCTGACGACCCTGTCTCTTTGCAGATGGTTTTCTTCCTCAATCTTCCCCAATAGCTCCAAAGTTCCATCCAGGATAGCTTCCTGGGTATTCTCCTCAACAGTAATAGCCCCTCGTATTGACACTACACTCATACAAACTCTCCTTTACAATTATATAATATCATGCGTAGGTAAACAAGCTATTTATACATTAATTCCAGCCAAATAGCCGGTAGAATATGCGATTTGAAGATTATATCCACCAGTTAAAGCATCTATATCTATTATCTCACCTGCAAAGTACAAGCCAGGCACTATCCTCGACTCCATGGTCGATGGATTTACCTCCTGGACCTTGATCCCTCCTGATGTAACGATTGCTTCATCAAGAGGTCTGAAGCCTTTGAACTGCAAAGGAAACGCCTTTATAGCCTCAAGAAGTTTGCTTCGCTCTTCTCTTGTAATCTGATTTACGGTCTTTTCGGGATAAATTCCTGAAACCTGAATAATCAAAGGTATCAGCTTTTGAGGCAAAAGATCATTCAGAGCGTTTTTAAGCTGCTTATTCTTATATTCCTGAAAATCTCTCAATAGCCTGTTATCAAGGGTTTCATCATCCAATGCAGGTTTAAGGTCGAGAGTAAGAACTGGTTTATTCTTCAGCCTGTTAATATGGTTGCTCATGGTAAGTACGATAGGCCCGGATATGCCAAAATGTGTGAAAATCATCTCCCCGAACTCTTCATGTATAAGCTTTTTGTCACTATAGGCTCGCAGAGTAACGTTCTTAAGGGATAATCCCATCAAGTCCTTAAGCCACGGCTCTTCAAGCTCAATTGGGACAAGGGATGGCTTTAATTCAGTTACAGTATGCCCGAAGGCCCTTGCCATTTTGTACCCGTCACCCTCAGAACCGGTAGCTGGGTAGCTGGCACCCCCAGTTGCAATGACCAGCCTGTCAAACTGCATTTTTTCTCCAGTGGTCAATACAACCATAAAGATGTTGTCCTCCATATAGACGTGACTTACCCTGGAATTTAATAGCACTTCTGCTCCCATATGATCCAGGTACTTCTGAAAAGCCTTTATCACATCACTTGATTTATCGCTTTCAGGGAAAACTCTGTTCCCCCTTTCAACCTTCGTATTTAATCCGTAGCTCTCCAGAAGTCTTATGATTGCTTCATTATCGAATGTATACAGACTGCTGTATAAAAATTCCCTGTTGCTTATAATATTATCAAAAAACTCACTGATCGGCGATGCGTTTGTAATGTTGCATCTACCTTTTCCTGTTATGAAAAGCTTCTTTCCAAGCTGTTTATTTTTTTCGATCAATGTAACGTCATGTCCTCTTCCGGCAGCTGCTCCCGCTGCCATTATACCCGCAGGGCCGCCTCCGATCACACCAACTCTTGTAGTCATATACCTTCCTCCTTAGTAGGAATAGTATAACAAAAAACGGGCAGGAATACTTATCATTTATGATAATATTAAATATGATTATTGTCTGTAAAATATTGGCCTGCACTTTATAAATATGCAGGCTCGATTGATTTTACTATTGGTTATTTTCGTCGTAGATACTATATTTCTTCCAGACGCTTTCAAGCTCTTCGAAATAAGGTGTTATATCCTCATCCTTGATGCTCGAAACCGCAATTATAAATGCATTGATCAGGCTCATAGGCGCAACAAGTGAATCCACAAAGGACAACATGTCGCTCCTAGCTATCAATGTCAGATGTGCCTTGGATGCCGCAGGAGAAATAAGGCTGTCTGTAAAGCTTATTACTTTGCAGCCCTTAGTCATTGCATACTCCATAGCCTCAAGGGTTCTTTTTGAATACCTCGGATATGTTATGCAGATTATTACATCGTCCTTTCCGACCTTCGCCAGCTGCTCAAATATGTCGTTAGGCCCAGGTTCCACAAGTCTGACATTGTCGAAAATAAAGTTTAAGTAAAAAGCCAGATAACCGGATAGAAAGGATGAGCTTCTTAAGCCCATTATATATATCTTTTTGCTTGATGCAACGTACTCCACAGCCTTGTGGAAGTTTCCAAAGTCAATATCCGACAAAGTCTTTTTAAGATTATCAATATCTTTTTCAATCACTCTGGAAATTGAATTCTCATTCTTGGTGAATTCATCGGACAGGCTAAGTCTCTGCACTGTGGTCAGTTTGTTCCTTATGACCTCCTGAAGTTCCTTTTGAAGCTCCTTGTATCCATCGTAACCGATAGCATTGGCGAACCGTACTACTGTAGATTCACTCACTCCCAGGATGGAACCAAGCGAAGCCGCCGTCATAAATGCAGCCTTATCATAATGGTTTATCATATACTCTGCTATGATCTTCTGTCCCTTGCTAAGTCTGGAATAGCTGTCCTGAATGGTTTTAATAACGTTCTGACTGCTGATCATTATCCGATGGCCCCTCTATGATACTAAATTGTAGCCCTCGACAAGGGCTTTTTTATTCAGTTCCTCAGTTCCCTTAGGTACTCTGGATAAAACTGCCTTTTCAAGAGCCTCCTCAGAAACCAGACCTGTAATGCTGTTTATAGCGCCAAGTGCAACTATATTGGCAACCATCGGCTTACCGAGTTTTTCCTCAGCTGTAGAAAGTATTGGAATCCTGAATATTTTAATATCCTCTCTTTCGGGCATTTCAACGGTCGTATCTATGACCAGTATCCCACCGGGTTCCAGATTTTTAAGATACTTATCGCATGACAGCTGTGTCAGAGAGAGAAGGAAATTGCACTCCTCGACCTTCGGGAAGGTTATCTCTGAATCACTTATGATTACCTCGGCTTTACTTGCTCCGCCTCGCGCCTCCGGTCCATAGGACTGTGACTGCAGCGCATTCTTGCCATCCAGTATGGCTGCCTCTGCAAGAATGATCCCCCCTGTTATCAAACCCTGTCCTCCAGAGCCGGACAATCTCATTTCCCAACGCTTCATCCTAATCCACCTTCCTTACTCTTTCGATAAGCTTATCGTACTGCTCCGTATATTCAGGTCTTTCTATATGGTGGAGCTTTCCGACTACGAACTTTCCTTCCTTTTTCTCATCAGGAAGCTTATCCCATGCAGCCTTCATTATTGCATGATCCCTAAGGTATTCTACCATATCTACTGCAGTACCCTTCTTATTCTTTCTGCCGTAATAGGTTGGGCAGGTGGACATGGCTTCCACGAATGAAAAGCCTTTGTTTTGTATAGCTTCCTTGATATTTTTTTCTAAAGCATTTGCTGCATAAACAGTTCCCCTTGCAACATAGGAAGCCCCGGCAGCCTGTGCCAGATTGCAGAGATCAAAATTTGGATCGATGCTTCCATAAGGAGCTGTGGTCCCCTTATCTCCTGTAGGAGTCGTTGGTGAGAATTGCCCTCCGGTCATACCGTAGGTATTATTGTTGAATACTATTGTAGTAATGTCTATGTTCCTTCTGCAGGCATGGATCAAATGGTTTCCTCCAATTGCAGATGAATCTCCGTCCCCAGTTATTACTATTACATTAAGCTTTGGATTTGCAAGCTTAACTCCGGTGGCAAAGGCCAGTGCTCTTCCGTGAGTTGTATGAAGAGTGTTGAAGTCAAGATATCCCGGAGCTCTGGAGGAGCAGCCTATTCCAGATACTATGCATACCTCATCCTTATTCAATCCGAGGGCATCTATTGCCTTCACTATAGCTCTTGTAACTATACCATTCCCGCAGCCTGGACACCAAATATGGGCTAGATTTTGTGTTCTAAAATATTCTTTAACCAGTTCACTAGGCATTTTGGTCCTCCTTTATAAACGCGACGATCTCCTCAGGAGTGATGATATCGCCGTTGAATTTCCCATATTTCTCTATCCTGCATTTCTTCCCTGCTATCCTGTCCACTTCGAGGAAATATTGTCCTGCATTAAGCTCTACAACGTAAATAGAGGAAAGTTTTTCTCCGAGCTCAGCAAGTCTTTTCTCCGGTGAAGGCCATATGGTGACAGGCCTGAACAGTCCAACCTTTATCCCCTGCTCCCTAAGCGTATCAACTGCTGCCATTGAAGATCTTGCAATTGCTCCGAAGGATACTATGCCAATTTCCGCATCCTCCATCATGTACTCATCGTAAGTAACTATATCCTCTATGTTGTCCTCAATCTTGTCCATAAGACGGTTTAGAAGCTTCTCGGCTACCTGCTCATTTCCTGATGGGAATCCGGTTTCGTCGTGGACAAGTCCAGTAACGTGAAACCTGTATCCGGTTCCAAAGGGAGCCATTTCAGGAACTATTGCACCTTGAGGAACCTTATATGCCTTATACTCCTCAGGACCTACTGAAGGTGTCTTACGATCGTAAATCTCTACCGTGTCATTTTCTGGTATCTCAATTTTCTCCCTCATATGTCCGATGATTTCATCAAGTAAAAGTATTACTGGAGTTCTGTATTTCTCTGCCAGGTTGAACGCTCTTATAGTTGTGTAATATATTTCCCTTACCGATGATGGATAAAGGGCAATTATTGAGTGGTCACCGTGGGTACCCCACCTTGCCTGCATTATGTCTCCCTGTGCCGGTGAAGTCGGAAGTCCCGTGCTGGGTCCGCTTCTTTGAACATTTACTATTACAATAGGTGTCTCTGTGATGATCGCATATCCAATATTTTCTTGTTTAAGACTGAACCCTGGTCCGGAGGTCGCTGTCATTGATTTCAGACCTGCCAGTGATCCTCCCAGTGCTGCTGCGATCCCTCCGATTTCATCCTCCATCTGTATGAACTTGCCGCCCACCTTTGGAAGTGCCTCGGCAGAAAGCTCTGCTATCTCAGTGGAGGGTGTAATTGGATATCCGGCGTAAAACCTCATCCCTGCCTTCAATGCTCCGGCAACACATGCTTCATTTCCCTGCATCAATTTTATCGCCATAGCTATTTACCTCCCAAATAAATCGCATAGTCAGGGCATCTCAGTTCACACTGGCCGCACTGTATGCAAGCATCAATATTTTTTATCTCTACCTTACCATTTTCTATCGCAAGAACGCTTTTCGGGCAAAAAGCGACGCAAATACCGCAGCCCTTGCACCATTCCTTATCAACGGTCACGATCTTATCTTTCTTATCTGACATGGTTTTCCCTCCCACAGATTGCTCATTCTCTTCTAATCTAATGATATCAAACACATAAGGGTTTTGCAAGATTTCTTTCATGTTCTGGTTAAATAAAAAAAAATTGCAAGTATCCTTGCAAACGATAGAATATAACAACATTTGAGAGGTTTTTATTGATAAATAAAAGACAAGGTTATAAAAAACCCTTGTCTTTTATTTTAATATTTATACCGGATGTGTCTTTTCTTCCTGGTTTAAAAGGTCAGTCTCTATCCTGTATTTTTCTGCGAGTCTTTGCTTGAAGAACGGTATTGCAACCTGCGGGAACAATGCATAGCTTAACACGTCCTCATCCTGCTCAAGGTATTCCTTTATCTCATTTCTGTAGTTTTCAAGCTGCGGCTCAAGAAGATCTGCAGGTCTTCCCTCGAAAACCTCCTCATCTCCGATTATCTTCTTCCTGATTTCTTCAGAAATTGGTGCCGCAGGCTTTCCATACAATCCCTTGACATAATTCTTCGATTCAGTCGGAACCATCTTGTATCTTTCTCCGAGAATAACATTGAAGACTGCGGTTGTACCCACCATCTGACTCATTGGAGTTACAAGAGGCGGATATCCAAAATCCTCCCTTACTCGTGGTATTTCCTTCAGCACCTCATCATACATATGCTCCTTGCCCTGTGCCTTCAGCTGGGAAACCAGATTGGAAAGCATCCCTCCTGGGACCTGATACTTCAGCGTATTTACGTCGACATTCAACATCTTGACATCCAGCAGTCCCTGAGCGAGATACTTATCCCTAAGCTCCCTGAAGTAGTCCGATATCTCAAGAAGCAAGTCCAGATCAATATCAGGAGCATATTCTGTTCCCTGGAGAGACACTATCATCGGCTCAGTTGCAGGCTGGCTTGTACCGTTGCCAAGTGGTGATATGGCAGTATCTACTATATCTGCTCCAGCCTCGATTGCCTTCATATATGTCTGATTGGCGACTCCACTGGTAAAGTGAGAATGTATTTCAAGAGGCAGATCTACAGCTGCTTTAATTGATTTAGTCAGCTCATATGCAGGGTAAGGCAACAATATCCCCGACATGTCCTTGATACAAATTGAATCAACTCCCATTTCAGCCAATTCCTTAGCCACCTGAACATAGTATTCATTGTTGTGAACAGGGCTGACTGTGTAGGATATGGCTCCCTGAGCGTGTCCGCCATACTTTTTTGTTGCCTTGATTGAAGTCTCCAGATTTCTCAAATCGTTTAGGGCATCGAAAACCCTGACTATATCTATTCCGTTCTCGATGGCCTTTTTGACGAACTCCTCGACCACATCATCAGGATAATGCTTGTATCCAAGAAGATTTTGGCCCCTCAGAAGCATCTGCAGCTTTGTATTCTTGAATGCCTTTCTAAGCTGTCTCAGCCTGTCCCAGGGATCTTCGTTTAGGAACCGCAGACATGAGTCAAAGGTTGCCCCACCCCAAACCTCAAGTGCATGGTATCCAACCCTGTCCAACTTCTCGGCTATCGGGATCATATCCTTAGTGCTCATTCTGGTGGCAATCAAGGACTGATGAGCATCCCTGAATGCAGTTTCCATTATTTTTACCTTTGCCATTACGCCACTCCCCTCATCTCTACGCCTATAACCACAGGCGGAGCATTTTTTTGGTTTAAAAGTTCAAATCTAAAAGCATTGTATTTTATCTGATCCAGCTGCGAAACAAACTCCATTACCGCCTTGTACTCCTCTTCACCGCCTTCGTGGCTTCTGTAGCAGGTTATTGCCATTAATCCGGCTGGTGCAAGTAAGGTCAGAGCCTGTTTCAAGCTTTCCAGAGTTGTTTCCTTGGTTGTGGACAGGGATTTGTCACCACCGGGGAGATACCCCAGGTTATATATTATAAAATCCGCTTCCTCACTGACATGCTCCCTTATCCTTTCGTGACCGTCATTTATAAGTACCACCCTGTCGAGCAGGCCTTTGGCTCCCAGTCTGAATCTGGTCGCTTCTATTGCTTCATTTTGTATGTCGAAGGCATACACTCTTCCCGCCTGCCCTACAGCTGTGGCGAGGATCTCGGTGTCGTTTCCGTTTCCGGCTGTTGCATCGATACATACATTTCCTGCCTTCACATAGCTTTTGATGATAAGCTCAGTAAACTGAACTGCATTATTGAGCTTTTCATTCCTCATGAACTTCACCTCCACAGCAGCTGCAGCCACCATCGAAAAGCTTTTTAAGGTCAAGCCTGTATCCTTCAGGACTGTCCCGGAATCCGATCCTGTCCAGGAGATTATGTTTGTCCTTGCTATAGATGTAGTCTATTTGATTTAGCTCAAGCTTGTTAAACAGGGATCGAAGTATAGCCTCCTCCATGCCTTGCCCCGAATGTGAGCCGTCAACGTGCCAATTCCCGAGGAAAACTCCGTCATCTGAAAGATATGCTTCACATATGCCAAACAGCTTTTCATCCTCGAATCCGCCAAAAAATGTGCTGTCACGTAAGGCCTTAGGCTCCAGACCATTCTCCAGAAGGTATTTTCCCAATTGATCTTCATCTCTTATATCCTTAAAAACCAGCATAATAATATCTCCTTATAGTGATCTTATGAATGCGAGCTCTTCATCGTTCAGGTATCTCCAGTTCCCGGATTCAAGTCCCCCCAGCTGAAGCTCTCCAAAGGCGACTCTTTTAAGTTTTTTAACCGGATGATTTACTGCCTCACACATCTTCTTTACTTGCCTGTTCCTTCCCTCAAAAATCTCGATTTCCAATATTGAATCCTCTCCAAAGTTCTTCAACACTTTTACCTTGGCCTTGGAGGTAACCCGGCCATCTATCTTTATTCCGTTTCTAAGTCTTTCCAGTTCTCCCTTATTGGGGAGCCCCTCGACGATGGCAATATACTTCTTAAATATCCTCTTGCTGGGATGTGTAAGCTTAAATGCCAGCTCGCCATCATTTGTCAATAGAAGCAGTCCGCTTGTATCTGAATCCAGTCTTCCTACTGGATATATCCTTTCATCCACGCCTTCTATAAGATCAGTAACGACTGTTCTACCCTTCTCATCCTTAAGGCTTGTTACTATACCAACAGGCTTGTTAAGCATGATATATACCTTTCTCTTCTCAGGCTTTACAGTCTTGCCGTCCACGGAAACTCTGTCCTTGTCAGGATCTATCACTGTACCCATTTCAAGGACAACCTTCCCGTTTACCTGTACCTGCCCATTTTTAATAAGCTCCTCTGAAGCTCTGCGGGAAGCTACGCCGCAAAGAGCCATGTATTTTTGAAGCCTTATTCCTTCCTTGCTCATGCAGTTCTCCCCCCTATTCTTCCATATAATCAGAATCAGCCAGTCCTTCCAGAGGAGGAAGCTGATCCAATGATTCCAGCCCAAAGTATTTCAAAAATTCATCCGTAGTGCCGTAAAGGATCGGCTTGCCGGGCTTATCCAGCCTTCCGGTTTCTCTGACAAGCCTTCTCATGGCAAGGGTCTCAATACTCCTGTCGCTTTTAACTCCCCTTATATGGTCTATTTCAGCCTTAGTCACCGGCTGTCTGTAGGCAATTATCGATAAAGTCTCCAAAGCTGCGTTTGACAGGGACTTGGTATTTCTTTCAAGAACGATCGATTTTATCCATTGATGATGCTCAGGCCTTGTCCCAAGCTGGTAAAAATCGTTGAATTTTATAAGCCTGATGCCTCTTCTGTTGTAGTCAAATTCATCCTTCATCTCCTTAAGCAGCCTTGTGACCTCCTTTTGGGGCAGTTCAAGCACTCTCGCCAGTTCCTTGGACTCCAGGGGGTCGCCGAAGGTAAACAGCAACCCTTCAATTATTGACTTTGTCTCTCTGTCATCCATCGATGCTTCAACCCCTTTTCTCAATTATCAAGTCAGAATTCCTGATATCCTGTTTGACAATAACAATCCTCATCCTCATCATCTCAAGAAGTGATAGGAAATACGCAATTATCCTGGATCTGCTTTTACAAACGGTTGCCAGTTCACTGAATTTAAAAGTTTTCCGCGAGCTCAGTCTCTCATTGATATCCTCGGCACATTCCTCCATGCTGATTTCCTCTCTTTCCAGGTCGAATATCTGGTCCGAGGGATTCTCATACCTGAAGCGCTGAAGTATGGATTCCAATGTGTTAACCAGGTCCCTTAGCTCTACTGAGCTAAGCTCATCAAATGGATCCCTGAATTCGCTTATATCTTCCTGAGGCTTATAATACACTCTG
Source organism: Gudongella oleilytica (assembly GCF_004101785.1). Lineage (NCBI taxonomy): Bacteria > Bacillati > Bacillota > Tissierellia > Tissierellales > Tissierellaceae > Gudongella > Gudongella oleilytica. The sequence goes on from NZ_CP035130.1 coordinate 1,256,782, forward strand.
CTATAGACTGCCTCGCTCTTTTTAAGCTCCTCAGATATCTCCTTGAAAAGCTTATACTCGATAAGTCTCTTCACAAGCTCTTCTCTGGGGTCGACCTCAACCTCTGCCCCATCGATGATGACCGAGTCCTTGGGAAGGAGCATCTTGGACTTGATCTCAAGAAGAGTTGCAGCCATGAGAATGAAGTCGCTGGCAATTTCCAGGTTCATCTCCTCCCACATTTGGATATGAGCTATAAACTGTTCAGTGACAACATGAACAGGTATATCATAAATATCTATTTCATTCCTGTCTATCAGGCTCAGTAAAAGATCCAGCGGACCCTCGAAAGCCTCCATGCTAACCTGGTATTTCAAAGCACGCCTCCTAAACCAAAATCCTGATGATCAGTGAATATGCAAAGTTTACCAATGGACCCAATATCCTCTGGACCATATCCGTAGCTATCAGTCCAAGCAATATTATATAGAAGTATCTTTCGTATTTATAAAAATAATACTCCATCTTTACAGGCAAAAGACTTGCCACAACCTTTGATCCGTCAAGGGGCGGGAATGGCAGGAGATTGAAAACTCCAAGCATTATATTGTACCACATCCCTATTCCAAGTATATCTATAGCGGTCTGGTTGGTAACGTTCCCATAGACCAGGACAGCTCCAAGGATCATGGCTATGATAAAGTTCACTGTAACTCCCGCTATGGAGACCAATATAGTATCACGCTTTCTATTCTTGAAATTCATAGGATTAATGGGCACAGCCTTAGCCCATCCGAATCTGAACACAAGCATGAACAAAAAACCCACAGGATCAATATGCCTGATCGGATTCAAGGTAAGCCTCCCAGCATCCTTTGCAGTGGGATCTCCCAGCCAGTATGCGGTCAGGCCGTGTGCCAGCTCATGAAATATAATTGCCGTTAAAAGCCCCGGAAGGCTTATCAAGTAGCTCATCAGTTACCTCTTTTCCGTTTGATTATTCAATGACCGTATATATATACGGAGCTTTCTCAGGTGCCATCGGAGAAATTGTATAGGCTTCGAAGGCCTTCCTTTCAGCCTCCTTAGTGTCTTCTTTGTCAGTGTGAAGGATGCAAAGCACATCTCCCGCCTCTACCTGGTCTCCAAGCTTCTTCTTTAAGGATATTCCGGCTCCAAAATCTATTGGATCTTCCTTGGTCCTTCTGCCTGCTCCAAGGAGCATAGCGGCAACACCGATTTCCTCAGCATCAATGGCATTTACAAAGCCGGATGCTTCAGCCCTTATTTCCAGACTTCTCCTGGCATGGGGCAAAAGCGAGTTGTCTTCAACTACCCTTGGGTCTCCGCCCTGTATACTTATAAGCTCCTTAAGCTTTTCAACAGCTCTGCCTGAGCTTATGGTGTCCTTTAGAGCGCTGTAAGCCTTATCAAAGGTGTCATAGGCACCGCCCAGTACGCACATGTGAGCTGCAATCGTAAGTGCTACCTGAGTCTCATCTTCTGCTCCACTACCCGAAAGCACCTTAATGGCCTCTATAACCTCGCTGCTGTTACCAACCTCGTGTCCAAGAGGCTGATCCATGTTTGTTATTACGGCAACAGTTCTTCTGCCAAGGCTGTTGCCAATGTCCACCATGGTTCTTGCCAAGGATTTCGCTTCATCAAGAGATTTCATGAATGCTCCGGACCCAACCTTCACATCCAGCACTATTGCCTCTGCTCCGGATGCTATCTTCTTACTCATTATCGAGCTTGCTATAAGCGGGATGGAATCTACGGTTGAGGTTACATCCCTCAATGCATATATCTTTTTGTCGGCAGGAGTCAGATTGGCAGATTGGCCTACGATCGCCATTTTATAATTGTTGACATTATATATAAATTCCTTTGGCGAAAGCTCTGTTCTGAAGCCCTTTATAGACTCCAGCTTATCTATGGTACCGCCTGTATGACCCAGACCCCTTCCACTCATTTTCGCTACGGGAATTCCGGCCAGGGCAACCAGTGGGATTACTATAAGGCTTATCTTATCGCCTACACCACCAGTTGAGTGCTTGTCGACCTTTATACCCTCGATCTCAGACAGATCCACCTGATCGCCAGATTCTACAAAGCTCATTGTAAGGTTTGATGTTTCCGCTGGAGTCATCCCTTTAAAATACACAGCCATAAGAAAGGCAGACATCTGATAATCAGGTATCTCGCCCTTTGTATAGCCGTGAATAAGGAAGTAAATCTCATCCCTGTTAAGCTCCAGGCCATGCTTTTTCTTTTCTATAATATCTACTGCTCTCATATTTGCCTCCTTGTTTTAGTCAAGCTCAATTATCCGTCAGTCCTTTGATCCATCAGCAATTTCAGATAAGATGTGGATGGAGGATGGGTCCGAATGACCAAGGAGCTGTCCTACTCTTTCAGGCTCCTCTCCACGGCTCAACATATGTACCGCAAATGAGTTTCTAATGCTCTGTGGAGTAGTTTCACTCCCATAGCTCTTTATGATCTTCCAGAGGCCCTGTCTTGACAATCTGCTTCCGCTCCTGTTTGTAAACAGCGGCTCTTCCGGTCTGCTGTCCGGTCTGTACTTCAAAATATAAGAATCAATGCTGTCTCTTGGTTCAGAATCCATAGGTACGAGCCTGCCCATTATGGAGATAGTCTTACCCTTCAGGTCAATATCGCCTATGGACAGTGATATGATTTCAGATACCCTGAGCCCTGTTCCATACATAAGCTGGATTATCGCCCTGTCTCGTGCACCCTTTTCATTTTCTCCAGTTGGCAGTTCCAGAAGACTTCCAATCTGGTTTTCTGTAAGAACAGCAGGCTTTCTCCGCTCTTTTCTGGGTGGCTTAAGATTTCTCGTAGGGTCTGTCTTTACGATCCCTTCATCCCTTAAGTACTGAAACAGGCACCTTATGCTTGACAGGTGTCGTGATATGGTTGAAGGATTTTTCCCTGACCTCTGAAGATTGAGCATGTACCTGATGATGATGGTGCTGCTTACATCATCGGGCTCATTCAGCTTCAGGTCATTAAGATACTCCTGAAATCCTTTGATATCTCCAATGTATGCTTCTGCCGAGCTCTTCACAAGGCTCTTCTCATCCGTTATATAATTCGAAAATCCTCTGATCCATTTATCAAACATAGCCAGCTCCAAAATTTATTTTTCAGCTCTGTTCTTAACGATCTGTGCAGCGGTCTGTATGCCTATAATGGTCTTGCTGTCCATTATCTCACCCCTGCTTATCATCCTGTTGAGTTCCTCAAGACTATAGCTTTCAATGTCAATAAATTCTCCAGCCTCCAGCTCCTGTTCACCAGGAGTAAGTTCTTCTCCAAGGAAAAGATATATCTTCTCTGTACTGAATCCCGGAGAAGTGTAGAACTCCAGAAGGTACTCAAGCCTGGCTGCAGAATATCCGGTTTCCTCCTTAAGCTCCCTAAGTGCGGTCTCCCTCGGCTCCTCATTGACCTCAAGTTTACCTGCCGGCAGTTCAAGAAGCACTTGGCCTGTCGCCTTCCTGTATTGCTTTACAAGCAAAACCTTTCCACTTTCATCAAAGGCAACAACTCCTACTCCGCCAGGATGTTCAACTATTTCTCTCTTGGAGTACTTTTTATCAGGCAGCTCGACCGTGTCTATTCTAAGGTTCACTATTTTGCCCTCATATATCCTGTCGCACTTCATGGTTTTTTCTTCGTAAGTCATTTTGACCCTCCCAACCATTGATTATCTTTATATTATACCACATAAAGGCTTTTATTTAACCTTATTTGACAGCTCCAGCATCTCTCTTGCATGCTTCAGGGTCGTTTCGGTGGTACTCGCTCCACTTATAAGCCTTGCTAACTCCTCGATCCGTTCCTCTCTGGACAGCTTCCTCACAAGGGTTATAACGTCTTTGTCCCTCGAATCCTTGCTTATGGCAAAATGCGTATCCGCGAGAGCTGCAATTTGAGGCAGGTGGGATACGGATATTACCTGGTGGTTCACTGCTATCCTTTTGATCTTTTCCCCCACGACCTGTGCGGTCCTTCCGCTTATCCCAGTGTCTATTTCATCAAAAATAAGTACCGGAATGCCATCCCCGTCGGCAATTATTCCCTTAAAGGCAAGCATTATACGGGACATTTCTCCACCTGATACTATCCTTGAGAGAGGCTTCAAGTCCTCGCCCGGATTAGTGGATATAAGGAACTCTACCTCATCGATCCCGTATTTCCCTACCTCATTCTTTCGGGTGAACGAGGTCTTGAAAAGGACATTCTCCATACTAAGAGACTGGAGCTCAGATTCCATGCTGCGATCAAGTCTCTCAGCAGCCTCCCTCCTGAGAATACTAAGTCTCTCAGCCTTTTTAAGCCTTTCAGCCTGGAGAGCATTGATCCTCTGGTCAAGCTGGGACAGCTCTTTGTCGAGGTTAAGAAGCTTTTCTCTTCTGTCCTCTGTCTTGTACTTAAACTGCATTATCAGTTCAACGGAATTTCCATACTTCTTCTTAAGAGAGTTCACCTTATCCAGTCTCTCCCTCAAAGAGAAAAGCTTCTCCTCGTCAATCTCCTGCGACTCGCAATAATGGGATAGCTCCCTGCCAATATCCTCAAGTTCATACCTCAGAGAATCTAATTTATTGCTATATTGTAATAATTTTTCATCATATTTCTTAATATCCTTTAATGAAGCAATTGCTCTGTCTAAAAGAGCCAGTGCTCCTTCCTGTCCATACTCTCTGCTACTAATGGCATCCCCTGCCAAAGAAGCTCCTGCTATAATATCCTTTAGGTTGAAAAGCCTTTTGAATTCCAGTTCAAGCTTCTCGTCATCCTCTGGAGTGAGGTTTGCTTCAGCGATTTCATTTATCTGAAACTCGAGAAGATCCAGTTCCCTCTCCCTTTCCTGAGATGAAATTACCAGCTCTTCGCGCTTTCCTGCAAGCTCCCTGTAAATCTCATGATCCCTGGCAAGCTCTGCAATGATACTTCTTCCCTCGGCGTCTAAAAGCATATCCAGTATCCTGATGTGGTTTGATACATCCAGCAAAGACTGATGCTCATGCTGGCCGAATACATCCACCAGCCCCTTGGTAAAAGAGGAAAGAGTTGACAATGTAACAGGTCTTCCGTTTATTCTGGACACACTTGGATATTTCTCGGAAAGCTCCCTTGTCAGTATCAGCCAGTCCTCAGCCTCGAATCCCTGTGAAGAGAGCGCTTCCCTGAATTTGTCGTTCAATGCGAACATTGCCTCCACGACCGCCTTATCACAGCCGCTTCGAATCATTTCACGGCTTCCTCTGCCTCCCAGTACCAGCTCCAACGCCTCGATAATAATAGATTTACCTGAGCCAGTCTCTCCTGTGAGGAGATTAAAGCCCTCCTCAAATTCAATCGTCAGATCTTCAATTATGGCAAAATTACTGATGTGGAGCTCCTTTAGCATGGCTTCCCTCCGTTATCCTAAATTATCGTGGGCCTCATCCAGTACCTTTTCAATAATTTCTTCAGATATTACTCGCTTGGCCTTAGAGAGGCAAAGTAAAAACTCAATGTTACCAGTAGTTCCGGTTATAGGTGAAAACGTAAGTCCTTCAGGGTACAGACCGCACTGCTCTCCATGAAGGATGACGGCCTTGATTACCTCCTTGTGGGTAGATCTGTCCCTGACTATGCCCTTCTTCCCGACCTTATCCCTTCCTGCTTCAAACTGGGGCTTAACAAGAGCAACTACCCTTCCATCCTCCTTAAGAAATGACGAGGCGACAGGAAGGATATGCTTCAGACTAATAAAGCTGACATCGATGGATACAAAGTCAAGTCTATCCTCTATGGAATCCTCCTCCATATAGCGGATATTGGTCCTTTCCATGACAAGCACCCGAGGATCGTTTCTGAGTCTCCAGTCAAGCTGACCATAGCCAACGTCGACTGCATATACCTTCGATGCGCCGGATCGCAGCATGCAGTCAGTAAATCCCCCGGTTGAAGCGCCCATATCCATGCAGACGTTCCCCTGAAGGTCAATACCGAACTCGGCCATTGCCTTCTCAAGCTTCAAGCCTCCCCTGCTCACATACTGGAGAGGATTGGTCCTTATATGTATTTCAACGGTCTCATCCAGATATTCCCCCGGCTTATCGACCCGTTTTTCTCCAACATATACCGAACCCTCCATGATCACTCTCTTGCCCTTTTCCCTTGACTCGACCAGGCCTTTCTCATGCAGGATAATGTCAGCTCTCTTCTTAACCATGATCAGTTCTCCTTGTCCTTCCTGACCTTCTCGCGAACAGGCTTCTTTTTTGGAGGCATAAACTCAAGGCCCGTCAGTCTTTCAAAAAAGCCTATTACCCTTGATACGCTGTAAATTATCTCCTCATAGTGATAGGCGGCAATCGACTTGCCAACTCCCTTTCCCCCTACAGTAAGAGAAGCCGTAACTGCTGTAAGAAGTATGGTAAGAAGTGTGCCGTCTACAAACCCAAGCCTTGTCATAAGCTTATAGATTATGCTGGTCGCAACAGCTCCCGAGATAATTCCGCTTATGTCTCCAATGACATCGTTGCAGAAATTGCTTACCTGGCTTGCATTGCGGACAAGCTTAATGGCTGTCCTCGCCTCTCCGATCTTATTTGAGGCCATAGCGTGAAACGGTTTTTCATCAGCAGTTGTCACTGAGATCCCAATTATATCAAACAATATTCCAATGAATATGAAAAACAACAAAATCAAGAAACCAAGTATAACATCCAGGTTTTGAACCAGGCTTTCTGCAAAAATAGATAAGCCAACGGAGATAATAAAGGTCCACAGGGTGATAAAAAACACCCATTTCATATTATACTTCCGATAAAACCCTACGTCATCCTTCTTTGCCATTTCTTTCCTCCATAACAGCGTCAACCTCATTGAATTGATTTATATGTATATTATCCAATTATATGAAAAAGCTGATAGCGAAGCTATCAGCCTAACCTAGTGGTAGTAACCAGAGTAAATCTTACGGCTTCAGGTCCAGTAGGATTTCCCAAGAAGGAACTGCCCGTCGCCGGTGCAGCGGTTTCCCTTTATTCCTCCATCTGTCCTGTTGCCAAAGACAGAACTGGATTGCCACTTAGTCCGCACTGTAATCCTCTTGTTACCTCATAGCTTGAACAGTCTAGGAGTTTTCCTCAACAGCCAGTCTATTCCCTAGCCTCTTTTGCAGATTAGGTTTCGATAACAGAATCTGATCAGAACTGGGCCCCGTCTGGTCAAATTGAACTTATCATCCGCACTACTCCACTCAAGGCAGGCTACTCTGCACATTTTATTAGATATTTAGTGTCTTGCAGGTTTATCACGATATAATACTATTTATCACTATATCATGTCTCCACGAAGGCAGGGTCCACGCCCGCATGCCATTGCAGATCGCCCCATCCTTCTTACTCCTTATGAAAGCCCACGACTGGGCGTCGCAAGCCAAGCATAAAGAACTTCATCGATATGCCCTTTGACGGATTTTTAGCCCCGCCTTCAAGAATAGCTGTGCTGACTAGAATACTGTACCACTTATTGCTAAGCCGATTATATCACAATTTCCTCCATTTTGCAATGGATCATACCTGTCTGCCGGCGAGCTCAAGAGTCAGATCCCGGAAAAATGATGTGTCAACTTCATCGAGAGAGTCCAGTATTGAAACAGCTCTATTGCTAAGCTCCAACACCTTCTTCTCCGCCTCTTCCCTTGAATGGAAGGATAAATAGGTACACTTTTCAATACTCTCGTCCTTCTCGTCGTCAAGAAGGTCGTCCTGTATTTGATATGCAAGCCCAAGCCTCAATCCAAAGTCCCTCAGCTTTTCAATATGCTCTGAATCGGCACCTCCAAGGATCGCTCCTGAAATTATGCTTGCCTGTATCAGGGCAGCAGTTTTACTCTTGTACATAAACAAAAGGCTTTCCTCATCCATGGATTCCAACTCAGATCTTAGGTCAATAGCCTGTCCTCCAATCATTCCCTTACAGCCGGAGGCTCTTGCTATTTCCTGCATAGCCTTAATGGATTCCATATCACAGCTTTCCTTTGCAGCAGACAGCATAGTCTCAAATGCAAGGTTCAAAAGACCATCTCCTGCAAGTATTGCCATTGCTTCGCCAAAGACCTTGTGGCTTGTAAGCTTCCCTCTTCGGTAGTCGTCATTATCCATTGCAGGAAGATCGTCATGTATCAGCGAATAAGTGTGGATCATCTCAATAGCTATGGCATAGGGCAGCGCTTTGTATATATAATCGTGATACATCTCATAAGCCTTTATCGTCATAAGTGGCCTTAGCCTCTTTCCGCCTGTAAAAAGGCTGTACTCCATAGCCTGAGAAATCTCGAGCTCATAGGGGGTCCTCGACTTTATAGCATTCATAAGGCCCTCATCAATTAGCCTAAGATACTCATTCCTGTTATCAGTAGCTCTCATCGATACCCTCCTGACCTTGCCCTGGAAAATCTTCCTCCTGAAGACTTCCGTCTCTTTCAAGCACCTGCTTTACTTCTCCCTCAGCCTTCGTCAACAATCCCCTTAAATGCTCGTATATATCCATAGCCTCCTTGAACTTTTCCACTGATTCCTGAAGCTTCAACTCTCCACCCTCAAGCTCCTGAAGAAGCTCCTGGATCCTTTCATAGCCTTCTTCGTAGTTCATATCCTTAATTTTCATCCTTAGCCTCCTCGAAAACCTCTTCAACCCTTGCCTTTAGGCTGCCATCCTTAAGTCTTACTGAGATCACATCCTTTGGTCTTATCCCTTCGATGCTTCTTATTATCCTTCCATCAGGATCAGTCACTATTCCATAGCCCTTTTCAAGTGGAAGCCCCGGATCGGAAAGCTTAAGTCTGGCATCATACCCGGCAAGCCTTTCCCTGTAGCCTGAAAAGCTTCGAAACATTGAATGCTCCAGTTGTCTGAATATGCCATCAAGCTCCATTTGCTTATCTGAAAGGGACCTGTAGGGACTTGAGTAGGATAACCTCTTCATTAGTCCATCCAGCTTATCATCCTCCCTGGAGATTTTTCTCCCCATTTCTCCAAGGACCGAGCTCCCAATCGAGCTTACTTCATCCAAAAGGGTCTTTCTATCAGGTACTGACAGCTCTGCTGCAGCAGAGGGAGTAGCAGCTCGGACATCAGCGACAAAGTCGGCTATTGTAAAGTCCGTCTCATGACCGACAGCTGAAATCACCGGTGTGTCCAAATCTACTATGCATCTTGCAAGAGCCTCGTCGTTAAATGCACCAAGCTCTTCGAAGGATCCTCCACCCCTTCCTACGATTATCACGTCTATATCTTCCCTTGCATCAAGGTACTTAAGCGCTTTTATTATATCCTTGGGAGCCCCGTCTCCCTGAACCAAAGCTGGATAAAGCAGCATATTTACAGCTGGGTAACGTCTCTTGAGTATACTAGTAATATCTCTAATTGCAGCACCCGTTGAGGATGTGACTACACCGATTTTCTTAGGTATCCTCGGTAAGGGTACCTTCCTCTCCTGGTCGAACAGGCCTTCCTCAGCAAGCTTCTTTTTCAGTTCCTCAAAAGCCCGGTACAGATCTCCAAGGCCTTGTTTTCCCATCTTTCTGGCATATACCTGATAGCTTCCATCCTTCTCATAAACGGATACCTGCCCCGATATCACGACTCTCATGCCATCCTTCGGTTTGAAATCTATAGCCTCGTTATCGTTCTTGAACATAACGCACTTTATCCTGCTCTTGTCGTCCTTCAGGCTAAAATACATATGTCCGCTGTAATGGTGGGTGAAGTTGGAAATTTCACCCTCTATCTGCAGATATGTAAGCAATATATCTCCTGCAAACAGCTTCTTGATATAGCCGTTTACCTCGCTGACCATCAATGGCCTCATACGATCATTCCCTTCCTTCATTAAGTCTCCTTGTCAGCCAGGCTATGCCTACTGCATTGTCGGAGGATAATCCGGATTTTGTAAAGCTTAGAAGTCCCTGTGGAAATATTTCAGCAAGTCTTTCTCTTATGATCCTGTTCTCTGCAACGCCGCCTACGACGATTACCCTTTCATATGCTTCAAGAGAAAGTCCGTATCGGATGAGTGCTTCGCAGACTTTAGCTGAAGTTAAGAATAATGTATTGCAAATATCCTCGGGCTTTGATCCCTTATCGATTTCCTTTGAAAACTTGTTCTCAAGCCCTGAGAGGTTTACACAGCCATCCTTTGGATCAACTTTTAAGCTAATAGGCAAACCGGATCCCATAATTGAGAGCCTGTCCATCTCCATCCCGCTGGGAAATCCCATCCCAAGCTTGACTCCTACACGATCAACCAGCTGGCCCAGACTTATATCAAGCGTTCCTCCAAGAATTTTTGTAGAAAATTCATCAGATAAGTCAGTAAGTTCAACCAACTCAGTGGTGCCTCCGGATATATGAAGCAACAGAGCTTTCTCTATGCCCGGATTGTCCATAAGTGCACAAGCCCCATGCCCATCCTGATGACTAAGCCTAAATAAAGGTACCTTAAGCATAGCTGCAACAGCTCTGCCAAAGCCTTCCCCTGCAAGGAAAACCGGCATATACGAGCCCTCCTCAGATCGGGGCCTTGTGCTTACACCAACTGCCTGTATACCCTTTGTATCGCACCTTAGCTCCTCAAACAGCTCAGGAAGGTTCTTTACATGCTGAAAAAGGGCCTCCTGCTGTCTAAGACCCCTTTCTCCCTCTTTTACCTTCAGGAGCCTTCTTAGATCCTGGACGATATTCCCATCCTGGTCTACGACGGATATTGAAGTAGTATAGTTACTTGTATCCAAACCCAAGTAAAGTCTACTCATCTTTCTCAAGGCCTCTGACAAGGCCTCCCAGTACTCCATTTACATACTTGTAGGAATCATCTGAGCTGTATTTTTTCGTTATCTCAATTGCTTCATTGATGGATACCTCGACCGGGATATCATCCCTGTAAAGAATCTCGTATGCAGCCAGTCTCAGAGTCGACAGATCGACCTTAGCCAGCCTTTCAAGAGACCATCCCTCAAGGTTTTTTGTGATAAGTGAATCTATATGCTCCCTGTTATCAAGCACTCCCTGGATCGCTTCCTCAATAAATTTTGCCTCGTTTCCTTCAAACTGGAAGTTCTCAAGGAAGGCTCCTACTACATCCTCCCCAAACTCGCCGTTACATTCGATTTGAAACAAAAGCTGCATTGCACCTTCTCTTGCCTGCTTTCTACCCATACCCTGCTCCTATCCTTTTATCAAAGTTCCAAGCTCCAGCCGACTATTTTGTCTCCGGAGTTTCCTTGTCCGTTTTAGTCTTTCCAATTCCCTCAATAAACACATTTACTTCCCTGACGGTAAGGTCAGTCATAGATTCAATAGCTTCCTTGACCTTCTTTTGCACCTCAAGACCAACCTCATTAAGCTTTGAGCCATAGCAAAGCATAAGGTGCATCTCAAGGTAAACCCCATCGTCCCTTACCTCAACCTTTATCCCCTTTGTCGGATTCTTCTTGCCAAGAAGCTCAGTTATGCCGCCTGCAAGGTTGCCGCTCATTCCCACAACGCCCTCTACCTTGCTTGAAGCCATGCCTGCAATACTGGCGATCACTTCGTTGGATATTTTTATGCTTCCGTTCTCTATGCCCTCCATATGGATCTTATCAGTCATAATAACACTCCTTCGATCATTATAAAGGTATTATACCAAAGCTGACCACTCATTACAATACAGCCTCCAAGCAGGAAAAAGGCCTAAAGCTAAGCTTTAGGCCAATGATTATTCTTCGTCCTCTTCGTCTTCGTCATCGAAATATTCATCGATTCCAAATCCCTTGTGACAGCCGCAGCCTTCATCGTCACAGCAGTCAGTGTAATCGTCAAACTCAAAGTCGTCATCATCAAACTCATAGTCCTCTTCGTCTCCGTAGATGTCATCCTCTACGTCGGCAAGGTCCTCGTCGATGAAGTTTACGTACTCCTCAAGATCGATCTGATCCTCAACGATCTCCTCCATAACCTCTGCGAACTCTTCCAGCGTTTCGACGATAGTCAGGAGAAGCTTGCCCTCCTTAGTGGATTCGTCGATACCCAGCCCATCAGCCAGGCCCTTAAGGTATGCTACCTTCTGAAATAAGTATTCCATTTTACCCCTCCTTATAAAGTTCTCAATGGAGCTTCTTGCTAAATGCAAAAAGCACTCAAAGGCGATCAACGAGGCAGGAGAATCTTCCAGCGATTATACTCTGGACAGATATTCTCCGGTTCGCGTGTCGATTTTTATTCTGTCTCCAATGTTCACAAACAACGGAACACTGATGGAAACTCCGGTTTCAACTATTGCCTGCTTTGTTGCTCCCTGAGCTGTGTCACCCTTTACTCCCGGTTCAGTCTCAGTTACCTCTAACTCAACAAAGTTAGGTGCCTGTACTTCGAAGGCCTTGCCCTGGAAGAATCTGATAACTGCTGTATCATTCTCCCTAAGGTATTTGATAGCTTCCTCAACTGATTCATAGGAAAGCGGGAGCTGCTCATATGTTGCAGTATCCATGAAGTGATATAGCTCGCCATCTGAATACAGGTACTGCATTTCCTTTGTTTCAATAACAGCCTTCTCGAATCTCTCAGTCGGGTTGAAGGTGATTTCCTTCGCTCCCCCTGACAAAACGTTTCTGATTTTAGCCCTTACAAATGCTGCGCCTTTTCCAGGCTTAACATGTTGAAAATCGATTATCTGCCATACATCCCCGTCCATGACGAAGGTTATACCCTTTCTAAACTCCCCTGCTTGTATCAAGCTATTCCCTCCTGTTCATATCAAAACGCATTGCAATGATCGCAATACCCCTAATAACAACATTATATCAGTATTACAATAACCTAACAAGGTAAAAGTTTACGGTAGCTGTCCTTGATTTTTCGGGAGAATTCACTCCGTGTCATGCCATCTACATGTATGGCCATATGGCAGGATGAATAATACAAAGCTTCCCTGCTCCTGTAAAGCCTTTCTATCCTGTCTCTAAGTTCTCCATCCCCAGCAAGAAGAGGTCTGGCAATGCTGCTGCTTTCAATATTTGAAGCAATTGAGTCGATTGAGCCATGGAGAAAAAATACTACACCTCTGTCCTTTATAAGCTTAACATTCTCTGGATCAAGGATTATTCCCCCTCCAGTCGAAACGACAGTGTTCTCAAAGGACATGGCATACGCAAGGACCTCCCTTTCCTTCTGACGGAAAAATGGCTCTCCATGTTTTTCAAATATCTCCTCAATGGTCATTCCCATCTCATCAGAAATCATCCTGTCCGTGTCAAGAAATCTCCAGCCCATATACTTAGCCAGGTACCTTCCCTTTACGGATTTACCCACGCCGCTCATACCTATCAATACGATATTTTTCATTGTTTTTCTCCATCAATATACTTTAATATATTGTATCACAGGTTTAAAGAAGCCGGGCAAGTGAATTCCTACTTGTGCTACGTTAGGATTAGCTATAACATCAACGATATTATCATTATTAATCGGACCATCGCTTATAAGTTTACCATTTAGATAAAATGTTGCTCCCTCTTTTATCGTCAGGCTGCCTCCTTCTATTATGAGTATCCCATTAAGCTTGAAGTCTGATTCGATTATTACATCCCCTTCAACGTAAAAAATAGCTTTGATACCTGATGCATAATTATTAAGATCCAGTCGTAGCTCCACAATGTCATCAGAATTCTTTTTTGACATTTGAAATATTGTAATTTGGGGTTGCGAAAAACTATAATACTTAGAGAATCCGTCAACTAAGATTTCTGTTTTATATACTCCATAGCCCGTCCTTTTGATAAAAGCATCAATATTGCCTTGCTCAAGAACAACCACATTTGGAATAAGTAGATTTTCTTCTTCAACTATTCCAGGTAAATTTTCATAGACTAAGTCCAGCAACTGCAATTCCTCGGAATCAAGCGAGTCAGGTGTTACTATTGGATCTCCTTCAAGGAATATCGGATTATAGAGTTCTCCAACAATTTCGATAGACGGCATATCATCGCCTAAATTCACAGGATAATGAAGGTCGACTTTAAGTTGACCTTGGTTGTAGGAAATATCTCCTATAATACCGGATTCACTTCCAAGCTCCTCGGGTGTTACTGTCCATTTCTTACCCTGGTTACTTAATGCTTTATAAATAGCATCTTTCAAATTGAATATCAGCCCGCCCTCTCCAGAGCTGTACAGGATCTTATAAAGCTCATTCTCGGCTGTGAGTCTGTCTGCTATCCTCTGTTCAAGAGCAGAAGCCAAATGATTTTGATATGTAATCATATACAGGCAGTAAAATGTCATCATAAAAACTAAAGAAAACACAATAAGGGACATCATTAGAGCAGATCCCCTTCTATTTATAAACTTCAATCGATAACACGCCCCTTTACTGAAGCCGCTGCAATGTAGGTTCTTGTCTTATCATCACCCTGATCTACCTCCAAGCATATACGGATCAGTGCGTTTTCAGCATCTAAGCCGGTACCCTCAATAGACACTACATTTTCTGCTACAGTATTGAAGCCTGAAAATTTGTCATAAGCTGGCATCTTTACAATGCTGTTGTTGTAAGCGATCCTTTTGATCGTGCCATCACCCATGTAATATGTCTTGTAGTTATACTTCGTTCCATCATCATCCTTCACTGTTTCCATTAGGATAAATCCAAAATTATCGGGGTAAATATCAGAAAGGCCGGGGCATGCATCTATTGGGTAGACCTTTTCCGATCTCTTGATCTCATCCTTAATATATTCCAGGGAGTATATCGCAGATATTGAGCTTTTATCCTGTTCTTCAACTCTTTTTGTGATAAGATTGGAAAGCTGAAGGACAGACATTAAGCTCGCAACAACAATTGAAACCAATCCCAGCCCTACAACCACCTCAATTAGTGAAAACCCCTTGTATTTGCCTGCTGACTTCAAGTCTGACCTCCATGTTGTCATATTTTTGTGATTTGATCCTTACTCCGATCAACATATAATTCCCCTCAGCTTCCATCAGATCAAGGGTACAGCTATACACATCTTCATCAATTTCCTCATCCCGGTATTCAATGCTGCCTTCGTTGAGTAAACTCTCAACTGATTCCAATACCTCATCGTCATCAGTTTTAAGTTTTTGTGCCACATAATCACAAAGATAAATCATCTCGCCTCTCTCCGCAGCTCTGTCCATGCTTATCATGGAATTCGTCATTAAAGGTAAGCTGGCAGCAGCGACAATTCCTAAAAAAGTGATCCCTAAAAGTATTTCCAGCAATATAAACCCCTTTTTCATGTCAATCGACCTTCTTTAATGTTATGTCAGGTGTTGCTACTGGAATAGTAATTTGATACCAATCTCCGCTTCTTGTTCTAAAGGTTATGGTCTGTGCATTGTTTCCTGAGCTTCCGATTCTATTGAACAGCAGATTTCCTTTCGTGCAGCCCTCAAGGATCACTCCATTCTTAAGCTCGACCTTCTTTATTTCCTTCGTACCTTCACTTATTCGATAGCTATTTTTTGCCAGATCAATGTCAAAGCTGATGGACTTTTTTTCAACAACGGCTTTATTTCTCGCATATAACAGATCCTTATACAGGTACTTGATCTCCTGCTTCTCCCTCATGGCGTGGACAAAGGAAAATCTCGGAACAGCAATGGCCAAAAACAAAGAAATAAGGGCTACCACCATCAGCAGCTCGATGAGTGTGTAGCCCTTCCTGTTACTCTCTAATAACGCCATTCATTAAGCGTATAAAGCATATAAGCAACCTCAGCTCTTGTGATCTTTCTGTTTAAGTCAACAAAGCTGGGTGATTTGTATGCCTTTTCATACATCATCTGAGTCGCCACGCTGTTCCAGCGGAAGCTGTAATCACGGAGTACCCGTCCCATAATAAGCTCCACCTCATAATATGAAATTGGATTGTGGGGTCTGAAGGTCCTGTCAGTATACCCCAATATATAGCCGTTGTTCAGTCCATAGCTTATGATCCTGTCATAGGTGCTGAAAGTCAGATAGTCATTGAAATAGGTCGCTCTTGCTACATAATTGGGAAGCACCCAGTTTTCGATCCTGCTTAAAAGTATAAGGAATTCAGCCCTCGTTATATTTTGTGACGGTCTGAAGGTACCATCAAGTGGAGTTGAGCCAGGGTATCCGAGGATTATTCCCCTTCTGACCATGGTCTCGATCTCATCCTTTGCCCAATGGTCACGGACATCTGTGAGGATCCTTATGCTGTCGTCCATAAATACTGCGTAGACACTGTCTCTGTTTGCGAGTGTATGAGGTGCAACCTTAGTGCTTATCATGCCGTCTGATACTACCGACGGCAGATAATACCATCTTTCATCGATGAACTTGTATATGCCGCCCTTGTTGGAATCCCCGTAATACGGGAAGCTAAGGGTCACATACTTGGTTTTATCGATCGTATTTGCAGGGTTGTCGAGAAGCACCCTGTAAAGCTCAGAGGCTCTTATACTCGGTCCTAATTGATAATATGAGGTATTCATAGTATCTATCGTTAAATGTGTAGGAAGATAGAAGGTTCCAGGCTCTATGGTAACCATTATTCCAGGGTCGTCTATCCCATCGAATATTGCATTAGCTGTAAGCTCTCCACCTTTGGCGGTTACAAATACTGAAGTGGTCTTATTGACTGCCTGACTGCCTAATAGCTCTCTATAGGTACTGTTATATGATAAATAGAATTCTGATCTGAAACCTTCAACGAACGCGTCGCTGTACTCAGCGGACGCCATGCTTAACCTATACCTGTCCTTTATTTCCCTTTCACTGAGGATATGTCTGTCATAGTCCATCTCAAGGCCTGATAGGTAATCCTTTTGAGCAGCAGTGTTACCCTCGATTTCACCTGCGCTCTGGCCGTTGGTAAGACCTTCATCCATGTTGTTCTTTGCAGGATCAAACATCATTTTTTCATAGGTTTCTTCATAGCCGATTTTAAAACCTGCTTTAAATTCAGTTATAAACTGATCTTCATAGTCTTCTGACATCTGGTCAAGATTAAAGGCTCTCGATATAGTTCTGTCACTTGGAATGGCATCCACCCAGTCAGAGTCTCTGCCTCCATAAAAGTCGTTCAGAGCAGCTGTCTTACCCATGCTTTTACCTAAAGCATCTGCATAATTGACCTTAACATCACCCTTTCGGGCATCCTCATATCCTTCAACAAATCCCTCTTCAAAGTCACCTAGTCTGCCAGCAAGTCTTATCTCATCATATTGGTCTTCATCAAAAATGTCAGAAGTAATATATGCATCCAGTGCATCATCCTCATCCTCAAAGCTTGGATCTATTCCATAAAATTCAGCACCCTTTGAATATCCGGCATCATATGCTTCATCTGCAGTTATCACGGAAACCTCTACTTGACCAGCAAATACCGTACCAGGCAGCACAAGGAGTGCAAATGCAAGTATCAAAATCATTGTCCATTTAGCTTTCATTTTCACCCCTCCTATCTCTTAACAAGTACAAGTATTTTACCGACTGTAAGAACATCGCCTGCTTTTATTTCATTGTTTGCCATTATCTCGTTCTTATACTTTTCAGTTCCATATGTTTTTCGCGAAATCCCGGTTATTGTATCACCGGGCTGTACCTCGTAAAACATGAAGTCAGATGCTTTTATCTTTTCGTCCTGGATTACCTCTTCCGTATGATTGCTGAAGAATGCCTCCAACTTGTCGAATATAAGGACTCCGAAGTCATCTCTCTCCTTGCCCATTTCGTAGTAAATATGAGTTATCTTAAGAGGATACATGGAGGTGTCACCTGGAAGCATAACATTAATGTTACCCCATCCAAGCCAAGGCACTCCGATTGATACAACCTGCTCGATTTCTTCTCCGCTCTGTGTGATTGCCCTTATGCCTATATTCCCCGGAGAATAATCAAAGGAATATATCCACATCTTAAGCTCGTTTGGAGGATATCTAAGCTCTATGTTCTGTTTTGATATATCAACATAGGCTCTGTTCTCTTCATTTACGCCAAGGATCTTGTACTCAAGCCTCATCCCATACTTGCCGTGCTGTGCAATCGTTGATGGGACAGCAGAGCCTGCGATCAGCTCATGGGATGGAATGAAATCGTAATTTCTCATTTCGAAGCTGTGGAGGATGTCGCCCTTTATTTCAACTACAGGCTCAGTGCCTCCTGTTGTACCTCCACCTGTTCCGCCTCCTCCTGTTGAGCCTGACGAGGTCTCACCTGTGAAGCCTGCAAAGCTTCCAAAAAGGGTTCCTGTATTTGGATTATCCGCAACCTCAACAGGTATTACATTTGGATCTGTATCCGCAAGGCCTTCGAGGCTGTATACCTTGATGTTCATAGTACCGCCAAGAGATGCGTCGTCTTTTCTGTCAAGAGAAAGAGTGTCGACCATCATCCTTCTTGGACTCATCTCAACCGCTCTTACCATATTCATTATGCCGGCATAGCTTCCGCTGAATGGAACCGATATACCCATATTATAGACGTCCATGTCCGCAACTTTTTCAGCACCCGGTCTTGTGAAGTTCAGGTCAACTATCTCTACCTGATCCTCTGGCAGCATATCATTCAAAAGATAGATTATCTGTGATTGATCCAGAGTCGGGAAATAGTATGAGACGATCTGGTTTCTCTCCCTGTGCAGCTGCTCCCACTCTGCCTTAATGTCAGCTTCTCTTCTTAGAGTTGCATTCATCTCCATTATCTTTGTTTCCAGCTCATATTTCTGAACTGTCAGCTCCTCCTGCTTCAACTCCTGAGGTTCAATGATATACCTGTTCCCAAGCCACGCGATGCCTACTATAGCGAGCAGTGTAAGAAGTACCTTTTCGCTGTTGGTCAAAGGTCTGGTTTTTATTTTACTTAGAAATGATGGCTTTTTAGTTGGCATCCACCAGCACCTCCTTTAGGGTCAGGTTCATCGAGTACCTGTAATAGCTATCTATAGCCGAAATGTTGGATATAAATATACTGTCGGAATAAGGAAGCTGTTCAAGCCCCTTGCCGAACTCTGCAATGGAGTATTTGTCAGTTGCAAATCCCGACATTTGGATCTCTCTTCCTGCTACATTCAAGGTATTAAGGAAAACTCCCTCAGGAAGTCTTGAGTTTATATCCTCAAGAAGGTTTTCTCCGATAATATCCCTTGCCTGAATGTTCTTGTCCAGCTGGATTATTCTCTCAACCTCAGCCCTGAATTGTGCAGTTTCCTCCTCAAATGCCTTTATCTCTTCAACCTTCTTAACAGTTGCAGGGTTTTCAGCAACCTCTCTCAGGCTGTTTACCTCCCTGTTCAGGGCATTTATCTGTATCTGGTTCAATCCTCCCCAGATCCCAAGACCGACGATCACTGCTACAAGCAGAAAATAGAGGATCGTCATTTTGTTGAACCTGAACTGCCTTTTATCGAGAAACGGTTCAAAGAAGTTTAGATCTCTCATTTTTTCACCTCGCTGTAGCGTATAAGTCCGCCGATGGCGTTGGCGTAACGGTTAAGGTCACCGTTCAGCTTTACTCTCTCCATCGAATTAAGAACAACAGTATCTATACCAAAAAAGTCCCTGAACATCTTTTCAATACCCTTAATTTTTGAAAGACCGCCGTACAATAGTATCAGGTTGATCTCGTTGCTTACCTCTCTGGTCTTATAATATCTGAATATCATTTCTATTTTATCATACATCTCATAAAGACTGTCTCTAAACGTCTCTATTGCAGCAACCTCGTCGCCCTCTCCGGAAGGTTTTTTGTTAATGTCGTCAAGCTGTGTCAACAGCTTGAGAATTTCCTCCTCCTCAAACATGGGAGCCTTCTTTTCTACCTCCCTGAAGAAGTAGTCTGATCCTGTGTCAAGCTCCCTGGCTACCCTTATAATTCCATCCTCAACGATAGAAAGGGATGTGGATTTTGCACCTAAATCGATGCAGGCAACGGTATTGTTGGGAGCATAGGTTTCATTTATCATTCCGCCATTTGCGATCAGCTTGGCGATGGCATTGCCATGATAGTCCATTACTGCAGGCTTAAGGTTCACATTCTTCAAAAGCGTAAGATGTGATTGGATCAAGGTCCTTGGAATCCCCACAAGCATAAGGAGAAGCTTCTCAATTCCCTCCTCAACTCTTGAGCCAAGGCTTATATACTTGACGATATAATCCTCTGCATTGATGGGGATATAATCCTCAAGCTGGTAATTGATTATGGCCTGGATCTCCTCCGGAGTCACCTTGGGAAGCGTGACCTCACGCATTACCACCGTTGATGAATTGACAACGCAATGTGCATCGTCCTGACCTATGCCATGCTCCGACAAGCCTGCCCTTATAAGATAGGTCATCTGGTCCAGATCCTTTATCTCACCGTCAGAATAAAGCTCCTTTGGCAGCTCAATGGTGAAGCATTTGTCAATGAGCAAGCCTTTCTTAGAGTACTTTCCCTCGACTCCTTTGATGCTGTCAGAGCCAAAGTCCAGGCTTACTATTTTGCCGTTCTTCAATATGCCCAATTTACTTCCTCCTCTCTACCGAAATACTTTATAAGAATCTAAAAATTATTTCTATGTCAATATTTGGAAATACCAATTAATAATACTTTCTTCACAAAGCAGGGTAATGAAAAATCCTAAAATTATGAAGGGCCCAAATGGAATTGGATCTTTCCTTGACTTTATTCCTGAGACTAATAAAAATACGGAGATGACTGCACCAAGCATAAATGAAAGAAATATAGTAAGCAGAATACCCTTGACTCCAAGTACAAAACCTAAAGCTCCAATAAGTGTTACATCTCCTCCGCCCATACCGCCCTTTGAAAAGATAACGATGAGAAGGAACAAGCCGCCAGCAATTGCTAGGCCGATTATACTATCAAGTAAGCCCAAGGGTTTGGCATATGCAAAGTAATTGATAAGCTTATGGATCGACCCAATGATAAGTATGGATAATACCAGACTGTCAGGTATTATTTGCTCCTTAAGATCGATCATGAATATTGCGATGAGAACCGAGGAAATGAGAGCAAAAAAAACAAAATCTATGCTCCAGCCTAAAAAAATGTAAAGAAATATATATGTAAACGCGTTGGCAGCTTCTATAAGGGGATACTGCAAATTGATCTTAGTACCACAGTATCTGCATTTTCCACTAAGTGATAAATAGGATATGAGTGGAATATTATCGTACCACCTTAGCTTATGGCTGCACACAGGGCAATGAGATCCAGGAAATGCAATGCTTTCCTCCCTGGGGATCCGGTAAATAAGAACATTCAAAAAGGAACCTATCAATAAACCATATACAAAAATAATAAAAGCCATATTTATCCTCGCTGATATATTGCTAAATTCCAACAATTATAGTGATATTATACCTTAGAATCGGATATTTGTCACACTATTTTGCATATTATAACAGATTTTGGCATATTTTTTTCCAAATAGTTCCACTATGTGTATGAGAACTATATGATTGCAAATAAACAACTACCTTTTAATATCAACTATCAACGATTAATATACCCGGGTCTTTGACACTTACTTCAAAAAATAATCGCTAAAGCCATTGGAAAGGCTTTATTTTTTTGTCAATTTTCGGAAATATTTATATTATAATATATCGTAATATATTATAATATAAAGCATAGGGGGAGTTTTAATATGAGATTATCATTTTCAAAGTTTAAGAATTCGACTTCACTTTATGTTATCAAAGATGTTATAGAAGGAAATAAACGTACTACTAAAATAGTTGAGAAATTAGGTACTGTAAGAGAATTAGAAGAAAAATTAAATGGACAAGATCCTATTGAATGGGCAAAAGAATATATTGATGAATTAAATAAAAAAGAAGATGAACAAAATAGAGATGTTATTGTGAAATATAGTCAATCAAGGCAAATTGATAAGAATATCCAAAGGTCTTTTAATGGTGGATATTTATTCTTACAGCAGCTTTATCATATGCTTGGATTAAATAAGATCTGTGATAATATCTCTGCTAAATATAAGTTTGAATTTAATCTTGACTCAATTCTTTCAAGGTTAATTTACGGAAGAATCCTTTTTCCTTCTTCAAAATTAAATACTTATCAGGAGTCTAGTAATCTTTTAGAAGAGCCAGACTTTGATTTGCAGCATATTTATAGGGCTTTAGAGGTTATTGCAAAAGAAAGTGATTATATTCAGTCAAAACTCTATGAAAATAGTTTATCTGTTTCAAAAAGAAACGACCGTATTCTCTATTATGATTGCACTAATTATTTTTTTGAGATAGAAAATGAAGATGGACTTAAACAATATGGATTTTCTAAGGAACATAAGCCTAATCCTATAGTGGGAATGGGACTATTTATGGATGGTGATGGTATCCCCCTTGCTTTCGATATTCATAGTGGTAATACCAATGAACAAACTACTCTGAAACCGCTAGAGAAGAGAATTTTTAAAGACTTTGAGTTATCTAAATTCATTGTATGTACTGATGCTGGATTATCTTCAACAGATAATCGTAAATTTAATGACATAAATGGTAGAGCATTTATTACAACTCAGTCTGTAAAAAAATTAAAGAAACATTTGAAAGAGTGGGCTCTTGATCCAACAGGATGGCACCTAGCAGGCAGTGATAATTTATTTGATATTAACCTAATCGATCAAGATGGAGAAAACTATGATAAGTACAAAAATAAAACCTTTTACAAAGAACGTTGGATAAAAGAAGATGGGCTTGAGCAAAAGCTTATTGTTACCTATTCTCTCAAATACAGAGATTACCAACGAAAGATTAGAGCTGGGCAGCTAGAACGTGCAGCTAAGTTAATTACAAACAGAAAATCAGATATCAAAAAGAAAAATCAAAATGACTTCAGAAGGTTTATATCATCTACAAACGTTACAAAGGATGGAGAAATTGCAGATGAAACTATATATGGTATAGATACAGATGCAGTGGTTAAAGAAGAAAAGTATGATGGATTTTATGCTGTATGTACAAATTTAGAAGATGATGCTGAAGCTATTACAAAGATTAACCACAGAAGATGGGAAATTGAAGAATGTTTTAGAATTATGAAATCAGAATTTAAGGCAAGGCCTGTTTATTTAAGCAGAGACGATCGTATACAGGCACATTTCACTACATGTTTTCTTGCATTAGTTTTATATAGATATTTAGAGAAATTATTAGGTGAACAATTTACAAGTCAGGAGATTATTAATGGTTTAAGAGATATGAATTTCTACTCTATTCCAACAGAAGGATATATTCCAACCTACACGAGAACTGATTTTACTGATGCTTTGCATGAGGCATTTGGGTTCAGAACGGATTATGAGATAGTAAGCATAAAAAAGATGAAAAATTATTTTAAGGAAACAAAAAAGAAGAATACATTACGCAGTTTTTAAACAAAGCGAAAACTCTGAAGTGCACTAATTACAATGCATTCCAGAGTTTTTGTGTCTCTCAACTGTCAAAGATGGAATTATACCTTAGAATCGGATATTTGTCACACTATTTTGCATATTATAACAGATTTTGGCATATTTTTTTCCAAATAGTTCCACCATGTGTATGAGAACTATATGATTGCAAATAAACAACTACCTTTTAATATCAACTATCAACGATTAATATACCCTCAGATTAATTTCACCAAAACAAAAGGAGGTATATGTTTACCCCCTTTTGAATATATAAGTTGATTTGCCCAATAGAATGCCTAAAAAATATACGGATCACTGTTTAACCATCCTGTTTTTGATAAAACAACTTTATCTAGGTTATTTGTGTTTACTACCGTTATTTCAACTTCTCCATATACTCCAATTATACCTGTTCCGACAACTCCACCACCATTTTTTGTTATTGTAGCAGTTGCCCCAGCAAGTCCAATTACCTTAATTGTACCATTTTTACCACCTTTTGTTATTGCTACGACTGGCTTTGGTATTTTACTTTGAATTACAGTTAAAGTTAAGTTTACAGGGTTTGAATAGCCTACGACAGTACCTGTTGCATACTTTGTGCCATAAGTCGATGTATCAATAGTTAAAGGTGACCAAGTTATGGGATATGTGTTTGTTGAGCCATCGCTCATTGTAGCAGCTACCTCAGTAGGCGGAGTATATGAAACGCCCTGATTTACTGTAGCAGTAATGTCAGCTATGTCTGTTATCGATAGTGCATTTACGATCACAGTAAGAGTAAATTCTTTAAGGTTACCGTCAATATCCTTATATCCATCTACTGTGCCCTGTGCTGTAAAAGTTCCAGCAATAGTTGAAGTTATCATTGTATCCCAACTCAACACAGGAACCTCATGAGTAAAAGTATTGCTTCCATCGGAAGATTCTGCAGTAACATAATCAGGCATAGCAAATAACTGTCCTTGATTAATACTAATGGTAATATCATCTATATTACTAATCGTATAATTACCAACAACCACAGTAAATGTAGCTGTACCATTATACCCTACTACTCTACCTACACTTGTTCTCATTCCTGTCGTTGAGGTATCAATTGTTGAAGGCGTCCATCTTGCGGCTACTTTTCTTGTCGACCCATCGGACATCGTTGCTGTTACTCTAAGCGGCGTTGATACAGCAGTATTTAGTTGGGCATATGCTGTTGGGGGATCAGCTAAGCTCACTATAGATACAGGCGTAACCCCATCAGCATTATCAGTGAAAAATTCTACATAAATACCATTTGTATCACCGGTAATGCCAATTTTATCCAGATTTAAACCAACTACTTCAGTTTTAAGATTAAATTTCGTGGTTCCACTCTTGCCAATTGTATAGCTTATCATATTGTTTGATGTTTTTTCAAATAGCAAGGTGTAATCATCAACATTTGAAGTCCCGATTATTAATGAGTCTGATCCTGCATCCTTATAAATTATCTCTCCATTTTCCAAATAAATCTGGTGGGAATTAGGTGTAGGAGTAGTAGGAATTGTCGATAAGATCTTAATGCTATTCGCATATCTGATTTTCTTGGCAATAAAATCAGTAGGCATCCTGACCTCAAATTGGCTATCAGCGCTGTCTCTGGACAAAGCAAAACTCCTAATCCCGAATATGTTCATTGAGAAAATAATTGAAATTACTAGACTGAAGATCGCAATAGTAATTATCAGTTCAACAAGCGTTACTCCTTTTCTGTTGTGGAAATAATTATTCATGGATTCCACCCCTTATCAGTATTTCGGTTGAAATACAGTAATACTTACCGATCCAGTTCTAATTGGTTGACTTAGCGTCTCAACATTCCCCAATGCTGTAATTGTTGAACTATCTGAAGAAAATGTAATAGTTAAATTTGAAGGAGAAGGGTCACTATCTTTCTGGTTTAGCACTATTTCTGTTTGTCTTTGGGTTTCAAACCCAGCCTCTGATTTATCCCCTGCCAAAGTAATCCAACTGAAGCCGTTTGTGAATATACTGAGTACTGAAAGCGCAACTATACCAATTATTGCCATAGCTACAATAACTTCAATTAACGTGAATCCATTTTCTGCTTTTTGAATCGATTTTATCCATCTCATACTAATCACTCCAAATGGCTCTATGGTATCCAGCTACTCCTTCAATATTCAAATCTGCCATATCTCCAGATCCTTTGCTTATGATTGAATTACTATCAGGTCCATCAAAAGTATTGCAAATAAATGATCCAAATATTTCTGAGTTACCACCGCCATTATATTCTATAGTGGCATTAGGAGCATATATCGTTACATTCGAATCGGGTGAGCCATTAAATTCAATTGTATCTGATTTATCATAGTAAATATAAAGCTTTGTTTCACTATCAGTTCCTATAGTTGCAGTTCCTGAGGCTGATATTGATCCTGAAATATATAGGTGAACCTGTCCTCCTCCATGAGCATAAAACTGTGTATTACCATTTATATTTATATTACTTAGTGTACCCTTTAATTTCCCATCTACCATTGTATAATTTTCAGTGTTAATATCTATTGTACCGTTCTCTATAACAGTCGGAAAATCAGCAGGGTTAATTGATGGTAATACCATAGGTACTGTAAGTGTATTTACCAAATGTCCTGGTACAATATTGCTTTCTGCCTCAGCAACGTCTGATGGTGTAGCAGCAACTCCCAATGTTATATTACCATTTATCAAAGTATTGCCAAAGGTTATGGAAGCACCGTTCGTACCTATATCGCCGTTTATTGTGACATTGTTTCCTGTATCAATAATCTGATCTGCAAATATCGCATGATCCAACAGGTTCAATTCTTTCATTGTGAGATAAACCCTAGATTCCTCCGTTCCTTGCGGTGAATAAGAAATTGATTCAATAATAAATTCATGCTCGGTACCAGTGACATAAATCTCAAAATCTCTTCCATCAATCTCACCCACAGCGGGTCCTAATTTTGTTTTTTGTATAATTCCATCCAATTCTGCGGGGTTTGAAATCAGAAATGAAGCCATCGCATCAGCTCCGCCTCTTGCTACAAAATAGCTTTTCATCTTATTCTCTTGGATAGCTACTTGTTTGTTCTCAGATAAAGAAATTGCAAGAACAGTGGTACCAAGTATTGTTAATATAAAGAATATAATGATTGTTACAGCAAGAGCTGCTCCCCTTCTATTTTTGAGAAATTTACTCATCTTATAACACCTCCATTCTGCAATAACCCCTGATATATGAATCTTAGACACACTATATTATACATTTTCTGAAATGTAATTTACTATTACTAGGAATTAACAAATTAAGAAATAAATTGCCAAATTCGAATTGCTATTCACTCTTTAAAAATAGAAAATTTCAACATTATTATACCATTTATTGGGAAAATAATAATATTTTTTTAAAATAAAACAAAAATATAAACCTTTGGAGCCATTATACCCAAGAAATACGTTTGTAATTCAGTTAAATACAGTATCTTTGATTTTTTATATCTTGTCATATACAGTGACATCCTGTAACTAGTATATAGATGTCAATTATTCAAAATCCGATTTGGACCTATATGGGTGTTGTTATTATGCATAGTATAAGTTACAATAAGAAATCTAAAATAAACTATCAATGAAAAATATCGATAAATATCCAAGAAATAGAATCCCTGTAAAAGTAATCGGATAATTACCAACTCTATCCTTATTCTGCCATAGAGCGAAGAGAACTAAGGGTACCTATGAATTTAACAATGTAAATTCACAGGTACCGATGGTGCTTGCCATGAAGGGGTTAACCTCGTATAATCCATAGTCGAGGAAATCAACTGTTAAAAGATAATCGACTATGTTGAATGCACCAATTCATATTAAATGCCAGAATAGTAATCTTTTTTGGTTGTATAACATAAAAATAACTCCGTTCATTTTTTTCATCTCTTTTCCTTAGGGAATCTTTAATTTGAGTGAAATCGTTAATCAATTCTCTCATAATGTGAGATTAGATTATGGTTTTAAGGCAGTGATCGGAACCACATAAACTCCATCCTCCCTTAAATATGCAGCCTTGCAAATTCCACAGACTACGCACATGACCTTTGGTGGTTCTCCCCCATCGTCTGCTATTTTGTTCTTTATTCTTATCAATGCATTTGCTGCTTCATCGATCTGATTGCTACCAAGCTTTATCTCTATGGCAATCCAGTCTCCATTCTCCAATTCTACAACTGAGTCGATCTCATCCCCATCATAATCTTGATAGTGATATAGCTTACCATTAAAGGATTCTGCATAGATCCTCAAGTCTCTTTCACATAGTGCTTCAAATAGAAAGCCTAATGTGTTCAAATCGTTAATAAGCATCTTAGGAGTTGCATTCAGTAAAGCACAGGCTAATGAAGTGTCCACAAAGTGCCTCTTATCCAGCTTTTTCAATCTTGTTGATGATCTTATATTTGAAGAGAAAGCTTTCTGGTTCTCTATCAGGAACATTCTTTCAAAAAGAGTCAAATATGTCGAGATGGTATCTTCATCCAGATCATCTTTTTCGTGTTCCCTTATATCTTGTCTTAAAGTTCTCATCGAAACCGTTGTGCTTTCATTCCTTGCCAAGGACCTAAGGAGTAGATTCATCTTCCGAGTGTTCCTATTGATCCCTTCCAGTCTATATATGTCATGGTTGATAGTTGAATCTAAATATTCTCTTGCAAGAGTGGTATACTCCGATGCTTCAATACCCAAACTCCCTGGCCATCCCCCCCTGATTATAAGGTTTATGATCCAGTCTAAACTTGCCTCATCAACCCCAATGTTCTTGTAGTTTCCATTGCAAATTTCATTAAAGGAAATCTGCCCAGATGAGTCCTTCGACTCGTACAAAGACATTGGTCTCATCCTTAAAGTTGATATTCTTCCTGCACCACTATGCAGAATCCCCTTTTGTGCAGGAGTGGCGGAACCTGTCAATATGAACTGCCCCTTTTTACCTCTTTGGTCCACTTCAAATCTTACAGCATCCCATAGTTCAGGAACTTCTTGCCATTCGTCTATCAGCCTTGGTGTATCCCCTTCCAAAACCAGTTTGGGATCTATTTTTGCTAAAGATTTGTTCTGGAAATTTCCAGCTGGATCTCCTAGATATAAGTTGCTATTGCTGTGGATATTAGCGGTCCAGGTTTTTCCACACCATTTAGCACCTTCAATGCAGACCGCTCCAAATGTCTTTAAATGACTTTTTACAGCTTCATCAATGATTCTTGGTAAATAATCTTGATTCCTCATATTATTTCACCTCAACTATATTATAAAGCTATTCGGTCATTTTTGCAATTCTCATTCGGTCATTTTTCAGTTTTATGTTCGGTTACTTTTTTATATATAACCATTTGGACGAAACAAAAATAGCCACAGGGCTTCGTAATGCACTGTTTTCAGCACATCACAGCCTTGTGGCTATTATATGAATGTTATTGGGGTATCCCCCCTATGGAATTTTGCGATTTTTCACACGTGACCCTGACGCGGTCACCATTTGCAAGGGTTGTAGGGATTAGACTCCCCCTGTGTAATGATTGGTGGCTCAAATTTAAGCTGTCAATGTCATACTCAGATTTGAGTAAAAAAATCACGTTGATAAAATCACGTTCAAAAACTTTCCTGATTATTTAATAGTGCCCTTCAATGAACTTTCTTCGAATCGTACATTGTTCAAACCTAAATTCTTAACAGCTTCCTTTGTCACATTCTTCTTATACTCAGCCATGAATGGATTAAATGTAATTATTAAATCATTGAAGAAGGTATCATTCAAAGAGACATATAAACACTTAGCATCTTTAATAAGATTTGCATCATCAACTATAAAATACCTAAGCTCCTCTTCGTAACTCCAGACTTTTCTCTTTTGACATGCCATGTAATAAACATGTGTGGATCTAAATCCATCATTACCTTGAGAAGGGCTCTTGCTAGCAAGATCATCATCATACTCAACTTGTCCATATAAGATTCCACCGACCTCATTTAGATTAATTAAATTCTTATTTCCTACGTCAGAATAGAAATAGGATTCTTGAGTAAAGACCTCTACATTTGGAAAGCCAATTCTAATACCATTTTCTTTATTTGCATAAATGTGCCACAGCGGTATGGACTCTTTTGCAGAATAAGACAAACAACTAGCGAAAAATTTTACATGTTCATTTCTAACAGATTCAGATAAATCGTTAAAATTATCTACCTTGTTAAATTTTAGAACCCTATTAATTAGAATATACAATAGACTTTCTACTGTTGTGTAATGGTATAAACACCCATGTTCTTCAAATTGCTCCATGAATTTATTTTTCAAATAATCATCCTCCATGAGATTCTAAAAAACACTTCTCCAAAAACGGATACACCTCATTCAATCAATCAACTAATTCACCTGCTCCTAAACCTTTTCTTATATTTCCAGTATACCACAACACCAATTAAGCAAAGTCCCCCAATAACACCAAAGGCTCAGAATCTAATGATCCTAAGCCTCCTTGTTGGTTTTAATTTAATTTGTTATT
Source organism: Gudongella oleilytica (assembly GCF_004101785.1). Classification (NCBI taxonomy): domain Bacteria; kingdom Bacillati; phylum Bacillota; class Tissierellia; order Tissierellales; family Tissierellaceae; genus Gudongella; species Gudongella oleilytica. Next base: position 1,286,828 of record NZ_CP035130.1, read on the forward strand.
TTAAGTGGTAAGACAGTGAACCTGTCCCCTTACTGTTATCTTTTCTGCAAATAAAAAGCTGCGGCCAAGAGATTTTTCCATCGACCACAGCCAAATAATCATTTCACTATAAGACAGTGTTCCTGTCCCTCTGTCTTGTAGAAATAGCTTAATCTTAAGTGTCTATTGCTTTCTACAATAAGTTAATAAGTTAGTGCCTATCACCGATTAACTTCATAGACTGACTTTTCCTTTATTTAACAGTTCCATCATTAAGCCATCCAGCTGTAACAGCGGCTTTTGCTTCTACCTTAACAGTATAAGGTGCCGTACCTGATATGGTAAATTGCCAACCATCAGTTGCAGCAGTAAATTGTTGACTTTTGGGAACTTCCGCTAAATACTTAGGTACTACTGCAGTTTTAATTGTAGCTGCCGTAGGCGCTGTAGTAGCTAAATTTAAAGTTCCATCAGCTTCAGCTAAAGATATTGCTGATTGAATTGTTCTAACTGATGCTGCATCAGCACTTATTGCTGCATTATTTCTTGCGCCTGTTAATCTTGGGATTGCCAATGCAGCCAATATACCTAATATTGCAATTACAACAACTAGTTCAATAAGGGTGAACCCTTTCCTCTTCTTGCTCATTTTTTTACTAATTAATTGATACATTTTAATTCCTCCTTGTGTTTTTTATTTTTCATCGACTTGCCTTAATGTATATGAATTTTATTAAAGCCGTTCCTTCAATTCACAATGCACAATTCACAATGCACAATGAAAAGATTTAAGATTCTTCGCTATTGCTCAGAATGACAAATGCTGAGATCCCTCCACTTCGGTCGGGATGACAGGGTTAAGATTCTTCACTCCCGCTCAGATTGACAACTACTGAGATCCCTCCACTTCGGTCGGGATGACAGAGGAAAGTGGCCGGTAATGACGCGAATTATTGTAATAATTCCAATATACAGCCATTATGAACCTAAGATAATTATTTGTCAATGATTCACTATACCGTCTGCATCATGTCGAACATTGGCAGATACATCGCGATAACGATGAAGCCTATCATTATTGCCATAAAGACTATCATTATGGGTTCTAAGAGTGAGGTCAGCTTAGTTAGTGCAACCTCAACCTCTTCATCGTAGAAGTCTGCAGTTTTCATAAGTATGTCGTCCAGAGAACCTGATTCCTCACCGATCTTAATCATAGAATCAACCATTGGAGGGAAAACCTCAACATCCTTTATCGATCTTGATAGGGGTACTCCCTTTCTGATCTGCTCGATACCGTCCAGCAATCTACCCTCAATAACTTTGTTGTTAACAACTCTTGACACAACCTCCATTGACTTTATGAGAGGGATTCCTGAATCCATAAGTGTCGATAATGTTCTTGTAAAGCGTGAGGTCACTACCTTTGCAGTTGTGTCCTTTACAACAGGCAATCTCAACTTTAGCTTGTCGAAGTTTAAGCGCCCTTCATCAGTCCTCATATATGCTCCCAAGCTGGTGGATATTGCAATCAGTGCTCCAGCGTACAGATACCAGTAGGTTTTGATTGAATCACTTATCCCTAACAACAGTCGTGTGGGTCCAGGTAGAGGTACTCCACTGCCTGTAAACATACCGACGAAGGTCGGCATTACGAATACCAGCATAAAGACAACTACTGCTACACTTACTACTGCAAGGGCTGCCGGGTAGATCATCGAGCTTTTTACCTTGTTTTCTATCTTGTTTTCTTTTTCAAAGTGCACTGCCATTCTTTCAAGGATCGCATCAAGGTTACCACTGACCTCTCCCGCCTCCACCATACTTGTAAGTATTGATGGAAACACTAGTGAGTGCTTTTTCATACCCTCTGATAGAGCAAGGCCTTTTTGAACGTCCTCATTGACCACTCCAACAGCAGCCTTTAGTGTCTTGTTTTCTGTCTGAATCTCGAGGATATCGAGGCACTTTACAATACCCAAGCCTGCATCTATCATTGTGAAGAACTGCCTGCAGAAAACTGCAAGGTCCTTTTTCTTCACCTTTTTCTTGAACAGTTCAAACCTGGCTTCCTCTCCAACGTCTCTTTCAACCTGAAGAGGCATGTAGCTGTTGGCTTTTATCATGGCAATAACGTCTGATTCACTGGCGGCATCGAATACGCCCTCGACAGTCTGTCCATTTTTTGCTATGGCTCGGTACTTGTACTTCATCAGCCTCACCTACACAATGTATTTTTTGATCTCTTCCTGGTTGACCGCCTGGGTCAGCGCAATGTCTTTTCTTAGAAGTCCTCTGTTATAAAGATCAACCAAAGACGAATCCATGGTCTGCATCCTGAACTTCCCGCCTGTCTGGATGCTGGTATCTATCTGGTGTATCTTGTCCTCACGTATTAGATTCCTTATGGCAGGAGTTGCAATCATTATCTCATGAGCTGCAACCCTTCCCTTGCCGTCTCCCTTGGGCAGAAGCTGCTGGGATATTACGGCCTGGATAACAGATGCAAGCTGTACTCTTACCTGCTGCTGCTGATATGGAGGAAAAACGTCTATGATACGGTCTATCGTCTTTGCAGCTCCAAGGGTATGGAGTGTGGAAAGGACCAAGTGCCCTGTCTCAGCTGCTGTTATTGCTATTGATATGGTGTCAAGGTCTCGCATCTCACCGACCAGGATAACATCCGGGTCCTGCCTGAGTGCTCCTCTTAAAGCACTTGAGAAGCTTTGCGAGTCCGATCCTATCTCTCTTTGGTTAACTATCGACTTCTGGTGTCTGTGAAGGTATTCTATCGGATCCTCCAGTGTCAGTATGTGGACGTTACGTTCCCTGTTGATCTGGTCTATCATCGTTGCAAGGGTAGTTGATTTACCGCTTCCTGTAGGCCCTGTTACAAGTATCAAACCTCTTGGAAGCCTTGTAAGATCACTTATTACACTTGGCAAACCAAGCTGCTGCATTGTTGGTATCTCAAGTGGTATGATACGAAGCGCCATTCCATAGCTGCCTCTTTGAATATATGCATTGACCCTGAATCTGCCCTTTCCGGGGCTTGCATAGGAAAAGTCCACCTCTCCCTTGTCCTTGAGAACCTCGAATTGTTTTTCACTCAAGGTCTGCTTTACAAGCTCCTCGGTGTCACTTGGCGAAAGTGGCTTATCGCCCAAATGGATCAAGGCACCGTTGATCCTAAGATTTGGAGGGATCCCGACAGTGATATGAATATCCGATGCGACTCTTTTTAATCCTTCATCCACAATTTGATCTATATTCAATGGTACCGCCTCCTATCCAAGGGTAAAGCCTACCCTCATGACCTCTTCAAAGCTTGTCTTACCCTGCTCTGCCAGTGCTTTTGCTGACTGGAACAGAGTTGTCATACCCTGCTCCAAAGCTTTTTCCCTTATTTTGTCGGTATTGGCTCCGGTGTCGATCAGCTTACGAATCTCTTCGTTTACAGGCATTATCTCGTGAACTGCCGCTCTTCCTGAGTAGCCTGCGTTGCAGGCGTTGCAGCCTACGGGCTTGTGCAGTACCAGGGTCTTGTTTGTATCCATTCCAAACATTTTCAGCTCATTGTAGCCTGCCTCATAGGGCTGCTTGCATTTGTTGCAAAGGGTTTTTACAAGCCGCTGAGATACGATACCGATTAACGCTGAAGATACTATATATGGCTCAACACCCATATCTATAAGTCTGGCTATGGTCGAGGGGCTGTCGTTGGTGTGAAGTGTGGACAGTACAAGGTGTCCTGTTATCGCAGCCCTTACTGCTATCTCAGCCGTCTCGCTGTCACGTATCTCTCCAACCATTACTATGTCAGGGTCCTGACGGAGTATGGAACGGAGCCCGGATGCAAAGGTCAGTCCGGATTTTACGTTTACCTGCACCTGGTTTATTCCGCTTAAGCGGTACTCTACAGGGTCTTCAACCGTGATTATATTTTTCTCTATCTGGTTCAGCTCTCTCAGAACTGTGTAAAGCGTTGTAGTTTTGCCGCTTCCGGTAGGCCCGGTTACAAGGATCATGCCGTAGGGCTGTCTTAGAATCGTATCAAACAATCCTAAGTTGTGCTGGCTTAATCCAAGTCCTTCCTTGTTGAAGTTGAAGCTGGTTTTGTCCAATAGCCTTAGAACTATTTTCTCTCCGTATACAGTCGGAAGAGTCGAAATACGCATATCGATCTCCCTGTCATTGATCTTTGTTTCCACACGGCCGTCCTGAGGTACTCTCTTTTCAGCTATGTTCATCTTGCCGATGATCTTGATACGGGTTACTATGGCTGAGTGATTTGACCTTGGAAGGCTCATAATCTCCCTCAGGTCCCCGTCGATACGGAAACGGATCCTGATTTCCTCGGCGTATGGCTCAATATGGATGTCGGATGCTTTGCTCCTTGTCGCCTGCTCGAAAAGTGAATTTATAAGCCTTACTATTGGAGCTGAGGCGACCTCGGCCTCCTCTACATCATCAAAGTCGTTTTCAGTATATACTGCTCCATCTGTGAATTCCTCAAGCACCCTCTTGGCACTTGCACCTGAGTAAAACCGGTCTATTACTTTGTTTATATCAGCACCGGTAGCAAGGACTGATTCAAGCTCCATTTTCGTATAGAGCTTTATATCGTCGACAGCAAAGAAGTTCAATGGGTCTACCATGGCGACTATCAGCTTGCCATCCTTTTTATCTATGGGGATAAGCTTGTACTTTCTAACTATGCTCTCAGGCAGTATTGTTGCAACTGACTGGTTTATCTCATATTTGTTAAGGTCGATCCTGGGAAAGCCCAGCTGAAATTCGAGGACCTCAACTATATCCTCCTGGGTCACAAAGCCAAGCTCTACAAGAACCTCTCCCAATTTGCGGTTGGTTCCGTTTTGGGACTCAAGGGCTGTGTTAAGCTGTTCCGAGGATATTTTGCCTGCATACAGCAATAATTCCCCAATTTTAAGCGTTGATTTCTGCATCTTTCACCCTTCTCCCCGATCGCTTGACAGCAGCAATGATCTATGTTTGGCGTTAATTTATATCAATATTTTTGAATATTTCATTTATTTTAGTCCGATGTCAATATTTTATAACGAAAATACCATAAAATCAATGTTTATTTCCAATTATATTTCAGCTATGAACAAATTGTCACAAATATTTCCATTGTAATATTATTTGCCAAATATGAATGAAATGCAACAAAAATTTGATCAAATAATAAATAATTCAGTTTGATATCGTATAAAATACCCATAAGTTAACTTTTTATGAACAAATATTAATCATTTTCAAAAAAATTAAACTGCTGATTTCTAATTTCAGCAGTATATTTATCGTTACTTAACTTTTCTGTTTACTATGTCATTTACCTTTGTAACGATTATGTCGATGGCTACCTTATTGTAGCCGCCTTCAGGAATGATAATGTCTGCATACCTCTTTGTAGGCTCGACGAACTGCATGTGGGCAGGCCTGACGGTTGTCATGTATTGCTTTACTACTGAATCCAGGGTTCTTCCTCTGTCCTTGATGTCCCTTAGTATCCTCCTGATGACTCTTACGTCTGCATCAGTATCTACAAACAGCTTTATGTCCATAAGGTTTCTAAGGTCCTCGTCGTATAGGATAAGGATACCTTCGAGAACGATTATGTCCTTTGATTCAACAAGGACAGTTTCCTTCTTTCTGTTGTGATTCTCAAAGTCATATATAGGCTTTTGAATCGATTTACCGTCGAGAAGGTCCTTGAGGTGGCTTATAAGAAGCTCGTTATCGAAGGCAAAAGGGTGATCGTAGTTGGTCTTTACTCTTTCTTCGAAGCTTATATCGCTCTGGTCCTTGTAGTAGGAGTCCTGCTCTATAATAGCGACATTCTTGTCAGTTATTGACTTATATATCTCCCTTGTTACGGTTGATTTGCCAGAGCCTGTTCCTCCTGCTATTCCTATGAGTATGGGCCTTTTCACCTTTGATCAATCCTCCCTGGGCTTTCTTATGAGATCGAACCTTTCAACAGGCTGCATTGTTTTAAGCCTTAGTATCTGCTGGGGGTGAGGCGCTACATCTATAGGAACGTTCTCCTCGTCCCACATTTCCCCGATTGTCTGAACGAAATAGTCCTTTCCAGGTCCGAATACTTCTATCTCCTCACCGACGAACATCCTGTTCCTTTGTTCAACAGTTGCTATGCCTGATTCCTTGTCATAATCCAGCACCATTCCTACAAAGTCATAGCATCTAAGGTATGAGCTGGTTCCATATACATGGTCCTCGGTTCCCGGTTTCTTGAAGAAGAAGCCAGTTGTAAAGTCCCGGTGGCTGACCTTTTGGATCTCAGTAAGCCATGCAGGATCGTATTTGTAGTTTTCAGGATCCTTAAGGTAAGCATCTAATGCCATACGGTAGGATCTGATTACTGTTGCGACATAATAGGAGCTCTTTACCCTGCCCTCGATCTTAAGGCTGTGGATGCCTGCCTCTATGACCTCCGGAAGGTGTTCCAGCATACAGAGATCCTTGGAGTTGAAGAGAAACGTTCCCTCCTCGTGCTCCTCTATTGGGAAGTACTGTCCGGGTCTTTTTTCTTCAACCACATGGTATTTGTATCTGCAGGGCTGGGCACAGTCGCCCATGTTGGCATCCCTGCCAGTCATGTAGTTGCTTATAAGGCATCTTCCCGAATAGCTCATGCACATTGCCCCGTGGACGAAGCACTCTATATCCATGTCATCGGGAAGTCTCCTGGTTATATTTGTTATCTCCTCCAGTGAAAGTTCTCTGGCAAGTACGATACGTCTTACACCAAGGCCATGCCAGAACATTATGGTTTCGTAGTTTGTTACGCTTGCCTGTGTGCTTATATGGATCTCCATATTTGGAGTTGTTCTCTTGATTACTGTAAACATTCCGGGATCTGATACTATGAAGGCGTCAACTCCTGCCTCCTCCAGCTCCTTTGCATACTCCTCGATCCCCTCCATGTCCTTGTCGTGGGGAACGATGTTAAGTGTTACGTATACCTTTTTCCCTCTGTCATGGGCAAACAATACGCCCTCCCTGATCTGATCAAGGGTAAAGTTCTTTGAAGCCTTACGCATTCCGAAGGCCTCTCCGCCCAGGTATACGGCATCTGCCCCGTATATTATCGCCATTTTCAGTTTTTCCAAATCGCCGGCTGGTGCCAGCAGCTCTACTTTCTTCAATAGTTTGCCTCCTTGCAGGTTATTGCGACTCCGTCACCTATTGGTATCACTGATGAGATGTAGCCTTCAAGGTTATTTATTCTCTCAAGATAGTCCCTGAGTCTGTTAACTATAGTTCTTTTTCTTCTCATCACGAGGCTGTCCTCTGCCACCATACCCTTGTATAGCACGTTGTCTGAGACGATCATCCCTCCAGGCTTAAGAAGCGCTGAGGCATAGTCAAAGAACTCCATATAGTGTCCCTTGGCTGCATCGAGAAATATGAAATCATAGGAGCCTGACAGATGCGGGAAGGTTTCAAGGGCATCCCCCGGGATGACCTTAATGCTTTTTTCATAGCCTGCTCTTTTTATGTTTTCAAGCGCTATCGGGATTATTTCCTGGTTTCTTTCAAGACTTGTGATCGTCCATCCACTTTCAAGGCACTCCCCCATAAGTATGGCTGAATAGCCTATTGCAGTCCCTACCTCAAGGACTGCTGCAGGTTTATGGATCCTTAAAAGAGTCCTTAGAAGCTGACCAACCTCCGGTTGAACTATGGGAACATGGTTCTCCTCGGCGTAAGCTTCCAGCTCCTGTAAAAGAGGTGAGCTTTTAGGAGTCAGCTCCCTTATATAGGTTGTGATGTAGTCTTCATTTATATGAGCCATTTTACCATTCCCTGTATTTTGATGCCTTTTCGTAGACATAGAGAATAAGGCTTCCGAATATGGAGACGCTTACAAGCTCTCCTGCAGTTATTCCAAGCACTGTGTATAGGTATGGGATCTTGGTGAAATAGGATACCCAGATCGACACGATGACTCCGTTTAACAGGATAGGCGGCAGCATACCTATGTATTTGTTTTTTGCCTTTGAGGTAAGATATGCTGCTATAAGAGTTACAAGTGAGCCTCCTATAATGTCAACGAGTCCAAAGCCTGAATAGGGTGCCAACAGAAAGTTGGCCAGGAGAACTCCGATAAAAAGACCTGGCACCGCTGCAGATTCGACTAAGGGGAGCAGCGTAAGCCCCTCTGCGATTCTTAACTGAACTGGTCCAAATGTCAGGTTAGCCATTGGAAATGGCAGAGCCTGAAGAAGAACCAGAACTAAGTATATGGCAGCTATCAAGCTTGCCTTGGTTAGGTATCTAATGTTCATGATATCATTCCTTCCCTGCTATAGATTCAGTATCAGCGGGACTAAAACCGGAACTGCAGAGGTGCAGATTACTCCGGATATAAATGCTATTATTGCCGTTTCAGGATCCGTGGACCTGGAGACGATCGGCAGCCCAGTATCCATGGCCGTTGCGCCAGCAGGAGCGATGGCTTCAAGAAAGCCAAGCTTTTTGGCCACCGTAGGTATGATAATAAATGCTATTAGCTCTCTTGTTACATTGGCGATAAATGCCATGGCTGATAGCTGACTTGAATAATTTGCAACGAGGATAGATGAGAGTGTGTACCATCCAAGTCCGGCACCTATTGCACCTGCCTCGTTGAATGGCATACCAAGAACGATCCCTGCAACTGCTGAGCCTGCTATGCTCCCGATAATGATGGCTAAAGGTATAAACAGTATCCTGAATCCGATTGCCTTTATTCTGCCGAATACAGATCGGTTAAGCCCGATATCTATCCCGACAAAAAACAGCAGAAGCATAAGCCCGATGTCGATAACAAGATCAGTGTATGCAAGAGCTCCCTGAGGAAGGATGAACATTCCCATAAGAGCTCCAACAGCTACTGCTAAGAGTATCCTAAGGGTCATTTTGCACTACCTCCTGTAACAAATCTTTTTACAAGAAGAACTCCCAGGATGCTGAAGCTGATGGTGAATATGCTCATTACTACTGCTCTGTATCCGATTTGAAGGAAGGAATCAATTACGCCCTGATCCATCCCGATCTTTACTCCCATTACCCCCAGCAACAAAAGAAGACAGGCAGTCTGGATGCTGCCCAGTCTTTTCTTCAGCTGTTCGCCAAGGCTTGCTCTGGCTCCAACCAAAGCTCCCAGCATGATGACTGCCAGGTACATTATAAGTCTTGTACCCATTCGTATTCTCCTTTTGTCCTATACCTCCATAATGATAGGCAATATCATAGGATTTCTCTTTATTGTTGTATAGAGGAAGGTCCTCAGGTCATCCCTTATGTTGGACTTTATTGCAGACCAGTCCTTGATCTTCTTTGCTTCACAGGCTTCAAGGGTCTCCTTTACTACCCGTCTTGCTTCGACCATAAGGTCCTCGGATTCCCTGACGTAGACGAAGCCTCTGGAAACCAGATCAGGTCCTGCTGCTACGATGCCCTTCTCCTTGTCCATGGTCACTACGACTACTATGAGTCCATCCTCTGAAAGGTGCTTTCTGTCCCTTAATACTATATTTCCAACGTCGCCGACTCCAAGGCCGTCCACCAGAATATGTCCCGACGGCACCATCTGCCCGAGATTTGCTTCGTTTTTTGACAGCTCCAGGGTCTGACCGTTCTCGAGGATAAAGATGTTTTCTCTTGGCGTTCCAAGTGCTTCACTTATGTCGGCGTGCATCTTTAGGTGCTTAGTCTCACCGTGGACAGGAATAAAAAACTTCGGCTTTACAAGACTGTGCATAAGCTTCAGCTCTTCCTGGCAGGCGTGGCCTGATACGTGGATGTCCTCGTATGCCTCAAATACTACCTCTACACCTTTCCCCAGAAGGTTATTTATTACTTTAGATACGGTTTTTTCGTTTCCCGGTATCGGTGTTGCCGATATTATGACAAGGTCATCGCTCATAAGATCGATCTGTCTGTGCTCATTTGATGCGACCCTTGTCAGGGCGCTCATTGGCTCTCCTTGAGACCCGGTCATTATCAGGACGATCTCGTCCTTTCTGTATTTGTTCATGTCCTTTATGTCTATTATCGTGCCCTCGTTGAAGCGAAGGTATCCAAGCTCCGAGGCGACCGTGGTCACGTTGACCATGGATCTTCCGGACATTATTACCTTACGGTCATTAAGCTCCGCTGCATCTATGATCTGCTGAACCCTGTGCACGTTTGAGGCGAAGGTAGCGACGATTATCCTTCCCTTTGCCTTGTAGAAAAGGTTCCGGAAGGTTTCCCCGACTGTTCTTTCACTCATTGAATAGCCCGGTCTCGTAACATTGGTCGAGTCTGACAATAGTGCCAGGACCCCTTTATTTCCAAGCTCGGCGAACCTGTTAAGGTCTATTTTGTCCGAGGTTATTGGTGTAAAGTCCACTTTGAAGTCGCCAGTCTGGATAACTGTTCCAACCGGGCTTGTCAGCGCGATGGCCGCACTGTCCGGTATGCTGTGGGTAGTTCGTATGAATTCCACTTCAAAATGGCCCAGCTTTATCTTCTCTCCGTGAGCCACCACATTCAGCTGTGCATTTGGCAGGTTGTGCTCCTTCAGCTTGTTGTTCAGCAAGCCCAAAGTCAGCTTGGTCCCGTAAATGGGGATGTCAAGCTTTTTCAGAACATAGGGAATAGCCCCAATATGGTCCTCATGACCATGGGTCAATACCAATCCCTTTATTTTCTCCTTGTTCTTGATCAGGTAGGAAATGTCCGGTATGACTATGTCTACTCCGAGCATTTCATCCTCGGGAAATGTCATGCCACAGTCCACGATTACTATTGAATCCTTGTATTCGTGAACGGTTATGTTTTTCCCGATCTCTCCCAATCCACCCAACGGGATAATTTTCAGTTTATTTTGTTTTGCCACTTTACCACTCCTTGTTTTTCTCTAAAATTCTTTCATTTATTCTTACATTTTTTGCATATCCCGTAGAATTTGACATTGTGATCCCGGATAACAAACCCTTCCTCTTTTTCGATCTCATCCTCAAGGGCTTCAAGAAGATCCAGCTTCACCTCAGTCACGCTTCCACATTCTGTGCATATTAAATGATGATGGTGATGATTCTCGTTGCCGAGATTCAGTTCGTAACGACTCACTCCATCGTCAAAATTAATCCTGTATACTATCCCCAGCCTTTCAAAAAGCTGGAGTGTCCTGTAAACAGTGGCTATGCCCACATCCTTGCTTTCACGGGCAACTATTCCGTGTACCTCTTCGCAGCTCAAATGAGACTCCTTGTTCTCCAAAAGGATCCTAAGGACGTCCTCTCTTTGATTTGTGTATTTGTAGCCTCGTTTCTGCAGCTGATCCATGTAGCCTTTAATGGTGGTTTCCACTGTTTTCACCCGCCTTATTGTAAATGCTCTCTGCTTAGCTCTTCGTAGGCTGATTTTACCTCCTCGAACTCTTCCTCGTCATCTATAGTAACAAATATGGGTTCTCCGTCCTGGTCCAGCTCAAGCTTCAATAGATAGGTCATTGTGTCCAGCTGGTCAGCATTCAACAGTGCAACGTAATCGGTATCGTCCAGGCTGAATTTCGCCTTGACGAGGAACTCGATCTCATTTCCAAGCTCGTCATAAAATACATGTTTTTCAGTCATGATATCCTCCTTTACTTTGAATCGAGATAAGTTTGCAGGATATAGGATGCTGCCACTTTGTCGATAATGTTTTTTCTTTCCTCTCGCCTTATGTCACCCTCAATAAGTACTCTTTCGGCAGACACTGTGCTTAGTCTTTCGTCTACATATATCAGCTCGATCTTAAATTTGTTTTTAATCTTTTCGCCGACCATTTTTGCCATTTCACCCGAAGGACCAATTGTTCCGTTCATGTTATAAGGCATTCCGACAACGACCTTTCTGACCTGGTATTGATCAAGCAGGGCCTCGATAGCCTCAAGGTCTTTTTTCTTGCTTTCCCTCTCAATGGTTGTGAGAGGCTGAGCCGTTATGCCCAATGGATCGCTTATTGCGACTCCTATTCTCTTTGTTCCAACGTCCAAGCCTAAAATTCTCTCCATACTCTCTCCATTATATCATTATCAAATAACTTTTATACAAAATTCCGGACAAACTGTGGCACAATATCCGCAAAGGATGCATTTATCGTTTGGGACCGCCATTCCGTCAATTACAGTTATGCCTCCCTGCTGGCATCTGCTCTCGCAGTTCCCGCAGCCCTGACAGTAATCCTGAACTATAAGCCTTCTGTTTGATCTGTTTATCTTTTCCTTTGTATTTTCTTCTATATACCCACTTTGCAGCATTTGAACAGCCGCGTCGACCTCTTCAGTCGACTGCAGGCCTATTGCTATTGAATGAAGCTCCTTCATATCTCTTAAAAAACCTATGGCCTCCTCAGCACGCTTTATGAGATGTCCTCCTCCAAGAGGCTTCATGCTGTAAATGCCACGACCTTCTTTATGGCAAGCTTTAATCGCTTCTACCATATCGTCCCTGGTGCCGTCATGGATCCCGATGCCGTCTACGTTAAGCAGGGGGTGGACTATGTCAAGCTCCCTGTATTTAAGGAATCCCCTTACCCCTGCCACTTTGTGGGTCGATATCCCGACAGCCCTTACCTTGCCCTGATCTCTTGCCTTTAAAAGGTACTCAATGGCAGGGTAGTGCCCTCTTATTGTATGCTCACTTTCCTGCTCGTGAAGTAAAAATATATCTATATAATCAGTCTGAAGCTCCTTCAAAGCTTTATGCAAGCTGTCCTCTGCCAGCTTTTCAGTATAAGCATAGGTTTTAGTGGCAATTACATAATCACTTCTTATTATACCCTGGATCCCTCTTCTGATATATTCATAATTTTCGTATATCTCCGCTGTATCTATGAAGTTGATACCTTTTTCGTAGGCGTATCTGATGAGCCTTGCGCCCTCATCCAGGCTTAGATTTGCCTGAAAGGGGGTCATGGTGAGGGAACCGAAGCAAAGCCCGGATACCTCTATGTCAGTATTGCCCAATCGTCTTCTTTCCACTTCCGGTTTCCTTTCGTTTCTTTACATAAAGAGGATGGATAGCCCTGTGCCATCCATCCATTCAAAGTCAGTCTTTAGTGCATTTCAAGTATGCCCGAAGTATTTCCTCCAATAGCTCGTCCCGCTCGATCTTTCTTATGATCGTTCGGGCGTTGTTGTGGCTTGTAATATAGGTGGGATCTCCTGAAAGGATGTACCCGATGATCTGATTGATGGGATTGTATCCCTTTTCCTCCAGTGAGTTGAAAACAGAAATCAGTATTTCTCTGGGCTCTGTAAGTGTTTCCTTAGTGGCTTCGAATTTCACGGTTTCGTTCATTTTATCGTTCACAGTACCACCCCTTTAACTATTATAACATAATCAGTGAATAGTGAATAGTGAATAGTGCATTGTGAATTGTGAATTGTGAATTGTGAATTGTTAATTGTGAATTATCTCTTCAACTGTTCCCTTACCAAACCTTCAACACTATCCATTGCTTCCTTCAATTTGGAGACATCCTTGCCTCCGGCCTGTGCCATCTCCGGTCTTCCACCGCCGCTTCCGCCTGTTGCAGCTGCTACAGCCTTTACAATGTTTCCAGCATGTATTCCCTTCTCAGTTACATCCTTGGTCGCCATGGCAACAAGTGAAACCTTTTCGCCGATGGCAGTTGCAAGAACGACTACTCCTGAACGAAGCCTTGCCTTTAGCTCATCTCCAAGGTTCCTCAGGCTGTTCATATCCATCTCGGGCGCAGTGTACACTATTACCTTGACTCCCTCGACTTCCTTTGCAGTTGAAAGTATCTCATCCGCTATATTTGCAGAAAGCTTGTCTTTAAGCCTTCCTATCTCTCTTTCCTTTTCCTTGAGCTCCTCCATGATGACCTGTGCTCTTTCCTTCAACGATTGTCTGTTGGTCTTCATCGAATGTGAAAGCTGCTCGAGCTCTTTTTCAAGACTGTTCATGTAATCAAAGGCATTTAGCCCTGTCAGTGCCTCTATCCTTCTTACTCCGGCAGCAATACCTGCCTCCGACACTATCTTGAACAGACCTATCTGCCCTGTATTTGAAACGTGTGTGCCGCCGCAAAGCTCCTGGGAGTAGTCTCCCATGGAAACGACTCTTACCACTTCGCCGTACTTATCCTCAAACAGCCCTATAACACCTTTCTCCTGTGCCTCCTTAAGAGTGACAACCTCTGTAACCACCGGCATCGCCCTTAACAGGTTATGGTTTACCTCGGCCTCGATCCTTGCGAGGTCCTCCTTGCTTACTGCCTCGAAGTGAGTGAAGTCGAAGCGGAGTCTGTTTGGCATTACAAGTGAGCCTGCCTGGTTTACGTGACCGCCTAAAACTGATTTCAGTGCCTTGTGCAGCAGGTGTGTAGCTGAGTGGTTCCTTCTCGTAGCATCGCGCAGCTCGTCATCCACAGCTGCCTCTGCTTTCATATCTTCCTTCAGCTGGCCTTCCTTAACGGATATAATATGGAGTATAGCGCCTTCCTTGGTAGGTCTTGCATCGGTTACCTCAGCATAGCCTCCCTCGAACAGAAGCTTGCCCTTGTCTCCTACCTGACCGCCCTGCTCGCCGTAGAAAGGAGTCTCTTTAAGGATAACAAGTCCTTCCTCTCCCTCGCTCAGGTGGATGACTCTCTCGCCCTCCTTGAACAAGGCTAGCACTACAGACTCAGCCCTGGTGGTGTCATAGCCAAGGAAGGTCGATTTGAAGCCCTTTGTTAGCTCCTCTTCTTCCTTTCCGCCCCATCCGCCGTCTGTGCCTTCTCTTGCACTTCTTGCCCTTTGTCTCTGCTCCTCCATATTAGCCTTGAAGCCATCTGTATCGAGCTTGATGCCCTTCTCGTTCAAGATCTCCAGAGTAAGCTCCAATGGGAAGCCATAGGTATCGTAAAGCTTGAATGCCTTGTCTCCTCCGAATACCTCAGATCCGGCTGCCTTCATTTCTTCGATATATTCATCGAGGATATCTATTCCCTGGTTGATTGTCTCCTGGAACTTCTCCTCTTCTGCTCTTATTACCTTTTTGATCTGTGCCTCGTTTTCCTTAAGCTCCTTGTACTCAACGCTCCAGGAGTCTATTACAACACCTGCCATCTGGTCAAGGAAGCCCTTTTCTATTCCCAGTAGCTTGCCGTGTCTTGCAGCACGCCTGATAAGCCTTCTTAGAACATAGCCTCTTCCTTCGTTGCCGGGAATTACTCCGTCGCTGACAAGGAATGTCATAGCCCTTGTGTGGTCAGTTATGAGCCTTACTGACACATCCTTCTCGTAGGCTGAGCCGTATTCATATCCGCTTATCTCTTCAACCTTGTGGAGGATGTCTCTTATGGCACCGATGTCGAATATGGTGTCCACGTTCTCCATTATGCAAGTAATTCTCTCAAGACCCATTCCTGTATCTATATTGGGATTTGGCAGCGGATGGTAAACTCCCTGCTCGTCCTTGTCAAACTGGGTGAAAACAAGGTTCCAAACCTCGAGGAATCTGTCACAGTCGCAGCCTGGTTTACAATCCTCGTGTCCGCAGCCGTACTCCAGGCCCCTGTCTATATATATCTCTGAGCAAGGACCTGATGGTCCTACTTCAAGTTCCCAGAAATTGTCCTCTTTTCCAAGCCTTACTATTTTCTCTGCAGGCACTCCGATATCCTTGTTCCATATCTCATATGCCTCGTCGTCCTCAAGATAGACGCTCACCCAAAGATCCTCCGGCTTTAGCTCCATCCTCTCAGTGAGGAATTCCCATGCCCATGCTACTGCTTCCTTCTTGAAATAGTCCCCGAAGGAGAAATTTCCAAGCATCTCGAAGAAGGTGGCATGTCTTGCAGTCCTTCCTACGTTTTCGATGTCACCGGTTCTTATACACTTCTGACATGTTGCCATCCTATTGTGGGGAGGTGTCGCATCGCCTGTGAAGTATGGCTTAAGCGGTGCCATTCCCGCTCCGATCAGCAACAGAGATTTATCATTTTTAGGCACCAGTGAAAAGCTTGATGCTACCAGATGGTCTTTTTCTTTGAAGAAATCAAGATATTCTTTTCGTATCTCATGCAGTCCCAACTTTTTCATAATTACACCTCACCCTAAATATTAGAAAAATCCTCCCCTTCAGGGAGGTTAGTCTATCTATAATATTTTAATGCAAATAGGGCCTTATGTCAATTTGTTCCGGTTTCTGAGTTGTCGGAAAGTCTTTTGTTGACCTTATCTTTAATATACCTGTAAAGTATTATCCCTATGTTCACAGCCGGAACTGAAACGATCATTCCCATTATACCGAAAATGGTTCCTCCCGTTATTATGGAAACCAAAACAGTCAGGGGATGCATTCCGGTGGTCTTTCCAAGGACCTTTGGGCCCAGTATGTTGTTCTCCATCCATTGGATAAGTAAAAAGAGCGCTCCCACCCATAGTGCCTTCGTGGGACTGGAAATAAAGGCGAACACAACTGCCGGCAGGAATCCAAGGAAAGGTCCGATATAGGGGATGATATCCGCAAGTCCTGTTATAAACCCGATTATTATCGCAAACTCTATTCCCATCAGGAACAGGAATATGGTAGTGGTAATTCCAACTACTACAGCCATGAGAAGTCTGCCCCGGATAAACTGCGACATCGCATCATCCATCTCGCCGAGAAGCTTATATATCTCCTCCTTGTACCTTGAAGGGATCAGAACATCTACTTTCTTTTGGAAATGGTCCTTGTCAACCAGGAAGTAGAAGGTTAAAACAGGTGTAAGTACCAGGCTTACTATCCGTGACAGCATACCAGCCAGACCGAGAATAAACTTCTCTGCCCCGTTTGCAAGGCTTTGCTGTATCCGGTCGATGTTCTGTGAAACTACATTTTCAATTGACTGGAGTATTTCAGGCATCTCACCAAATGTGTCAGAATAGCTGGAGTAAAGATTCTGGAACCAATTTGTGACTGAAGTTAAGTACTGAGGCAGATTTGCACCCAGTCGCATGATCTCCCTGCCTGTTCTTGGAAGCACTGCAAGGAACAATATGACGATGCCGCCCAGGATTATTAGGTATACTATGGATGCAGCAAGGATCCTTTTCATCCCCTTCCGTTCAAAGTAAGTGACGGAGGGATTTAATAGATATGCCAGCAGCATTGATACCAGTATCGTGAAGAAGGTATCTGATATAAGAGTATACTTCCTGAATATCTGCACCACAAAATAAAGGGCGAATAGTGTGATTATCCCCCAAAGGATAAGCTTGGTATTGTAATGGATCGCCTTTCTCGGTGCCACATACCTGTTTCCAATATTTATCAGATAGTAGATGATAAGGAAAAGAAGGATCGGTAAAAGGATCCATACGAGTTTTACTGAAAGCACAGGCGCTGTGCTCAATCCCATAAATATCCCCCCAAAGCTGCAAAAGACTCTGGCATGACGCCAATATCAGCTCCCGCCAGAGTCTTCCTTCTTAAAGTTTATTCTTCGTCAGCGTGGTCGTGGAGATGCTCGTCATCGAAGTCAACATCTTCCAATCCCTCTATTTTTACCCCTGTTTTATGGGAATAATCAAGCAGAGCTGATTTGATTGCCTGCTCAGCAAGTACGCTGCAGTGCATTTTTACCGGTGGAAGTCCATCAAGCGCATCTGCTACTGCCTTGTTTGTAAGCTCCATGGCTTCCTTTACTGTTCTTCCCTTTATAAGCTCAGTAGCCATGCTAGATGACGCTATCGCAGAACCGCATCCAAAGGTCTTGAATTTTACGTCGGTTATTATCTCTCCGTCTATCTTAAGATACATCTTCATTATATCACCGCATTTTGCGTTGCCTACTTCACCGACGCCGTCTGCGTTCTCTATCTCTCCAACATTGTGCGGATGCATGAAGTGCTCCATTACCTTCTCTGAATACATTTATTTGTTACCCCCTTGAATTTTTTCATATAACGGTGACATCATTCTCAATCTGTCCACTATTCCCACGAGCTTTTCAACAGCAAAATCCACCTCTTCCTCAGTGTTGCCTGTTCCCAGTGACAGTCTAAGTGAACCGTGGGCTATTTCGTGAGGAAGGCCTATTGCTAATAGCACATGGGATGGATCAAGAGAGCCTGAGGTACATGCAGAGCCGCTTGAGCCAGCGATGCCAACCATATCAAGGCTCAAAAGAAGCGCTTCGCCCTCGATAAACTGGAAGCAGAAGTTGGCATTGCCGGGAAGTCTTTTCTCCGGGTGTCCATTAAGTCTGACGTATGGTATTCTTTCCTTAATGCCCTTGATCAATCTTTCCCTAAGTGAGATCAGGTAAGTAGTATTCTCCTCAAGATGCTCGTAAGCAAGCTCAATTGCTTTTCCAAGGCCTACTATACCAGGTGTGTTCTCAGTTCCTGCCCTTTTGTTCTTTTCCTGTGCGCCGCCTGCTATAAGAGGATCTATCTTTGTTCCCTGCCTGATGTAAAGAGCTCCAACGCCTTTAGGTCCGTAAAGTTTATGAGCTGACATGCTTAAGAGGTCGATGTTCATTTCCTTTACGTCAATAGGAAGACTGCCTACTGCCTGAACTGCATCAGTATGGAAAAGAACTCCGTGTTTCTTCGCCAGTTCTCCAATTTCCTTAACAGGCTGGATAGTACCGATTTCATTGTTGGCAAACATTATGGAAATAAGTATTGTCTTTTCGGTTATTGCTTTCTCAAGCTCCTCAAGCGATATCATCCCGTACTCATCAACGTCCAGATATGTCACCTTGAAGCCTTGCTGCTCAAGATACTCACAGGTATGGAGTATTGCGTGGTGTTCGATTTTTGTGGTTATGATGTGGTTTCCCTTGTCCTTATTCTTATATGCTATTCCTTTGAGTGCCCAGTTATCAGCCTCAGAGCCGCCGCCTGTAAAGAATACCTCGGTCTTCTTGGCCCCTATGGCCTTGGCAACTCTTTCCCTTGCCTTGTCAATTGCAAGCCTCGAGTGGTTGCT
Organism: Gudongella oleilytica; assembly: GCF_004101785.1. NCBI lineage: Bacteria > Bacillati > Bacillota > Tissierellia > Tissierellales > Tissierellaceae > Gudongella > Gudongella oleilytica. Next base: position 1,305,805 of record NZ_CP035130.1, read on the forward strand.
AAGCGCGTATACGCTTGAGGGATTTCCATAAAACTCGCTGAAGTATGGTAGCATTTCCTCAAGCACTTCTTTTTTTACCGGTGTGGTTGCAGAGTGGTCCATGTATATCATTTTGTTCATTTTAATTCCTCCCGATATAGTCCCGGCTGGCTGTCTCTAACCATATCCTCAAGGCTTATGGAGTCGATCACCCTGTCGATGCTATCCTTTATTTTAGCAAACACCAATCTGGTTGCACAGCTATCGTCCCTCACGCAATCAAAGCCGTCCTCAGATACACATTCTGAAGGTGACATTTGCCCCTCCAGAGATCTCAGAACCTGTCCAACAGTTATTTCATGCGGTTTTCTTGACAGCATGTATCCGCCATATGCTCCTCTTGTACTTGTAAGAAGCCCTTCCTTCTTCAGGCTTGAAAACAGCTGTTCAAGGTAGTTCTCTGACAAGCCCTGCTTTTCCGCTACATATTTAAGAGATATTGGCCCCTGTCCATAATCCTGAGCCAATTGATACATCGCCATTAGCCCGTAACGCCCCTTGGTTGACAGTTTCATTCATTTCACCTCTTTAATCCCAACTGCTTTGGTTGGTTTTACTTTTTCAGTATAGTATATCCGGGTAATCTTGTCAACATTGAAAACACATGAAGATAATGCAAAATTCACAGATCACAACTCAAAATCAAAATAAAGAGAAGTTGGAATGCTGGAAGGGGAAAGCTATAAGGGGAAAGGGGAAAAGGAAAGGAATAGTTTAAATTGACAATTGACGATTGACAATTAAAAGTAAAAAATCCTCCTCTAATTCTCAGAATAACTGGATATCGCAGTCATCCTGAACGATAGTGAAGGATCTTATCTTATTCATTTACTACCTACTACCTACTATTCGTTATTTTGAATTATCGGGCGGGCAGGGTCGTCCGCACCCTACTTATATAATTTGCTAAATCTTGATATTCAACTTCTTACTCAGCTTCTCAAGCATATCCTTTGTCATGTCGTCCAAAAGGTATTTAGGTGCCCAGCCCCACTCTGCCCTGGCTGCGCTGTCGTCAAGTGAATTTGGCCAGGAATCTGCTATCGCCTGCCTTATAGGGTCCACATCGTATTCAAGAACAAATCCGGGGATGTGCTTTCTTATAGATGCAGCGATCTCTTCAGGATCGAAGCTCATAGCCGCGATATTAAAGGCATTTCTGTGGATCAGCCTTGAACTGTCTGCCTCCATCAGGTTTAGGATTGCATCAAGGGCATCAGGCATGTACATCATATCCATCTTTGTTCCCTTATCTATAAAGCTTGAGTATTTTCCATTCTTAAGGGCTTCATAGTAAATATGCACTGCATAGTCGGTAGTTCCCCCTCCAGGCAGTGTATCGTAGGAAATAAGTCCTGGGAATCTGACACCCCTCGTGTCAACCCCGAATTTATGGAAATAATAGTCACATAATAGCTCGCCTGCCACCTTGGTGACACCATACATGGTGCCAGGTCTCATCACAGTATCCTGTGGAGTAGAATCCTTTGGAGTCAAATCACCAAAAACTGCAATCGAGCTTGGTGTAAACACAGACAGCTTTTTCTCCCTTGCAAGCTCAAGCACATTATAAAGCCCGTTCATGTTAATGCTCCAGCACAGGTCCGGCCTTGCTTCGCCAGTTGCTGAGAGTATGGCAGCGAGGTTTACAATGGTATTTATTCCGTATTTGTCTACCACCTCTGCCATACGATCCTTATCCATAACATCTATTACTTCAAATGGTCCGTTTTCAATGAGCTCCTTATGGGTTTCCTTGGCTTTAAGATCGCTGATGATAACGTTTGCATTACCATAAACGTCTCTCATTCTTACTGCCAGCTCGGAACCTATCTGTCCAAGCGCTCCAGTAATAAGTATCTTTCTCATCCACTGCACCTCCGTAGTCTTTTGGAATTGCTATATTGCTATTATAGCATAATTATCTGAGGTTGATATAAAAATCTCATTAAGAAGGCCCGGACAAGTCCGGGGCAGACCGAAGACAAAGCTCAACAATCCTTATTGATTGCTGAGCTTTGTCTTCAGCCTTAATTTGCCGCCATGTGGCGGCAGATTGACTATTTTACAACTATGTTGTAGATCTTCCCTGGAACGTAGATTTCCTTCACGACAGTTTTTCCATCGGTAAATTTCTTCACGCCGGCAGATGCAAAAACTTTTTCCTTGATGCTCTCTGTGCTCTCATCAATGCTGACCTCAACTGTACCTCTCACCTTTCCATTTACCTGAACAGGCAGATCAAAGACCTTGTCTATGGTCTTCTCCTGGTCGTATTCCGGCCATGTTGTCTGGAACAGATATCCTGGCAGGCCTGCGATCTCCCACAGCTCCTCTGTTATATGTGGAGCAACAGGATTCAACAGTATGAGGAATGTCTGGAAGTCCTTTTTGTTAAGCCTTCCAAAGTCATTGAATTCGTTTAAAAGACTCATCATTGCAGCAATTCCAGTATTGAATTTTAGGTTTTCGAAGTCCTCGGAAACCTTCTTGATAGTCTTGTGGATGCTGGATTCAAGCTCAGGAGTGTAGGAATTCCCTTCTGTCAGTATCTCCTGAAGTCTCCATACCCTGTCGAGGAACCTCCTGCAGCCCTTCACACCATTATCGGACCATGGAACGGCTTTTTCAAAATCTCCGATAAACATCTCATAGGTTCTTAGCGTATCAGCTCCATAATCCCTTACTATATCATCGGGATTAACTACATTTCCTCTTGATTTTGACATTTTTTCATTGTTGTCGCCAAGGATCATACCGTGCGATGTCCTCTTTGCATATGGCTCAGGCATTGGAACCACACCGATATCGTAGAGGAACTTGTGCCAGAATCTTGAGTATAGAAGGTGAAGGGTTGTATGCTCCATGCCTCCGTTGTACCAGTCTATTGGCGACCAGTATTCAAGTGTTTCCTTGGAAGCCAGTTGATCATGGTTGTCCGGATCCATGTATCTTAGGAAGTACCAGGATGAACCTGCCCATTGAGGCATGGTGTCAGTTTCTCTGTGAGCCGGTCCTCCGCATTTGGGGCAAGTGGTGTGTACCCATTCATGGATCGCAGCAAGAGGTGATTCCCCGGTATCAGTCGGCTCATAGTTTTCAACCTCAGGAAGCTTTAGCGGAAGCTCAGACTCAGGAATAGGAACCCAGCCGCATTCGTCGCAGTGTACCAATGGGATCGGCTCGCCCCAGTATCTTTGTCTCGAGAATACCCAGTCCCTAAGCTTGTAGTTTACCTTTCTCTCTCCGAGACCTTCCTTCTCGATCCAGTCAAGCATCGTTCTGATTGCATCCTTTACCTCCATGTCATTTATGAAACCGGAGTTAACAAGGATCCCTGAGTCGGTATCAGTGTAGGCCTCCTTTGTGATGTCGCCGCCTTTTATTACATCGATGATGGGCAGATTGAACTTTGTAGCAAACTCCCAGTCTCTCTGATCGTGGCCAGGTACTGCCATTATTGCCCCTGTACCATAGGTCATTAGAACGTAGTCTGATACCCAAAGAGGTATCTCCTTACCAGTTGCTGGATTTATTGCTGACAAGCCTCTAAGCTCGACACCGGTCTTTTCCTTTACAAGCTCTGTCCTTTCAAAGTCTGATTTCTTTGAAACATCTGCCCTGTATGCCTCCACCAGGTCGATGTTTTCTATTCTGTCTCTGTATTTATCGATCAATGGGTGCTCAGGAGCTATTACCATGTAGGTTGCCCCAAAAAGAGTGTCCGGTCTGGTCGTAAAAATCCTTAGTACGTCATCTCCGCCGACGATCCTGAAGTCCAGTTCTGCTCCCTCAGACCTTCCTATCCAGTTGATCTGCTGGATCTTAACTCTATCAATATAATCGACAGTATCCAGGTCATTGATAAGCCTTTCCGCATATTCGGTAATTTTAAGCATCCATTGGTTTTTGACGCGTCTGATGACTTCGCTTCCGCAACGTTCACATACTCCTCCCACTACCTCTTCGTTGGCGAGACCGACCTTGCAGGAGGTACAGAAGTTTATTGGCATTTCCTGTTTGTATGCCAATCCTTTTTCAAACAGCTTAAGGAATATCCACTGAGTCCATTTGTAGTAATTTGGGTCTGTTGTGTTTACCTCTCTGGACCAGTCGAAGGAGAAGCCTATTGATTTTAGCTGTCCCTTAAACCTGGCAATGTTTTGCTCTGTGACGATCCTTGGATGGATCTTGTTCTTTATTGCGAAGTTCTCAGTTGGAAGTCCGAAGGCATCCCAGCCCATTGGAAAAAGTACATTGTAGCCCTGGTATCTTCTCTTTCTTGATACGATGTCAAGGGCAGTGTATGGTCTCGGGTGACCTACGTGGAGTCCATTTGATGATGGATACGGGAACTCCACAAGAGCATAGAACTTCGGCTTCTCACTGTTGTTCTCGGCTCTATAGCATTGGTGCTCATCCCATATATCCTGCCATTTCTTTTCGATGGACTTTGGGGTGTAGTCTTTCATTTACATTACCTCCTCAATTTACAAAAAATAAAACCTCTCGCCCTGTTAGAGACGAAAGGTTAATTCCGCGGTACCACTCTTTTTGATAATCCCACTCGATGCCTGTAACGTAGGCGTTCCGTCCCCGGCTTACACAGGGGATCCTCCCGGACGAGTTCAGCAATTCTCTCTGCAGCCTTCCACCAGCCGGCTGCTCTCTAAAAGAGGCTCCTTGCTTAATATTTCCGTTCATCGATGTTGTAATTTAGCTAAAATTATAGCAAATGCCAAGCCTTTAAGCAAGACATATTTAACCGGGCTAATCTTAGAACTCCGCCGAGTTGACTGTTCTTGGGAATGGGATAACGTCTCTTATGTTTGACATTCCTGTGATGTACATAATTGCTCTCTCAAAGCCAAGTCCATAGCCTGCGTGCTTTGTTCCGCCGTATTTTCTAAGCTCCAGATACCACCAGTAGTCCTCCGGGTCCATTCCATTGTCGATTATCTTTTGAGTGAGGACGTCGAGTCTCTCCTCTCTCTGGCTTCCGCCAATTATCTCTCCGACTCCGGGCACCAGAAGGTCCATGGCAGCTACGGTCCTGTTGTCCTCGTTTACCCTCATATAAAAGGCCTTGATCTCCTTGGGGTAGTTGATTACGAATACAGGCTTTTGGAATATCTTCTCCGTTATATATCTTTCATGCTCTGTTTGAAGGTCAATTCCCCATTCCACTGGATACTGAAATTCCTCGCCTGATTTTTTCAGAAGCTCCACTGCTTCAGTATAGGTTACGACACCGAACTCGGAGTTTACTATCGACTTTAGTCTTTCGATTATCCCCTTGCTTACGAAGCTGTCGAAAAACTCCATTTCCTCAGGAGCATTTTCTAATACATAGTTCACAATATACTTAAACATATCCTCAGCAAGCTTCATGTTGTCTGTAAGGTCTGCGAAGGCAATCTCAGGCTCTATCATCCAGAACTCAGCGGCATGTCTTGCGGTGTTTGAGTTTTCAGCCCGGAAGGTAGGTCCAAAGGTGTATGTATTCTTGAAGGCAAGAGCAAACACTTCTGCTTCAAGCTGCCCGCTGACTGTAAGATTTGTCTCCTTTCCGAAGAAGTCCTTTGAAAAGTCAACTTTCCCGTCCTCCGTCCTTGGAGGGTTCAGCATATCAAGGGTACTTACCCTGAACATTTCTCCTGCACCCTCTGCGTCCGAAGCGGTGATTATAGGAGTGTGGGCATATACGAAGCCTCTCTCCTGGAAGAACTTGTGGATGGCAAAGGCAAGGATCGACCTTACTCTGAAAACGGCGCTGTAGGTGTTAGTCCTTGGTCTTAGGTGCGCTATGGTTCTCAGGTATTCAAGTGTGTGACGCTTCTTTTGAATGGGATACTCGCTGTCGCTCATTCCCTCAAGTTCAATCGATGACGCCTTGACCTCGAATGGCTGCTTAGCCTCAGGAGTTTCCACGAGAGTGCCTGACACCCTTATTGCTGAGTAGATAGGCAATTTCTCTATATCCTTGAAATTTGTTAAGGTATCGTCATAAACAATTTGCAGATTCTTAAAAAATGTTCCATCGTTAAGTTCTATGAAGCCAAAGGCTTTTGAGGATCTGGATGTTCTGATCCATCCCTCCAGGATGATCTCCTTGTCAAGGTAGTCCTTATAGCCTCTGTAAATGTCTTTTATAGACAAACTCATTGTATCCCTCCTAAGTAATGTGAGCCATCGGTAGCCATCGGGGACGGTCCCTTTTGGCTGTAATTGTGTGGATTTATATGCATTTCCTGCCAAAAGGGACCGTCCCCGATGGCTTATTCTTTTTCCAAGCCCTGACCTGAGGGCTTGTAGTATATTTTATCCTCGAAGCCTTCCGGCAGATAGGTCTGCTCCACATAATGCCCCGGGTAGTCGTGAGGATAAAGGTATCCTTTCCCATGCCCCAGCTTTTCGGCTCCCCCATAATGGGCATCCCTGAGGTGACCTGGCACTCTGCCTATCTCGAGGTTCCTGACATCATCCATTGCCTTGTCTATAGCTACTATTGCACTGTTGCTTTTCGGTGCATTGGCAACATATAATGCAGCCTGGGAAAGGATTATCCTTCCCTCCGGCATCCCTATGGCGTGGACTGCCTGCAATGCTGCAACCGCAACCTGGAGTGCCATAGGGTCGGCATTACCCACATCCTCGGAGGCTGCTATTACGATCCTCCTTGCGATAAATATGGGGTCTTCGCCTGCATTTATCATCTTGGCAAGGTAGTAGGATACGGCCTGTGGGTCAGAGCCTCTCATGCTCTTTATAAATGCTGAGATGGTGTCGTAGTGTTCGTCCCCGCCCTTGTCGTATCTTGCTGATTTGACCTGGATAGAGTCCCTTATGCCATCAAGGTCTATTGTCCTCAATCCATTTTTATCTGGCTCGGTGGATAATACTCCGATTTCAAGTGAATTAAGAACGATTCTACCATCACCCTGTGCTATGGTCAATAGATAATCCAGTGCCTCATCCTCCAGATGGACATTATAATCCCCCAGTCCTCTTTCCTTATCCGTAAGGGCTTTATCCACAAGAAGCCTCAGATCTTCTCTTTCAAGTGAGTTGAGGACTATGACCATAGCTCTTGACAGAAGAGCTTTGTTAACCTCAAAGTAAGGATTTTCAGTGGTTGCACCAATAAGGATGATTATGCCTCGCTCTACAAATGGCAGCAGAGCGTCCTGCTGAGACTTATTGAACCTGTGGATCTCATCAACGAAAAGGATAGTCTTTTTGCCAGTCATTTTTAGGCTTTCCTCGGCTCTTGCTACCACCTCACGAATATCCTTGACTCCGGCTGTTACGGCTGAAAGCTTTTCAAATCTCATCTTTGTCTGGTTGGCGATTATCATTGCAAGTGTCGTCTTGCCTGTACCCGGTGGCCCGAAGAAGATCATGGAATTTATCCTGTCAGCCTTTATGGCTCTTCGTAAAAACTTACCCTCTCCAAGCACATGATCCTGTCCTACAAAATCATCCAGATCCTGAGGTCTCATCCTGTCTGCAAGCGGTGCTGACTTTTTTAGTTTTTCCTCCATAGATATAGAAAACAAATCCATTTGATCACCCTCATAGGTTGGTGTTACCATTATACCACATCAAAAGACAGTCAAGAAGCCGTGAAATTACACAAGATATAAAATTTCCGGTCAAATTCTCATTTGACCGGAAATCATTTTGTTAAATATAGTACTTTTCTACGAACTCAGAGGTCATCAGACGAAGTATGCTGACGTAGTGCATGTTGAATCTCACTACATCGCCTACCTTGTAATCGGTTTCGGAATCAGAGCCGTCGACTATAAGATGATCTGAGCTTCCACCAAGAACGATCAATCCATTGTCCTCTGGTTTCAGTGTACCAATGTCAAGATCCTGCTTGCCAACTGCACATAGAAGTCTTTTTCTTACTCCTCTGTCAACAAAGGTTGGAACCTGTCCGAATGCATCTCTGCCGATTTCCTCTGTCGGGACTGAAGGCTTTTCCTTGACCTCTATTATCTCAGCCTCAAGTACGAAGGCTGTGGGGTCCGTTCCCTCCATTTGATTGCCGTATGCTGATTCTGTCCCTATTACAAATACCTCCCCAAGCCTTAGATGGTTTATGCCTTCAGGGAATTCTCCCTCCAGCATATATACTGAACTTGAGTTTCCACCTGATACTATCTCAAGTGGAAGGCCATAATCATTTCTTACTCTCTCGGCCAGGTCTGTCAGTCTTTTCAGGATCTTCTGATTTGGTATTACTCCGCCGTAGCAGGTCAGGTTTACACCAAGACCAGAAATTTTTATCCATCTAAGTTTTAACATCTCTTCTATTGCTTTGAGGAGTTCATCTTCCTTGAAGTAGCCTTCTCTCAGGTCACCAAGATCAGCCATGATGATAATGTTGTGTTTCTTGTTGTTTTTTTCAGCTGCTTTATCAAGAGCCTTTACTGTCTCAAGCTCGGAGTTAAGGGAATAATCTGCGTACCTTACCAGCTCTTCAGCCTCAGATATCATCGGCAGCCTCAGCATTATTTTAGGAAGCGGGAAATCCTTCATCCTCTTAAGGTTTTGAAGCCTTGAGTCTGCCAGAAAATCGACGCCGCCATCAATATATGCCTTAACCAGCTCAGGCTGTGCGCAGAATACCTTTGTTACTCCTGCCACGGTAACGCCCCTGGACTTAGCCAGGTTAGTTATTTTTCTTACGTTGTTCTCTACTTTTTTTGTGTCTACTACTATTCTTGGATAAGCCATCCTGACCTCCTATCTCAAACCCATGCTTTTTAGCATAAGGTCAAGGGCGATCTCGGGGTATTTCTTGCTCATTACACCCAGAGATGCCATGATATAGTGATTATCTATCAAAATTTCAGCCTCTTTATTAGGCAACAGATCTGTTCCGTTGTTTGAATGAGGTATGTTCTTAAGGATATCAAGTCTTCCAGGCAGTCTGGTCAGAGCTCCCCCTGTTCCTACGATATACTTAACTCCAGTGAGGTCCTTACCTTCGGCTATGGTCTTCTTGCCACTTGGTCCATAGAGATTCTTAAGTCTTCCACCGTGTCTTTTTATTGCAGTGATGGCAGCATGCTCTGTCAGAACCTCCACAAAGCGCTTTTCAAGCTCTGATACAGGAATCGGTTTATGGTGCTCTATAAGATTTTGGAAAGCTGGTTCATCCAGTTCCAGTTCCTTCATCAGAACGTCTTCGCCTACCATGGCGACAATATTCCTCATATTCACGTATACGCCAAGGTCACCCTCTACAGTTCTCTTTGCCTTTGGCTCAGGGCTAAGGATGATCCTTGCGATCTCTTCGCTGTCCTCTGTCACTGAATGGACGTCTGTCGTTGCCCCACCCACATCTATGGTTACCAGGTCGCCTATCTCATTGTATAAAAGCTGACTGGCCTCCATTACCGCTCCAGGTGTTGGCATTATATTTCCTGTTACAAGCTCTCTTATATGCTCCATCCCCGGTGCATGTATGATGTGCCTTTCAAATACATCCTGTATGACCCTTCTTGTCGGCTCGATATTTAGCTCATCGATCTTTGGATAAACATTCTCTACGAGGTAAAGCTCGTCTCCCGATTCCTCGAAAATATCCTTTACATCGTCCTGATTCTCGATGTTTCCAGCATAAATCACAGGAATACTAAGTTTCAGCTCTGCTATCAGCTCACTGTTGTGCAGGGCAGTTTCCCTTTCGCCGTAGTCTACACCTCCGGCTATAAGGATAATATTGGGATTGATTTCCTTTATTTTTCGAAGATCTGACTTCCTGAGCTTTCCTGCTGTTACGAACTTGATGTTTGCACCTGCACCAAGAGCTGCTTCCTTTGCCGCTCTCACCGTCATATCATAGACAAGACCGTGTACCGTCATCCTAAGACCACCCGCAGCAGAGCTGGTGGCTATTAGTTCACCATACTCCACAGAGTCCACTTTTAGATTTCTGCACAGATCGTCTATTGCTTCCTTTAGTCCAATATTCACATCCCCCTGAAGGACAGAGGTTGCCCCCTGCCCTTGTCCGAGGAATTCCGGATTTGTGGATATATTATGAAAGGCGTTTACTACAGTTGTCGTGCTGCCTATCTCGGCAACGAGAAGATCAATCTTCATTGGTCATTTCACGTCTCTTCTTCACCAGGAATGTGGCTACATGTGAGCCCTTGGTACCTCTCCCGAAGCCTGCATCCATTCCATGAGCCACTGCAAGCTCATTGGATACCTGAGTTCCACCGGAGATAAACATCATTTTGTCTCTAACGCCCTTCTCTATTGCGTAGTCATGAAGCTTCTGCATGTTCTTGTAGTGTATGTCGTCATGGGAGATGATCGTTGAAGTCAATACAGCATCAGCATTCATCTCTATGGCAGCATCGACAAGCTTCTCAACTGCTACTGAGGTACCGAGTATGTGACACTCTATACCATATTTCTCGATTCCGCCGTGTTTAATATCAATGATTTCCCTTATGCCTACTGAATGCTCATCCTCTCCGACGGTTGCTGCCACTACCTTCATCGGCTTTGCAGCTATGTCCTTTCTAAGCTCATCCTCAGACAGCTCCTCAGGCTTGGGAGGAATTACAAGGGTAGTGGTATCGATAGTCATGTTAAGTCTTCCCTTGATCTCTACTCTGGTTCCCTCTGCCTCCTGCATGATCTCCTTGTGGATGACCTCGCAGTCGGTAAGATTCATCTTCTTTGCGAATTCAAGAGCTGCGAATTCTGCTGTTCTTATATCTGTTGGAAGGAACATTGTAAGGTGGACGATCCCGTCTCCCCTCCACTCCATTTCCGGTTTGATCTTTGTAGTTCCAACTAACTCCTTGACCTCTTCAAGTCTTACGTTCACGTTATCTGTCTCATCAAGCTCATCGATATAGATTATCTTTGAGGGATCCTCGAAGGTTCCGCCGCCGATAAGCTTTGATGGCTCAGAAACAAATTCCTCACCGTATTGAGCTACATTATTGTATCCGAAGTGTGCAGTTACAGGAGCCATATAGTCAGAATCTCTTTCGAACACTGTCCCTGCTCCGACGCCAGCATCGATCTTTCTAATTATCCCATCGCCATTTCTCTCCGGGTATTGTCCGGAGTCAACGAAAAATCCTGCCTGAACTGCCTCGAAGTAACCACCTATTTCAAGCATCTCTTCCATAAAGAGAACTGCTCTTTCCTTAAGTTCTCTCACCTTGCCTCCTAACTCCTTGCTGTCCTTCTTAAGCTCTATCATCGACATCAAGCCGTCCATGCCATTGAAGGCTTGCTTTGCAGTATCTATTGCTTCGATGTTGTATATATGCCAGGGAACGTTTCTTCCTTCGTCAGGAGTTATGGTAGACTGAATATCAGCCGATGTCAGTTGTGAGATCAAAAGATTCAGTACATGGGTAACAGTTGCCTCTCTTGTGGAGGATTCCATGTACTTGGTATTCATCTGTGCTCTCATTCTGTATTCTTTGAAGAGATCTCTCAACGCTACTGCATATGGGAGGTCAAGTCTCATACTTGGAGCTGGCGGAGCTGTTGGAGGTACTGTAGAAAGGCAAATATTTCCCTTCTTCATTCCAACCTTTACTGAGAATATGGAGTTGATTGCATGCTGAACCATAAGCTCAGGCATTACCTTCCATGCTTCTCTCGCAGTTGCATTGGCATTGTGAGCTCCGTCGATCTGAGCTATATCTGCCCAGGTCATTACCTTTTTAGCCTCAGCAGCATCCACGAAGGAACGGATCATATTTATGTTTCTGTAAAGAACGTTGTATTGTGGGTCCTGATGAGCTCCGTTTACGCCTTCCTCAGCAAACATTACAGCGATCTCCGGACCAGCTACGCCCGATACGTATGAGTGGTAGTTTATGGGCCTTCCTACTTCTTCCTCAATAAGGTCAAGTGCCTTTCTCTGAGCCCTTACCTGCTTTCTGCTTATGGGAATACCGCCTACTCCCTGTGGTGTTCCCTCAATAAGGCTTTCAAAGTGTGACTGGCCAGCAGTACGAATAACCATAATGTGGTCAGCTCCATGCCATGCAGCCATTCTCATTCTTCTGATGTCATCCTCAAACCTTCCTGATGCGATCTCGGTAGTGATTACAGGCTGCGGCTGTGGGTCTATGGAGTCAAAGTACTTTGCTGCCGGGAGCGGTTGGCTTTGCTTCAGGCTCTCTGAGGAATCGTAGTATTCAAATTTACCTATTTGCCTCTTTTCACCTACGCCCTCTCTCCAGTGCCAGCCTCTTCTCTTAGGCCTGTAGCTTTCCAGGTCCTTTAAAAGCTCTTTTATGTCCAATTTTTGATTAGGTTTCAATTCCATTATTTCGCACCTCCGTTAAACAGTGGTTTGACCTCATCCCAGGAAGCTCCGTCAACCAGCATAAGACCAGCTTCTCTGATACCGATGTTCTTTGCCTTGGCGAGCTTATAGACTATGTGTCCTGCACCTTTGCCAATGAGTCCCCTGTCTATTGCATTGTCGACGATACCCTTTGCCTCTACGCTTGAAAAGCCCATTCTAAGAAGCACACTTCTCTCAATGGATGGACTGGTATTCTTATATCCCAGTTCTATTATCGGATCAACAAGCTTTTCAGCCAACTCCCAAAATCTCGCCTCAAGCTGCTCGTCAGAGAGATCGGCAAGATGTTTTCTCCTGTCCTGAAAATCGTCTGCTCTTTTCATTATTTCGCCTCCGTTTCAACTTCGATATCTAATTCAGCTAATACAGCTCTTACGAATCCTTCATTCGACTTGGTGTCAGCGATCAGGAATGCAAGATCCTCAGCTGTTGCCTTATTTACATTATAATTGGTTATGCAGTTTCTTATATAAGACTTCCTGGTTTTTTCAAGATCAAGCTCTTCTATGCAAAGGTATCCGGGATCCTTTGGAAGAATTATGTTCTTTCCCGGGATCTCCTGGCTGGGATCGCCAATAAGGATCTCTATGCCATTCTCCTTGGCAAATGTAAGCTGGGGAAGGATATGCTTTCCTGCTCCTGTGTATTCTGTTTCCTGAACTACTACTATCTGGTCCTGTTCAAGCTCCTGTGCTACCTTAAAGGCTGCTGCCAAAGCAGTGTTCCCTGCAGGTCCTCTTTCCAGACCTTCCACCTGAGCCAACAACTCTGTCATATAGAATACGGAGCCCTGATTGACAGTAACGTATCTGTCGATATATCTAAGAGGTCTTGCTGCCGATCTTGGAACGTCTGACCTGTCCGGCCAGGTTGCAAATGGTATACCAAATCCTGTGTGCCCAGTTGTAAAGGATTTCTTGTTGAATTGAGTGTCGCTGGCCATATGAAGACCTGCAAGGCTTACTGATGCGCCAACTATTTCTGTATCAAGTGCGCCAGCCTTTATAAGCCCGCGGGCTGTACCTGTAAGATTGCCGCCGCCTGCATTGGTGATAACCACAACATCGGGGTCTCTCCCTTCCTGCTCTCTGAACTGCATTGAAAGCTCGTAGCCAAGAGTCTCAACTCCAGCTATGCCAAATGGAGTGTATAGCGATGCATTGAAGTATCCTGTATCCTCCAGCAGCAAAAGGAAGGAATAGAAAAGCTCAGGCCCAACTGAAAGCTGAACTACCTCTGCTCCATACGCCTCACATGCTCTTGCCTTTTCAATGATCTCAGGCTGTCCTACTCCTCTGGAGTCGTAGCATTCCTGAACTATGATGCACTTTAAGCCTCTCATGGCAGCCTGGGATGCAACCGCTGCTCCGTAGTTTCCTGACGTAGCTGCAATAACTCCCTTATAGCCGAGTCTTTGCGCGTGATAAACTGCTGTTGCAGCTCTTCTTGCCTTAAAGCTTCCTGAAGGGTTGCTTGCCTCATCCTTTATAAATATTCTTGCTCCCTTTCCAGGTTCTGCATACTTCCTAGCCAGCTTGGTTATATTTCTTAGTTCATATAAAGGTGTATTCCCTACTGATGTCTGCTTTTGGATCTCCTCGATCTCCTTCAGACTGTATCCGGTTTCCTTCATCATTCTCTCGTAATCGAAGGATATAGAGCCTGATTCAAATATCTCATAGTCGATTCCAACTGATTTCTTCATTATTTCCTGTTTTCTTGCCATTACAGCGCTGAAGCTTCTATCATTACTCATTATCTGCACCTTCTTCCAACAGTTCTCTGGCTTGTCTGCCAATATACAATAGCTCTGGAACAGCCTTACCGTAGTCATGATCCCAGTATGGATTTATTTCAATTAGGGTGCCCTCTACCTTTCTTCCGATATAGGTCTCTATTTCAACCAAATCTCCCTTATTGGCTGTTTCATTCATCAGGAAGCCCTTATCCCACATCTCAAGAGGTACGCTTTGTGTGTCCTCAGGTATATTTGGAGCTCGTTCTCCAACGTTCAGGATCGTTTTGTGGATCCTTACCCAGTCTCCTCTTTTTGCATCCATTATAATCATCCTTTCTATCTCGTCTTTGCATGGAAGGATGAGTAGGCCAAAAACCTACTCATCCCAGCAATCTTCTATTATAATTAGTCTTCAATAAGGTCTCTCATGTCTCCCATGATAGCTCTTGGAACCGGCAGATCAAGCATTGTCTTAAGACCTGGCCTTGCATTGATGATATGAGGGATCATGTTTACGCACATAGCTATTGTTCCGATTCCTCCCGGAACCTCTGGAGAGTTCACCAAATTGATGTTTGGAGTTCCTTTTATTATTACATAGTCTCCAGTTTGTACTCCAACTTGCTCTGGCTCGATTTGCTGCGGGTGATCCATTTCTATCTTCAGTTCCCCATCGACATAGCCAAAGCCCTTCATGGCACAGCCTGCTACATTCCCAGCCTTTGCAAAGCCATATGGAGATTTTCTGTCTACGTCAGTCATTATCGGCTCCATTGAAGTAGTTACCTTCTCTACCTTCCAGCCAATAGCATCAGCGACCATGTGGATGGACTCGTGGAAGCCTACGTGACCTGAAAGATGGCCTGTCCTTACGCCTTCCTCGAACTCTTCTTTGGTGATACCAATGCCCTGCTCTTCCATAACTGCAGGTCCAAATGGTGAAAGACTGTTTACTCTTCTTGCCAGTATGTGATCAACTTCTTCGCAGCATCCCGTCATTGTTACTACCAGAAGGTCCATAATAAGTCCAGGATTGATACCTGTCCCGATTATTGATACTCCGTTTGCCTTGGCTATCTCGTCAAGCTTCTTGGCTTCTTCAGGTGATTGTGCCATTGGATAGGCCATTTCTTCAGCTGAGGATACGACATTTATTTTTTTCTCAAGAATAAATTTCAGTCTCTCAAAAGCTGTCTTTGTAAAGGAGTCAGTTGCCGCAAGAACAACGTCCGCTGCGCCTTCCTTGATAACGTCTTCGGGAGTTCCAATTATTACATCAGGTCTGTCTCCTCTTTCGGTTTTGATGAAATCGTACATGCTCTTGCCAACCTTTGAGCCTCTTCCAACAACTCCTACTATTTCAACACCCTTTTTCTTAAGCAGCATGTCAGCCATTCCGCTTCCCATTGCTCCTAGTCCCCAAATTATTACCTTTACATTTTCTTTTCTCATAAGACACCTCCATAAGTATTTACTACTTCCAACGGTATATACTTATGCAAGTCCCGTGCCAACTATCAATCAATAAGAAATTCCAACATTTAAGCGTATTATTATCAATAAGGTCCCGTAAAATTGTTGTTAATAAAATAAAAAACGCAAATATTTTTGCGTTTTAATGCATAATATTTTGCGTTTAATCTTTCCTGAGCTTATATTGAAGGGTTTGACGCTTTATTCCAAGATGTCTGGCAGTGTTTGAAATGTTGTGGTCGTATCGCTTCATTATTTCCTGAATTATTGATCTTTCGACATCCTCAAGTATTTCAGGCAGAGTTTCCTCTGGAAGTCTCCCTGACAGATTTGCTGTCAATGGCTTTCCCTTCGGTATGAAGCTGGATGTAATAAAATTCTCTCTGTTAAGGACCTTATCCCTTGAGGAAACCATATTCATGGCACCCTCGATGAAGTTTTCCAGTTCCCTGATGTTCCCCGGCCAGCTGTAGTTTCTGAAGTCCTCCATCACTTCCTCTGAGACCTTGTCTATGTTTTTATTTAGCAGTTCATTGTATTTCTGAATAAAAAACTTTATTAGAAGCTTGAGATCATCCAGTCTGTCCCTGAGAGGAGGTATATGTATATTGATTACACTGAGTCTGTAGTAAAGGTCTCGTCTTAGGGTCCCATTTTCAAGGCTAACCTTCGGATCCTCATTTGTTGTAGCAATTATTCTTACATCCACAGGGATGTCTCTAATTCCGCCTATCCTTCTTATATAGCCCTCCTGAAGAACCCTTAAAAGTTTTGCCTGGAGTGGCAAGCTCATGGAATTTATCTCATCCAGCAAAAGAGTCCCGCCATTTGCCTGTTCAAAAATTCCCTCTCTTTCAATCGCCCCGGTAAATCCCCCTTTCTCTGTTCCGAAGAGTATCCCTTCGAGAAGCGAGTCAGGTATTGCTGCACAGTTTTGAGCTATGAAGGTGTTGCCCTTGCGTACTCCGTGATTGTGGATGCTTTGGGCGAACATTTCCTTGCCTGTGCCTGTCTCTCCAAAGATAAGTACACTTGAAGCTGTTTCACTGGCTCTCTCAGCTATTTCCTTGGCAATTGAAAGGCTTCTGTTGTTCCCAATTATACTTGTAAAGTTATACTTTCTTATTTGAGGAGTTTTTTTCGTCTCCTGCTTCGTTTGTTTCAGCTCCTGCTGCAGTTCTAAAAGCTGATCTGATAGCTTTCTAAGATTTGTTACATCCTGGGCGATCTCCATTGCACCAATTACATGACCATCAGATATCAATGGAAGAGTGGAGCTGATCGTGGTGATAGAATGACCCCGATAATTGAAGTATGTCTGTGTGCTGTTAATTATGGGTTCTCCGGAGTTCATAACCTTGATCAGGGTAGAAGTATATTCGTTTAGGCTGGGGAAAATGTCCAAAATGTCCCTGTCCATGACCTGGAAGATCTCCAGGCCTTCAAGCTCAGCCATAGCTTCATTGTAGACAATGGTTTTTCTTTCCTTGTCTATTACATGGATCCCAATATTCCCATGCCGCAAAATATTTTGCACCAATAGCTCATTCAGGTCTGCTTTCTTCATTATAAGTCACCTCTATTTGCTTTCATCAAGTATTTTTTTCAACTCCTCCATGAAGGAGTTGACATCCTTGAACTGTCTGTAGACCGAAGCAAATCTTACATAGGCTACTTCGTCCACGTCCTTGAGCTTATTCATCACCATCTCACCTATTTCAACAGAGGTTACCTCATTTTCAAGGGAGTTGAACAAGTTTTTCTCTATGTCGTCCACTATTCTTTCGATTGTGGACATAGATACAGGTCTTTTCTCGCAAGCCTTGATTATTCCGTTCATAAGCTTGTTTCTGTCGTAGGTCTGTCTGTTTCCATCCTTCTTTACTACGATTATAGGAAGTTCCTCGATTTTTTCATAAGTAGTAAATCTTTTGCCGCAGCCCATGCATTCCCTTCTTCTTCTGATAGCCTGTCCCTCATCGGTGGGCCTTGAGTCGACTACCTTTGATTCGGGAAACTCACAGTAAGGACATTTCATGTCAAACCCTCCCAATTAATCGAGTAGGGGAAAATTAATTCCCCTCTCACACCACCGTACGTGCCGTTCGGCATACGGCGGTTCAATTCAAATAATAATCCAAACAACTAATGAGACCTCGCTTTGCGAGGATTTCTTTTGATATTTTACGTAAACCTGTGGTTTTAGCCACTGCCTGGTAATGGTTGTTAAACCCTACCGACTGTCTTACCATCCATTCCGGAGCACCGAGTTTTCTTAAGCCCCACATTCTCTTCTGACTGGTTTTCCACTGCTTCCA
Source organism: Gudongella oleilytica (assembly GCF_004101785.1). Lineage (NCBI taxonomy): Bacteria > Bacillati > Bacillota > Tissierellia > Tissierellales > Tissierellaceae > Gudongella > Gudongella oleilytica. The sequence goes on from NZ_CP035130.1 coordinate 1,323,743, forward strand.
TATCACGATACGGATTCTTGTACGCAAGTGTCCATCTATTCGTATCATATTAGTCTTCATTTTACCTATTCGAAAGTAGTTTATCCAGCCTCTGATTACCCAATTGAGTCTCTTTATTCTATCGTCCATGCTGATTGACCATGAGCGTTTTGTGAGCTGCTTGAGTTTTCTCTTGAATTTAACTATGGAGTCCCGATGAGGCCTTGCCTCCCATTTACCATCCATCTTCACAAAACCAAATCCTAAATATTTTAGCTTTGTTGGTTCTGTGGTTCTTGTCTTTTCTGCGTTGACTTTTAATCCGAGTTTTCTCTCTATCCATTTTGTTATGGTGTTCATAACTCTGTTGGAAGCTGCACTACTTCCTACTGCTATTACACAGTCATCTGCATATCTAACAAAATTAAGTCCTCTTGCTTCAAGCTCTTTGTCAAGCTCATTGAGCATGATGTTACTGAGTATTGGGGAGAGGTTTCCTCCCTGCGGGGTCCCCTCGTTGGTTTCTTCATATTTTCCTTTGTCCATCACTCCTGCCTTTAGATATTTAGCTATGAGTGATTCTGTGTCAGGGTCTTGTATGATTTTGCCTACAAGGGTCATCAGCTTGTCTTGTGGTACATTATCAAAGAACTTCTCAAGGTCAATATCCACTATGTAGATATATCCGTCATTCAGATATTCCAATAGTTTGATGACTGCCTGTTGTGCTCGTCTACCCGGCCTGAAACCATAGCTGTATTCGCTGAAATGTGGCTCCACTATGGGTGTGATTACCTGCACTATTGCCTGTTCTATGATTCTGTCCATCACTGTGGGTATACCAAGTTTTCTTACTCCACCATTTGGCTTTGGTATTTCAACTCTTAGCACCGGCTGAGGTTTGTACTTTCTGTTACGAATACGTTCCTTGATGTCTTCCCAGTTTCCTTTCAGATATTCATCAATTTCGTCTACACTTATGTTGTCTATGCCTCCTGCTCCTTTGTTGGCTTTTACCTTCTTGTATGCAAGCAGCATATTCTCTCTTGATAATATCTGTTCCATTAGTTGTGACATGATTTGTCTCCTTTTCCTGTTTTGCTTTCATGCATATCAACCTTACCTCCTGTGAACCCTTCGCTCCGTTACGTCTTCGTTACTGAGATTCTCGTCAGGCCTATGCATTTACATCCGTAAGTCCATTTGACTTTGAATTGTTCAGTCCTTCCTTGTTTCCAAGTACTATGACCTCTGCTGACTTCTCATGGTTCGTTATTACTACGGTTTTAGCCGCCCATGAGACCTCACGGGATAAGTCCTCTGTCTTTCCTCGTCTACCTGCCTGATCTACCTGCATGGGTTACGATTGCCTTTTGGACTTCACTGCTTTTGGCCAGCTTATCCTCCATGCAAGCCTTGGTATCAGGTTTCTGTCCGTCAGGCTACGATTTCGCTATTGCTTCCTCTCGCCCACACCTCACGATGTGAACCTTGCAAGTCGCTATAGGGTTCGTCGGCAACTACGCCCCTTGTGGACTTTCACCACAGACAGAAGGCATGCCCGTCGTACCAAAATGAACGTACCCTGAAGGATACGTTCCCTGCAAATTATCTTTTGTCTCTTTTTCTAAGGAATATTGGGATATCGAGATCCTCAACGGGGACCTCTCTTCTCTTTTGCTCCTCTGGCTCAGAATCCTTCTTTGCACCAAATATTCCGGTCTTTTGGTTCATTGTCGATCTATTCTTGATCGGGCTGTCTTCAAACCCTGTTGCAATCACAGTTATCTTGATTTCATCAGACATTGAATCATCGATTCCCGCACCAAATATTATGTTTGCTTCTGGATCTACTGATTGTCTGATTATATCAGCAGCTTCGTTGACCTCGAATATCCCGAGGTCTCTTCCGCCAGTTATATTTAAAAGAACTGACTTGGCACCTTCTATGGAGGTCTCAAGCAATGGGCTTGTTATTGCTTGTTTTGCAGCATCAACTGCTCTGTTGTCTCCTGAGGCTATGCCTATTCCCATATGAGCTATGCCTTTGTCAAGCATGATCGTCTTAACATCGGCGAAGTCGAGATTGATAAGGTTTGGGACAGATATAAGGTCGGATATTCCCTGGATGCCCTGCTTCAATACCTCATCGGCCATCATAAAGGCATCTGCCATTGTAGTTTTTTTGTCTGATATTTGGAGCAGTCTGTCATTAGGTATGGTAACAAGAGTATCTACCCTGGATTTAAGGTCTTCGATACCCTTTTCGGCATGCTGTTGTCTCTTTCTGCCTTCAAAGGTAAAAGGCTTTGTAACTATGCCTACTGTAAGTATTCCCAGCTCCTTGGCTATTTCCGCGACTATTGGCGCAGCACCTGTCCCTGTTCCGCCACCCATTCCTGCAGTTATAAAAACCATATCGGCACCCTTAAGTGACTCAAGGATCTCGTTTCTATTCTCTTCAGCAGCCCTTGCACCGATATCCGGATTTGCTCCTGCCCCTAGGCCTTTGGTTATTTTTTCTCCAAGCTGGACTTTTTGCTCAGCTCTTGAGGAATACAATGCTTGCTTGTCTGTGTTGAGCGCAATGAACTCGATTCCTCTTACGCCACATTCGATCATTCTGTTTACGGCATTGTTTCCACCGCCACCTACTCCAAAGACTTTGATTTTTGCAAATTGGTCAACATCAACGTCAAAATCAAACATTCCCATTCCTCCATTCTAGTGGTGCTGCTCTTCAATGTTATTTGGCTTGTTTTTAACTAACCATACTCTTCTGATCTTCGCGAAATTATCAAACAGTCTGCTGCCGAAGGTGAATATGGCAGCGTAGTATAACGGGAAGCCAAGCCTGTCACCTATATAGGCCAGAAATGCAGCCAGTATGGCATTCCCGAAGAAACCGGAAATAAATATCCTTGTGTTGAATTTACCTTCAAGGTTAGCTCTGATCCCTCCGAAGACTGAATCGAGACAAGCCAGTATAGCTACCGAGATATAAAGGGTGTAGGCCGTATTATAGGTATACGGCAGTAGAAAACCTATTACTGCTCCTATTAAAATCCCTATCAATGCATAAAACATCTATTCACCCTCTTCCAATAATCCTGCGTAGCTGTATACAAAGTCACCATGGTATGCCGGGATTATTATCTCATCCTCAGCGTAAGGCTGAAGTCCGATGCCGAAAACAGTCCTCAAGGTGTCTCCATAGGTCCCCGGGGCGTTAACTGCAGCCATTAAAAGCTGAGGGTCTCCTATTGCCTTGATTATAAAGGGCGTACCAATACTCTTTCCATTGATCCTTATTATTGGGCCCCCGCATTTTATCTCTGAATATGACATCACCCTCTGGTCGTTTATGCTGATTGCTTCAGCTCCAGCAACCTTAAGGTCATTTATTATATTGAGTATGTCCACATCATGAATAATATCATCATTAAAGCTAAAGGACAACTCCTCCAGATCCATATTATCAAACATTACAATTTGTATCCCAGGACCTTTAAGGCTTGTATAGCCTGCAGCCACCTTGTTCTTGTATACGTCATCCCTCAGGATGTCAACTAAATTTGCTTCCCCTTCTCCTATGCTTTCGAGAAGTCTGAGCTCTTCTTCCTTGGCAGCTATTGTTTTCTCAAGGTCAACTATTTCATTTCTTACGGAGTTCAGCTCATTTCTTGCCGCAATTATGGATTGTATCGTCACAGGAGTTATTTGGTCTACATTCAGCTTCATCTGAGACGCTATTAGTATTCCGACAATGATACTGAATATTCCAAGGGTCAGCTTTGGACTGCTTATCCTCATAGCCTTCCCCTCCCTATTGAAGCTTCTCTTCAACTGGACTTGCGTAAATGAATTCCTTCACTCTTCTATATTTTGGTATTACTACGTTTTTGTCTTGTGTAAGATTTACTATATAATCGTAGTTCCGAAGCTGCCACACTATTCCCCACTTAATGCTTAGTGCAGATTCAAGCGTGTCCGCATTGCCTATAGCTTTTATCACAATAGGTGAGCTGGTCGAAACACCGTTTATTTCAATATGATTACCGGCTCTAACTATTTCAGTAAAGGCAGTGTATCTCTGGTCATTTATACTGATTGCCTCGGCGTCAGCAGCATTCAAAACGCTTATTACCTGAAGGATCAGATCAAGCTCATCCACTATGCTAAAGCCCTCTCCATATTGGATATCCACAGGAGGATCGTTTATCTCAAGTACGATTCCGGGGCCTGACATGTCTGAATACCCGGCCAGCATTCTGTATTTCATTGCGTCCTTGTATAGGTTTTCTGCGTATATATCATCCTCGATGCCGCTCTTCTCATATTGCTCGATCTTGTCTTCCAGTTCCTGTATCAGCCTTAATTGGGATTCTTTTTCAGCCTGAGCCTTCCTCAGGTCATTGGCAAGTTCTTGCGCTCTCTGAGTGGGCAATGCACCTCCCCCAATGGATTTATTTATTGTTTTGAACTGGATGGATAAAATTAGTCCGAGCAGAAGGGAAACAAAAATAAGGGCTGCTATCTCCTTCTTGTTTTTCATTTTATCCTCCTTGCCGAAAGTATTACTAACTATCAACTCTGAATCAGGAATGGTTATGCAGTCTATATGTCGTCTCTTACCAATATTGGATGCTCACCTTTGTTCATAAGGATCATCTTGGTAGGAATATTTTTCTTTTCGACATCTGCCAGGATTTCTCCCAGTACCTTTAATTTATATTTTACATTATTCATTGGTCCAAATTCAACTGCGATACCATTAAATAAATTAAATTTAATATTGCTTGAGTCACTAAGATCAATTACTTCGATTTTCTCGACCACTGGTGCTATATTCTGGTCATTTAATAAATCAAGAATAGATGTCCCCTGAGTCTTGTCGATGATTGAGCCTCCATCGGGTATGTATTCCCAGCCGATCCCTTTAACCAATCCAATGCCCTTGAGCTTCAGAATACTATTTTCCAACAGCACTCCCTCTGCATCTATTACAGCAAAGCTGTAGCCATTTTCAAACTGGAGATAGGGTTTTCTCTCGATTATATCAATCTCAACAGTGTCAGGCAGCTTCTTCTTTATGCTTGCTGATTTAACATATGGTATAGATTCAAGTCTTTCGATGATAGCTTTCTTTCTTATAATGAGGATGTTGTCGTCTTTTGAAATACCTGCAGCCTTTAGGATTTCTTCTTTCGATACTGAGTTCCCCTCTGAGGCTACTATTTGATCGACCTTGAAAAAGCTTGATCTTATGGCAAATATTGCCATGGCTGTTACTATGAGAGAAATAAAAAACAGCCTGAGCATGAACATTCTTCTTCTTTGTTTTTTTTGTACTCTGGTTTCCTTTTTCAACAATACCACCCGATCATATATTTAGAAATTCAAGGATCTCCTGTACAATTTTTTCTGAAGCATCAGGTTTGCCAAGTGACCTTGAGCAATTTGCCATCCTTTCAAGTATTTCCCTGTCTCTTAGAATCATCAACAGTTTTTCGGCAAGAATCTTTCCGTTAAGATCCTTTTCAAGTATCATTGTCGACGCTCCTGCGCTCTCAAATGCTCTGGCATTGTATTCCTGGTGATTTTCAGCCGTATATGCCTTAGGTATAAGTATTGACGGTGCCCCAACTGCAGATACTTCAGCAAGGGTTATTGCTCCTCCGCTAGTTATTACTATATCGGCTGCGTTTAGAGCCAGAGGCATCTGATGAAAATACGGCTCGATCCTTACATTTTTATTGTCATTGAAACCTGTGTCTTTAAGCTTATCTATAAATCCTTCATGATGTCTGTTGCCGGTGACATGCAACAGCTGGATGTCACCTCCCAGCAACCCGCTGGTCAGTATGTCCAATATAGCATCGTTCAGGCTGCGCTGTCCTCCACTTCCGCCAAAGGAAAGGACGAATGGCTTTGAAGCTTCGATCCCTAAGGTTTTTTTTGCCTCTATTTTATCTACTCCGGTAATATCCTTCCTTATGGGATTTCCTGTAACTACAGTCCTTTCCGGGTACCTGAAATATTTTGCAGATTCCGGATAGGTCAGGAGAACTTTGTCAGCCAGCCTCGAAAGCAGTTTATTGGTGATGCCAGGAAAAGCGTTCTGTTCATGGATCAATAAAGGGATTTTCGATAATCCCGCAACAAAGGAGATTGGTCCGGATACGTAGCCACCGGTTCCTATGACCATATCAGGCCTTTCTTCATTTATCACTTTTTTTGAGTCAAGTACTCCCAGAAGCAAATTCCATGCTGCTATCAGGGACCTCTTATCAAGCTTTCTGGGCATACCTTTGACTCTTATGGGCTTAAACCTCAAGCCTGCTTTTTCAGAAAGCTCCTCCTCCATGCTTCCGGCAGTTCCTACATACAGTATCTCTGCCTCCGGAATTTTTCTACTAAGTTCCTCGGCTATAGCCAATGCAGGGTAAATGTGCCCTCCAGTGCCGCCACCGCTAATTATCAACTTCATCGGTCTTTCTCCTATTCTTATCTGTGTATCTGGTAATGTTCAATAGTATCCCAATTCCGGTTAGATATGTCACAAGCGAGGTTCCGCCGAAGCTAATTAGTGGTAAGGTAATACCCGTTGCAGGAATGCTTGAGGTTACTACCCCAATATTTATGAAGCTTTGTATCGCCAGCAACGCTGTAATGCCTGTAGCAAGGTAGCATCCGAAGGTATCCCTGGCGTTCATTGCTGTCAAAACTCCTCTCCATACAATTAATCCATAGAGAGATAGAACAAAAATAGTGCCGATTAGTCCAATTTCCTCTCCGATAATTGAAAAAATAAAATCATTGTAGGATTCAGGGATATAGAAGAATTTTTGCCTGCTTTGTCCAAGGCCCACTCCTAAAAGGCCGCCTGAGCCGAGCGCATATAGCGACTGAACTGCTTGCCACCCATCACCCAGCTTATCTGCGAAAGGATCACGGAATGCAAGGATTCTTCTGAGTCTATATTCATTTCCCTCGGAATTTATGGCGTACTGCCAGAAGAAATATGCTCCTGTAGCTGCTATTGCAATCACTGAGAGGTGCATCCCGGCTACAAAATACATGCTGAAAAGTGTAGCAAGCAGGGTTATGGTAGTGCTCAGATCCTTCTGAAAATAAATCAGGGCTGCTGTGAATCCTATGATCCCAGCTGCAGGTATGAATCCATTAACAAAGCTTGAAACCTTATCCTTTTTCCTATCTAAAAATGCTGCAAAGAAAATTATGCTTCCAAGCTTTAAAGCATCAGATGGCATGAGTGTCGTAAATCCGATATCTATCCAGCGCCTTCCTCCTTTTAGCTCAAGACCAAGGGGGGTAAAGATAAGGAGCCCCAGAATTACTGAAAGGATATAGATATGCAGCGAGTATTTTCTCCAGATCTTGTAATCCAGGTTCATCATTACAAGCATACCACATATACCTACTACTGCCCACATAAGATGTCTTTTTGCATAATGAAATCCATCGCCATATCTGACGGTTCCTTCTGGCCAGCTTGAACTGTATACCATAATTATACCGATAAAAACAAGGGCTACGGCAGCTATTAATATGTAAAAGTCTACGGATTTCTTTCTGTTATTCCTTGCCATATTATCACTCCATCAGTTCCCTTACCAGCTCTCTGAAATGGTCTCCACGTTCCTCATAGTTTTTATACATATCCCAGCTCGCGCAAGCAGGTGAAAGAAGCACGTTGTCTCCTTCCTCTGACAGCTGATGTGCCATGTAGACTGCTGCCTTCATGTCCTCCGCGTACTCTATATGGTCAATACCGATACTATGCGCCGTAGTACCGATTTTTTCAGATGTTGCCCCCATCAATATCAGCGCCTTGCCCTTCAGAGAAAAAACCTTGAGAAGCTCCTCAAAGTCAGACCCCTTGTCATAGCCACCTGCAATGAGTATAACAGGTGCATCAAGAGCATTCAGGGCTTTGATGCTTGAATCAGGGTTTGTACCTTTTGAGTCGTTGTAGTATCTTACACCGTCTATTGTCCCAACAAGCTCGATCCTATGGGGAACTCCCTTGAAATCTTTCACAGCTTTTCTTATGGTAGAAGCATCTACGCCAAGACAAAGCGACAATCCCACAGCAGCCATTATATTCTCAACATTATGGATCCCAGGTATCCCAACTTCTGACAATGGCATGATGTTTTTCTCTGCATCCCACATTCTTGCCTTGATCCAGCCGTCTTCAATGAATATTCCGGAGTCCAGGATCCTCTTGGAGCTGAACCATACGGGTTTTGGCACAATATTTCCCTCGAAGCTTCTCAATATCGGATCCTCATAGTTTAGTACGAGATAGTCCTCCGAATTCTGATTTGCAAAAATCTTGTACTTGGCTTTTACATACTTATCAAGGCTTCCATGCCAATCAAGGTGATCTGGTGTGATGTTTGTGATTACAGCTGCCTTTGGCTTGAAGTCCTCTGTGTTTTCAAGCTGAAAGCTGCTTGCCTCTACTATGAAGACGTCTCCTTCTTCTGAATTTTCCATAGCCTGAAGTATTCCTACCCCTACATTGCCTGCGATATTTACTCTAAAGCCAGCATCAGAAAACACCTCTCCAACCAAAATAGTTGTGGTTGTTTTACCATTTGTGCCCGTGACAGCAATTATTGTCCTGTCAGGATACATCCTGTAGGCAAGTTCAATATCTGAGTAGACCGGTATACTTTTTTTGTTTGCCTCGACTAAAAGCTCATGACGGGGATTTATCCCGGGGCTCTTTATTATAAGGTCTATCTGGTCCAGAATCTTTAAAGGGTTTCCAGTCCTTATCTCAAGGAATTGAAGATCCTTATCTGAAAGCTCTTTACTGATGGCCACCCATGGCTTGTCCTCAAATACAAAAAGCCCTGCGGTTTTTCCATTCAGGGTTCTTGCAGCAGACTCTCCAGTTACTCCCAGTCCCATTATTAAAATTTTCATCCCTTTAAGATCCATTATGACCTCCCGCTAAAACACCAATAATCCAGTTAATGCAAATAAGACAGATGCAGCCCAAAAGCTCCATACTACCTTTAATTCACCCCAACCTTTTTGCTCGTAATGATGGTGAAGGGGCGCCATCCTGAAAAGTCTTTTTTTAGTAAGCTTGAAATAACCGACCTGAAGCATAACAGAAAGGGTTTCAACAAAGAAAACGCCTGCAACTAAAGGTATGAAGAATGTAAGCTCTGATATGACCGCCAAGGAAGCAAGCGCACCTCCCAGTGCCAGAGATCCGGTGTCTCCCATAAATACTTTCGCTGGTTTGTAGTTGAACAGAATGAATCCCAGCAATGCTCCAACTAAAGCGAATGCTAATATTGACAGGTCCCACTTCTCCAGGATGCTCAGCATCACTCCAAAGGTTGAGAAAACAATTATTGAAATTCCAGTTGCTAATCCATCCAAACCATCTGTAAGGTTTACTGCGTTAACCGTTCCGAGTATCACTATAAGAAAAAATGGTATAGTAAATATCCCAAGCTGTATTGTCAGGTTCCCCATAAATGGTATGTAAAACTCCTGGAGTCCTTCCTTAAAATAAAACCCGTAGGCTATAATAAGTGCAGATGCGATAAGCTGACATAGTATCTTCTGATATGCTCTCAGGCCAAGATTTCTCTTTTTTACAACCTTTAGAAAGTCGTCTATGAATCCAACTGCACCGAAGGAAAGGGTGGAAGCAAGAACTAATAAGACATCAGGCGTAAGCTTCCCCAACAACAATATGCTCACAGTCAACGAGATAATAAATATGATCCCACCCATAGTGGGTGTACCTGTTTTAGCAAGATGTGATCTGGGACCATCCTCTCGTATTGTTTGTCCTATCTTCAGGTTCCTGAGCATTGGTATTATCCTGGGTCCCAGAAAAGTACTCAGACTCGCACTGATTAAAAATGCCAGTGCTATGTTCAGTGCATAATTCATCGAGAAATCCTCCTGATTTTTTTATTGCTGCTCTCGTGCATCATAATATTATAATAGAATTTTAATTTCTTTACCACATAATTTTGTTTTGTCAGCAGGTTGAGGAATATTATCTACCGATCCTCAAAGGTTTCTTCGGAGAGAGTTGGATTGTTAGTTCCGCTAGACAGATAAAGATCTATTATACCTCCTATCTGAATCTCCTCTCCTGCTTTTGGATACTGGTCTACTACAACCGTATCGAGACTGAAGTCCTCATATTCAGTGGTATATTTCAGACTAATTTCGGATATCAATTCTCCTGCTTCCGCTATGGTCAGACCAATCACCTCCGGGACCGGAACAGTCTCCTGAATACCCTTCAGTTCCTCCTCGGTGTACGATCTTGGTACCTCCATGTAGTTCAGCGTATTCTCTATTACCATGGCTGCAAATGGACCTGCAACAGTTCCCCCGTAATAGATTCCGGTGGGTTCATCAACTATTACAAGGACTGCTATTCTTGGATCATTTATTGGAGCAACGCCTCCAAAGGATGATATGTATTTATTTTCAACATATCTGCCGTCTATTATCTTTTGAGCAGTGCCTGTCTTTCCTCCAACTCTGTAGCCTGGCACGTATGCTTTTTTACCTGTGCCTTCAAGAACCGTCTTTTCCAGCATATCCAGAAGCATGTCCGCTGTCTTCTCCGAGATGACCTGCCTCTTCATCTGCGGTTGAAATTGTTTGACCACCTTGCCCTGACTATCTATAAGACTTCTCGTCATCATTGGAGTCATCAGCTTCCCATCGTTTGCAACAGCTGCGATTGCATTGATCATTTGTATTGGTGTTACTGAAATGCCATGACCATAAGAAAGAGTTGCAAGATTGACCTCTTTAATACTGTCTATTCCGGACGGGATCAAGCCTCTTTGCTCACCAGGGAGATCTATACCGGTTGTCTGTCCAAATCCGAAGGCTTTAATGTACTCATAGAGCTTTTCCTTTCCAAGCTCTCTAGCCATATTTACGAATGCCACATTGCAGGAGTTGCTGAAGGATGTTGCAAAATCCTGATCCCCGTGAGGATCATACCAGCTTGAACATCTGAGAACCACACCTTTGATATCCCTTATGAATCCATCGCAATAGTAGTGGGAGTTTAAAGTAGCTGAGCCCTCCTCCAGCGCTGCTGCTGCCGTTACTATCTTGAAGGTGGAGCCTGGTTCGTACAAGTCATTTATTGCATAGTTTCTCCACATCTGAAACCACTTTTGCTGCTGCTCCTCCGGCGGCAGCTTGCTCCACTGTTCACCTACAGCCGGATCAAGAGGTTGTCTTGGATAATTTGGATCGTAATCAGGTTTGTTTGCCATAGCAAGGATTTCCCCTGTTTCAGGATCCATAACTATTATAGAGACACTTTTAGCTTTGTTTGTCTCCATTGCTTTCTCTGCTGCATCTTCTGCAAAGCCCTGGATGGTCTCATCAACTGAAAGAACTACTGAAAGCCCGTCCTTTGCTTCGTATATCTGTTCTCCATCATATGGTAGCTGTCGGTTGGCAGCATCTGTGGCCTTGACCCAAATCCCTGGAGTACCTGCCAGGTATTCATCATAGACTCTTTCTATTCCATAAAGCCCTTTGTTGTCTATATCAGTAAAACCAAGAATGTATGATCCGAAGCTTCCAAAGGGATAATATCTCTTGCTGTCGTCGACAATGGATATCCCTCTTATTCCCAGATCTCTTATTTGATCTGCTTCAGCACGAGTCACCCACTGCTTGAGCTTCTCGACGTTGGCTTCTGAGGTTAGTTTCTTATAAAGCTCCTCAGGATCCTGACCGAGTATGGGACCAAGCTGTAAAGCAGCGGCTTCTGGCTCATCCATATCTGATGGTGCTGCCCAAACTGTATATGCTGTCGTATTTACTGCAAGCTTTTTCCCCTTCCGGTCATAGATCAAGCCTCTGTCTGAAGTAATGTCTATGGCCTTGGTCCACTGCTGGAGAGCTCCTTTTTTATACTCCTCACCCTCGAACAGCTGTATTCTAATTAGTCTGTACCCTAAAAAAAACACGATTAAGGTTGCAATTGTCAGCGCAATCCCTAATCGTAGTTTGGTTTTCTTTGTTGGTTTTCTCAATTCCACTCCCCCTAAAACAGACTGGAAAATATACTAAGGACGTTTCTCACCTTATCAGTTAAGGAAAACATATGGGTATCCTCGAAGGTGGAGTTATTGACTGCCACGTAGGATATCTGACCTTCCTCGGGATATATCATTCCAAGATAGGTCCTTGCTTGCTCAGCTATCAGAGCAGTGTTCTTTAGTCCTTCCAGGTTGCCCTCAAGCTCCTGTCTCACTTTATATAGCTCTGACTTTTCCTTTTCTAACCTTGTTATGTCCAGTCTGACTGATGTTATTTTAGCATAACCCTGCAAAATAAACAAAGAGGTAATTAATATTGAGATCGCAAGTGCCAAATACATTTGCTTGTTCAGAACTGAGCTCCTATGTACCTTTGGTTTAGTTTTTGATTTAGGTTTGACTACTTCCTGAAACTCAGGATACTGGTAGTATTCAAGCTTTTCAGCCAACACGGTTCTCCCCCCTCGTGTGATGAGAGGCAGTTACTTATAGCCTCTCTGCAATCCTTAGCTTCGCTGATCTTGACCTAGGGTTATACTCCAACTCCTGTTTAGAAGGAGTCAATGGTTTTCTGGTTATTATATCTATCTCTCTTCTTTTATCACAGACACATTTAGGAAGCTCTGGTGGACAGATACAGTCTTTATATAATTCTCTGAAGGCTTCCTTCACTATCCTGTCCTCCAGCGAATGAAAGGTTATTATTGCCAGTCTTCCACCCGGCTTCAGGCAATCAACCATATCTGTTATAGCATTGGAAAGGACCTCCAGCTCTCTGTTTACCTCGATCCTGATTGCCTGAAAAGTCTTCTTGGCGGGATGATGTCCCTCCAATCTAACCTTTTTAGGTATAGCTTTCTTGATTACACTGACCAACTCAAAGGTAGTATCTATGCTTTTTTTCTCCCGCTCAATCACAATAAACTGCGCGATCCTTCTTGCCCATTTTTCCTCACCGTATTCAAGAAGTATCTTCTCCAGTTCCTCTTCTGTGTATTTGTTGACTACATCCCACGCGGAAAAGCTTGCTGTAGTGTCCATCCGCATATCCAAGGGTGCGTCCTTATTATGGGAAAATCCTCTCTCTTCAGTGTCCAGTTGATATGATGAAACACCAAGATCAAGAAGAATACCGTCGACCTTGTCTATTCCCTGTTCACGCAATACGCTTTTAATGCCTGCATAATTGCTGTGGATAAGGATAACTTTGTCCATACTTTCCGAAAGGACTTCCCTCGATTTTTCCAGAGCTGCCGGGTCCTGATCTATCCCGATCAGCTTTCCGGATCCCAACCTTTTAACTATTTCCATTGAATGACCAGCACCACCCAGAGTGCCGTCAACATATATCCCATCCGGCCTTATTGCTAAACCGTCAATAACCTCATTTAATAATACGGAAACATGGTGGAATGCCATAAGATCACCTCATTATATTCCAAGCTCGGCCATTTTTTCTGCTATTCTGTCATAGCTAAGGCTATCGTCGTCTGTGTAGCTTTCCCATTCTTCCCTGCTCCATATTTCTATTCTGCTTGAAACTCCAATAACTACCGCTTCCTTATCAAGCTTTGAATGCTCCCTTAGGTTCGCAGGAATGACGACTCTCCCCTGTTTATCGAGTATGCACTCCGTAGCTCCTGAGAAGAAGAATCTGACGAATGCTCTTGCGTCCTTATTTGTCAACGGAAGGCTTTTAAGCTTTTCTTCCAGCACTTCCCATTCTTTCTTAGGATAAACAAAAAGGCAGTTGTCGAGACCTTTGGTCATAACAAACTCGTATCCAAGGGGATCCCTGAATTTTGAGGGCAGGATAATCCTCCCCTTTTCATCTATGGTATGTTGATATTCACCTATAAACATGAGGGATCACTCTCCACCCGAGGTCTAAATCTACCACTTCACTCCACTTTTCACCACTTTGATTCCATTTTACCCCATACCTCATCTAAATACCACCATTTCAATGGAGTAAAGTATTGATTTGGGACTTTAGTCCCATCATAAGTCAGAGCATAAAAAAACCCCGGATCACCGGGGCTTTGGCCTTATTCTGCTTTGATTCTTTTCTTTTTCCAGATGAGATAAGCTCCACCTGACATTATTATTGCAAGGCTGATTAGTTGAGCTACTCTAAAGGGTCCAAGCATAAGGCTGTCTGTCCTTAGTCCTTCAATAAAGAACCTGCCTACTGAATAAAGAATCAGATAAAGGAGGTATATTTCTCCCTCAACAGTTGCCTTCTTCCTTCTATACCATAGCAAAAATCCGAATACGAGAAGGTTCCATATCGACTCGTAAAGGAAAGTCGGATGCACCTTTACACCATCTATCATTATACCCCAGGGAAGATCTGTTGGTCCCCCATGGGCCTCCTGATTTGCAAAATTGCCCCATCTTCCTATTGCCTGTCCTAATATCAAGCTTGGCGCTACAATATCGGCAAGTTTCCAGAAGCTCTCCTTCCTTACCTTTGCAAATATAATGGCGACAAGTGTTCCTGCGATTATAACTCCGTGGATCGCAAGGCCTCCACCTCTTATATTCAAGATCTGAGATGGATTTTTGCTGTAATAGTCCCACATGAAGATGACGTAGTAGGCTCTTGCACCTATTATCGCTGCAGGTACTGCGAAAAGAAGCATGTCAATGAGTGTCTCTTCCTTTACTCCCTTTCTCTTTGCCTCCTTCAAGGCGAGTACTGTTCCTATCAGTACAGCTGATGCTATCAATAAACCATACCATCTGATCTCTAATCCAAAAATACTGAATGCAACTGCCAACACATTATGACCACCTTTCAATTTGCTGCTCTTATTTTACCATACCTTCTGGCCATATTACAGACAGAACGCTTTCTCCACTGGAAAAATGTCTCTCAAATCTTTCCAAAAGATCCTCAAAGGTGGTTTCGGAGAGAAGATCGAGATAATCCATGAGGTAGAATCCCTGAAAATAAAGGTCAGTCAAATTGTTTGCTATAAACTCAACAGAATTAAGACCCATGAGGAATCTTCCCATTTCCTTTTTCTTCGCACGTAGAAAAGCATCTTCGTTTAGCGGGGACGTTTTATTGCTCATAAGTTCAACTACCAGCTGGTATACCCTTTTAGGGTCATCACTTTGGCCTACGATCATAGACTGGCCGTAATCCGATTTTCCTGAATAATAAGCTCCAAAGCTTGAGTCTATAAGACCTTGTGAGTAAATATCCTGATAAAACTCCGAGCTCTCAGATAACAAAATATCCAGAAGCATGTTGGTCACTATGTCTTTTTTAACTGAGGCCTTCCCAGTCTTTCCTGGATCTGTATCTTTGAAGCCAATATAAAATAGAGGTTTTGACGTTGACATGTAATCTTCAATGAAATTCTGACGCACAACCGCAGGCTCCTCAGGATAGTACTTGACAGGTGTTCCTGCATCTGCAGGGAAACGTCTGGATGCCTTATTGACCGCCTCAGCAATTCTATCCAGCTCCAGATCACCCACTACAAAAAGTACCATATTCGATGGATGATAGAACCTGTTATAAGCAAGGAGAAGGTCCTCTTTGTATATTTCCCTGATACTGTCAATAGTTCCTGCTATATCATCCTTAACGGGATGGTTATGGTACATGGCACTCAAGCAATTGAAGTATACTCTCCACCTGGGGTTATCCCTGTACATCTGAATTTCCTGACCAATTATCCCCTTCTCCTTCTCGATGTTCTCATCGGTCAGGTATGGGTTTTGGACAAATTCAACCAGCAGGGACAGGCTGTCATAAAAATTATCAGAGGTACTGAATAGGTAGGAGGTCTGGTCGAAGTTGGTGTAGGCATTGACGTTAGCACCATATTTTGCAAACCTTTCAAATATATTCCTATCCGGATCCTCAAAGAGCTTATGCTCCAGGAAATGTGCAGTCCCATTCGGAAGCTTGATTATCTTTCCATTAGGTTTCTCGGTAAAGCTGGTATGATTAGAGCCAAAGCTGGTTGAGAAAATTGCATACTTCTTAGTAAAGCCTTTTTTGGGGTAGTAGTACAAATTGATGCCATTTTCCAGCTGGAGATGGATCAAGCCTTCATCAAGAATATTGTTCCAGATTCTCTTCATCAGTCTCTCCCTCCTTCCCATTAAGAAAATATATCGTGTCGAGAGTTACAGTATCCATAGCACTGATTACCTTATCTCTGTCGGTTTTTTCTAAATCACCCAGCATATTCTCGAGGTTTCTTTCATCCTTTGAGATCACCTTTCCAAGGAAAAATTCTGATATCATTTGGTTGCTGTCTACAATTGACCTGCCTGAGTTCTCTAATGATTTTTTTGCTATCTGAAGGTCCTCATCTGAGAAATCTCCAGATTTTAACCTGGAAACCTGATCGAGTATCAAATCGAGAACTTGCTTGTAGTTTGAAAACTGAATGCCGGCATCGGCAAGTATTATGGACTTGTGCTTTATAAGTCTGGAGGAAGCATAGTATGCAAGGCTTTTTTCCTCCCTTACAGTCTTAAACATATGGGAGTTGGGTCCACCTCCCAAAAGCTCATTTCCTACGAGCAATCCGTTATAAAGCTCGTGCTCATACGGTATAGAAGATCTGAAGCCTAATACCAGCTTTCCTTGTGAAACGGACAACTTCTCCTCGACCTGACGTTTAGACATGTAATTCTCCGGTATGATTTCTCTAGGGATAAAAAGGATTTCCCGTCTATTATGAAGCTCTGCGGGTAACAACTGTTCAAGCTCCAGTCCATCGGGATTCCCCACAAAGAAAATTTCTATAGGACTAGTCATCAGGATGCTTCGATAATGTTCATATAGCTTTCTGCCATCTATGGCTTCTACATCCTCCTCGTATCCAAGGCTGTATATGCCAAACTTCTCTCCCTTGCACATCTCCTCAATACAGCGGCTTATGGCATAATTTCTCTTGTCATTGATCCTGCTTCTTATTCTTGAGATAAGTATTCTCTTTTCCTGGAAAATGTAGTTGTCATCAAAGCTTCCATTGACAATTACCGGATCAAATAACACACCTTTTAAAAGATTGACTGCTTCTTTGCCTGATTTTTTATCTCCTGTAAATTTTGGATCAGCCCATTCTATAGATGCCTTAACAATCTGTCTCTCTCCTCTTTTTGAGGATCCCAGGTCAAGGCTTGCGCCATACAATTCCTCAAGTTTCCTTTCCAACAGGAGTTTTGTTGGAAAGCTTCTTGATCCTCTTTCAAGTACCATGGGCAGTAATGCATTCAATGTTACTTCATCTTTTTCCAGCGGCCTTATAAGGTTCACTGTCAAAAGATTCGATTTGAATTTATCGGTTTCTACAATATTAAGGAATATCCCATTGCTTAAGGCTATTCGATTTGATTTAAGCTCCATTTTACCACTCCTTCCAGCATTCATTTAGAATGCGTACAGGTGTTGTATACCCAAATTGAGGGCGTCTCAAATCAAAAAGAGGGCTTATCAGCCCTCGATTATTTTTATACCCGAACTTGTTCCTATTCTGGTTGCCCCAGCTTCTATCATCTTTATTGCCGTTTCCCTGTCCCTCACTCCGCCTGAAGCCTTTACCTCAAGGTTGTCGCCCACCACGGACTTCATTAGCGCAACATCCTCAACAGTAGCTCCGCCAGTGCTAAATCCTGTAGAAGTCTTAACAAAATGAGCCCCTGCAGACTTTGAAAGCTCGCATGCCTTCCTCTTCTCCTCATCCGTCAATAGACAGGTTTCAATTATGACCTTTACTATTGCCTGTCCCCGGCATGCATCGACAACTGCTTTGATATCATCCTCGACAAGCTTATAGTCTCCTTCCTTCAAAGCGCCAATATTGATCACCATGTCGATTTCATCTGCACCTTTAAGGACCGAGTCCTTAGTTTCGAAAACCTTTGTTTCTGTTGTATTAGCTCCCAAGGGAAACCCAACCACAGTGGCAACCTTTACATCTGTTCCCTTTAAAAGCTCCTTACATAGCACTACATGTGAGGGATTTACACACACCGCCTTGAAGCCGTATTGAACAGCTTCATTACACAGCTTTCTTATGCCTGCTTTGCCAGCATCAGGTTTAAGGAGGGTGTGGTCGATAGCTTTGGATATATCCATCATTTGGATCACTCCTATTTAATTAATTCAACAAGATCTCCGTTTCTTACTCCGGAAGCATTTCCTTCCTCGAGATCAACGTGCATTTCGAGAGCATAAGTTGGATGTACCCTTACAAGTACATTGTCAAATATCAACCCTCTTGGCCCAGGTACCTTTATGCTTACAATATCTTTGTCCTTCACGCCATACTCTTCTCCATCCAGGGTATGCATATGGATGTGTCTGGCCGCAACTATTACTCCTTTTTCCAGCTCTACCTCCCCATTGGGTCCTATTACCTTTACGCCTGGTGTCTCATTCAACTCACCTGAGTTTCTGACAATTGGCTGTACTCCTAAAGCGAATGCATCTGCAATGGATACCTCGATTTGAGTATCTGGTCTTACCGGTCCAAGAATCCTTACACCCTTAAGTGTCCCCTTAGGTCCAACTACATCTACCTTCTCATTACATGCATATTGGCCTGGTTGTGACAGATCCTTCATCTTAGTTAACTCATAGCCTTCGCCGAAAAGTATCTCAAGGTCTTTTTGGCTGACGTGGATATGCTTGTTTGATAATGCGATCGGCAACTTAGTTTTCATAGTAAACCTCCTCGTAATTCTGAATATAGTATAATTATAACTGTTTTTTGTGCTTAATACAAAGACATTGTCAATAGTTGGTCAATTTCTCTGAAAAGCAGCCTCCGTCAGCTGACGGAGGCATAATTTTTAAGATATTTCAAAAGGTATCGTATTATTATCGAATGAAGTGGTATGCTAATAAGAGCTGCAATTACCCTGGTGGGGAGAAGTATAAAAAAGCCCTTCCCGTATAAATTTGAAAGCCAATAGGTGTTCAGACCAAGTGATATTACAACCGCAGTTACAGCAACTGCTAAAAGGATCTTTTTGAATGAGAACCTTGATTCATAGCTTCCGTTATTTCCATACATAAGCATGAAAATTCCCGGTATTACTCCCCATAATATGGAGCTAAGAGTAAAGCCAGGGTGATATGGTCCCTGGGGATTGATCAAAAACCCTATGATATCTGCCGCAAGCCCTGTAAGTCCTCCCACCAAGGGCCCAAACATGAATCCAGACATCATAAGAGGTACATCTCCAAAGCTGATACGTAATGCCGGCACTCCAGCCAGAGGCACCATTATATAGGCGAACCTGGTCATTACAATGGAAATAGCAACAAGAAATCCTGCTTTTACCATTGTTCTTAAGTTGATTTTGCCACCTTCTCTTTGCATTTTTTTCTCCTTTCTTTGTCGACAGTACTGCCAACTAAAGAAAGGTTCTTTAATTGTCAGCGGATGCGGTAAAGAATCGCAGAGTCATCTTTCGTCCAAAGGCAACTTCCCATCCCGTGGCACTTAACGCTCTTTACCTACTCTGTCTAACGGTTAATTTTTTCTATAGGCTGATTGTTTCAACCAGCTTATTTATACCCAAATGTCAACTACATACGCTGCCACTTGAATCTACCAATTCCATAGGTCCCCTTTCGGAACAATATGTATCCGATTAGCTGACCAATAACCACATATTTGATAAAACTTATACCGATTTTTATGGCTATGTTTATAAAAAACGGCTCAGGAAGCATCTGTATCAACAGATCTGTCCGGGGATCCAATATCCATAGATCATTGTCGAAAAATATTTCGTGAAAGTAAATGAAGTATTTTGTAAAATCTGTTCTTGCAAGAATGGCAACAATTAAAACCAATAAGTAATTCAGAAATAACCCCAATCCCAGCCATTTGCCAGCAAATTTAGTCTCAAGCTTTATTATGAAATAAGCCGCAACTGCAAGTGCGGATATTAAGGAAACAAATTTGACAAGTCTGGCAAGATCAAAAAGTGAGAGAACATCCTCCATATGCTGTATCTCTTTCTGATTAAAATGAGTATCCAGTAAGGAGTCATCCTTCCCCTTGAGATAATCAATTATGTCCTTTGATACAAGCTCCAGTTCTTCCTCAGTCTTCCCGGTTGTATCATATACTGCGTTATTTTTAAATGATTCAGTGTAATACTCAAGATCATAAGCATTTTCCTCTATGGCAAGCACTAAGGCCAGCAGAGATATTGATAATACAAGTATGATCACCAAGAATTTTCTTATCATTCATGCCCTCCTCCCGGTCAAGAAAACAGGGATAGATCAAATTCTATCCCAAGCGTGCTAAATATCCCAGTTATGATATACTTCCTGCACGTCGTCATTGTCCTCAAGCATGTCTATCAATTTTTCCATGTTTTTAACATCTTCCTCTGCTTCCAAAGTGGTATAAGTCTGGGGTATGAAGGTAAGCTCAGCAGCGGCAAACTTGTAGCCAGCATCCTCGAGCCCATTTCTTACTGCGTTGAAGCTGGCGGGACTTGTGATTATCTCAAATCCATCCTCCTCTGAGGTGAAGTCCTCTGCTCCCAGCTCTATTGCCAGCAGCGTCAGCTCATCTTCGTCTATCTCATCAGTTTTTTCAATTGCAATAAGCCCTTTCCTATCAAACATGAATGCAACAGATCCGCTTTGTCCCAGGTTCCCACCGAATTTATCGAAGGCATGCCTTACGTCGGATGCAGTTCTGTTTCTATTATCAGTTAAGCAGTTTACGATCACAGCAACTCCTGAAGGACCGTAGCCTTCATATATTATCTCCTCGAAGGACTCGGAGCCCATCTCGCCTGTCCCCTTTTTAATGGCTCGTTCTATGTTGTCATTAGGCATATTTTCAGCCTTTGCCTTATCGATAGCCGCTTTAAGGGAAGGATTATAATCAGGGTCTCCTCCACCATCCTTTGCGGCAACCATAATATACCGGGCTAACTTAGTGAATATCTTGCCTCTTCTGGCATCTTCCTTGCCCTTTTTATGCTTAATGGTACTCCATTTGGAATGTCCTGACATAATTTCACCTCTCCTTTGATTTAACTTAAATATTTTAGCATAAGAGGGAAACTATTTCACTAATTATTTTCAAATCTTGGTGGGTAGACTCTCTTATGTGCGCTGTTTCTGTTCATCCTTTGAATTTTCTCGACTATATCCTCTGGTCCCTCTCCGGTGAGAATGTAATTGTCAAGAATATCATAGGAAAAGCCCATTTCTTTTTCGTCGGTCTGATTTTCCCACAATCCTGCACTTGGTGCCTTTAATATTACTTCAGAAGGTACACCCAAAGCTCTGGCAAGATCCCTTACCTCGCTCTTTACAAAGTCAGCGATCGGTAACAGATCGACCCCACTATCGCCATACTTTGTGAAATATCCTACTTCAAGCTCTGATTTATTGCTTGTCCCGCAAACCAGATATCCCATCTCCTGTGCAAAATAATACAGTGTCATCATCCTAAGTCTGGGCTTGAGATTAGCCCTGGCAAGTACGCCCTCGCCTTCAAATGGCAGTGCCTTCAGAAAGGAATGGTAAACAGGAGCAAGATCTACTGTTGCAGTATCAAGCTCGAAGACTGATGCTACCAGGATAGCGTCCTTCTCATCCTGAGGATTGCTGTTTATAGGCATGATGACCCCAAGACTCTCACCTGGGAATGCTTTCTTTGCCAAAGCAGCAACAACAGCAGAATCAATTCCGCCACTAAGCCCGAATACTACCCCTTTTGCTCCAGCATTAGACACTTGTTCTCTTAACCATTCCACAATGCTTTCAATAGTTTTGCCCGTTTCCTTCACTAGGTGGCCCCCCTGTCATAAATGTGTGTTTTTCTTAGTGTGCTCCCTTTTTAAGGGTAGCATATACACAGTCATCAGTAAGGAAGTTAAGACCAAGCTCCTCTGCCTTTGCTACGACTTCATCGTTGTATGTTCCCGGTTGGAAGAAAATATACTCTATCCCATTTTCCTTTGCTTCCTCAAGTATCGTGATGCTTAATCTCGGAGGAACGACCATGTCTATGATATCAACCTTCTCAGGCAGCTCTGACAGTGATTTATATATTCTGTCTCCCTCAAGCTCATCGTAATTTGGGCTGATACCATAGGTAGTATAGCCATGTTCCTTCAATGTTTTCCATATCTTGTAGCCAAATTTGTCTTTGTTTCCGGAAACGCCGACGACTGCCCAATTTTTAAGACTCATCATTTTTTCCTTCAATTCATTACTTGACATAATATCACCTCGCCTATTATATACCCCTGCCCGGCATGTATCTCACTCCATCTTTTATCGGCAGGTAAATTCCTCCCGCACTCTCTATTAGTGCTGAACCGCTGGTCATCTCATTCATATCTGCCATAAACCTCTCGATGTCTTTATTTGGGATAGAGATTCTCAGCTTAACGTTATCCTCAAAGATTATTTCGTCAGGCTCGATTCCACTATCTCTGAGATAGTTTTCCAGTTTTCCAAAGGCTGTGTAGCCTATTTGAACCTTAAGTATTTCAAATGGCATCATTTCAACTATTACTGCACTATCAAGCGCTATCTTGGCTCCCTTGGTATACGCTCTGACCAACCCTCCGCCTCCGAGCTTTATTCCGCCAAAATACCTTGTGACAACGACGGCAACATGCTTAAGGTTTTCCTTCTTTATGACCTCCAGTATCGGGATCCCGGCAGTCCCCGAGGGCTCTCCATCATCACTGAAGCGCTGGAGATTTCCACCTACTCCAGTTATATAAGCATAAACATTATGAGTGGCATTTCGATGCTCTTCTTTTACTGACTGAATAAATGATATTGCCTGTTCTTCATCCTCGACTGCCGTGCAGTGACCGATGAATCTGGATTTATTGATTATAAATTCATCAGATCCAAAGCCTGCTACCGTTTTATAGCCAATGTCCATAATGCTTACCTTTCGCCTAACTTTCCCCTGTAATCCCGGAACTCGTTGTAACGCTTGTATGAAAGTGATACCAGGGATTTGTCCTGACTATAGGTTATTTTATCCATAGCCTCTGTTATATCAAAAAATCCACCCTCAGAAAAGCCCTCTTCTGTATTTGGCTCGGCTGCAAGGTTTTCAGACTCCATTATATACCAGGTAATTTTATTGCAAACAGGGGTATTTCTCGTTATTGAAAAAAATTCGTATGCTGTTTCGCCTGCAGTAGAAACAATTTCAGCATCTATGCCCGCTTCAAATCGGACTCTGTGAAGAGCTGTTTCAGGTGGTAACTGATCACCTCTTATCTTGCCCTTTGGCAGGACCCACTCGTCCTTGTCATTTTTAAGAATCAGAACCTTATCATCCTTGAATACGACGCCGCCTGCACAATTTCTTATTAGCATTTGATCAACCTCCGTTATATTATATATTCCTTGTATCTGTCGAAATCAATTTGGTCTATCACCAGCTTAATTCTTGTACCTTCCTCCAAATACTCCAACTTCTCGACTTCATACTCCTTCATAAAATAACTTACGAGGCTTTGATTAGAGTAGGGTATGAGAAGTGTGGCATCTCTATATATCTGAGGGAGCATCTCCTGGATTTTAATTCGAAGCAGTTCAAGATTTGTCCCCAGCTTCGCTGAAATATCCATGCTCTCCCCAATATCCCTTAAGTCGTGCCCTTTCTCAGGTGATTCTGCTTTGTCCATTTTATTAAACACGGTCAAGAGAGGTTTATCCATCACTTCAAGCTCCTTTAGAAGCTTAAGGGTTGTTTTTATCTGGATATCAAGATTTTTATTGGAGGCATCTACCACGTGTATCAGTAGATCGGCATGCTTTACCTCCTCAAGTGTACCCTTGAAGGCTTCTATCAGCTTAGTCGGTAGCTTGGATACAAAGCCTACTGTATCTCCCAGCAGGAAACTTTGACCATTTGGAAGCTTTCCCAATCTGTGGGATGTATCAAGAGTGGCGAACAGCATGTCCTCAACATATACGTGCTTACTGTTTTCCTCAGCTTCATCGTGATCCATAAGCGCATTAATAAGTGTTGATTTACCAGCATTCGTGTAACCCACAAGAGCTATCATAGGAAGCTGTGAAGAAAGTCTTTTTCTTCGTTTAACTTCTCTAACACCTTCAGCCTCTTTCAATTGCTTTTCAATACTATGGATCTCCCGCAGAATATGCCGTCTGTCAGTTTCAAGTTTTTGTTCTCCCGGGCCTCTTGTTCCTATTCCGGCACCTTCCCTCGAAAGATAATCCCTGAACCCAATTAGTCTGGGCAATCTGTATTTGAGTTGTGCCAGCTTGACCTGAAGTTTTCCCTCCTTGGAAGAAGCTCTCAGGGCAAAAATATCAAGTATCAGATTCGTCCTGTCGATTATCTTTCTGTCTATAATTTCCTCAAGATTTCTCAATTGTGCTCCTGACAACTCATCGTTGAAGACAACAGTATCTACCTCAAGCTGCTCACAGTGCTCCCTGATTTCCTCTGCTTTGCCCTTGCCAATGAAATAGGCTGCATTGAGCCGATCCTTTCTTTGGATTATCCTTGCAACAACAGTGCCTCCAGCTGCCTCTACAAGCTCAGCCAGTTCATCCATGGAATCCTCGATGTCGATTTGGTCGTCATGCAGCTCTACTCCGGCTATCAATACCTTCTCATTCTTATTCTCCATATCATGCACCTCAATCTTATAGGTAATAGTATAGCATTTTTCAGCGGTTCTTTCCATATAATTAAAGGCTTTCAGGTTGTCACTGTATTGTAATCTGCTCGATATTAACAATAAAAGTCGATTGTGGTATAATATTCTGGACTTCTATAGTCGTCAATTCAAGGAGGATGGTTATGACTACTGAAAATAGAAAGAAAAGAACCAAAATAAGATTCACAGTCGGCAAGTTCGTTAAAATACTTATAATTTTGATCCTGATGGCCGGTATAATGGCCGGAGGTGCGATTGGAACTGCTGTTCTGGCAATAATGGAGGATGCTCCGGAGATAGATCCCACTACAATAATGTCGAACCTTGACCAGACTTCAAGTATATACGACATGAACGGAAATTTAATAGAAAAGATCCTTGCTGAAGAACTTAGGACCGTAGTTAGCATAAAGGAGATGCCGGAGCATCTTTTGGATGCCTTTATCGCTATCGAGGATGAAAGATTTGAGTCCCATCCCGGGGTGGACATCGAGGGGATAGCCGGTGCCCTACTTGATAATTTCAGATCGGGAGGCATGCGTGGAGCCAGCACGATAACACAACAGCTGGTAAAAAATGTGTACCTGACAAACGAAGTTAAGCTTACGAGAAAGATTACTGAGGCTTACCTTGCTTTAAAAATGGAGACTATTCTATCCAAGGACCAGATACTTGAGGCATATCTTAACAGGAATTACTTTGGTCAGAATGCATACGGAGTTCAAGAGGCATCGAGGACATATTTCTCGAAGGATGTCAAGGATCTTACTATTGCAGAATCGGCAATGCTTGCAGGTATAGTAAAAAGCACAACCCAATTTCAGCCTTATTACAGGGTGAAGCCTGAGGATTTTGACCCGTCTAAGCATTTTGAGGTTGGACAAATAGAAGTTCTTGGTGAGAAATTTATTGCCGTTTACAATGAGAATTCTGAAGCAAGACAAAAGCTTGTATTGAGCCAAATGCTGGCATTGGGAAAGATTACCCAGCAGCAATACGACCAAGCCTTGGCTCAGGATATGAGAACAAGCCTGAAGCCTGAGCAAAAAAAGCCTCAGGATATTACCTCCTACTTCGCAGATCTGGTTAAAACCCAGGCTATCGAGGCTATGATGGATAAGCTCGGCTATACCAAAGCCCAGGCAGAGGCGGAGCTGTTTACAGGTGGGTTATCACTATATGCTACTATAGATATGAATATGCAAAAGCAGCTTGAGGAAATATACGAGAATTTTGTACAGGTGCTGGTTGGCAATACAGAAAATCTAAAGGGGCCAGTTCTGGTGGACTGGAATCTTAACAAGGCTGGAAATGTTGTTGATGAAAAGGGTTCAATAGTCTATTATTCAAAAGCAAATCTTATGACTGACGACCATAATCTTATTCTAACACCTGAGGACTACAAGCTCGAAAATGGGGATCTAATTATTAAGACCTCAAAAATAACACCTTACCCTACTCACTTTGATGTGACGGACTTTTTCACGATTGATGAAAGAAAAAATCTCGTTGCTCATTCCGTAGGATCTATAGTAATCCCAGAGGGACAGTTCAGTGTTGAAAACGGAACGATTACAATAAAGAGTACCTATTTGAAGGACAACCCCGAATTCTATTCACAAAATGGCGAAAATTTAATTATCAGCAATCGATACTTTTATGTTCATGAGGATGGTGTTGTCCAACCTCAATCAGCTACTGTAATACTTGATTACAGGACAGGTCATATCAAGGCAATAGTTGGGGGCAGAGATGTAGATGGAACGAGAATTCTTAACAGAGCAACTGATTCCCAGAGACAACCTGGGTCAGCTATAAAACCAATAGCAGTTTACTGGCCTGCACTTAATAATGGTCAGACTGCAGCAACAGCAATAGATGATATTCCATTCTATAACGGAGCCGGGGAGCTATGGCCAAAAAACTGGTATAATTCGTATAGAGGTCTTCATACTCTTAGAAAGTCTGTCGAGCAATCAGTAAACGTCAATTCGGTAAAAATGCTGCAAAAAATAGGTATCCCTGCTTCTGTTGAGCATCTTAAGAAGATTGGTATCATTGATGTGGAACACCCGGAAAGGGACAGCTTTGTAACCAGCACTGAGAACAGACAGGTAAATGATGAAAATCTTTCTTCACTGGGTCTTGGAGGTATGACAAAGGGTTTGACCCCGCTTGAAATTACAGCAGCCTACGGGGCAATAGCCAATAAAGGAATATATGTTGAACCCATAGCTTTTACAAAGATACTTGATAAGAATGGCAATTTACTAATAGATAATACTCCAAAGGAAACAATGGCCTCGTCACCACAGGTTGCATATCTGATGGGTGATATATTGAGGACAACTGTTGCAAACGGAATTGCCGGAAGAGCAAGGATGAACAATATGGTAGTTGCAGGAAAAACCGGAACGACACAAAATCAGGCTGATATCTGGTTTGTAGGTTATACTCCTTACTATGTGTCAGGAACCTGGATAGGAAACGATTCTCCAAGGGTCACGCTTTCGAGAAGCAGCAGTACTGCAGCTCAGCTTTGGCAGCATATAAATACAACAATCCATGAAGGCCTTGAGGGAAAGACATCATTTGAAAGACCAGATGGTTTGGTGTCTGCAAGCATTTGTACTCAGTCAGGTCTTTTGGCTACGGAACTTTGCTCCCACGATCCAAGGGGAGTGGTCAATTCAGAGTTGTTTGTAAGCGGAACTGTACCTAAAGCATATTGTGATATGCATGTTGAAGCTCAGATAGACATTACAAATGGCAAACTAGCAAATGAATTCTGCCCTGACGAAAATGTAGAAACAAGGGTATTCATACAACGAACTCCTCCTTATGTTCCAGAGGACCACAAGGGAATCATACCAAGTGATTTTGCTTACCAGCTTCCAACTGAGGTGTGCACTGATCACGATGAAACCACAGTAATTGAAAATCCGGTTCTTGATTGGCTGGAGCAATGGTTTAATAACAATAATGGTGGTATTCCTGACCCTAATCCAAATGGAAATGGAAATAACGGCAACTAAAATAATGAGTCTGGGCAAAAGCCCAGGCTCATTATTTGTTATTTACTTCTTTAGTTCTGCGAGAACGACCTGATTCAATAGTATCGTGGTTGTTACGCTTCCTACTCCTCCCGGAACCGGTGTGATCATCGATACCTTTTCTGCAACGCTATCGTAATCCACATCTCCACTAAGCTTTCCATCCTCACTCATACTTACTCCTACGTCTATAACAATTGAATCATCGTTGAAAAAATCCTCTGTGAAGAACTTGGCTTTACCTAAGGCTGTTACAACGACGTCAGCTTTGGAACACAGCTCCTTAAGATTCTTAGTCCTTGAATGGCATATTGTAACTGTAGCATTTTTTTCAAGGAGCATCATAACAAGCGGCTTTCCTACAACCATTGACCTGTTTACGACCACTACATTTCTACCCTCCAGAGGAACCTGATTGTGTACCAGTATCTCTACTGCAGCCTTCGGTGTACATGGTGAAAACCCGTCCATCCTGCCCTCGAATATCCTTTCAAGGTTAAGTGGATGCATGCAGTCAACGTCCTTATCAGGTGATACTGAGGTTCTGATCCTTTCCTCATCTATATGCTTTGGCAACGGCCTGAATAATAGGATCCCGGAGACTTCTGAATCAGCATTCAGCTCCTGCATAAGTCCTTCCAGCTTTTCCGTCGTCATTGTTGTTTCACGTTCGATAACTCTCGACTTAATACCTGCTGCTTCACATGCCTTGACTATACTTTTTTCGTAGGAGACATCGCCCGCATTATTTCCCAATCTTACGATTGTTAATAATGGAGTCCTACCTTCTTTTTTAAGTTCTTCAATTGAAAGCTTCATCCCAGCCTTTATCTTGTCCGCAACTTCTTTTCCTTTTAAAACCTTTGCCATGCTCTTAATCCTCCTTTATTCATCTCCTTGCATTTATCTGACCACAAATGAAGGGCACCCTCTTGGGTGCCTTTTCCTTGACAAATTAATTAATTACTCTTACAGCAGTAACATACCTTGAATAATACCATCCCGAATTGATCGTGTCGATCCTTACCTGACCTTTAGTTGAAGAAGCATGAATCATATTGCCATCTCCTATATATAGGCCGACGTGGGAAATCCTGCTGCCAGTAGTATTGAAAAATACCAGATCACCTGGTCTGAGCTCGGATTTTTCTACTTTTGTTCCTCCGCCTGGCTGCAGGTAGGAGCTTCTGGGCAATACTATACCAAGGTGAGTCTTATAAAGATAGTAGGTCAGACCTGAACAATCAAAGGTGTTTGGCCCTGAGGTCGCATAAACGTATTGCTTGCCTATAAGTGAATATGCTCCTTTTATCAAGCTGGTTAGCTGCTTAGAGGAAGTCCTGTCTGCTGCTCTTGTTATTTGCTCAAAACTGTTATATAGACTTACCGCAGTTTTATCCACCTTATATTTTTGTCCAGCTTCATCAACCAAAGTGTACTTTCCTTCTGAATAGTCCACTACCCCAACTGTCTCTCCTTTAACAAGGACGATCATTGAGGAATCATTTCTCACTATGGCAGAAATATTGGAAACACCGTAGGAAATGTTCTCAACCATGTTGCTTATAATTTTATCCATTCTTACATAACCAATCCCAAAATCAGCGGTAGCAATAAACCTTCCGTAATCCTGGTCATATGATGCCATTATGAGCTCTTCACCTGGCACGAGCATCCTAACTGTTTTTGAGCCTTTACGTGGTTCAGATAGTAGCTCTACCTCTTCAGAAACAGTGAACTTGTCGCTTTTTCTGGTAGTTCTTATCATAGTGTTTTTAGGGATCTGGAGGTATTCACCCTCCTTATATACAATATATGAGTCGTCATTTTCCTTGGCGACTTCAACCTTCTCGTGCTCTTTTAGTTCAATCGCTGCGCCGTTATTCAACAATGCAGTATAGTCCTGGACCAGAATTCCTGAATCCTTAAATCCTACTACCATCAATAAGCACAGCAATGCCAGCTTATGTAAATGTAGGTGTTTTTTCCTCTGCATGAAAACACTCCCTTCTTTGATTAGCCTGCATGTGGTTATTATATTATACTTGGAGTCATTAATCAATGAATTAATGACAAAACGGTTACAGCCATGTTCCTAAAACTTAGTCTAAGTTAAATTTTTCAACATTTACTGATCAATATTTTCAGCATAAAAAAAGAAAACCCCCGGGTATCCCCCCGGGGTTTTCATGATGGAGTAAGTCTATAAGCCGTGTTCTGTTTATATGGTCATCTATCTAGGCCAGTCGTTGCCGAAAGGCTCATGCGACCTACCTTTGGAGCGGCAGCGAGCAACCGCCTTTTTTTGCTCCCTTTTGGTCTTGCTCCAGATGGGGTTTACAGAGCCGTTTAGTCACCTAAACGCTGGTGAGCTCTTACCTCGCCTTTCCATCCTTGCCCTTTCGGGCGGTCTATTTCTGTTGCACTATCCTTAGGGTTGCCCCCACTGGACGTTATCCAGCATCCTGCTCTGCGGAGCACGGACTTTCCTCATGTCGAAGACATGCGACCACACAACTTACTCTATGATTATTATAACATATATTTCATCAATATTGAATACAAAGATTGCATGACTAATTCCTTGGGATTACATGGATCCTGCCGCACGTCTCGCAGTAAAATATACTCTTTCCCATTTTTATCCTGTCGATGATAGTAGTCGCGATCATCATATTGCAGCCAGTGCAAATATTGTTAATAATAACAGCTGTTCCGGAACCTTTCTTTGCCCTGATCTCATAGTAAATAGCTAATATACTCTTATCTGCCTTTTGTGTTATTTCCTCAGCTTCCTTTTTTAGTCTTAGTATCTCATTCTTAATAATCGATGCTTCAAGGCGCACTTCACCTCTTCGAGTGGAAAACTTTCCTTTAATGACAGAAAGCTTCTCATCCAGGTCTGATTTTTGTTTTATCAGCTCATCGATAGACTCCTGGCATTGAAGTTCCTTCCACTCAAGCTCTTCTTTCTGGCTCCTGAGTGAAATCAACTCTCTTTCCATGCATTCCATCTGCTTCAGATCCCTGATGGAACCGTCATAAAGGGTTTTATTGATATGATCCAGCCGAATGGTACAAGTCTTTAGCTTATTTGAAGCTTCAGCAGCTTCATACTCGATTTCTTTGACATTTTGGATTATATCGACCAAGGCCTGCTGAAGCCTTATCATGTTTTGATCAAGCTCTACCAGGGATTGGTCCCTCTCAAGGGACTTGTATCGTTTCTCAAGCTCTTCCACTCCCTTAAGATATTCATCAAGTTTCACAAGCATATTGAGGTCGAACATTTTTCCACTCCTCACTTTAATAGCGTTTAACGGCGAATGTAGGTCCTTCATAAATCTTCATGTTCATTTCTTCGAGGATTTTGTCCTTTAACCTATTCTTAACAGCATATAATACTGGCTTTTCCGTGTGATAATGAGTTGCATCGATTAGCACTATCCCAAGCTCCCTGGCCAACTGTGCATCGTGATACTTTATATCACCAGTTATGTAGGCCTGGGCTCTAAAGGATGCTGCATCTTCTATAAAGTCTGCTCCACTGCCTCCACATACAGCCAACCTGGTTATTGGATCCTTTGTCTCTCCATAAACGCTCAAAACTTCAACCCCAAGTCTATCCTTTACATGCCTAACGAGTTCCTCTAGTGTCAAGGGCTCAATATCGCCAACTCTTCCATAACCCAATATTCCATTGTGAAATCTTTTTTCATGGACCCTTAGAGGGATGCTGTTTAGTATTCCAAATTCATCTGCCAAAACATCGTTTACACCACCAGGTGCAAGATCCAGGCTGGAGTGGGCACAATATATTCCAAGGTCATTTTTAATGATTTTATAAGCCATCCTTCCCTGGTGTGTTGACAGGCTTAGGTCCTTGATGCCTTTAAATATCAAAGGGTGATGTGATATGATGAGGTTTGATCCAAATTTGATAGCATATTCAAGCACTTCCTCAGTGACATCCAGGGATATAAGGATGCCATTTATCTCCTGTTCCATTGAGCCATATTGAAGCCCGCCGTTGTCCCAGGAATCCATTAAGCATGGGTCTGCCCATTCTTCCATAATTCCAACAATCTCTGAAATTTTCAACCCCGGAGCACCTCCCTGAATTTATTAATCTTTATGCTTAGCTCATCCAATCTCTTAAGGCTTTTATCGCTGTTCTGGCCCTCCAGCTCATTTACTATAGCCTCAAGAACAGATATCTTCCATTCTACGAATTCTCTCCATAATTGATGCTCCTTTTCTATGAGGATAGGGCTTATTTCAAGGTATACATCCTCAGGGCAGCGTTGAAGACCATTTTCAGCTACGATGACCTCATAGTATCTCCCATCCTCCCGCACCAGGTCCTCGTCTACTATCTTGAATTTGTTTTCTATTAGATATCTTCTCAGCTCATCGCTTCCTACCATTGGCTGGAGAATAAACCGAAGATAGGTTTCTGCTTTTTTCCTGCTTTCCCTTAATATCTCAGATATGAGGATCCCCCCCATTCCGGCTATTATTACAGTATCTACCTCAAAGGGCTTAATGGGCTCCAAACCAGATCCGATTCTCGGTATGATATAGTCGGCGAGATTCTCCTCTTCTACATAGGCAGCTGTTTTTGCTAATGAACACTCACTTACATCGCTTGCGATAACAAGTTTTGCGATTTCATTATCTATGAGATATTTGGGTACATAACCGTGGTCAGTGCCTATATCGGCAACTATAGAATTTTTAGGGACAAGGTTTGCGATTGTGCGAAGTCTTTTGTCCAGCTTCAAAATTTATCCTCCTTTAAAAAATAAGATTCGCATAGCGAATCTTATCTATTCAAGAAAATCCTTTAATTTTTTGCTTCTGCTTGGATGTCTAAGCTTTCTCAACGCTTTAGCTTCAATCTGTCTGATCCTCTCTCTTGTGACTTCAAACTCCTTACCTACCTCTTCAAGAGTTCTGGCTCTTCCGTCGTCAAGACCAAATCTAAGCTTCAATACCTTTTGCTCTCTGGGTGTCAGGCTGTCAAGAACATCAATAAGCTGTTCCCTTAGCATTGTAAAGGTTGCAGCTTCTGCAGGTGCCAATACATCCTCATCAGGGATGAAGTCTCCCAAATGGCTGTCCTCTTCTTCTCCGATAGGAGTCTCGAGGCTTACAGGCTCCTGTGCAATTTTCATTATTTCCCTTACTCTTTCAACATCAAGGCTCATCTCGTTTCCAATTTCCTCAGGTGTTGGATCTCTCCCCAACTCCTGTACCAACTGCCTTTGCACTCTTACCAGCTTGTTGATTGTCTCAACCATATGAACAGGGATCCTGATGGTCCTGGCCTGGTCAGCGATTGCTCTTGTTATGGCTTGTCTTATCCACCAGGTTGCGTAGGTACTGAACTTAAAACCCTTTCTGTATTCGAACTTCTCTACTGCTTTCATCAACCCCAGATTACCTTCCTGAATAAGGTCAAGAAACAGCATACCTCTGCCCACATACCTTTTTGCTATACTGACTACCAGTCTTAGATTGGCTTCAGCCAGCTTCTTCTTGGCGAGCTCATCGCCCTCCTCCATACGCATAGCAAGATCTATCTCTTCTTCACTCGACAACAAAGGTATCTTACCGATCTCTTTAAGGTACATCCTAACCGGATCGTCCACGCTTATTCCTTTGGGAGCTGAGAGATCTTCCTTAATTTCTTCCTCTTCATCTTCTTCAACCTCTATATCGATAGCGCTGTCTATTTCGTCGTCCTCGGAGTCATCATTGATGATGGATTCTTCCTCTTCCTTATCTCCCATTATATCAATACCGCTATCTTCAATCTTCTGATAAATCTCATCGATCTCTTCAGGATCCAAATCGATTGCCTCAAGGGTGGCAATTATCTCCTTATAGGTCAATAAACCACTTTTTTTCCCTTTTGACAAAAGCTTTTTTTCTGCAAGTTGTTTATTTGTAAGATTTTTTTCTTGGTCTTTCAAAATGTCATCCAAACTCGTTTCCTCCCTACTTAGCTAATGAGATTTATTTTTTTATCTATCTCAATCAAAATCCTCAGCAGCTCAGATAATCTTTCTCCATCAGTTGCACTGCTGTCCAGTGTTTCTATCTCCTGCTTCAACTCTTTTCTCTCTGCTTCCAATCTATCCAGTCTTATTGTTTTGATAAGATCGACAATGACTTTATCAAGATTTGAGGGTGTGTATTCTGTGGTCCTGGTCAATAACTGTTTAAGTCTCTCACTTCCGGTATCATCAAAATCCAGCTCTTTTAACAGTACTTCTTTGTTCAATTCGTCATCAGCAGAGTACCCTTCCTGTATTAATTTATAGCAGAATCTGCAGTCGGGGTCTCCAAACTCGTCCATCGAGATATCGGCTGTTATTCTGGTATAATTATTTCTGCCGGATGCCATTAAACTTATAAGGTCAGCCTCAGCCTTTCTTCTGGCAGGTTCGAGAACCACGGATGATACAGGCCTTATCTCAGTCGATTTATGTTCTCTTATGTGTCTTGGCCCCTTCATTTCGCTTGCTATAGCTTCTTTGGCTATGGCAAGCTCTGACGAAAGCTTCTCAATGTAGACATCCTGTTGTATGGGCGACTTGAGTTCCTTCAGCATCCTTGCAGCCTCCTGAGTAAAGCGGATTTTCCCCTCAGGACTTTTCAGGTCGTGCTTCCCTTTCAGTATATATACCTTGAAATCAATATGATTTAACGATTCTGCAACTTTTTTTTCAAATGCCGCCAGGCTGTTGTTCTTTATAAAATCGTCAGGGTCCATTCCTTCAGGGAGCATTACGATCCTGGGCTCAAGATCCAGTCTCTGCATTACATCAATAGCTCTTACTGTGGCTCTTATGCCTGCCTGATCACCATCATAGCAAATGTATATCTCGTCGCCATACCTTTTCAGAAGCTTAGCCTGAGTTTCCGTCAAGGCAGTTCCAAGGCTTGCAACTGCGTAGTCTATACCGTTTGAATGTAACGAGATAACGTCCATATATCCTTCCACCAGCATTATCCTGCTACGATTCTTGTTCTTATCTATTATGTTCAGCCCGTAAAGGTGGTTCCCCTTGTTAAAAACTACTGTATCAGGAGAATTGAGATACTTTGGAAGGCTTTTGTCAAGCACTCTGCCTCCAAATCCGATTACCCTGG
This sequence comes from Gudongella oleilytica, assembly GCF_004101785.1. Taxonomy (NCBI): domain Bacteria; kingdom Bacillati; phylum Bacillota; class Tissierellia; order Tissierellales; family Tissierellaceae; genus Gudongella; species Gudongella oleilytica. The sequence goes on from NZ_CP035130.1 coordinate 1,358,709, forward strand.
ATCTTGTATCTACTATGGGAAAAATCAACCGATTTCTAAACTTGTCATAAAACCCGGTCACATTTTTTCTTATTCCGATCAACCCTGTTTTCTCTATGTCTGCTTCGGAAAAGCCTTTTCCCCTAAGAAAATTCATCAGCTGCTCCCAGCTGTCTGAGGCAAATCCAAGCCCAAATTTTCTTGCTGTTTCATAGCCTATCCCCCGAGAATTAAGGTAAGCTGTCGCTTCCTTATGCTTCATCAGGTTTTGATGAAAGTAACGTGCTGCCTCCTTGTTTATCTCATAAAAGACCTGCCTGAGCTCAGAGTTTTCCTGATTCCCGGAATCTTCCCAAGGTATATTATATTTTTCAGCGAGAAATTTCAGCGCTTCAACAAAATCAAGGTTCTCTCTTCTCATAACGAAGGTGATTGCATCGCCCCCAGCTCCGCACCCGAAGCAGTGGAACATTTGCTTGGAGTCAGAAACGGTGAATGAAGGGGTTTTCTCACTATGGAATGGACATAAGCCTATATGGTTTGAGCCGGATTTTTTCAGATGAACGTATTCACCGATCAACTCCACTATATCGAGTCTGTCCTTAATTTTATCAAGCATATCATTTTTACCATCAGCCATCTGATCACCACCTGAGCACACCAATCAATTATAATATAAATTACGAAAAGTTCAAAGTGCTTTATTAAAAACTGTTAAATAATTGTTATGTCATTTCCACGGCTTTGGAATAAAAAGCTCCTGGAACAGATTAACAATATACCTGTCGGTCATTCCTGCAATATAATCACAAATAATATCTTCCAGAGAATAGTCATCATCTCTATAAAGTGCGAGATGATCTGAGGGTAGTCTGTTGCTGTTATTCCTGTAATAATTGAAGAGCACGGTTATAACGTGTTCGGCCTTTCCCTCCTCCGATTTGGCGTTTTTATTAAAATATACTTCCTCAAACATGAAGTCCCTAAGCTTATTGGTCATTTCGCCTATGAGAGGACTCATTTGGAGTTGATTCTTCCCGTAGTTTGTTTCTATCAAATCCGAGATCATCGTATTGATCCTATTTCCATGGCTGTATCCCAGAATCTCAACACAGTCGGCAGGGAGGTCTTCTTCGCTTATGATACCAGCCCTTATGGCATCATCAATATCGTGATTGATGTAGGCTATTCTGTCTGCATACTTGATTATCTGACCCTCCAGAGTTTCTGATACTCTTTCACCGGAGTGATTCATGATCCCTTCCCTGACCTCATATGTCAGATTCAACCCTTTTCTTCTCTCGTGGCTCTCGAGAAAATCTACTACTCTCAGGCTCTGATCTGTATGCGTGAAGCCTCTTGGATTAAGTTTGTTCAGTATCGACTCTCCAGTATGCCCGAAAGGAGTGTGACCCAGATCGTGAGCAAGTGCAATAGCCTCCACAAGATCTTCGTTTAGTCTCAACGCACGTGCAAGAGTCCTTGCAAGCTGCGCCACTTCAAGGGTATGCGTAAGCCTCGTTCTGAAGTGATCTCCTTCCGGAGCAATGAATACCTGTGTCTTGTGCTTCAGACGCCTAAATGCCTTTGAATGGATTATCCGGTCTCTGTCCCTTTGAAATTCTGTCCTGATGCTGCATTTTTCTTCATAAGCAAGTCTTCCCCTTGAATTCATGCTTAGCATAGCAAATGGGAACAATCTTTCTGCTTCATATTTCTCAGATTCAGTTCTAATATCCATGCCCCAACCTCCATATACCGTTATATATATATTCGACATGAACGATAAAAATCCTTCTTTATTTTCGAAATCACAAGAAAAATTTAGTGTCCCTAATGGAACACTAAAACATTTTATCACCAAATTGCTTGGTCATATGATCAATTATCAGCGCAGCAGTTTCTTCGATTGCTTTGGATGATACGTCGATTATCTCACAGCCTACCTGACCCATGATATCCATTGAGTATTCCAGTTCCTTTTGGATCCGCTCTACGCTTGCATAGTTGGCTGAGTCTCTCAGTCCCAGCGCTTTCAATCTCTCCTGTCTAATTTCTATGAGCTTTTTTGGGTCAGCAACAAGGCCTATTACCCGTCTTCTGTCTTTTTTGAAAAGCTCCTCCGGAGGATTGACTTCAGGCACAAGAGGAATGTTAACCACCTTAAAGTTCTTGTGAGCAAGGTACATACCCAAAGGGGTCTTGGAGGTTCTGGAAATTCCTATGAGGCAGATATCTGCTTTGTCTATCCCCCTTGGATCCTTTCCATCGTCATATTTTACTGCAAATTCAACAGCTTCAACTTTTCTGAAATAGTTTTCGTCAATCCTCCTTATTAGACCTGCCTCACGCTTCGGGGCATAGCCAAGCAGCTTCTCAATAGCCAGGATAGGAGGTGACATAACGTCTATGGTAGGAATATCTCTTTCATAGCCTATTGTATCAATTAGATTTTTTATATGTTCAAGTACCGTTGTATAAATAACAAGGCTTTCGCCAGGCTCAGCCTCACTCAAAACCTGTCTGATATGCTCCTCGTCGTTCATGTATGGGTACTTTCTGATTTCATAATTTTCTGTTATAAACTGCTTTGCAGCTGCTCTTGCAATCAGCTCACCAGTTTCACCAATGGAGTCAGACATAACATATAGAGTTAATTTGCTCATGGTATTCCCCCCTTATAGCTTAGTGCCAAGCTCGACAAACAATCTTGTTATGTTGGTCTTGGTAAGCCTGCCCACGACTCTGTAATTTTTCTTCCCGTCATCAATCCTTTCGATTACCGGTAGACTGTCTATCTCATGTTCAATAAGCTTTATTGCAGCACTGATTGCTGTATCTTCAGGCTCAGTCGTTACCAGGTTAGGCATCCTTGTCATTATCATACCCACAGGTGCCGATTGCAGATCCAACCCCCCGAGGGAAGCCCTGATCAGATCCTTTCTCGATACGACACCGGTCAGCTTCTCTGCAGAGGTAATGAAGACGGAACCAACATCTTCAGTAAACATGTAAACTATAGCGTCGTAAATGCTTCTATCCTCATCAATAACTACCGGCAATGACATTATGTTTTTAACCTGAATGGAGCTGATGGAATCTGAAAGAAAATCATCCGGGGTCCTGCCAGTAAGCAAATATCCAACCTTTGGTCTTGCATCCAGTATGCCGGTCATGGTTAATATTGCAAGGTCAGGCCTTAAGGTCGCTCTCGTAAGCTTTAGCTCATTAGCAATGTCGTTGCTCGTAATTGGTTGCTTTCTTCGTACAATTTCTATGATCTGCTCTTGTCGATTCGAAAGTTGGATAGGGATCACCTCTATCTTCCGACGATGTAGGTCAAATCACAAACTCTCATCATCGTTTCGTAAATTTTTCTTAAAAGTGCCAATCTGTTGTTTCTAAGCTCCAAGTCGTCGACCATTACCATTATCTTATCGAAGAATCCGTCAATTCTATATCTAAGTGTCCCAAGGACAACAAGGGCTTTATCATATTCCTTTTTCTGGATATGAGTGTCAACTTTTTCTTCGATAGCATTGTAAGCATCAAACAAAAGAATCTCTTCCTCTGTAAGAAGGTCTCTCTTGACCTCTGTTTTGTCAGTCTTAACAGCCAAAGAGGATAACCTGCCAAATGCTGCGAGAATATCAGCAACATCATTTCCCTTTGCCCATGAATCCAGTTTTTCACATCTTATTCTCATGTCATATATGTTGTCTGTTCCTGTATGAATAACTGAATCGATCACATCGTAGGGTATTCCATTATCAAGGAACAGGTTCCTTACCCTACCCATGAAGAAGTCCAGTATTTCACCTCTTACTTTATTGTAGTCGCAAGCAAGTCCAGTTTCTTCAACATATATATACAAAGAGAAGTCGATCAGGTCTAACAGGGATATGTTAAGTTTCTTATCTATGATGATATTTATTATCCCCAAAGCACTTCTTCTTAGCGCAAATGGATCCTGGGATCCTGTCGGTTGAATCCCAATGGCAAATAGTCCGCAAATAGAGTCCAGTTTATCAGCCATTGACAGTATGGAGCCAGCAGTTGTGGACGGCAGCTTATCACCAGAGAATCTTGGCAGGTATTGCTCGAACAAAGCCAGGCTGACGATTTCATTTTCTCCAGCCTCCTGCGCATACTCCATGCCTATTTTCCCCTGAAGTTCTGTGAACTCAGTTACCATTTTCGTTACCAGGTCAGCTTTCGCCAAGTGACTTGCCCTTGACACATTCTTTTCAGTTTCTTCTCCAACCTCAAGATAATCCGAAATTTTCTTGACGAGCTTTTGTAGTCTTAAGGTTTTATCGTGCATTGTCCCAAGTTTTTCCTGGAATGTCAGTGTCTTAAGTTTCTCGACATAATTTTCCAACGGAAGCTTCATGTCCTCCTTGTAAAAGAATTTTGCATCCTCCAGCCTTGCACCAAGAACCTTTTCATTTCCCTTAACGACAGTTTCCACATGATTTCCATCACCGTTCCTGACGGTTATAAAGTAAGGAAGAAGTCTTCCCTTACCGTCAAGAACTGGAAAATATCTCAGGTGCTCCTTCATTGGAGTAGTTACTACATCAAAGGGAAGCTTCAAGTACTCATCCCTGATCCTACCAATTATTGGAGTGGGGTACTCCACCAGATTTGTAACCTCGTCAAGCAGACCTTCATCCTTTTGGATGGATCCCCCCTTCTCTCTGGCTAATTTTTCTGCTCCATAACGTATCATATCCTTCCTCTCATCAGGATCCACGATCACATAGTTTTTCTCCATCACGCTCTTGTAAGAGTCTATTGCATCTATAACGATCTCCTGACTACCCAGGAATCTGTGACCTTTTGTGATATTCGAAGCAATAATTCCCTCAAGCTCAAATGACAGAACCTTATCATCAAGAATAGATACCAGCCACCTTATAGGTCTTGCAAACCTTAGGTTCTTACCGCCCCACCTCATAGACTTTGGAAAACCGATTGCCCTGATCACTTCACCAATATTCTCTTTCAATACCCTTTCAACTGCCTTACCTTCCTTTCGGACGGTTGCGTAGACATACTCATCCCCATTAAATTCCTGAATGAAGACATCCTCCATCAGTACCCCCTGCCCCTTGATAAAACCAAGAAGAGCTTTGGTAGGTTCTCCGGATGCATCATAGGCTATCCTCCTGGCAGGTCCTTTTACAACAATTTCCTCGCTTCCTCCAGCATCTCCGAGCCCTTCAACGATGCAGGTCAATCTTCGTGGTGTAGAGAGGATGTTGATTTTTTCAAATGAAAGTCTTTCATTTTTCAATAGCTTTTCGATATTTAAATGAAGCTGACTGCAGGAATCATTTATCAATCTTGCCGGAAGCTCCTCAACTCCTATTTCCAGGAGATACTTTCTATTCATTTAATTCACCGTCCTTCTTAAGCAATGGAAAACCCATTTCTTCTCTTTGCTGAATGTAGAGATTTGCAATACTCCTTGCAAGATTTCTAACCCTGCCAATGTAGGATGTCCTCTCTGATACAGATATTGCGCCCCTTGCATCAAGAACATTGAAGGTATGGGAGCATTTTAGTACATAGTCATATGCTGGCAGCACCAGACCTTCTTCTATAATCTTTCTGGCTTCATTCTCATAAGTATTGAACAAACCCTTCAAAACTTCAATATCACCCTTCTCGAAGCTATATACGGAATGCTCGTATTCCGCCTTTTTAAAAATGTCTCCATAGGTAAAATCCTTGTTCCATCTTATGTCGAATACATTGTCAACGTCCTGCAGATACATGGCTATTCTTTCAAGTCCGTAGGTTATCTCTCCTGATTCCAAATCACAATTGATCCCCCCGACTTGCTGGAAATAGGTGAATTGGGTTATTTCCATCCCATCAAGCCATACTTCCCAACCAAGTCCCCATGCGCCAAGAGTAGGAGCTTCCCAATTATCTTCGACAAATCTTATGTCATGTTTAAGGGGGTCGATACCTATAGCTCTCAGGCTGTCCAGGTAAAGATCCTGGATATCATCAGGGGATGGTTTGAGGATAACCTGGAGTTGGTGGTGCTGATAGACTCTGTTTGGATTTTCCCCGTATCTGGCATCAGCAGGTCTTCTTGACGGCTCAACATATACCACCTTCCAAGGTTCCGGACCAAGTGCCCTAAGGAATGTGTGAGGGCTCATTGTCCCTGCTCCTTTTTCCACATCGTATGGCTCTGCTATTATACAACCTTTTTCTCCCCAGTAATTAAGCAATTTCAGCATTAAATCCTGAAAATACATCTTAGCCCTCCTCAATATTTTTGAATACAAAAAAACCTTGTCATCCCTATAGGGACGAAAGGTATCTTCCGCGGTTCCACCCTACTTAATACCGAAAGGTATTCTCTCAGTAAGCTTGCTCGGCAGTGCCTTTTGCTTGCATCTAAGGTACCCGGTTCCCACCTCTTCCGGATTCTCTTTGTCCTTACTCTGCAGCTACTCTCTGCGTCAATGCAATTGTTCAGTTTATAAACATTAATCTAACAAATTATGGCGTTTGTGTCAAGACGGTGCTTTTCTATAGCTTTTGTCCCCTTTGCAGCATTGTTTGGGATTTTAACTCCTTTAAATCGAGATTGTATATAATGAACTGATATAGGATACTGTGTATCCTCAATAAAGCCTCAGTGCTTAGGTTCAGCTCATCCAGCTGATCAAACCTTGACAGTAGTATGTTGCCCATTGCCTCAAATAAAGCCTGATCTATAAGCACACCTGAGCCTTTTCTGCAGCTGTCGCAATATACGCCTCCTTCTATTATACTGAAATCCCAAATTTCAGATGCAGTTCTCCCACATTTAAGACATTTAGACAACTGCGGCCTGTACCCGAGGATCGAGATCATTTTAAGTTCAAAAGCTACTGTCTGTAATATTGGCTTCATGGAACTGGACATATCGAACAAAGCTTTGTCCAGCATATTGAATATCTTCGAGGATGATTCCCCTTCAGGCACTGATCTTTCAACCAGTTCAAGGATGTAAAATCCGTATGTCAGCCTGTCTATGTCCTGGCGGATAGTAAAGTTTGAGCTTTCAAGCTCTGCAGATTCGATGTAGTAGAAGTTTTTCCCTTTTTTTAGCTCAAAATGACTTTTACTGAAAACCTCTGTTGCCGCCAAAATTTGGGATTTGGGCTTAAGGGCACCTTGAGCCATAATGCTGATCCTGCCAAGATCCTCAGTGAATAATGTTACAATTTTACTGCTCTCCTTATATTTGATCCAGGATAGCACTATACCAAAGGTTTTTGCCATATTTTCATCCCTTACATGCGCCTACTTGTACCCAAAATATTTTACCTTGTTTGCTCTCTCTCGCCAGTTTTTCTCTACTTTTACCCATATCTGCAGGTTAACTTTTGTATCCATTAGCCGCTCTATGTCTTCTCTGGCCTGTTGCCCAATCATTTTCAGCATTTTTCCCTGTTTGCCGATAACCATGCCCTTATGGGACTCCTTTTCACAATAAAGGTTTGCAAATACATCGAGAATGTCCTTATCCTCTCTCTCGACTATCTTGTCAATTTCCACATAAATTCCATGGGGTATCTCGTCCTCAAGATTTATCAACGCTTTTTCCCTGATTATTTCAGATATTATAAAGCGTTCTGGCTGATCTGTTATCATATCATCGGGAAAATACTGCGGCCCCTCCGGAAGCATATTTTTAAGGACTTGGATGTACCTGTCAAGATTATCATTATTTAGGGCAGAAACTGGTATTATTCCCTTGAAAAGACCCATGGAATCATATTTGTCAACAAGCTTTGCAATATCTTCCTTCGCAAGTTTATCGATCTTGTTGATCAATAAAACAATCGGTGTGGAAATAGCTCTTAATTCCCCCAGAATATAGCTGTCCAGCTTACCTGTCTCAAGACTATCGTCAACCATGAAGGTCACAATATCTACCTCTTCAAGTGTAGTTCTGGATATTTTGAGCATATAGTCACCAAGGATATTTTTTGGCATCTGAATGCCTGGAGTGTCCAGAAACACTATCTGAAAATCATCTCCGGTATAAACCATTTGTATTTTATTTCTCGTTGTTTGAGGTTTGTCTGAGATAATTGAAATCTTCTCTCCAATTACCTGATTGAGCAATGTCGATTTGCCAACATTGGGTCTTCCAATGACTGTTACAAAACCTGATTTATACATTATTTTCCTCCTCTGAATCAGGAAGAAGCTCCTCCGGGCCAAAGCTATGTGGAAGAAGCTCATCCAGACCGTACTCCAGAAAATCATCCTCTGTGTTTGCTATAAGGATCCTTGCATCCTTTCCGAACTCCCGTATTACTTGTCTGCACACTCCACAGGGATAGGTGTGGTGGGAATCTCCAACAACTGCAACCTTCCTGATCTTTTTATGGCCTTCAGAAACTGCCTTGAAAATTGCTGTCCTCTCTGCGCATATGGTTGGCGAATATGAAACTATTTCTATATTGCAGCCAGTAAATACGGTTCCATCCTCCATCTCTACCGCAGCACCTACGTGAAAGCCTGAGTAGGGAACATACGCCATTTTCTTAGCTTCCAAGGCTTTTCTTATAAGCTTTTTATTGTCCAAATCTCTCACCTCATTCAATTATTACAGAAGAATTTCCACCAATGATCTGGATCCAAGTGATTCCCGGCTTCAACTGTATCTCGTTCCCTGAGCTGTCGAAATAGAAGGTTTTGCCGGATCTGCTTTTCTTACTCCAGGTGATTTCCTGCGACAGACCTCTTGATATGTATAACCCGCTTCCTTCTCCTTCAACCGCTATCCCTAATCTGCCCTCATTATCCAGCACCTTAATATTTGTTTTCTGAATGATTATATTGTCCGCTTTAAGCTGGCTTCCGTCCGATTCGTCCACATGTGGCTTCCCATCCTTGAATCTGAGGTAGGCCTCTGATTCATTGTTATACTCAAATCTGGTATTGTTGCTTTTGTTATAGATGATTTCTACATTATTGGCAGGTGAACCAGTCATTGGGACATCCTCACCCACGAAAATGAAGCCCTCGATTTCACTTTTATCTCTAAAGCCTTTATCCTTTTGTACCTTTCTTAATTCATCCATGCTTGTATAAAGATTGTTTGGGGCTTTTTTGCTGCTTTCTCTCCAGAAAACCCTGGGTGAACTGGTTAGTCCGTCAATCTCAGCTACTTTAAGATTTCTTGCATCTGATTTTGCAGCTTCACTGCCTCCTACATGAACAAATATCGCATCAAACTCATAGGCTTTTGTCACCAAATAAGGTCTGGCGCTTCTCACAGGTCCGATCTGGCCCTCTGGATGATTTAATAAAAATAATCCCATATACCTTGTGAAGGTTCCTTCAACGGGATACTCATACACTATCTCAGCATATTTCAAGCCCGCCTGCCATCTTGCTGCTGGATGATTGTCAAATACTATTGCCATGATCCTGCCATTGACCACTTCCTCGGGACCATAAATTCCGCTTAAAGGAGATTGTATCCCCTCCGGGACTACTATTTCCGGCTCAGGCTCAGGCTCAGGTATCTCAACTGGTATCTCAGCAACAGGTTCTGGTTCCTGTGTTGGCTCAGGTGCTTTGGCACACCCTATCAGTGATGTGGTTATCAATATCAGGATAAAAGCGAAATAGCTGGTTTTCTTCAAATTTTAATGTCCTCCTAACCGATGATTTGAAATATTAAAATTCCTATTAAAGTACCCAGAAGTCCTCCTGTTATTACTTCAAAGGTACTGTGTATCTTCCCTTCAACTCTGCTTTCAGCTACTAAAAGAGCCAACCCGAATGCCATAGTGATGATCAGCAGATTATCGCTGAGTGTGGATATGATCGTGGCTAAGCAAAACGATATAGCGGAATGCCCGCTGACAACTCCCCCCTGGAAGTGAGTGCCTTTTCCGGTATGGAATTTGGTTTTCAAGCCTATCGTGGCGAGAACGACCAGGATCACAGCCACAAATGTAAGGTGGATAGGGGAATTTTGTATCTTTGTTATTACCTGCTCTTTGAATGGATTGAGTCTGTCAAAGAATATTAGATATCCTACCACCACAGCATTCAGGGATGCTATCAATACTGCTCCAGCAGATACGTCCTTTATAACTCTGGCTAGAGGATGGTAGTCCCTTGTTATCATATCCACCGTCTTTTCCAGAGCTGTGTTTATCATTTCAAGAACAACAACAAGGACTACTGTCAGGAGTAAGATCATAAACTCAACTCTGGTCAAATTGAAAAAAGTACTTAGCAATATGACAGTAATAGCAGCTATGTAGTGGACCCGGAGACTTTTCTCCATTTTCATGGCTGCCATTATACCGGAAACTGCGTAGTTGAAGCTGTCAATGAATTCCTTCACCTTCATGGCTCAACCTCCTGATCCTTGAAAATCCCCAGCTCTTTCATGGCTCTTTTCTCTTTTAACCTCATTTCTTTTCTCTCTTCAGCCTCCAGGTGGTCATATCCCATCAGGTGGAACATGCTGTGTACGGCAAGATAGGATATTTCCCGTTGCAGACTGTGTCCGAGGTCTTTGGCCTGCTGAAGGACCTTTTCTGTTGAGATAACAATATCTCCCAGCATCTTTTCCCCAATCCTGAACTCATCCTCAAATGGAAAGCTAAGAACGTCAGTTGGTTCATCTTTTCCTCTATACTCCCTGTTTAGTTCCCGGATCTCATCATTGGTGACAAAAGATACACTTATCTCCCAGTCGAGGCCATAGCCCTCTATATCCAAACAGACCACTGCTATTTTTTTTAGTAATTCTTCTGTCTTGTCGTCAATATCTATCTGATTCTGTCTGTTATCAATATACAGTTCCATATTTATCCCCCTTGGGTCATTGAACTATTTTAGGTTTCTTAACCGTTATTCTCAACTGACTCATAGGCCTCATAGGCGTTTATTATTCGCTGGACCAAAGGATGTCTTACTATGTCAGCGCTGGTCAAATTTATAAATTCGATTCCCTTTACGTCCTTTAGTATTTTCATTACCGTCTTTAATCCTGACTGTCTGCCCTTACCAAGATCGATTTGTGTTATATCTCCTGTAACACAAACTTTTGAGCCAAATCCAAGCCTCGTCAAAAACATCTTCATCTGCTCGTTGGTTGTATTTTGAGCTTCATCAAGTATTACATAGGCTGAATCAAGTGTTCTTCCTCTCATATACGCAAGGGGTGCTACCTCGATAAGGCCTTTTTCAAATAACCTTAGATAGGAATCAGCTCCAAGTATATCAAAGAGAGCATCATAAATCGGACGCAAATAAGGATCAACTTTCTCCTGAAGATCCCCTGGAAGAAATCCAAGGTTTTCACCAGCCTCAACCGCCGGTCTGGTAAGTATGATCCTGCTTACCTCTCTATTTTTAAATGCCTGTACTGCAATGGCCATCGCCAGATAGGTTTTCCCGGTACCGGCAGGTCCTATACCAAATACGATGTCATGTTTTCTAAGTGCATCCACATATCTCTTCTGTCCAAAGGTCTTTGGTTTTATAGTTTTCCCAGAAGCTGCAATACAAATGACATCATTCAGCAGCTCTCTAATATCAAAGTCTCCACCAGCCTTTGCCATTTCCATTAGATACTTGAGATCCTGGGGATCAAGCCTTCTCTGTCTTTCTATTATATACACCAGATTTTTCAAAAGACCTTCTGCCAGATTTAATTCTTCTGAGTACCCAAATAAGTCAAGAGAATCATCCTTTAACCTTACCTCCACGTTGAGCCCTTCCTTAATAAAAGATAGATTCTCATCCAGATTCCCCAGCAATTCCTTCATTACCTGGTGATCTCTTATTAAAATAGATCTTTCTTCCTTGTTTTGAACCAAGTGGTTACCTCCCGGATTAATTTGCTTTGCTACCTAAATAATACCACATAACCATGTGATTTTCCACAGTTTGTGTCTATGGTAAACTTAAGAGGAGCCCTATTAAGAACTCCTCTTGTTGTAAATAATCTTCTATCTTGTCATTGATTTTGGTTTGTTCAAAATCTCATTGTAAATTATAGCCTTTAAAATATCCTTTTTTGGTTCTAACTTCATCTTTGAGTCAATATACTCAGTTTGAGGTCCTTCGTCTACTACAGCGGTCTGAAGTACAGGCTCATCCCTGACTGATTCCATCCTTTTTTGAGGTTCAGGAGCTTTTTGCTTCTGAGGTTCGCCAAACTGGGATGCAGTTGAAGCTGCAGGCCTGTTCTGTTGTGGTTGAGTCTTCTTGCCCGGCTGACCCCCAAATTCCTTTTCTATTTGTTTTCTATATTCATCAAGAGACTTTCTTAAATCCTGCCCTTGTTTCCCTGTGCTTTTTTCCCTGTCTGTGTCCTGATTAAAGCTTCGTTGCCGTTTTTTTTGAACTTTCTTCTTATTTTTTGCATTTCCAATAACAAGATTTAAAAGCACCAAGAATATTAGAATGCTAATAGGGCTATCCATTTAATCACTCCCTATATTTGCTTCTTCTCATCATCTGTCATCTTTGAGATAGAATTTCTCATATCAGTATCTGCAAGTATATTTTTCATATTATAGTAATCCATTACTCCCAGATTACCTTTTTTAAGGGCTTCTGCCAATGCTAAAGGAACCTGAGCCTCAGCCTCAACCAGCTTAGCTCTCATGGATTGTACCTCTGCGATCATTTCCTGTTCCTTAGCCACAGCCATTGCTCTTCTTTCCTCAGCCTTGGCCTGAGCAATCTTTTTATCGGCTTCTGCCTGCTCCATTTGCAGCTTAGCTCCGATATTTCTACCTACATCCACGTCAGCAATATCGATAGATAATATTTCAAAGGCCGTACCTGAATCTAAGCCTTTTCCGAGTACAGTTTTTGATATGCTGTCAGGATTCTCAAGAACCATTTTATGAGTTTCGGAGCTACCAACAGTAGTAACTATACCTTCTCCAACTCTGGCTATGATAGTCTCTTCCCCAGCTCCTCCAACTAATCTTTCAATATTAGCCCTAACTGTGACCCTCGCCCGAGCAACTACCTCTATTCCGTCTTTTGCCACAGCAGCTATTTGAGGAGTTTCAATTACCTTTGGATTTACGCTCACCTGTACTGCTTCAAGCACGTTTCTGCCAGCCAGATCGATTGCAGCTGCCCTTTCAAATACCAAAGGGATGTTAGCTCTTTGAGCTGCTATCAATGCATCAACCAGTGTATTTACATTACCGCCTGCAAGGTAATGAGCTTCAAGTTCATCAATATTGATGTCCAGACCAGCTTTTGTGGCCTTGATCATAGGGCTGACTATCCTGTTTGGCACTACTCTTCTTAGTCTCATACCTATCAAGGTTGAGATTTTTACCTTAACCCCTGAAAAGAATGCTGTGATCCACAAGCCAACAGGTACAAATGTGAAGAACAGCATAACCAGAATAATTATTACCAATGCAATTCCCAATGTTAAAATAAGTTCCATCCTATACCCTCCTTACAAATATTTTAGCCCCTTCTACCCTTATTACCTTGATCTGGGTACCCTTGGGGATAAAGCCTCCTTCAGACAATACATCATACTTTTCTCCTTCGATCGTCGCAAAGCCGGATGGGCGCAGCTCGGTTAATGATACACCTTCTTTGCCGATCATATTTGCTTCAGCTTCATTACTCAGGTAGCCTTTTTTACCCTCAAGACGGTTGTTCAGTATTATCTTGTTTAATAGCTTACTTTTGAATCCCATCTTAACCATAACTATCGCTACCAATGCCGTTATTATAATTGAAATGCTTAAGGATAGAACCGCTGTTGACAAGTCCTGCATGGCAAGAACTGTTCCCGCAATAACAAATATGAGTCCGCCTATCCCCGGAAGTCCAAATCCAGGTACTAATCCCTCGATAATAAGAAGGATGAGACCTACGACAAATAGGATAAGTGAAGTCCAGTTTGAGTTCCCCGCAAGGATATTACCCCCGAAATAAAGTGCAAAGCCCATTATTGAAATGGTGCCTCCCAATCCAAATCCCGGTGTCAGAATCTCAATTACTAATCCCACAAATCCCAAAGTAAGAAGTATTGTGCTGATATACGGGTTTGAGATATACTTGGCGAGCTTTACCTGGAGGCCTTCATCAACAACCTCAATGTCTGAGGAATTGTATCCGAAGTGATCGAGCATTTCCCGGTAATCCTTGGTCAGGATATCAGCTACCCCGTACTCAATAGCCTCCTGAGCTGTAAGATTAACCAGCTTATCTGCACTTACAAGTCCCGGGATCTCAATATCCTTATCAGCCATAGCCTCAATAACCAATGAATCTCTCCCACGATATTGAGCTGTGTCTCTTAATACTCCTCGCCACATAGACAAAACTTTTTCAGTGTTCGGTATAGTTTCTGCTGAACCAATCACTGCGTTCTCAGCCATAACAACATGTTCGCTTGCTATGGTAATAAGAACTCCCGCAGATGCAGCCTTGTTGTTTACATAGGAGATCGTAGGGATGTTTGTATCAATAATGACATCCTTTATCTTGATTGCCTCGTCAACCAGCCCACCATAGGTGTCGATCTCAAATATTATTGCTTCAGCTCCCTCTCTGTTCAAGTCGTCTACTACATCTCTAACGAAGTTGTGAGTCGCTCTGTTGATTTCACCCTTGATTGGTACTACATAGACCTTCCCGGGTGTTTCCTGGGCTGATACGTTCAGGCTCGCAGCGAGAATTGCCACAATTGCCAAAAACAACACAATCCCAACTTTTCTGATCCTCAATACGTTCACCTCCAATATGCACTACTTTCTTATGATACCCAAATCTTAGCTATAAATGATCGAGTAGGGGAAAATTAATTCCCCTCTCACACCACCGTACGTGCCGTTCGGCATACGGCGGTTCAATTCAAATAATAATCCAAACAACTAATGAGACCTCGCTTTGCGAGGATTTCTTTTGATATTTTACGTAAACCTGTGGTTTTAGCCACTGCCTGGTAATGGTTGTTAAACCCTACCGACTGTCTTACCATCCATTCCGGAGCACCGAGTTTTCTTAAGCCCCACATTCTCTTCTGACTGGTTTTCCACTGCTTCCATATCACGATACGGATTCTTGTACGCAAGTGTCCATCTATTCGTATCATATTAGTCTTCATTTTACCTATTCGAAAGTAGTTTATCCAGCCTCTGATTACCCAATTGAGTCTCTTTATTCTATCGTCCATGCTGATTGACCATGAGCGTTTTGTGAGCTGCTTGAGTTTTCTCTTGAATTTAACTATGGAGTCCCGATGAGGCCTTGCCTCCCATTTACCATCCATCTTCACAAAACCAAATCCTAAATATTTTAGCTTTGTTGGTTCTGTGGTTCTTGTCTTTTCTGCGTTGACTTTTAATCCGAGTTTTCTCTCTATCCATTTTGTTATGGTGTTCATAACTCTGTTGGAAGCTGCACTACTTCCTACTGCTATTACACAGTCATCTGCATATCTAACAAAATTAAGTCCTCTTGCTTCAAGCTCTTTGTCAAGCTCATTGAGCATGATGTTACTGAGTATTGGGGAGAGGTTTCCTCCCTGCGGGGTCCCCTCGTTGGTTTCTTCATATTTTCCTTTGTCCATCACTCCTGCCTTTAGATATTTAGCTATGAGTGATTCTGTGTCAGGGTCTTGTATGATTTTGCCTACAAGGGTCATCAGCTTGTCTTGTGGTACATTATCAAAGAACTTCTCAAGGTCAATATCCACTATGTAGATATATCCGTCATTCAGATATTCCAATAGTTTGATGACTGCCTGTTGTGCTCGTCTACCCGGCCTGAAACCATAGCTGTATTCGCTGAAATGTGGCTCCACTATGGGTGTGATTACCTGCACTATTGCCTGTTCTATGATTCTGTCCATCACTGTGGGTATACCAAGTTTTCTTACTCCACCATTTGGCTTTGGTATTTCAACTCTTAGCACCGGCTGAGGTTTGTACTTTCTGTTACGAATACGTTCCTTGATGTCTTCCCAGTTTCCTTTCAGATATTCATCAATTTCGTCTACACTTATGTTGTCTATGCCTCCTGCTCCTTTGTTGGCTTTTACCTTCTTGTATGCAAGCAGCATATTCTCTCTTGATAATATCTGTTCCATTAGTTGTGACATGATTTGTCTCCTTTTCCTGTTTTGCTTTCATGCATATCAACCTTACCTCCTGTGAACCCTTCGCTCCGTTACGTCTTCGCTACTGAGATTCTCGTCAGGCCTATGCATTTACATCCGTAAGTCCATTTGACTTTGAATTGTTCAGTCCTTCCTTGTTTCCAAGTACTATGACCTCTGCTGACTTCTCATGGTTCGTTATTACTACGGTTTTAGCCGCCCATGAGACCTCACGGGATAAGTCCTCTGTCTTTCCTCGTCTACCTGCCTGATCTACCTGCATGGGTTACGATTGCCTTTTGGACTTCACTGCTTTTGGCCAGCTTATCCTCCATGCAAGCCTTGGTATCAGGTTTCTGTCCGTCAGGCTACGATTTCGCTATTGCTTCCTCTCGCCCACACCTCACGATGTGAACCTTGCAAGTCGCTATAGGGTTCGTCGGCAACTACGCCCCTTGTGGACTTTCACCACAGACAGAAGGCATGCCCGTCGTACCAAAAAAACCTGAGATTTACTCAGGTTTTAGTTCAATATTTTTCTAACTGCTTGATTGATCATATTGCCATCGGCTCTACCCTTTACCTTTGGCATTACAGTTTTCATTATGGTCCCAATTTCCTTTAGGGAGGTAGCTCCAATTTCATCTATGGTTTCTCGAACTATTTGTTCAACCTCTTCCTCAGAAAGCTGCTTGGGCAGGTACTCTAATAGTATGCTCATTTCTGCTTCAGTAAGATCTACAAGGTCCTGTCGGTTTCCCTTTCGGAATTCCTCTATTGCCATCTTTTTCTCCTTCAGCTGCTTTGATATGATTTCAAGGACTTCCTCGTCACCGAGCTCTATCCTCTCATCGACCTCGCGCTGTTTGATTGCAGCTCTCACCATTGTGACAGTATTTTTTCTTATAGTATCTTTGTTCCTCATGGAGGATTTGAATTCTTCCATTAGTTTATCTTTGAGTGACATAGGTTCACCTTCTCGATTAGAACTTGGAATGCTTCTTTCTTCTTGCCGCCTCAGATTTTTTCTTCTTTCTTACGCTGGGTTTCTCATAGTGCTCACGCTTCCTGACTTCCCCAATAACTCCTGACCTTGCACAGGATCTTTTAAACCTTTTCAGGGCATTGTCCAGAGATTCGTTTTCACCAACTTTGATTTCCGTCATCGTTTCTTCCCTCCCCTCTCAACTACAAGAGTGCAACAATACTGACTTAGCTATTGGATGCATACTTAATAATTATACAATATATCCTTTCGCTTTTCAACTGTTTTTAACCGGGTGGCCACAACATTTCTCTTCCACCCAGGACATGGAAATGAATGTGTCCCACAGTCTGACCTCCGTCGCTTCCGCAGTTGTTTACAACTCTGTAGCCGTTCACAATTCCCTGTTCGGATGCAAGGCTCGGAATAAGTCTCATGATATGTGCTATCAGCCCATCATGAGCTTCATTTACCTGGTCAAGTGAATGGATGTGAAGCTTGGGAACGACAAGAAAATGCACTGGGGCCTGGGGATTTATATCCCTGAAGGCCATTACTAATTCATCCTCATATATCAACTGACTGGGTATATCCTTACTTGCTATGCTGCAAAACAAGCAATCCATATTAACACCCCCTTAAAGAAGAGTTCCCTCCATAGTCAAATCATCACCTATCAGTGTCCTTGTTCTAATAATATCACCAATCAGGTCTGTTTGTGAAGGAGTTTTTACTCTGATGTAATTAGTTGTATAGCCTTCATAAAACCCTTTACCACTATTCCCATCCTCATAGAGCACTGACATTGTTTTGCCATCGAATTCCCTGTGGAATCTGGCAGCAAGCTTGGCACCTAAACCGATAAGCTGCTCGCTTCTCCTGTTTTTTATATCGCCCTGCACCTGATCCTTCATGATCGCTGCAGGCGTCCCCTTTCTTGGTGAATACTTGAAAACATGTATCCTGGAAAACCCAATTTCTTCCACAAAACTCATTGTTTCTGAAAATTCCTCTTCAGTTTCACCAGGGAATCCAACTATAATATCAGTAGTCAAGCCTGCATCAGGCATGTAGTTTCTTATCAGTTCTGCCTTTTCCCTGAATTCTTGCGTGTCGTAGCGTCTATTCATCCTTTTGAGAACTGAATCAGAGCCACTTTGCAGTGACAGGTGAAAATGGTCACATACCTTTCCACTTTCAACTATGCTTTTCATAAAGTCCTTATCGATCAATCCAGGCTCTACAGAACTTAAGCGTATCCTCTCTATTCCTTCAATTCTGCTTATCTTTGAAATAACGTCGCTTAAGGATCCCTTCTTTAAGTCTTTGCCATAGGAGGCAACATGGATACCCGTAAGAACGATCTCCTTGAAACCAGCCTCAGCGAGCCTCATTGCCTCTTCTTCGATATCTTCATATTCTCTGCTTCTTATAGGTCCTCTTGCATATGGTATAATGCAATAGCTGCAAAATTGGTTACAGCCATCCTGTATCTTCAGGAAAGCCCTTGTTCTTGATTTGATCTCCTCAATACGTATCTTTTCAAATGATTTATATGTCTTAACAGGTCTTACGATGTTGATTTTCTCTTTATTTGTTGATGCCCTTTCGCATAGCTCCACGACCATATCACGTTCGCTCGTTCCGATCACAACATCTACACCTTCAATTTCTTGTACCTCGTCCGGAGAAACCTGTGAGTAGCAACCTACCACAGCAACCACTGAATCGGGGTTAAGCTTTTTGGATTTTCTAATGAATTGTCTTGATTTTCTGTCAGACAGGTTTGTAACTGTACACGTATTTATAACATAAACATCTGCTAATGAATCCTCTTCAACAATCTCATACCCATTCTTGTTGAACAGTTCTTCCATCGCTTCTGTTTCATACTGATTGACCTTACAGCCAAGTGTATGAAATGCTACTTTTTTCATTGAATCACTCCTAAATCCCCAAGCTCATAAAGTAAAATGCTCGCAACAACCAAGCCCGCAGTTTCCGTTCGAAGTATCCTTCTTCCCAGGGTTACAGTATGGGCACCGGCTTTTTTCAACTCCATTATCTCATCTTCCTCAAAGCCGCCTTCAGGACCAATTATAATGCAGATTTCTTCACTACCCTTAGCGTCCTCGATAAAACCTCTGAGAGTATTTGTTCTCTCCAGTTCATAGGGAACAAGGACCTTCTTGTCTTTCACAAAGCTTAGCATTTCGCTGAAACTAAGAATTCTGCCTAATTTTGGTATAGAATCCCTCATAGACTGCTTAGATGCTTCCTCAATTATCGTACTCCATCTATCCAGCTTCTTCGACTCCTTAGAAACCTCCTTGATCTTAACGACACTTCTTTCAGTGGCAACAGGATAAAATGAGCTTACTCCAACCTCAGTGCACTTTTGGAGTATAGTCTCCATCTTTGCTGCTTTTGGAAGTCCCTGGAATAGGGTCAGCTTAATAGGAGGTTCATTGAGCTTGCCCATCTTTTCTACTATTCGAGCGGATACCTTCTCCCTGGATACCTCATCAAGAATACAAAGCATTACCTGACTTTCAGTGACCAGTTGAATCATCTCACCCTCTTTGAGCCTGATTACATCTCTTATATGTCTTGCGTCCTGTCCTTTTACAATGGCTTTATCATCAATGATTTCTTCTTTGGAAATAAAAAATCTATGCACTCAGATCACCTCTTTGCAACAACAGCACACCAACCGTTGAGGCTCCTCGAATCCAGTATGGAATACCCTGACTTGACCAGGGCATCTTCGACTAAATGAAGCTTTTCGTCGATTATCCCAGATGCTATTATGAGCCCGTTATCCTTCAGGAAGCTTTTTAGTTGAGGTACAAGTCCTGCGACAATCTCAGCTATTATGTTTGCTACAATTATATCAGCTTTCTCATCCACCATGTCCAGCAGATTACCGTGGATAGCCTCCGCCTTGTCCTCCACTTGGTTTATTTGAAAGTTTTCTTTACTGATCTTAACGCACATTGGATCCAGATCGATTCCAAGAACTCTTTCTGCACCAAGCTTTGCTGCAACTACTGACAATATCCCGCTGCCACAACCTACGTCAAAAACAGTTGTCCCAGGGCTAACATACCTCTCGAGAGCCTCTGTGCACATTGCAGTTGTCTCATGAGAGCCTGTTCCAAAGGCCATACCCGGATCAAGCTGTATGACGATATCACCGGCTTCAGGTTCAAATGTTTCCCAGCTTGGCTTAATAACTATGCTCTTACCGATCCTGGTTGTCTTGTAATATTTCTTCCAATTCTCAGCCCAATCACTCTCATCCACCTCAGACAGAAGGATTTCTCCCAATCCTTGAGCTTCGATCAGTTCAATTATTTTCCCGGTTATTGCTGCAATGTCCTCTTCCTCTGAAAAATAAGCCTTAAGTACTATCCCTTCTTCATCAATTTTTATGAGCTGTGGGTCAATAAAATCCCAATCCTCTTCCCTTTTCGAAAGTGCTGTTATATCCCGCGGGTCCTCTATAGCCAGTCCATTTGCCCCATTTTCGTAAAGAATATGACTTACTATATCTTCATTTTCCTGTTTTGTTTTTATTTTGACCTCTATCCAATTCAAAAGATCACATCCTTTAATTTTCTCAGACAATTATATATCATTATGATGGAATTTTCTACAAAAGAAAACCTTATCCATCTCTTTGAGAGGGATAAGGCTTGTATTACTTTAATACATCCTTTACTTTGTCAAAAAACTTCTTCTTAGGCGGAGAACTGTACTGCTCACCCATTTCTTTTGAAAATTGGATCAAAAGCTCCCTTTGCTTGTCGTTAAGATCTTTTGGAATGGTTACATCAACTGTCAGGAAAAGATCTCCCCTTCCAAGACCTCTGACGTTTGGTACTCCCTGATTTTTAAGCCTGAAGATAGTCCCGGGCTGAGTGCCTTCGGGAATAGTATAATCCTGATACCCATCCAGGATCGGAACCTTGATTTCCGTTCCCAGAACTGCCTGAGTGTAGGATATTGGGATTGTAACGAACACATCGTTGCCTTCACGTTTAAATACCGGATCTTCTTTTACTGTAACATAGATGTGAAGATCTCCAGGTGGCCCACCCTTTTCACCATGGTGGCCTTCTCCACGTACTGAGATTATTGAATCACTGTCAACTCCAGCAGGGATCTTAACATTTATCTTTCTTGTTTTGATTTCCTTCCCGCTTCCTTTACAGGTCTCGCAGGGCTCATCGATAACATGACCCGATCCTCCGCACTGATCACAGGTGCCTACCTGCATAAATTGTCCAAAAGGAGTCCTTTGTGCATACCTTACTTCTCCTGATCCATGGCATTTGCTACAGGTCTTTTTTTCAGTTCCCGGCTTTGCCCCCGAACCCTCACAGGTAGAGCAGGTCTCAAATCTTCTGGTCTGGATCTCCTTCTCGACTCCAAACACAGCCTCCTTAAACTCTATGACAATGCTTTGTTTTACATCTCCACCCCTCACCGGGCCTGATCGTCTCGAAGCTGAACCTCTTGAAAATCCTCCTCCAAATATGTCGAATATATCGTCAAATATATCTCCAAATCCTCCAAAGCCAGCTCCACCTGATGCCTGAGGATCAACTCCTGCATGTCCAAACCTGTCATATCTGGATCTTTTTTCCTCATCACTCAGAATTTCATAAGCTGAATTGACCTCTTTGAATTTTTGCTCAGCCTCTGGATCATTGGGATTGAGGTCGGGGTGATACTTCTTTGCCAGTCTTCTGTAGGCTTTTTTAATTTCATCTTGTCCTGCATCCTTGCTCACCTCAAGGATATCATAGTAATCCCTCACTGTCTCACACCAGCCTCCATATCAATCGTTCAAAGCCAAGCCCTGGGCTTGGCTTTGTAATAATTATTCCTCGTCAACTACCTCATAATCAGCATCAACAACATCTTCATTGGAGCTTCCACCTTCAGGTGACTGCGTTTGACCCTGCGCCTGCTCGTACAGTTTTTGTGAAATTGCATGGAATTCGTGTGTCAGTTCATCAGTTTTGGTCTTTATCAGCTCATAATCGTCTCCCTCAAGTGCTTTCTTAAGTGAGTCCAGTTTTTCAACTACTTTGCCCTTTTCTGCATCGGAAATCTTACCTTCGAGATCCTTTAATGTCTTTTCGGTCTGATATACGATTGAATCGCCATTATTTCTTAATTCGATGTTCTCTTTTTTCTTCTTGTCTTCTTCTGCGTATCTCTCTGCTTCTTTTATCTTTTGATTTATCTCATCCTCTGACAGCTTGGTTGAAGCAGTTATAGTGATCCTTTGTTCTTTTCCTGTTCCAAGATCCTTAGCGCTGACGTTAACTATACCGTTTGCGTCTATGTCAAAGGTAACTTCGATCTGAGGTATACCTCTTGGTGCCGGTGGGATGCCTGTAAGCTGGAATTTCCCCAAGGTCACGTTATCAGCTGCCATTTGTCTCTCTCCCTGCAGAACATGAATATCTACTGATGTCTGACTGTCAGCTGCGGTAGTAAACACCTGTGATTTTTTTGTGGGTATCGTTGTGTTTCTCTCGATAAGCCTTGTGGTTACTCCACCCAGAGTCTCGATTCCCAGAGAAAGCGGAGTTACGTCCAACAACAGAAGATCCTTGACTTCTCCACTTAAAACTCCACCTTGGATTGCAGCCCCTATTGCAACGCTTTCATCCGGATTTATGTCTTTTTGAGGCTCCTTGCCTATAAGCTTTCTAACTGCGTCCTGTACAGCGGGTATCCTTGTTGATCCACCTACAAGAAGAACCTTTTCTACGTCAGAAGCGGTAATTCCAGCATCCTGGAGAGCCTGTTTCACTGGCTCGATTGTCTTTGCAACCAGATCTGCTGTTAGTTCATCAAATTTAGCTCTTGTTATGTCCATATTAAGGTGCAAAGGTCCTGCACTGGTGGCTGTGATGAATGGAAGATTTATATTTGATGATTTTGTTGTAGAAAGCTCCTTCTTCGCTTTTTCAGCAGCTTCCTTGAGCCTCTGCAGTGCCATCCTGTCGGCCTTAAGATCCACTCCACTTTCTCTTTTAAACTGCTCTGCTATATAATCGATCAGCCTTTCGTCGAAGTCGTCCCCGCCGAGGTGGTTGTTTCCTCTTGTAGCCAATACCTCAAATACACCATCCCCAAGCTCAAGTATGGAAACGTCGAAGGTTCCGCCTCCAAGGTCAAATACCATTATCTTGTGTTGACCATGCTCCTTGTCAAGTCCATATGCCAGTGCTGCTGCAGTAGGCTCGTTGATTATCCTTTTTACATTCAGGCCTGCAATTTTGCCTGCATCCTTTGTTGCCTGTCTCTGACTGTCAGTAAAGTAAGCTGGAACAGTGATTACGGCATCTGTAACAGTTTCACCCAAATAGCTTTCT
Organism: Gudongella oleilytica; assembly: GCF_004101785.1. NCBI lineage: Bacteria > Bacillati > Bacillota > Tissierellia > Tissierellales > Tissierellaceae > Gudongella > Gudongella oleilytica. Next base: position 1,382,212 of record NZ_CP035130.1, read on the forward strand.
GCGTCAGCTTTGATCTTTTGAAGTATCATAGCTGAAATCTCTTCAGGGCTATAACTCTTGCCGTCTATATTTACCTTGTGGTCACTTCCCATTTGTCTTTTGATCGATTGGATCGTTCTTTCAGGATTAGTGATTGCTTGTCTCTTGGCAGTTTCACCTACCAATCTTTCCCCATCTTTTGTGAAAGCAACTATGGAAGGCGTTGTTCTGTTACCCTCTATATTAGGAATTATTATTGCCTCTCCACCCTCCATAACGGCAACTGCTGAGTTGGTGGTACCTAAGTCGATTCCTATTATTTTTCCCATTTTATTTCCTCCTTATTATTTAGATACGATTACCATCGCTGGTCTGATTACCTTGTCCTTAAAAATATAGCCCTTCTGAAGTACCTCAATCACTGTTTCGGAATCAATGTCAGATTCCACAACTGAGACCGCATGGTGAAGATTCGGGTCAAACTTTTCACCAAGCGCAGGGATCTCCTGTACGGAATTGCTTGAGAGCAAATCCAGGAGCTGCTTTTCTATCATTTCGACTCCCTGATAGAATCCGTTGGTTTTATCTTCACAGGTTAAAATTGCCCTTTGAAAGTTATCAACTACCGGAAGTAAATCTAATATGACCGCTTCCACTCCATAGCTTACAGACTGTTCTCTTTCCCTGTCTGACCTTTTCTTATAGTTTTGAAAATCAGCTTGAAGTCTGGCAAGCTTATTTTCCAGGTCGGCAATCTCGTTTTCCTTTATCTCGAGAAGCGCTTCAAAGTCTTTCTTTTTCACTTCCTCCCCCATTTCTTCAGTATATTCGGCTTTTTCCTCATCGGCTTTTTCCTCATCGGTATTTCCCTCATTGGTATTTTCCTCATTGGATAGCTCTGTTTCATTAGTTTCAAACTCTTTATCCGTCATCTATATCACCTCTTGCCTGTTGTGTTGTGATTGTTTAAAATCTCAGAAATATTATCTGAGAATATCTTAAGTGTAGCAATCAGCTTAGCATAATCCATCCGTGTAGGACCTATTATTCCGATTCTCCCGATTGTTTCGCCATTAAGCTTATAAGTCGTAGTTATTATGCTGCAATCCTTGAGTGGAGCATATACATTTTCTTGCCCTATTCTCACATCTATGTCGCTGGATAAAGCACTCTCGGCCATAATCTCAATAAGCTTATCCTTATCCTCGATTGTTGAAATAATCGACCTTACTTTATCTATATCCTTGTACTCAGGATAGTTCAACAGTTGAGTCAGACCATCTGCATATAGATCGGTGGTCTCTATGTGATCAACTGATTTGCCAATGAACGGCAGCAACCTCTGAAGCTCCTCCTTGTATTGTCTAAACTCATCGAATATTTCAATTGCAAGTTCTCTGTTTATTGCATGGAATGTCCTGTTCTTAAGCCTGTCATTGAGGATATTTGAGATTTCAGATATTTGATGTTCCGGGATACTCTTGGTGAGTTTAAAAACTGCATTTTTGACTACTCCCGACTCGTTCACCAGTATCAACAGGATTTGAGTTTCACCGATTGGCAATAGCTGGATGTGCTTTATTTTGGTTTCTTTTAGCTGTGGAGATATGGCCAAAGATGTATATCTTGTGATTCTTGACAAAATTCTGGCAGCATTCTGGATCAATTGATCCATCTCTTTGCTTTCCTTTACCAGGGCTTTCCTGATTTCTGTCTTCCATTTCTTATCAAGGTCAACGTCATTTTGTCGGATAAGGGAATCAACATACAGTCTATATGCCTTATCAGAAGGAACTCTTCCGGAAGATGTATGAGTTTTATTAAGAAATCCGAGTTCTTCAAGGTCGCTCATTTCATTTCTGATGGTTGCCGGGCTTACCCCCAAATCATAGTATTTGGAAATCGTCCTGGAGCCTATTGGCTCAGCTGATGAAATATAGCTGTCAATTATTGCGTAAAGTACTTTAAATTTTCGTTCATCCAACATATATCCCACCCCTTGCTTTACTTGGATGATTGTTAGCACTCATAGATGTAGAGTGCTAATCCTATTAATAAATTATCATCCCTGCACGGCTTTGTCAATACTTTTTGTCCTATGGCAGAAAATCGATTTCCACAATATTACTAAGGTCCATCCCCCTTTTGGTAAGTCTTAGATGTGTATTGGATTTGGTCAGAAGTCCTCCTCTCCTATGCTTATCTATAACTGCCCCGAATCTTTTCTTCGCATCAAAGCCAAATCTATTCTCGAACTCAACATAATCAATTCCCTCATTCATTCTAAGCCCCAGGATTATGTACTCTGAAGCTCTTGTTTCAGAATCAAGGTTTTCCTCGTCCTCCACAGGCATTTCACACCCTTCAATCTTTTTAAAGTACTCTGCAAAGCTCGAAGTGTTCCAAAATCTCTTTGACCCTATGTTTGAATGGGCTGACAATCCTGCTCCGATGTAGGGCTTAAGCCTCCAGTAACCGATATTATGCCTGCACTCCATTCCTTCCCTTGAGAGATTCGATATCTCGTACTGGTGATACTTTTCCATTGAAAGCAGTCTTATCCCTTGGTGATACATCTCTCTTTCAAGGTCTTCGTCCGGTAGTTTTACGAAACCCTCATCAAGCCACCTTTTCATCAAGGTACCATCCTCAATTATCAGGCCGTACATTGAAATGTGGGATAAGCCAAGTTCTGAAGCTGTCTTAAGGTCATTGAGGAATGATTCAAGCGTTTGACCTGGTTGTCCAAATATAAAATCTCCATTTATATTATTGAATCCCGAATCCTTCAGTATCTTTACTGTGTTAATCGCATTCTCTCCTGTATGGGCCCTTCCAAGACAACCCAGTAAGCGATCATCAAAACTTTGTATTCCCATGCTTATTCTATTTATCCCTAAGTAATTATAGGATTCAGCTTTGTATTTATCTACCGTGCCCGGGTTGACCTCTATGGTTATTTCTGCATTTTTTGCCACAGCAAAGCAATCATAGACTGTTTTTATTATATTGCCTATGTGCTCAGATTCTATAGCTGAAGGTGTTCCCCCTCCTATGAATATGGTATCAATATTATAGTCTCTAAGGATATGAGCTTTAATTTGCAGCTCCTTCAGTAAAGATGAAACATATCTCCCCACGGTATCATTCAATGGTACTGATGTAAAATCACAGTAGCTGCACTTACTTAAGCAAAAGGGAATGTGTATATAGATGCCGGCATTTTCCATTGATATCTCTCCAATCAAAAATGCACACATCGTGTGCACTTTTTGTCTTTTACTTTCTTTCGTCGTATTTCAGCACAGTTAGAAAAGCCTCCTGAGGAACCTCAACTGATCCTATCTGGCGCATTCTCTTCTTACCTTCCTTTTGCTTTTCGAGAAGCTTTCTCTTCCTGGATATGTCTCCTCCATAGCATTTTGCAAGAACGTCTTTTCTAAGTGCCCTTATAGTCTCTCTGGCGATTATCTTGGAGCCGATTGCAGCCTGAATCGGTACAGCAAACTGATGCCTTGGGATAACATCGACAAGCCTCTCGGCTATATTTCGCCCTCTTTCATATGCTTTCTCTTCGTGGACTATCAGTGAAAAGGCATCGACCAGCTCACTGTTGATGAGAATATCCATTTTAACCAATTCACTCTTCTTATAGCCTTTCAGCTCGTAGCCGAAGGAGGCATAACCTCTTGTCTTGGATTTGAGAGCATCGAAAAAGTCATAAATTACTTCATTTAATGGAAGCTCATAGTGCAGCACGACTCTTTTCTCCTCGAGATACTCCATATTCAGATAGCTTCCTCTTTTATTTTGACACAGCTCCATTATTGCTCCTACATACTCAGTGGGAGTCATTATGGAGGCGCTGACTATAGGCTCTTCCATATATTCTATCTCGGCAGCCGGAGGGAGGTTTGATGGGTTTTGGATTTCAAGAAAATCCCCATTTTTCTTGGTTACTCTGTAAATAACACTTGGTGCTGTTGTTATTATATTGAGGTCAAACTCTCTTTCAAGCCTCTCCTGAATTATCTCCATATGGAGCAGTCCAAGAAAGCCGCATCTGAATCCAAAGCCTAAAGCTACTGATGTCTCTGGTTCAAACACCAACGCCGCATCGTTCACCTGAAGCTTTTCAAGTGCGTCTCTGACTGTGTTAAAGTCTTCTCCCTCTGCAGGATAAATACCGCAATAAACCATCGGAATAACCTTCTTATAGCCTGGGAGCGGCTGAGAAGCAGGCCTTGAGTCATCTGTGATCGTGTCACCAACTCTGGCTTCCTTTACGTTTTTTATACTGGCTGTCAGATAACCTACCTCTCCCGCCTGAAGGCTTTCCATTGGAATGTGTTTACTTGTGTTTATGCCTACCTCAGTAACCTCAAAGGACTTTCCTGTATTCATCATCCTTATCATCATACCTGGCTTAACTACACCATCGAATACCCGTATGTAGCATGTTACTCCCTTATAGCTGTCATAATAGCTATCGAATATCAGGGCTTTCAAAGGGGCATTCTCATCCCCGGATGGCGAAGGCACCTTCTTAACTATTGCATCTAACACCTGATCAATGTTAAGTCCGTCCTTGGCTGAGATTTGGGGAGCATCATGCCCCTCTATACCGATGATATCCTCAATTTCCCTGATTGCCTCTTCAGGTCTTGCACTCGGTAAATCAATTTTATTGATTACAGGTACTATTTCAAGATCCTGCTCGATCGCAAGGTATACATTGGCAAGAGTCTGTGCCTCCACACCCTGTGTTGCATCAACTACAAGTACTGCACCCTCGCATGCAGCCAAAGATCTTGATACCTCATAGTTGAAATCTACATGTCCAGGTGTGTCGATTAGGTTTAGTATGTACTCCTGTCCATCACTGGCCTTATGGACCAGCCTGACAGCCTTTAGCTTGATTGTGATTCCCCTCTCTCTCTCCAGATCCATTTTATCCAGAACCTGAGACTGCATCTCTCTGGATGTCAGCATCCCTGTCATTTCGATAAGACGATCCGCCAAAGTGGACTTACCATGGTCTATATGAGCAATGATTGAAAAATTTCTTATCTTCTCTTTTTTACTGTTCATTAACATTCCTCCTGAAGCTATCGATAAAAATCCTCCCTGATAAAGGGAGGCTATTTAATCTTTCCAAATCTTTCGTCTAGGGGAAAGTACCTGAAATCGGTTACACCTTTGACTGTGTCAAGAGATATGGTGCCGAAATACCTACTGTCCTTACTCGCTCCCTCTTCTCTGTTGTCACCCAGCACGAAAACCTCACCCTCAGGAACTACCCAAATGCTTTCATTGTATATGTGGGTGTATGGGTCTCCCTGAAGATAGTCCTCATGGAGAAGCTCTCCGTTCAGATAGACCTTTCCGTCCTCGATTTCGATCGTATCACCAGAAATACCGACCACTCTTTTTATATAGTCTTTATCGGGGCTGTCTGGAGCCTCCAATACTATTATGTCTCCTCTGTTTGGTCCATTGAAATATAGTGGTACCTTTAAAGCAAAAAGCCTGTCCCTTTCATGAAGTGTTGGGTACATTGAATTTCCAAGAACATAAGTCGTATTAAACACAAAGGTCTTTATTACCAAAGCTATCACGATAGCAGCAATGATGCTTCTGATCCATTCAATAGCCTCACTTTTCTTTTTAACTTCTTCTTCCATGTTGATACTCCTTTCAGACCTGAAGTCCCCAGGCCTCAACCGATGAATCTTAAGTGCTACAGAAATATTATACCACTAAAAGCTCTGAAATCAATTAAAAGTATGTCTTGCTGACAAGACTGGCATTTGTGTGGTATCATTATTGTATAAGGATTTATCCTAAAAGCATGGGAGAATGCATTGCGTGTGGGTATTTACTATTATTTTTTATTGCTTTTTAAATTACTCCGTGGTACAATATCCTTTGTTAGATTAGAGGAGGTGAAATTGTGGCGAATATCAAATCTGCTGAGAAAAGAATCCTGGTAACCAGGAAGAGAACTGCACTTAATAAAAGTAGAAAATCAGAGATTAAGACATATATCAAAAAATTTGACAGCGCTGTAGCTAAAGGTGAGTACGAAGAGGCGAGAGCATTGTTGAAGGTCATCGACAAGAAGCTTAAGAAGGCGGCTCACAAAAACGTCATACACATGAATGCAGCATCAAGGAAGGTTAGTAGGCTTACTAAAGCTTTAAACAAGGCTATGTAAATAAAACTTCGGGACTCGCCGAAGTTTTTTTATTTTTTGTCTGTAATTGAAACAAGCAGCATCTCTATCTCAAGCTTTGGGTCGACCGGAAGTGTCTTAAACCTCTTGTCTGTTCTAAGTATCATTTCCAATATATCTTCCAGGTATCCTTCACTGAATTTTTGTGCCTGAGTGCTAATCCTTGTGAATTCATAGGGTTTGATCTGTAGTTTGCTCTGGATCTCCGATTCCGAATAGCCCTTCTTCCTGTAGGAAGTATATGCCAGGATCAATCTGAACTGCCTGGAAATCATGAATAATAGTCTTTGGACAGGCTCATTCATCAGCTGTATCTCATGAAAAAGTTCAAGAGCCTTGCCTGTATCCTTCCTCCCCAATGCTTCGAGAAGGTCAAAAATATTTTTATCAAGACTTCTGGTCATTACCCTGTCTATATCATCCCTGCTGATCTGATTGGAAGATGTATATGCGGCCACTTTATTGAGCTCATTCTCAAGATCATAAAGATTGGTCGTATTGTTCCTGTTCAAGTAACCAGACAACTGCAAAAGATAGGATAGGTCAGATTGGGAAATATCCTTCCCTTCGGATGCGATCGACTGTCTAGCCCACGATTGAAGCTGGTTGGAGTTCAGTTTTACGAACTCCATTGTATAGCCTCTTTTTTCAAGCTGTTTATATATCCTGGTATTTTTCTTAAGACCGTTTTCTGAGTCAACCAGAAGTAATAGTTGATGGTCTCCAAGCTTAAGAAAATAATTCAAAAGTGTATCATCCTTTGATTCCTTTTCAAGAAAGAATGATGGATTTTTTAGAACGGTAATCCTTTTTGCTGCAAGAAATGGAAGCGTTTCACATGAAGCTTCCAAATCCTCCACACCTGCTGTTTTCCCGTCCAGATAAGCCAGGTTTATAGTCTGCTGCTGAGGTGTAAGCAGACTTGTTACTATATCAGCAGCTGCTTTTTCTACAAGGTATGTCTCTTCTCCAAAAATATAACAAATGGGCTTGCTTGCTGCTTCCCTGACCATACTGCTAACACTTAATTTATCCATTGCATTTCACCCTGTCTCCTTATGTAGTCTATCACAAGATAGTGTGAGGTTATTAAATACAAAGCCATAAACATCAGTTCAATGTAATATTCTCTGATTGCTTCTGCTAGTGAGGGTCTTATTCTCTCATAATCAAACGGGATCACTTCGAGGTTATTTCTTGATATAAGTACCTTTATCATACCCATTTCATCTGTCCTGTGCACTTCAGAGCCAATCTCCCTGAGCCTATCAATGACCTGGGGGTTGGGGTGACCGTACAGATTGTTTCTCCCTACAGATATTATACTATATTCAGGCTTTACTTTATCCAGAAATTGGCGCGAGCTCGATGTAAGGCTGCCATGATGCGGCACTTTAAGCACATCAACATCTATATCATATGATGAACCAATCTTTTTTTCTGCAATTTCTTCAATATCACCTGTAAATAATACTCGCCTTCCAAGATATTCCAGCAGAAATACCAGTGAATTTTCATTCTCATTCAAGTACCTGTATTCATTATTTTCAGGCCACAACACCTTAAGTACTATACCATCTCCCAAATCGGCCTCGATTTCATTGTGCAGTTCATATATTGGAACGTTTCTTTGTTCCGCTTTCTCATGAAGCTCTTTATTAAACACTCCATTTGTGTAGACTGCCCCTATACTTAATTGGTCAATTACAGGAAGAATACCTCTATAATGGTCCTCATGATTATGTGATACAAATACAGCTTCAAGCCTTGACACCCCATTTTTCAATAGATAGGGGAGAGTGATCCTTGAACCGATATCCTGGTCATCTAATCTTGAACCTCCTCCATCGATCATATAATTCCCAAATGGCCCTTTTATTAATGCACTGTCTCCCTGACCTACGTCAATAAAATGAATCTCAAGCTCTTTATTTGTAGTCGTTTCTAAAAACTGTGCAATCGAAATTGTAAGCAGTCCGACAAAAATTGCCTTCTTGATGCTTAAATCCAAACGTTCGACGGTCCGCCAATTAAAAAATACTGCCAGAATAGTTAGATATATGACAAATCCCGCAATCCCTGGCGTTGGAAGTATGATCTGATCCAATGGGATACGTTGGATCAGAATGGCTGCATTTCTTTGAAGGTCGAGCAGAAATTCAAGGATCGGCAACAGCCAGCTTACCATAAGTGAAGCTATACCCAGGACAAGGCAACCTGAAGCCAGAGGTACAATAATTATATTTGAGAGTAAGGTCAGCAGAGGGAAACTATTGAACCAATAGGCCTGTATGGGAGCGATCCCAAGGTTTGCCGCTATTGTTGCAGAAACTGGATCGATAATCCTGCCATTTAGCGGATATATCAGGGTCTTTATCCTGTCTGACAGAAGGATAATTGCAGCTGTGGCACCAAAGGAAAGCTGAAATCCGGAATTAAATATCCAAAGTGGATTGTACAATTGAAGCAAAGACATGCAACCGGCAAGGAGATTAAAGCGATCTACAGGTCTATTTATTAGCTTTGAAAGGTAAAGCATTGAAAACAGGGCAATACCTCTTGAAGCTGATGGTGGAAATCCTATTGAATAGCCATAGACAAATAGGATAGCAACTGAAAAAATGATATTAAGCCATCTCTTGACCCCTAGTCTGGAAAGGACCCATATAAGAGATCCTGCAATTATTCCGATGTGTAATCCTGAAACCGCAAGCAGGTGAGATATCCCCAGATTTCTGTACAAATTGAGATCTTCTTCATCAAGATAGGAGCTGTTGCCAAGAACCATTCCCTTCATCAATCTGGAATTTTCATCTCTGAGGCCAGTATCATAAACACTCGAAATATACTCCGCAACATTTTTTCTTAACCAGTATCCAATAGCTTCAGATCTTCCCTCAAGGATTATTGTAGATCTGTCTCCATCGATTATATGGCTTATACCTTCAGTAAGAAGGTGAAGCCTGTAATTGAAAAAAAGTGGATTAGTGTTAGGCAGAGGTTTCTTTGCAATCCCCTTTATCTTCAATCGGTCTCCGATCTCGTGAGATTTACCTTCATTATAATACCTTAACAAGACCTTCCCCTCTGTTTTTATACCCTCAATCTGTTCAAGATCGATAACATATCTTGTTGAGGATGATCCGGAGGATATTTCTTCAACAGTTCCGACGAATGTATACTGCCTTGCATCAGAGAGTTCAATGATCTCTGAAAGTCTCTCGCTTGTTATAAATGCTCCCAATACCGCGAAGAGTATTAAGAGCCCAGAAACTCTTATTTTGTTATTAATAAATCCCAATGCAATCCAGACTAAAGCAGTTGTTCCCAAAAGTAAAAGGAAACTGTGGTCGACATCAATATAATATGCAGAGATTATACCTGTCATTATTCCGACAGCAGGTATTATCATAGGTCGTTTCATATGTATCCTCTCTGTACTTTATATTTATCCTTTAATAGGATATAATGAAGATATTAAAAATTAGGTGATTATTAGAATCTATTATATCACAGACTATAGCTTTGATGAATGAAAATGTTGAAGAATGAATACTTGGGAGGAATCCAACTTGACCAGAAGATTGTATTGGGAGAATCCGTATCTTTTTGAGACTGACGCTAAGATAGAAAGAATTGACAACAATGAGGAAGGCTTTCAGGTTACCCTGGATCGTTCCATTTTTTACCCTGATATGTCGGGTGGTCAGCCTGGCGATGATGGAACAATAAATAGTGTCAATGTAATTAGGACATATGAGGATGGCGACAACCTGGTCCATGTTGTCAGGGAAAGATTAGCACTGGGAAAAGCTAATCTCAGAATAAGTGGTGAACGAAGGATGGACCTAATGCAGCAACACTCGGGGCAACACCTTTTATCAGGTGTTCTTTTCAGATTGTTCGGTGCTGAAACCATTGGATTTCATTTGGGTGAGGAGTATACTACAATAGATTTGAACGTCCCTGATGTTTCTGAGGATGAATTAACCAGAGCTGAGCAGCTGTGCAATAAGATCATCCAGTCAAATTTCAGGATCAAATCCTATGTGGTTTCCTCAGATGAAGTCAGGCTTCTTCCTGTGAGAAAAAGACCAAGTGTTGATAAAAATATAAGGGTCGTTGAGATTGACGGATTTGATTACTCCCCCTGTGGAGGGACACATGTTGCTGCAACAGGCGAGTTGGGGCTGTTAAAAGTAATCAGAAGTGAAAAATATAAGGGCAACACAAGAATATATTTTTTGACTGGGAAAAGAGCCGTAGATGATTACATCAATAAGTTCAACTCTGTAAGGGACATAAGTGCTGTTCTATCGACAGGTGATACTCAGGTCTTTGAAAGATTCAGCGCTATTTACAACGAGCGAAACTCACTTTTGAAGGATATGAAGGAGTTAAAGGAGAAGCTTTTATCCCTGGAGGGTGAGAATCTATTGCGTGGCACGAAGCTGCATGGTGAAGGAAGAATAATCTGTAAGATGTTTGACAACAAGGATTTCAAAGAAGTCAGCTACATGGGTAATTGGCTTACAAATACCAACGAAAGACTGGTACTTATATTCGGGATCGAAGGTAGCAGTATCAGCCAATTTATGATCAGTAAGAGCAAGGACGTAGAGCTGGAGCTAAACGATATCTACAAGGAACTCTCCTCCCTGTATCAGATAAAAGGCGGCGGAAATAGCAATACAGTTCAAGGATCGATCTCCTCAAGCCACCTGAATGGGCTGTTGGAAAGATGTCTCGAACTGGTTATGAAAGCTATGGACCAAAAAAAATAGCGCCTTAACCGGCGCTTTTTTACTTTTGGCGGGAGTATGTGGGAATCGAACCCACCCAAGAGGCTCCTAACCCCTCGCGCTGGTTTTGAAGACCAGAGAGCCCACCAGAACTCCTCTACCCCCATTGGCTACAAAAGCCATTATACAGTATTCGAATCCAAACATCAATATTATTTTTCTCTGAAAAAGTAGCCTACTCCCCATTTCGTTATTATATATTCCGAGATTTTTGGGTCTTTTTCAAGCTTTTCCCGTATTCTCCTTATATGGACATCCACCGTTCTCAGGTCACCATAATATGCATAGCCCCATACTCTTTCCAGGAGCTCTTCCCTTGTATATACCTTTCCTGGGGTTGATGCCAGAACGTATAGAAGATCAAACTCTTTACCGGTAAGGCTAATATTCTTATCTTTACAAGTTACTTTTCTGCCTACTGTGTTTATCCTGATATCTCTTATCTCGATCACATTGCCATCACTTTCCTGAAGCTTGTTTGAATATCTCCTTAGGACAGCCTTTATCCGTGCTTTGAGTTCAAGGATGTTAAAGGGCTTCACAAGGTAATCGTCTGCACCATATTCAAGTGCCAGGATCTTCTTTATATCCTCATCAACATTAGTTATAAATATCAGTGGAACAGCAGAAATAGTTCTCAAATTCTGGCAAAACAGGAGTCCGTTGCTATCAGGAAGCTCGATCTCAGTGAGAACCATATCATAATTCTTCCTGTTCAACAGTTCCATTGCAGCAGCTGCACTTCCTGCATGTTCTATCACATATTCATCTTGCTCGAGAGAATATCTCAAACCTTTGACAAAGGACTTATCTGTATCTACAATCAACACTCTTCCGCTCATCATTTCACCCCTGGCTACTTAAACAGTACCCTGTTTTCTCCGGACCGTCTTGTTATCTTGATTTGATCAAAATACTCCAGCAATCCGATTGCTACTTTGCGATTTGTATTTAATATATCCCTGTATCCACCTACAGTAATATTCCCTGCCTCTGCCATAAGATCATATAATGACGATTTAGCCTTTTCCAAGCTTGACGGCAAAAGAAAAAGATCATCAGACAATTTCACCAGTTCGCCTGAGCCAATGAGATACATAATCATTTCTTCAGTTTCTCCATTAGTACCCAAAGTGGTCACCTGTAAATCCTCACGCTTGGGAGGCATGAATGGAGCTTTTTCAAAGCTATCCAATATCCATTTTTTAAGTGCCAGCTGTTTGTCATTAAGTTCAGGTTCAAACCCTGAAAGAGCGACAAGATCCTTTAGTTGTTTGATTCTTCCACCGGTAATCAAATGATCAAGTATCTCTTCAGCCAGTCTTGGTTTAGCTTTTGACAGAAACCTGCTTCTAAGCTCTTCTTTCGCCATTCCGTTTCTTATCGGGAACTTTTTATGGAAGTCCTCGAGCTCACCAATGATTTGATCCTCTAATAAATCCAATACTTTTTTGTGGACAGGATAAATGTCTTTGCTTAGTCTAAAAATTATTACCTTCCCATTTCCCTCAAGCTTTTTTATCTCCTCTTCCAGATTTTCTTCAAGCATTGAGGCCGTTTTGGATATTTCCTTCAATGAGTGGTAGCTCCTACTGTTTTCTTCGACTATATGCTCCACAATTTCACTGAAATTCCCTTGATCCTTGATCGCCAGTTCTTCCAGGCTTTTCTCATCGAACCTTTTTCTCTTCACTGGATTTGGCTCGAGAACCTCACCTCCTCCAACTGTGAACATTGGGGAATAAAATCTGAGGATGAACCTGTCACCCATTTTTGCAACTGTCTCCTCCTCAAGCCTGAGCTGAGCGTATGTCTCATCCCCAGGGTCAAGTACTTCTCTGTCAAGAAGCACTACTCTGCAGAGTATTTCATCTGTTCCAAGATAGAGCTTTAATCTGGTCCTATTCTCCAATCCCTTGCTTAAGGATCTCAATAGCTTAATTTTTACATCAAGCATCATGGTGGATCTCATTGAATTGACTGGGGCGACAATGCTGCCTCGGTCTATCTGAGATTTTTTTACGCCCGCAAGATTAAGAGCAACTCTTTGTCCCCCATATGCTACTGACGCATCCTGATCGTGTACCTGAATTGATCTTATCCTTGCTATGGTATCACCTGGATAGACCTGTATCTCATCTCCTACCTTAAGGCTCCCCGCAAGAAGGGTACCTGTGACCACTGTCCCGAAGCCTGAAATTGTAAATACCCTGTCCACCGGTAGCCTTGGCATGTCATCGAGGCTTTTATCCTCGAGTGATTCCGATAGTTTTAATATTTCTTCTATAACATTACTAATTCCTATTTTTTCTGTTGAGGATACTGGTATTATAGAGGCTCCCTCAAGGAAGGTACCCTTTACTTCATCCTTGATCTCCTCCTCCACCAGCTGTAGCCATTCGTCATCAACCAAATCAGATTTGGTAATTACAACAAACCCGCTCTTCACGCCGACAAGGTCAAGAATTGCAAGATGTTCAGCCGTTTGTGGCATAATACCCTCATCTGCTGCTACTACCAACAATACAATATCTATTCCTATTACACCTGCTAACATATTCCTAATGAATTTCTCATGGCCGGGTACATCAATTATCCCCGCTCTTTGCCCTCCGGGAAGATCAAAGTAGGTAAATCCCAGCTCTATTGATATTCCTCTTTCCTGCTCCTCTTTAAGGCGATCAGTATTCCTGCCTGTCAAAGCCTTGATTAATGTCGTTTTACCATGGTCTATGTGACCAGCAGTGCCTATGATCAAGTGCTTCATTACCTACACTCCTTAAGCTTACTAGCTGCAAACAGGAGGGCTTTATTGATAATATCAAGCTCATCCTCCTGAATTGTCCTTGGGTCCAGCAAAACCTTTTCTTTGCTTATTCGTGATATGACAGGCACTTCATAGCCTCTTAAGCCTTTCTCAAGAATTACAGCACTGCCTGCCAAGGGTTCTAAAGCAACGCACTTTGTTGGTATCCTTTCCATTGGTAGAGAACCGCCACCTACCTCTGAAAAATCATCCTCCAAACTTATGGCTACTGGAAGATCACTTATGGATGATCTGAGTAAATCCATTAGGTCTTGAGCTTTCTCAGAGATTTCAGCATAACTCATTGTAAGCATTCTAAGTGTCGGTATCCTTTTAATTGCAGTTTCCTCATCCAGATAAAGCCTCATTGTAGCCTCGAGTGCAGATATTGTAAATTTGTCCACTCTTAGGGCGCGGGTAAGGGGATTTTTTTTCATTCTATCGATGTACTCCTTCCTTCCGACAATTACTCCTGCCTGAGGACCTCCCAATAGCTTGTCTCCGCTAAAGGTCACTACATCTACTCCCTTTCTTATACAGGATGATACTGTGGGCTCGTAAGAAAGTCCGAATTTTGAAAGATCTACAAGCACGCCGCTTCCCAAATCTTCGATCACAGGAATTCCATACTTCTCCTTTAACGGCAGCAGCTCCTCGCTGTCAACTGAAGAGGTAAAGCCCATTATTCTGTAATTTGATGTATGGACTTTCAGAATAGCAGCCGTGTTTTCAGTTATGGCAGCCTCGTAGTCCCATAAATGCGTTTTATTGGTTGTTCCAACCTCAATTAGCTTAGCCCCGCTTTGCTCCATTACCGCAGGGATCCTGAAGGCTCCTCCAATCTCTATCAGCTCGCCACGGGAAACTATAACTTCCTTTCCTTTTGCCATAGTTGAGAGAACAAGCATGACTGCAGCCGCATTGTTGTTGACGACTAGGGCAGCTTCCCCACCAACGATTTTAGCGGCAATCTGTTCAAGATGATCATACCTTGAACCTCTGGTGCCTTTGTCTAGGTCATATTCCAGGTTGGAATATGATATTGCTGTCCTTAAAACCTGCTCCATTATTTGTCTATCGATAAGTGATCTGCCAAGGTTTGTATGGATTACCACACCTGTGGCATTAACAACTGTTCTTAAGCTGTAGTGCAGTTTCATTTCAATTCTTGAGGAAATTGATGATTCAAGTTTTTCAAGCTGTTCCTCAATCCAGGACCTGTTTTCACCATTTTTTATACCTTCTCTCAGCTCATCAGCTTCCTCTCTGACGGCTTCAAGAACAACAGCCCGCGGAGAAGAGTTCAGGTACTCTTTAACTATTTCATATTCAAGTATCTCGTCGACCTTGGGAATCAATGTATATAAATTGGTTTCCAATTCTCAGTCACCCCTTCTCTATTCTACTTTAAGATGTGTTCCGGTAAAATTTTCTACTCTTCCGATTATCCCATGAGGAATTTCTGAATCCTTCAAATTATCCATAATGATCCCAGCGGTTTTTGGCGAAGCTGAAATAAGCAATCCTCCTGAGGTCTGGGGGTCAAACAGGATATCCTCAAGATACCTGGGAACACTTGCAGCCACCTCGACCTTGTTGCCTATGTGGCTTCTGTTGTTGTATGCTCCGGCAGGAATCAACCCCATCTCTGCATAATCTCTGGCTTCTTCAATATAAGGCACCTTCTTCGATTCAATAATTATTGTCGTGTTGCTTCCCTCAGCCATTTCGAGGCAATGACCCAACAGCCCAAAACCTGTTATATCGGTTACGCTGTTTACTTCGCTGAGGCCTTTGAAGGCTTCCATCCCTTCCCTATTGAGAGTTGTCATTACTTTGACGGCTTTATCATAGGATTCTTCGCTTGCTAACTCACCCTTTATTGCCGTGTTTATTATACCAAGCCCCAGGGGTTTGGTAAGCACGAGTACATCACCTGGCCTGGATGAACTGTTTTTTTTGATGCTTTCAGGATGTACAAAGCCTGTAACTGATAGTCCATATTTTGGTTCATCATCTGAAACAGAATGTCCCCCAACAAGTATAGCCCCTGACTCTGTTACCTTATCATATCCGCCCCGCAGTATCTCAGAAAGCACTGAAGGCTCCAGACATTCAGGAAAACAAACTATATTAAGTGCCAGCCTGGGTTCTCCCCCCATCGCATAAACATCACTCAGGGAATTCGCGGCTGCTATTAGTCCAAAGGTATATGGATCATCGACCACTGGAGTAAAAAAGTCCAGGGTTTGTATCATTGCCAGATCATCGTTGATCCTATACACTGCTGCATCGTCGGAGGTGTCGATTCCAACCAACAGGTTCTCATCATTTGTCTTTGGTAGATTGCACAGGACCTGTGCAAGTATATCGGGTCCGATTTTGGCCGCTCACCCAGAGCTTTTCGTCAATTGGGTCAATCTTATTTCTTCCATATTTGTTCCTCCTAGTCAACTGTGATCAGGTCCTTTATGTCGTTGAATTTAGCATCTCCAATACCTGATACGTTCCTTATATCATCTATACTCTCAAACCTACTACTTTTCCTGTACTCAATTATCCTGTCGGCTATAACCGATCCAATTCCAGGCAGGCTGTCGAGCTCCTCCTTGCTGCAGGTATTAATGTTTATCAAGCCATTATCGCTTCCTGTATTTATGGCTTCTATGTTCTGGGAAACTTCCTCTCCGATCGCTGGTATATATATCTTATCCTCATCTTTAAGTTTTTTCGCAAGATTTATACGGTCAATGTCAGCTGACTTTGTCAAGCCACCTGCAAGATCAACTGCATCCTTTACCCGATCGCCGCTTATAAGCTCATATATTCCCGGGTAATACACCTGCCCGCTGATATGAACCATTATTAGCGAAGGCTCCTCCGATTCTTCTTTTTCATCATATTTAACAGATGTTTCAGACTGAATCAAAGCCAGTGGTTGTGTTGGCTGGTTTTTTCTTATATACCCTCCAATTCCAAAATAAGCCAACAAAATGATGGCTATACTCAGTATAGCTATTTGCTCCTTCTTTGTAAAGAAATCCATATCCATCCTCCTGTCAAACCCTTTAGTGATTACTAATGTCATGAATAATTATTTATCTTATCACCGTTAAGTTTTTTTGTAAAATCTGATATAATCTATTATTGTAAAATACAAAAATCAACGGTGGTGTACATAATGAAGAAACTTGTGATCATGATTTTAGTGTTAGCATCTCTCCTTAACACATATACAGTATTCGCTGAAAATATAAGCCTTTCCGCTCCCAGCTCGATACTCATTGATTTCGATACAGGAAAGATCTTATATGATAATAATAGCAGTATGAAGCTATATCCCGCAAGTACAACAAAGATGATGACGGCTATTTTAGCAGTGGAAAAGGGAAATCTTCAGGATATCGTAACAGTAGACCAGGAGGTCGTAAGCCTGACAAAGGGAAGCCATATAGCACTCGAGCCTGGCGAACAGCTTACACTTGAGCAGCTGCTTTATGCAATGATGCTGCCCTCTGCAAATGATGCTGCCCTTGCAATTGCAAAGCATATTGGAGGAAGCGTGGATAATTTTGTCAGAATGATGAACGAAAGGGCAAGAGAATTGGGGGCGACCGATACAAATTTCGTAAACCCAAACGGTCTTCATAATGATGAACATATTTCAACGGCTCATGATCTGGCGTTGATCGGCAGAAGAGCTATGGAGCTTGAGACTATAAGAAGCATAGTGAGTACCGTTACATATGAGATACCCCCTACAAATAAGAAGGCCGAGACAAGATATATCAAGATAACTAATAAGCTCCTATACAGTACAGAGAAAATAGATGTGAATGGTGTGCTTGTTAATGCAAAGTATGAAGGTGCTTCCGGAATCAAAACGGGTTATACCTCTGAGGCTATGAATTGTCTTGTATCTTATGCTGAAAGAAACGATCAAAGGCTTGTAGCTGCCGTACTTAAAGCAGAAGGAAATGGCAGCTATTCAGATACACATAAGCTTTTGAACTACGGATTCTCGAATTTCCAGAATAAAGCTATAGCCAATTTTAACGAGTATATTGACAACATTCCCGTTTCACAAGGCGTTGTCCCATTTGTTGCAGGTATTCTTGACAGGGATGTTATCTACCCCGTTTCGGGTAGTGATGCTTTTATGGTCGAAAAAAAGATAAATCCCGTTGCAGATCTGAGGGCGCCTGTTGAGAAGGGACAAATCATCGGTACGGTAGATTATGTTTTAAATGGGAAGATCATAGGTGGAGGAAATGTAATAGCCACATCGGATGTGGAGATCGATCCTATGACTAAGCTCCATAACAGAATTCTGAGCAAATGGTATCTTTTTGTATTTGGTCTATTGATACTTCTTAGAGCTTATGCATTGAACAGGAAGAAATCGAGAAAAAAATCCAGGAGAAGAACTCCTTCAACAATACGTTTCTAAAAAAATCACTTGAGAATAAACTCTCAAGTGATTTTATATTATGCTATAGCCGCAACTGCCTCAATTTCTATTACTCCATCCTTTGGAAGTCTGGCTACCTCCACAAGGCTTCTTGCAGGCTTGTGGTTGGCGAAGAACTCAGCGTACACCTCATTGATCTTGCCAAAGTCGTTCATATCCTTTACAAATACTGTGACCTTTACAACATCCTCAAGTGTTGCGCCTGAAGCAGCCAATACGGCCTTAACATTCTCCAAAGCAACTCTGGTTGCAGTTTGAATGTCATCTTGCACCAATTGTCCTGTTTTGGGATCAAGAGGAAGCTGCCCTGACGTGAAAACAAATTGACCTGCCTTTATGCCTTGCGAATAAGGACCTACTGCTGCTGGGGCTTTTTCTGTTGCCAAATACTCAATTTTCATCTGTTAATCCTCCTTAGGCTTTCTTGCGAATTCAGACCACAATCTTTCAAGATTGTAGTACTCCCTTTCTTCTCTATGAAAAATGTGTACCACCACATCATCATAATCCAAAACTATCCACCTTGCACTTCTGTACCCTTCCTTGGTACCCAAGGTTTCAAATCCTTCCAATGACATTTTCTCATCGATTTCATCTGCAATAGACAAGACCTGACTTGAGGAGTTGCCACTTGCTATTACAAAATACTCAGCTATCGTAGTAAGCTTTCCAACCTCCAGAACTTCCATATCCAGCCCTTTCTTGTCATCAACAGCCTTTTTGATTATTTCAAGCTTTTTAGTGATTTCTGTCATTATTCCACTCTCCTTTCATTAATAACAATCTATTGATTATTTGTTTCTATCATACTTTGTATGATCTCAGCCGTTTTCTCTTCAGAATGGATGTAGTAAGAAACCCCATCAATAGTCTTCGGAGAGCCGGGTAAAGTCTCGCTGATCAAATTGCTCAGGTCATATTTAAATATGGATATCCCGTATAATGCAAGCTTAGTCAGTGGAATGTCTGTGTTTACCCCACTATTGTATATTCCATATAGCCCCGGTATTTTTAGTACGATACCTGGCTTGGCCGATTGAGCTATCAATTCCTTCAGGAATGACTGCTGGGCTTCAATTCTTCCCAAATCAGCATTTTTATAGCCTTTTCTGTATCTTAAATACTGAAGGGCTTTGTCACCATCAAGAATCTGTTCTCCTGCCTTAAGATCGATTTTCAAAGGTGGATCTGCGACCGGATCGGAATAAGACATATCCATGGGGACGTTGAACCTGACTCCTCCAATCAAATCGACATATTCCGATACTACCTGATAGTCAACCACCACATAATGATCTATATCTATCCCAAGAAGATTCTCAACGGTTTTTACAGTCAATTCAGGCCCGCCATACGCGAAGCTGTGGTTGATCTTCTCTTTGTTTTTTCTACCTTCTATGGGTGTTCTCGTGTCCCGTGGTATGGACAAGATGGAAATTTCACCAGTCCCTCTGTCCACATTAAAGAGCATGATAGTATCTGACCTTACGCCTTTGCTCTCAGCAAAGCTCTTTGAGTCGATGCCCATCATTAAGAATGTCATGTTTTTGCTCGTGCCCTCTGTGATTAAGCCGACCGCAAAAAACAGTAGTGTAAATACCGTAAAAAATAACGCAAAATACTTAATAAAAAGCTTCATGTTTTGATTTTTCATCTATATCTCCAAATTTTTCTCCATAATCAGGTAATCTCTCGACTCAACCGTCGAACTGTGAACTTTTTTGCCAGCCCTGTTCAAATGCTCGATCGTACTCTCTAAAGCTGCTATCACAGCCTCATTAAGGTCTATCATTGATAGTTTCCGTATTTCATCCACTCCAGGGAAGCTCCTTCCTGGTTCGATAAAGTCTGCAAGATATATTACTTTATCCAATACTGTCATATCAGGACGCCCTGTAGTGTGGTACCTGATGGCATCCAGTATTTCAGTATCCCCTATTCCGATTTCCTTTTCAGAAATATATGCCCCAATAGCTCCATGTAATAAATCCGTACTTCCCAGAGTTTCATTGTCAAATATTATACCAGAATCATTTGCCATCATCAACATACTGGCGTGATCCATAGGCTTAGCCAAATCGTGCAGCAATGCTGCAATATAAGCCTTGTCACTGTCAGCACCATAGCGTACTGCAAGCTCTACCGCCTTTTTTGCAACTCCCATGGTATGACGAAATCTTTTTTCTCCAAGTCTTTCCCTGACGATACCCTCAATAGCAGTCAAATCAAACTCCAACTCGATGGATATACTCCTAACTTCTTCAACGATACTATCAGGGACCATGTATTTTATCGATTTTCTTAATCCGAGTCTCTTTCTTATCTCAGTCGATGATATATCCAGCATTGGACCTTTGCTTAAAACGAATGACAGACCAAACTCATCTCTTATGGATTTTATTTGTCTTTCCACCTCGAGCTTGTCTCCACCTCGATTATAGACAACAAATTTAACCCTGTCCTTAAGGAGCCATGGATCCTTCCAGGTGTTCAATTGGTACAATGTATCCGTCCCAATGATGTAAAAAAGACTTTCACCCGGGTATAATTTCTCAAGCTCAAATACTGTGTCTACAGTGTAGGTTTTCCCCTGTCTGTCCGCTTCTATAGACAAAACCTCAAAGGCTATATTATCGGCAACAGCTTTTTTGACCAGCTCGAATCTTGTTCTGGCAGGTGTTATCCTGTCAGGCTTGTGAGGGGGATCACCGGTTGGGATAAATAGAATTTTTGACAACCCAAACTCCTCCCTGATATATTCACTTATCAATAGATGCCCGATGTGGATAGGATCAAATGTTCCTCCCATTACCCCTATGGCCATTTAAACCCTCCTCCCCCTATTGGGAGCTAAATTATTATCTGGGAAGAATAATTTCAGGTTTGTCCTCTGATTGTCTGTAGAGAACAAACTTTCTTCCTATACTCTGAACAAATTCTGCATTCAACTCCTCAGACAGCTGTGAAGCTACCTCTGAAGGATCAAGCGTTGAATTTTTCAATACGTTTATTTTAACTATCTCTCTTGCCTTTAATGCATCATCCACTTGTCGAATGAAATTTTCCGTCAATCCATTCTTACCCAACTGAAATATCGGGTCTATGGTATTGGCTATGCCTTTCAGGTAGCTTCTTTGTTTTCCTGTTATCATTGCTTCACTCCTCGTTTATTCATAAAATTCGAACTCATAACCACAAATGAAGACCGATTCTCCTTCGGTTATGCCAAGAGCTTTAAGCTCATCTACTATTCCCTTTTTCCTCAGCATCTCTTGGAAGTATTTGAGAGACTCATTATCGTCCATATAAGTCGACTGAAGCAGCCTTTCCATAAAGCCTCCCTCAACAATATAGTCTCCCTCTTCCTTACGGACAATTATTTCATCATTTATATCTTCATATTCTTCCTCAAGCAACTCATCATATGTCTCATAAACGATCTCCGTTTTTTCAAGAAGATCCCAAATTGAGTAAAGAAGTTCTCTTATCCCAGATTGGGACGCAGCAGATATCTCGTGTACTTCTATCCCCTTAGGTTCAAACTCCTCTTTGATCTTGACTATCCAATCCTTTGCACCTGGAATATCAGTCTTATTTGCTGCAATGATTTGAGGCTTGTCCATGAGTTTCTCATTGTATTGAGAAAGCTCCTGGTTAATCTTATAAAAATCATCTATAGGATCTCTACCCTCACTTCCGGAAGCATCCAAAACATGAACAAGCACCCTTGTCCTTTCTATGTGCCTTAGAAAATCATGACCAAGTCCCGCACCCTTTGAAGCTCCTTCAATCAAGCCGGGTATATCTGCAATCACAAAGCTCTTTTCATCAGCGATCCTTACTACGCCAAGATTGGGCTTCAGGGTTGTAAAGTGATAATTTGCAATCTTAGGCCTTGCTGCAGATACTATAGAAAGAAGCGTAGATTTACCCACATTAGGGAACCCAATAAGCCCGACATCAGCTAACAGCTTCAGTTCCAGAATTATATGTCTTTCCTGCCCTTTCCTGCCTGCTTCAGCAAAACCCGGTGCTTGTCTTGTAGCTGTGGCAAATCTGGCATTGCCTCTTCCACCCTTACCACCTTTTGCAATCACAAACTCCTGCCCTGGATATTTAAGGTCCACTATTACCTTCCCGGTCTCTTCATCCTTAATAAGTGTTCCAACGGGTACTTTAAGGATTATGTCCTCACCATCTGCTCCGAATTGCTTTTTTGCCCGCCCATCTTCTCCATTTTGTCCTGTGTATGACCTCTTATATCTGAAGTCCATGAGCGTCCTGATACCTTCATCGGCATGAAGGATGATTGAGCCCCCTTTACCTCCGTCTCCACCGTATGGCCCACCAGCAGGCTCATATTTCTCTCTTCTCCAGGCGACAACTCCGTTGCCCCCTTTTCCAGCCTTAACAAATATTTTAGCTACATCAATAAACATCGTCATCATCCTCATTCAACATAGTTTTCCATTACAAACTTATACTCGCAAAAAATAAAGCTTACCTGACGGTAAGCTCAATTTCTATGCTAATTCTTCTTTAGGATAGACGCTGACTTGTTTTTTGTCGCGGCCTTTTCTTTCAAACTTGACAACTCCGTCGACGGTTGCGAAGAGAGTATCATCTCCACCTATACCGACATTATTGCCGGGATGGATTTTGGTTCCTCTCTGTCTGACCAGGATATTTCCCGCTAGGACAAATTGCCCGTCTCCTCTTTTTACGCCAAGTCTTTTAGATTCACTATCTCTACCGTTTTTAGAACTACCTACTCCCTTTTTGGAAGCAAACAGCTGTAAATTCAATTTAAACACGAGTTCCACCTCCCCTATATTCGATGGTGATATATTTAGGGTAACTTTCTTTTATGGTTTCCAAGCCTATTGCCAGAGTATTCAAAACTACTTGAACATCTCTATTGGTCGGTTCTTCAATAACCTTTTTGTCTACCAGCACCTTCATATAGCCCTTTTCATCGTCTATATCGATCTGAAGCTGATGTAAGCTAACTCCAGCAACCTCGGTGAGGCTGTTTAGTGCAGTATAACTCAGTATGGATACGGCAGCGCATATTATGTCTTCACCGTGTGGAGCATAATCTGCATGTCCGTTGATTTCAAATCCAATTCTTTGGTTAAAGGGTCCATTGAAAATACTTGCCTTGATCATAATTAGCCTATGATCGTGTCGATTTGAACCTTAGTAAAAGGTTGGCGATGTCCTTGCTTCTTTCTGATGTTTTTCTTAGCCTTATACTTGTAGACAATGATCTTCTTTGCTTTCCCCTGACCAAGAACTGTTCCTTCAACTTTGGCTCCGTCTACATACGGTTTTCCGGGAACCAAACCAGCATCTCCTGACACCAATAGTACTCTGTCAAAGCTTACTGCCTGACCTTCGTCAGCATTCAACTTTTCTACATAAACTATATCGCCTTCTTGAACCTTGTATTGTTTTCCGCCTGTTTCAATAATCGCGTACATTACTTGCTGCACCTCCTCTAACCTAGTCTCGCCAATGTCAGGTGACTATGCTTTGAACCCACATTGAGCGGCTTTACACCTGAATAGTTTAACAGATACCGAAAACTATGTCAAGCTTCATTTTTCCTTATTTTCCCCTTACCTCCGCAGGTAGGGCAAGTTATTGAAACCTTGTTGTCCAGTGTTGGTCGATTCTTCTTTCTAACCACCTCAACAAGTCCCAGCTTTGTTACATCCACTACAATCGGTTTATTTCTGTCACCCTTGAATGCAGAGATTAACTTCTCTACAACTATCTCCATATCAGAGTGACTCTTCATATCTATGAAATCCACTATTATTATACCACCAATATCACGAAGTCTCAACTGACGCGCTATTTCAGCCGCTGCCTCGATATTTGTTCTTAAAACTGTGTCCTCGAGAGTAAAATTCCCCACATACTTACCTGTGTTTACATCGATTGCAGTGAGAGCCTCAGTCTCATCGATTACGATAAAGCCACCACTCTTAAGCTGTACTCTTCTTGCCAGAGCTTCCTTCATGTCGATTTGAATGTTCATATTGTAATCCATATTAAAATCAGGATCAAATATTATCTTTCCCTCCATATCATATTGTGAAAGATCTTTGTTGTTATATAGCTTATTTTGGATACTCCTGTCATTGACAACTATTTCAGTATTTGGGTACTTGTAATAATCCCGGATTATCTGTGACAGCAGGTCCAGCTCGCTATATATGAGCTTTGGAGTTGGGAGATAGTTCTTCTCCTGCTCAATAATTTTATAAAGTTTATATAGTTGCTCATATTCACCCTTTAAAAGCTCGGCTTCAGTATTCTCGGATACGGTCCTGAATATCATTCCCATGTCATCCTTCACAATCATCTTCCCAAGCTCCTTTAGTCTTGAGCTTTCGCTAATGTCTTTTATTTTGTTTGAAATATTTACCCTCGATGAGAAAGGAGTAAGTACCATGTATCTTCCAGGAATACTAATATGTCTTGTTACCTTAGGGCCTTTGTTTCCAAGAGGCTCCTTGATCACCTGAACGATTATATCTTCGCCTCTGGTTATAATATCGTCGATAGAAGGCTTATCCTTTAGACCTAAATGATCTTTCTCAAGTGCATCCTTGATATGCAGATATGCATTCTTTCCTATGCCAATATCAACGAATGCTGCCTCCATTCCCTGTAGAACATTTTCAACCCTTCCCCTGTAGACATTCCCTAGTATCCCCTGACTTTGCATGTCGTCTTTAAAGTACTCTACAAGCCTGCCGTCCTCTACTATGCATATTCTTAGGGATCCATCGGAGGTATCGATGTAAATGACGTTCATTTCCTCACTTCCTGACTAAATTGGTTTTTCTATCTTACCATCCTTTTCGACGAAAGCATCAAGTCTTTTTATTTGAGTCATTTCAAGGTCAATTCCAAGACTGAGATGCGTTTCCAGTGCCTCTGCCAAATCAGAAGGTTTCAAATTGCCCTCTTCACCAGTTTTAAGCAAAGCACCCAATACAGCAAAGCCATCCTGGTCAAAATCTTTGAATTGAAGGTTCCCAATAAGCGGTTTTATGTCCACCCGGACTGATATTTTATTTTTCCCCCTTTTTTTCTTTTTATCGATGAATACGGAATCTAAATCATCCCAACCTTTGAGTTTATCTGCTAAAGTAGTCCTGTCTGCTTCATTTTTTACCCAAAGTCGGATCTCATAGTGTGACCACCTTATAAGTGATGTAAGTGATGCTGTGCCTTCACTCACTACCGCCTCTGTCACTTTTATACCTTCAGGTAAAACTGTGTTAAGACTTACCATTACCTTCTCAGGTCTAATATCTTCTGCAAACTCTATCTCCATATATTCAGCAGTACTTTCTATTCCCAGTGACAATGGGTTTCCAATTGAGAATTTTGGGTGCGGGTTAAAGCCTTCAGTGAATTTTACAGGAATACCCGACCTCGAGAAAGATCTGGTAAAAAGCCTTACCAGGTCAAGGTGTGACAGAAATTTTAGGTAACCTGTCTTTGTGAATCTTACGCGGATTATCAATTAAACACCCCCCACATTGCACAATCAGATATTCCACAGCCCGTACAACCTAGTCTGCAGTCTCTGGTTGTGTCTCCTTCCAAAGCCTTTTTATACTCCCTTAAGAGGTAGCTCTTGGAAGGTCCCGGACTTATGAAATCCCAAGGGAAAATCTCATCGAGGCTTCTTTGTCTGTTAGCATAGAAGCTCCCGTCAATGCCTGCAGCTTCGAATGCAGCTAACCATATATCGTACTTAAGGTGCTCTGACCATCCGTCAAATCTGCAGCCATTCTCCCAGGCTTTAAGAATAGCATTGCTGACTTTTCTGTCTCCCCTTGCCACTACAGCCTCAAGATATGAGGTTTTTGGATCATGGTAATTAAAAGTTACCTTATTGTCTCTTATGCTATCCTTTACCAGTTTTATCCTGGATCTGAACTCCTCTTCTGTTGCCTGCCCATGCCACTGAAATGGTGTAAACGGCTTTGGCACAAAGCAAGATGCACTGGCTGTCACCTGGAAATTACCAATCCGCTCTTCCTTTGGTCGATTGAAGAAAAGGTCCTTTACCAAATATGTAAGCCTCTTTATCCCCATTACATCCTCATCGGTTTCTGTTGGAAGTCCTATCATAAAATATAGCTTTACTCTTGACCAGCCCTCTTTAAATGCCATAGTGACTGCAGTCTCAAGATCTTCTTCACTTACTCCCTTGTTTATTACATCTCTAAGCCTTTGGCTTCCTGCTTCAGGAGCAAACGTAAGCCCAGATTTCCTTACCTTTTCTATCTCCTTCAATACTTCCATGCTAACGGAGTTTAACCGAAGTGAAGGCAAAGACACTCCTACCTTCTTATCTGAGTGCTTCTCAAGCAGACTTGAAACAAGCATTTGCAGTTGAGAATAATCGCAGGAGCTGAGCGAGGAAAGCGATATGGTTTCGTAGCCAGTTGACTCTACAAGCTTTTCTGATAGTTCCAATAAACGATCAACGGATTTTTCACGAATCGGTCTGTAAATCATTCCCGCCTGGCAGAATCTGCAGCCATGCGTACACCCTCTGAAGATCTCCATTGATATCCTGTCATGAACTGTTTCCAGATATGGAACTATCATGCTTTCCGGTGAAAACATAGTGTCCAGGTCTCTTATCATCCGCTTTTCTATGATTTCCGGAATATCGTCTATCAGCTTCATTCTTCCGCGTACTGTACCATCGTCATTATATATCTCTGTGTAGAGTGAAGGTACGTAAACACCCTCGATCCTTCTTGCAGCATCAACGAGGAATGCTTTTCTTCCAAAGCCTTCTTTTTTATGCTCTTTATACAAATCCAATAGTTCCAGAGTTACTTCTTCTCCTTCTCCAATCACAAATATATCTATGAACTGCCAAAGAGGTTCTGGATTGTACGCACAAGGACCACCTGCTACGACTATAGTATCGCCTTCCTTCCTATCTCTTGAGAGTATAGGAATACCGGAAAGATCCAGTATATTGAGTATGTTTGTGTAGCTCATCTCATATTGAAGAGTAAATCCCAGAAAATCAAAGTTTCTTACCTCCTCCTTGCTTTCCAGAGTAAAAAGAGGCAGTTTTTCTGACCTCATTTGCTCTTCCATATCGACCCATGGTGCAAATACTCTCTCACAAACCATATCAGCTTCTTTGTTTATGAGGTTGTAAAGTATGTGCATGCCAAGATGTGACATACCCACCTCGTAGACATCCGGGAAGGAGAAAACAAACTTCACAGCCGCTTTGCTCAGGTCTTTTTTTATTGAATTTTGTTCCATACCAATATACCTGGCAGGCTTCTCCACCTTCATTAAAACTTTATCCAGCTTATATTTATCTATCATCTGATTCACCTTTCATCAATTCTTCAATATAATATTACCATTGCTTAAGTATATATCAAAGACATTCCTATTCACCTTCCCGCATAAAAAGCTCTAACCAAGGTTAGAGCTTTTTTCTACTTCTTTTTCTCCTTAACTTTCACTATCGGGATGTTTGCCACCAACGCTGATACAGGTGATGAATTCCCATCCTTTTTCATTTTGGTCATCTTTATATCGATCTCAGCCTCATCTATTTCAGCATACTGGGAAATAACTTTGACTATATCAGTCTTTATCATTTCCAGAAATCTAGGAGACAAATCGGCTCGGTCATGTACCAACACAAGCTTTAGTCTTTCTTTAGCGACATTTTTGCTTTTTTCCTGTTTTTTGGTAAACATTTTGAAAAAATCCAAGCCAATCCCCCCTTATTTACCGAATATAAGTTTAAGTACCTTACTGAACTTGCTTTCGTCGTTTGCTTCCAGGTTCAGCAGTTCTACCTCTTCACCAGTGATCCTTCTTACAATGTTCCTGTAAGCTTTCCCTGAAATGGCTTTATCATCCATAACGACCGGTTCGCCCTTGTTGGTGGATATTACTATCGATTCATCATCTGGAACTATTCCTAAAAGATCTATGGCAAGAATATCCAATATATCGTCGATGCTCATCATGTCTCCACGTTTTACCATGTCGGTCCTTATCCTGTTAATTATAAGGGTTGGATCGTGAAGCTCCTTTGCTTCCAGTATCCCGATTACCCTATCCGCATCTCTTACTGCTGATATTTCGGGAGTTGTTACTATTACTGCTCTGTCAGCACCAGCTATAGAGTATTGGAAGCCTTGCTCAATTCCGGCTGGAGAATCTATAATTATATAATCATAATTCTTCTTAAGCTCGTTAACAAGCTCAACCATTTGCTCCGGCTTTACTGCAGTCTTGTCCTTAGTTTGTGCTGCCGGCAGCAGGAACAGTTTTTCATGTCTCTTGTCCTTTATCAACGCTTGCTTTAGTCTGCAGTTCTTCTCAACAACATCCACGATATCGTAAACTATCCTGTTTTCAAGCCCCATTACTACGTCGAGATTTCTAAGCCCAATATCAGCATCAAGAACTACTACTGAATAGCCCAACATTGCCAAACCTGTACCTAAGTTGGCACTGGTAGTTGTTTTCCCAACGCCTCCTTTCCCGGAAGTTACAACAATTGCTGTACCCATTTTTTCGTTGTCCATTTATTTTCCTCCCTTTTATTTGTTTGGCAAGTAAGGCTCTATTACCACCTCACCATCAACAATCCTTGCAATCTCAGGATACTTATACTGAGTGTCATCCTCAGGTGGTCTTACTATAAGATCTGCTATTCTCAGCTGAGTAGGAAGTAAGCTGTATGCGGCTACGACAGCCTTAGTGTTTCCGCCTACACCTGCATGTGCCAGCCCTTTAAGCGATCCAAGAACAACTATATTCCCCTTAGCTTTAAGTTGCGCTCCAGGATTGACGTCTCCTATTACTACTATATTACCGTTGAAGGCAATCTCCTGTCCTGATCGAAGAGTTCCATGAACAAATTTTGAGAGACCCTCCTCTGCTTCAAATACATTTATCTTCGCAGGCTCCGTTTTTTCTTCCTCAGCTACAGGCACTGAAATGCCGGGAATGTCTACTTTGAAATCATATTTGTACTTTAAAATAAGCATAAGCTCCAGCCTGTTTTCCGGAGAAAGTTCATCTCCTCTTACCTCAATCAGCTTTCCACCCTTGAAAAATTCACCAGCTTTCATGATCTTTTCATGAATCGCTGTAGTCAAGGATTCAAGATCATTTCCTCTTACTTCAATATACATTCCGTCTGCCATTCCCTTGATTGTAACTAGATCGTTCTTCATTGGTTACCTCCGTCAAAACATCCTTGTCACTATTTTACTAGTTATTGATTAAAAAATCTATAGCTGCAGCAATTATGTTTCAGTCAAGTATTAGTTCTCCTTCGATAGGCAATGAGGTCTGGACCTCAGGTGTATTCAGTCCCAAATACTGAGCTATGATATCCCTTACCATCGGAGCAGCGTAGCCACCACTTCCGCCCTGGAAAATGACTGTAGCCACTGCTATTTCAGGCTCATCGAACGGTGCAAACCCCACAAACCACGCAAAGTCATCATAGGTATCACCTGTGGAAGGATTTATTCCACTTCTTTCGGCAGTTCCTGTTTTTACACCAACTTCTATTGGAAAACCTGAGAACACTCTTCTTGCAGTACCATCCTCAGCAACCATTTGCATACCTTTTTTTACATGGTCAAGATTTTCATAGTTGTTAAGCTCTATGAGTGAACCCTCAGCTCTGTGTTCATAAAGTACAGCAGAGTTGCTATAATCTCTAATGGATTCAATAAGCGTTACCTTATTTAGATAACCTCCATTTGCTATTGTAGCAATATAGTTTGCCATTTGGATAGGCGTGTATGCACTCTGGCCCTGGCCTATAGTTACATTCAAGGTATCAGCTATGTTCCACCCAGCCTGATTTAAGTAGGTGTACTTTATTTTATCTGCGAGTCCTTCTCGTTCGCCTGGCAATCTTAGCTCAGGCTCTATGCCCATCTCAGTCAGTCTTCTGACAACCTCTCCTCTGGTCATGGGAGTTTCCATATCTGTCCAGGAAATTATTTCATTTATAACTGTATCGATGTCCTCCGCAGTCAAATCTTTGTCTTCCATTATATAGCCAGAAATCGTTCTTTGCAGCATTTGCTTTAACAAGTACTTCGTAGTTATAATTTTTCTCTGTGGGTCAGGTACTCCTCCTGAAACCTCTGCAGGAACATTGATCTCTACTCCGGTTTTATCATTCAAACCAAGCTTCTTGGATGTTTCTACAATATCTTCTATCTCAAGCTTTACTCCGATATTTTGGCCGGTTCGTTGATTTCTTCCCAATGCCAGAGTGTAGAAATAATAGTTGCAGGAGTCCCTTAATGCCTCATAAAAGTTTTCATACCCATGAGTTCCTCCGGTTGATGTGTAAATAAGGCAATGGAAGTTTTTATTTCCTACTGTAACATATCCCATATCTCTTATTCTAAGGAGTGGGTTTAAACCCTTCTCCAACGCTGCCAATCCTGTTACCATTTTGAATGTTGATCCAGGTTGAATTGCTGTCTGGGTCGCAATATTATAAAGAGGCCTTGGTGCAAGTGGATCTTCTGTATCTTCGGGGAATAGACTCAACCAGTCAGGATTGCTTATACCTGTAGAAAACAGATTTGGATCGTAAGCAGGGTAGCTGGCCATAGCTAAGGTTTCTCCGGTTTTTACATCTATTACTACAACTGCACCTGAAGTAGCATTGATGTAAGGCCTGTTCTTTCTTCTTTGGATCCCGAATGTATAATTTCCCCATTTGCTCTCGTAAGTTCCGCCTTTACTCAACTGATCAAGGGTCTTTTTAAGAGCCTCTTCGGCCACCTGCTGAAGCTTGAGATCAAGTGTCAAATATAGAGTATTCCCAGGTATAGGCTTGATCTCCTCCAAGACATTGGTGGTATTTCCAATTACGTCAACCTCTACTTTTTTGACGCCGCTCTGTCCTCGCAGATGCAGTTCAAAGCTTTCTTCAATACCTGTTTTGCCAATCAGAGTGCCTGGAGAATAGCCTTCGTTTCTAATATACTTCTCTATCTCATTAGGCTGACTGATTTTCCCAATATAACCCAATACGTGTGCAGCAGTAGAACCCTCCGGGTAAAATCGGACAGGTTCTATGGAAACCTTGATACCAGGAGCTTGCGAAAGTTCTTCCTCAATTTTAGCTACTGTAGAATCCTTGATTCCATAAGCTACGTTTATAGGTTGATAAGCAAGGTATCCTTGAATGGTCAACTGATTTAACAACCCCAGTACTGCGATGGTCTCATATTTGCTAAGGTTCTCCGGGATATTGTTCTTTTGTTTGAGCTCCTTAAATATATCCTCGAGTTCCGAAGTTCGATCTGCGCGAACTCCAGAATACCAATTGTTCAAATTATTTATATGGACGTATTCGATCTCGCCACTCACTGATATTCTTGGATTAACTCCATCTGATATCAGTTTTGCTTGGGCTTGGTATATTATTTTAGGATCTGTTATGAACTTCTCGAGTACTCCGCTTTCTGCTGCCTCGTTTATGAGAACCCGGACTGGCTGAGGAGATATGATGGAACTCTCACCTGAAATGCTTAAGAGGACGTCCTCGCGATCTTCATTAATTTGCAGGTTTACAGCTGAATCTATGCCCTCAGCCTTAAGCATATCTATCAGTATCTGTGCGGGGACCAACCTTTCACCGGTTTCATCACCTGTTGTTATGATTTTTTGGAGAAATGACTCGAGTGATACCTCAGTGAATAAATTGATGAAGTCTTGTTTTGCAGTTGTATTCATCGTCACAAATGGAAATTGCTTCATAAGTGCTATTTTTTGATTTAAATAATCAGTTTGAAATGACAACGAGTATGGCTTTAGAATAACTCCGGATTCTAAGCCTTTCTCCTCCAATAATCCAAAAGCAAGCTCTCTGGCTATTGGGTGGTCGATCATCTTCCTTACCAGAGTTCTGTCACTTTCAAGAATCTGCACAACCTTGACAATAGAACCATCATCCGGCGAATCGTAGCTTAGACCTTCTGTCGATATTCCTCTGTCTGCAATTGCATCAAGACCTCTCTTATACATGCTGAGTTGAAAATGCTCCTGATAAGGCTTCTGTAGCTGCTTTCCCATAAGTTCAATCAAAAGACCGTTTTCTATCAAAGCAGTTATAACTGTATCCTCTGGCGAAAGCTCATTTGCCATATAAAGGTCGATGCTGCTATATTCGAAAATATTCAATTGAATTGGATAATCATTGTTATAGGGAACCCCATCTTCCTCCAAAAAACGGACTAACCTTATAAGATAGCTGTTTCTAAGCTCCTTGTCCTTTATGTTAAGCTCATCCTTAAGTAGCTGTACTGTAAAGCTGGGAATATTACCGGCTAAAAGTCTGCCATATCTATCCCTTATTTCTCCTCTTGGAGCTGTAGTGAATACCTCCTTGACTCTCTTATTATCACTCAAGTCGCGGTAGTAATCTCCTTGAGCAAGTGTCAATGTAGCGAGCTTAAAAATTAAAGCCAGCATTATAAGAACAAGCAGGGCTATCATTAAATTATATCGGTTGAATATTTTTTCACTAAGCTTCATTTGATCACCTTTTATTAAACCTTATCTGCGGTCTGGAAAAAATCTTTCTGAAAAGCATATATATCAGTAAGGCAGCTATTCCATTAAGAATAAGTTCAAAAGAAAGTATACTTTTTACTGCATATTCAAGCGTAACATTTCGGGAAGCAAAATACATAAACATAGCAAACAGAGCATTGTAGAAAACGGTGCCCAACAATGTAAAGATTACCGGATTAACTGCATTTTCCTTTGCAAATGAATCCGCAGCTATGCCAGTAACATATCCAATTATAAATAGAATCAAGGAGCTTATTCCTATCGTCATGGAGAACATTACATCCATTATGAGTCCGGAAATAAGTCCCACTACCCCCCCATATATCCTTCCTCTGGAAAGTGCGATAACAACAACTATTGCCAAGGCTGTATTAGGACTGGCACCCAACACTTTAAAACCTGGAAGTATCACGGACTGGAGTATGATATTCAGTATCAAGGTCATACCGACCAAAAATGTTGTCAATAGGATCCCTCTTCCTGATTGTTGATTATAAATACATTGTAAAGCTTTTTAAAATCAAGTGCAGGCTCAATTACGAGTCTTTTTGTAAGCTCCTCCTGATCCCCAATGATCTCAGATACCTCTCCAATGTAAATATCCTTTGTGTATATCCCTCCAAGTCCAGAGGTGTAAAGCTGGTCTCCTTCAATTACATCTGCTGTGTAATCAAATAGATATCCCTCAAGTAGTCCATCCACACTTCCTGAGACGATCCCACCATCCTGTGTCCTTATTATTTTAAAAGATGTGCTGTTAAGCTCATCTATCAGTGACACTACCTTTGACCAATTGTCACCAGTATCCACTATCCTCCCAACAAGACACTCGATGTACACATCCTTTTCTATCTCTATACCCTGGACAACAGTATCTCCTTTTGATATCCCATCTTTACTGCCTTTATCTATTATGAATTGATCAAACCAGTTTCCTGGTTCCTTAGCAATGATCCTTGCTTTAATTAAATCATAGGGTGTATTCTCAGTAAGCATCTGTTCCCGTTTTAAGTAGTCAGCCTTACCAATGATATTTTGAAGATCCCTGTTTTCGCTTTCCAGCTGCTTTATCCTTGCGTGTAGGACCTCATTCTCTTCTTTGGCATCAAAAACATCTCCGATTGAGGTGAAAAATCCACTCACCCTGTTTTGAACATCTGAAGAAAAGCTTATAACAGGACGCAAAAGCTTCCCGATCAGATTTTCCGAACGAGATATGTTGAGTCTTTCCCTTGCCGTATATCCAATTATTACAATAAGAATGATAGCAACTGCAGCCACTATCATTCTTTCTTTGTATTTTTTTAAAAAATACATGCCAAATCCCTACCCTATCTGCGATATTTGGTTGAGGTCTTTTTCAATATCTCTATACTTTCAAGTGCCTTTCCTGTTCCCAAAGCCACACAATCCAGAGGACTATCTGCAACTCTTACAGGAATTCCGGTTTCTATAGTCACAAGCTTATCCAGATTGTGAAGCAACGCTCCCCCCCCTGTCAGGACTATCCCCATCTCCATAACGTCAGAGGAAAGCTCGGGAGGAGTCTTCTCCAAGGTGGACTTTATTGCATCTATAATATTGTTCACAGGCTCCTTTAGAGCCTCATTTATCTCTCTTGAAGATATTGAGATCGTTTTTGGAAGTCCGCTCACAAGATCTCTTCCTCTGATGTCCATTGCACCAAGTTCATTGCTGTCCATAGCCGACCCAATTTCAATTTTGACTTCCTCAGCAGTTCTCTCGCCTATCATAAGACTGTATTCCTTCTTAACATAGTTCACGATATAATTATCCAGTTCATCTCCGCCTACTCTTATAGACTTACTGGTTACTATCCCTCCAAGCGAAATTACTGCAACCTCTGTTGTTCCCCCTCCAATATCTACTACCATACTGCCTGTGGGCTCCTGAACAGGAAGTCCTGCTCCTATAGCAGCAGCCATTGGCTCTTCAATCAGGAATGCATCTTTAGCACCAGCTTGAATTGTAGCCTCTTCAACAGCTCTCTTCTCAACTTCGGTAACTCCACTAGGTACGCATACGACTACCCTTGGCTGGAACAAGGATTTTTTTTGTGTTGCTTTTCTGATGAAATACTTCAGCATTTCCTGCGTTACATCAAAATCTGCTATCACACCATCCTTTAAAGGTCTAATGGCAACTATGTTTCCAGGGGTCCTGCCTATCATTTTTTTTGCTTCTTCTCCTACGGCCAGTACCTGCTTGCTGAATTTATCAATGGCAACAACCGAAGGTTCTCTGATTATGATACCTTTGCCCTTAATAAAAACCAACGTGTTTGCTGTACCTAAATCTATTCCCATATCCTTTGTGAAAGCATTTGTTAGCACCATTTCCGTCCTCCATGTTTACATTAAATTTTTCTCTTTCATGCTCAAATAAGTTCCATTTCCAACAATCAAGTGGTCCAAAACCTTGATACCCATAAGATTCCCACCCTCGACGAGTCTTTTCGTAATGTTGATATCCTCAACGCTGGGTGTGGTGTCACCGCTGGGGTGATTATGTACCAGGATCACGGAGTTGCCATTGTTTTTTATTGCTGCTTTAAATACATCACGGGGATGCACTATTGATGCATTAAGAGTTCCTATCGATATATTTTCAATACAAATTATCTGGTTTTTTGTATCGAGTATTACAGTCCTGAAATGCTCCTTATAAAGGCTGCTCATTTCGTCCATCAAAACCTCAGCAACTATTTCAGGTGATGTAACCCTTACCTTATCATAATAACCAATACGCTTTATCCTCCTGCCTAGCTCTATAGCTGCGATTATCTGTGCTGCCTTGCATTCCCCAATGCCTTTTATCTTTGTCAGATCATTAATAGATGCATCCATCAGATGCCTTATCCCTCTATTATCCATCCCAAGAAGTCTCGTTGAAACCTCTATTGCAGTTTCCGAACCGGTTCCGGTCCTTATTATCACTGCTAATAGCTCCGCATTGGACAGTGCATCTGGTCCATGAGCCAATAATTTTTCCCTAGGTCTTTCACTTTTGGGCAGGTCCTTTATCGTGTAGCCTTTATCCCTTATGTCATTCTTCTGCATTTTGCCGCATCATCCTTTACAAAAATTTTGTGTCGAAATATTTTTCAAGACATGACTCAAGCTTCGTCAATGGCAGTCCAACCACATTGAAGTAACAGCCTTCAATTTTCTCCACAAGGAGAGCTCCTTTGCCCTGGATGCCATAAGCACCTGCTTTATCTAAAACCTCTCCAGTGGCAATATATGAGTTGATTCTGTCATTTTCAAGGTTTCTGAAGGTAACTATCGTTTTTTCATATTCGACTACCTTTGAGCCTTTTGAGGAGTCAATTATTGCAATCCCGGTAATTACTTCG
Organism: Gudongella oleilytica; assembly: GCF_004101785.1. Lineage (NCBI taxonomy): Bacteria > Bacillati > Bacillota > Tissierellia > Tissierellales > Tissierellaceae > Gudongella > Gudongella oleilytica. Next base: position 1,418,527 of record NZ_CP035130.1, read on the forward strand.
TGGCTTCTTCCACTCAATGCTTTAAGCATCTCAAAAGCTTCCCCATTATTCCTTGGTTTTCCCATTATCGACCCATCGAGAACAACAATAGTATCCGCAGCTATGATCAAGCTGTCTTCAAATATGTTGGAAGCCATTAATGCTTTCTGGAGAGCAAGTGACATTGCTATACTTTCCGGCTTTTCAGTGGTAGAGCTCATTTCAGGTATATCACTTGACCAAATTGTCGGGGTTAATCCAAGCTGAGCAAATAACTCTTTCCTTCTGGGAGATCCTGATGCGAGAACGATTTTCTTCATGAGTTCACCTGCTTTTGAAATAATACTCTGAAATTCTTTTTTAGATTATCGACGATATAAATTGAGGACAAGCCTACAAAATAACCGGTGAAAAGGCTTATTATCAATAAGAATGGCAAATATGAGTATATCCTCGGGTTGCTTAGCATAATTACTGCTACTGTCACTTGTGCAAAGTTGTGAGAAGCTGCTCCTATTATGCTTACGCCAATAAGACTGAAAAATCGGGATAAATATCTATGAAAAAGATACATCATTATACAGCTTAACATAGCACCCGATATGCTGTATAAAAATGAAGATATGCTTCCTGTCACGAGCATAAGTACAGTGCTCTTAAGCATCCCCACTTTTATTCCGTCCTTAAACCCAAATACTATCAAGGTGACCAAAACAACCATATTAGACAAACCTAAACGGGCTCCAGGCATACTTATTGGCAACGGTATAGCAGATTCAATTACACTGAGAGCAAGTCCAACTGATACCAGCAAGGATATAAATATCATCTTGTTTGTTTTTTTCATCTGATCCCCACTCTAGTAATTCATTATATCAATTTCATCTGCAGATGTCGTCCCTTTGATCTCAATTACGAGATGGTTTGGAAGACATACAATGGTTTCACCGATCCTGGAGATATATCCTTGTTTGACGTCTATCTTGTCAGGACAATCGGCCTCTATAACTCTGACCCGCTCGTCCCCTAACTCAATAAGATTGTAGCCGTACTTTGTTTCGACTGGAATTGTACTGCCAGCCAACTGAGGATCAAAAATAACTTTTTTGATTTCCTCGCCATCCACCTGAATGCTTACATACTTATCTCTGCCTGAAAAGGCATACCTGTTGATGTAGGCAAACGAGGAAATGCTTATCAATATAATCAGCAGTATAAGCAGCTTGTCGCCCTTGGTCAAATCAATCATCCCTCATTTATCTGGTCATAATACCACATAGTATAGTTTATCATTTATGATTTCTATTTACAAGTTGCCCGGAAATAAAAAGGAGCCCCCGAAGGGGCTGCCTTAGCTTGCAAATTTCTGTACAAAATCCTCGCTTACGATAGATACATTATCAATGGCATTTGTAGGACACTTCTCCACACAAACCATGCAATTGATGCATTTGTCGTAATTTATCCTTGCGAGATTGTTCTCGAAGCTGAATGCATCTGTTGGGCAATTCTTAACACATATCTGGCATGCTATACAACCTGTTGAACAATAGCTTCTTACAAGCTTACCAGGATCCTGGCTCTTGCATTTTACCACAGCATTATTAGTATACGGTACCAATTCGATTATATTCTTGGGGCAGATTTCAACGCACTTGTTGCAGGCTGTACAATTTTCTCTATTAATAACGGCAATGTCATTTATCATCCTGATTGCATTAAACTCACAAACATCGAAGCATGAACCGCAACCAACACAACCGTATGTACATTCTTTCTTGCCACCAGCCAAAGTGGATTGTATCCTGCAGTCTTGAAGACCCTGATACTCATATTTGTTTTTTGCCTTGTCACAATCTCCCTGACAAAGGACTACAGCTACTTTTTTCTCAAATGATGCTGCATTTACACCGAGTATCTCAGCAACGTGGTTGGCCACCTTCTGTCCGCCAATTGAGCAAGCATTTGTTGGTGCTCTGCCTTCCGCCAATGCATTGGCAAGTCCAGCGCAACCTGGATACCCACAGGCACCGCAGTTTGCTCCAGGTAAAGCACCTAATAGTTCTTCAACCTTAGGATCTACCTTAACTGCAAATACCTTTGAAGCTATTGAAAGCAGAACACCAAAAAGAAGTCCCAAACCACCAAGCACAATAATAGGATTTAGTATTTCACTCATCTCTGCCACCTCCTAAACTAGTCCGGCAAAGCCTGAGAAGGCTATGGACATTAAACCAGCAGCGATAAGGGTAATTGGGAATCCCACAAGTGCCTCAGGGATATCTGCAATTTCCATCTTTTCTCTCAAGGATGCTACCAAGACCAATGCAAGGAAAAATCCTAAAGCTGCAGTTGCGGCACTTACAGTAGTCTGAATAAGGTTGTATCCTTCCTGGATATTAAGGATAGCAACACCCAGTACAATACAGTTTGTGGTTATTAGCGGAAGATATACTCCCATAGCACTATAGAGTGTAGGACTCATCTTCTTTAATGCAAGTTCTACAAACTGAACCAAGGATGCTATGACCAGGATGAATACTATTGTCTGAAGATACCCCAGGCCGAATACATCTAATACAGCTTTTTGAATTATATAAGTAATCACAGACGCAAAGGTAGTAACGAAGGTTACTGCCAGGCCCATGCCTGTAGCAGTCTCCATTTTGTTGGAGACACCGAGGAAGGGGCAGATCCCAAGGAATCTTGCGAATACGTAGTTGTTGACGAATATGTTTGATATTATCAATGCGAATAGACCCACTTTTCATCCCCCTCTCTTATTCAGCAAATCTCTTTTTAATAAAGGTGTTATACAGTGCTATCAGAATGCCCAAGAGTATGAAGGCTCCTGGAGGTGCAACAAATATGGCTGCAGGTTGGAAGCTTTCACCGAACAGAGAAATACCCCAAATGCTCCCTGCACCAATTATTTCTCTTATGGCCCCAAGTAACGATATAGCAACTGCATAACCCAGACCCATTGAAAGACCATCTATTGCTGACTTAAATACACCGTTTTTTGATGCAAAGGACTCTGCTCTTGCAAGGATCAAACAGTTTACTACAATCAATGGAAGGAATATCCCAAGAGCTTGGTATAGTGGCTGCATATAGGCTTTCATAAACATCTCTGTCATGGTTACAAATGTTGCTATTACTACTATGAATATCGGGATTCTTATTTTATCAGGTGTGAATTTCCTGATGATTGATATTACAATGTTAGATAATGTGAGTACTGCGATTACAGCAACAGACATACCTATACTATTTTTGAATGAGTTAGAAACAGCCAGAACTGAGCACATACCAATCAACTGAACAAAAATCGGATTCTCCTTGACCAGACCATTTCTAATTATCGACGATATTTTCAAAGTCTGCACCTCCTTCTAATTGTTCAGAAAGCTGTTAAAAGCTTCAATCGCACCGTTTACCCCAGCCATAACACCATTAGTTGATACAGTAGCTCCCGAGAGTGCCATGACTTCATTATTAGCCGTTGGAGACCCTACAGCTGCTAAACCAGATGTAAAATCCTTCCCCGCGAATGAAGCCGCAAATGCTGGTTCATCAACTATTCTGGAACCAAGACCTGGAGTCTCTGACTGTTGCATTACCTTGATGCCAGCTATTGTACTGTCAATGTTGATCCCTATCTGAGTTATTATATCTCCGCCATATCCGCCAGATTTTGTTTTCATTGCATAGCCAATGGTTTCTCCGTCTTTCTTAGCTTCCATAACCTCAGTTACAAATGAGTTACTTGCAGTTATTTCAGCAAGTAGAGCCTCATCAATAGGTAGGAAGTCATCAGCCTCTGAAAATATTTCCAACAGAGCTCCAAAGCTCTCCTGTCTCTCCCTTTCAGCTATAACAGGAGCAGTAACAGAGTTTACACCTGCCAACACTCCGCCTGCAATTGCAGCAACCAATAACAAAACTAATCCTAATTTAATCGTTTCGTTCATCTATTTTACCTCCCCAAAAACCTTAGGCTTTGTGTACTTCTCAATTAATGGAGCGGCAACGTTCATAATAAGTATTGAATAGCTGACTCCTTCCGGAAGTCCTCCCTTGACTCTGATAAGAGCCGTCAGGATCCCACAGCCCAACGCAAATATTATTTTACCAAGTGGAGTGACAGGCGAAGACGAATAGTCTGTTGCCATAAAGAAGGCACCAAGAATAAGCCCTCCACCAAGAACATGATAAAGGAGATTTCCTGAATCAACTCCAAGTACCAATAGCAAAGCACATGTGGTACCTATGTAAATAACAGGTATTTTCCAGTCTATGACATTTCTTATGATCAGGTAAGCAGCACCTATAAGCAACAGGATCGCAGAGGTTTCTCCAATAACTCCTCCAATATCTCCAAAAATCATCCTCTGAATTGCAGGCAATGTTCCTGATCCACTCTTCAGGATTTGAAGAGGTGTAGCAGCACTTATCCCATCCGGAGTAATATAAGCAGTCATTATTCCCGGCCAGGAAGCCACCAGGGCTGCTCTTGCTCCGAGAGCTGGATTCATGAAGTTTTGTCCAATTCCTCCGAAAAATTCCTTAACTATTATGATTGCAAATCCCGCGCCAAACACTGCGACCCACCATGGTGTTCCGGCAGGCAGATTCAGCGCAAGGAGGACTCCAGTTACAACAGCACTTAAGTCTCCAATCCTTATGGCTTTCTTGAACATCTTTTGTATCAAGGCCTCAAAGCCTACAGCAGCAATAACGGTTACTAATATCAACTTCAATGCATTGAAACCAAAAAAGTAAACACTGCCTATCATGGCTGGTAACAATGCGATAAGTACATCCATCATGGTCCTTCTGACTGATTCATCAGACCTGACGTGTGGAGACTGGGATACAATCAAAAGATCATCCAATATGACAGGGCCGTTTTGATTTGGACCCATTACTTTCTCATCCATTCATCTTCCTCCTAACCTATGATTTTTTTCTCTTGGCAATTATTTCTTTTTTGATATTCTTAATCGATTCAGCCAGTGGCCTCTTTGCAGGACAAATGAATGAGCACGCTCCACATTCAACGCATGACAAAGCAAAGTACTTGTCTGCCATTTCAGAGTTGTTCTTTAATGAATACGCACTGATGAACAACGGCTGAAGCCCTGAAGGACAAACTTCTATACACTTCCCACACTTAATGCATGGAAGTACAGGCTCTTCTTTTACTTCTTCTGCAGGGATAACCAATATTCCTCCTGAGCCCTTTATTACTGGAGCATCAAGAGTAAACTGTGCTATTCCCATCATGGGTCCGCCGGAAATGACTTTCCCGGGCTTAGCTGAAAATCCGCCACATTGTCTAATCAGTTCACCAAATGGTGTCCCTATTCTTGCTAGTACGTTCTTTGGCTCTACGATTCCCTTACCTGTTACAGTCACTACTCTTTCGTATAAGGGCTTCCCGTACAGAACTGCTTCCGCTATCGCCTTTGATGTGGAAACGTTTGAAACAACGCATCCAACGTCCATAGGAAGACCACCTGTCGGTACCTTTCTGCCAGTTACCGCATCGATTATCCTCTTCTCATCTCCTTGAGGATATTTGGTTTTTAGTGCCACTACCTGGATTCCATCAGCTGGATCGACTGCCTTCTTCAAAGCTTCGATTGCATCCGGTTTATTATCTTCTACTGCTATGTAAGCTTTTTCAACGTTTAGAGCTTTTTTTACTGCCTTCAGTCCCAGGACTACAAGTTCAGGCTGCTCAAGCATTACTCTGTGGTCACTTGTCAAATATGGTTCGCACTCAGCGCCATTAAGGATCAAAGTATCTATTGGCTTATCCTTAGGAGGAGAGAATTTTACATGCGCCGGGAAGCTTGCACCACCCATGCCTGTAATACCCTTGTCCTTAATGATTGCAATTATTTCCTCCGCTGTAAGCTCATCAAGATTTTTCTGTGTTCCAAAATCATCCATTTCTTCTGTGCCATCGTTTTCAATAACGACACATTTTACCTTCATTCCTGTAGGAGTATACATCATCTTTATCTCCTTGACGTTACCAGCTATACTGGCATGGATGCTTCCCGAAACAAAAGCGCTTGATTCCCCGATCTTTTGACCAATCTTTACCCTGTCACCAACATTTACTATCGGTTCACATGGTGCACCGGTATGCTGATGCAAAGGTATATAAGCGAGTTGAGGGCTATCAGCAACTATTATTGACTTCTTCTCGGTTAATTCCTTGAACTCGGGCACATGAACTCCACCCTTGAAAGTCAACTTTCCTTGGCTCATTCCTATTCCACCTCTTTACTTGATATAATTTTAGCAATTTATGCCAAATTTTCACACACAAATCACTGCTATGAACATTATAGCATTAATTAGTTTGAATGTATATAAATATGGGTATCTTAATTGTCTTTGATTTGGGAAAAATAAATGAAACGGGTAGGTGCTGGTGCGAGTGATGGGACTTGAACCCATACGCCAATACTGGCACATGCCCCTCAAACATGCCTGTCTGCCTATTCCAGCACACTCGCACAACATTTGCAGACTGATGTGTCAGTCCGCAGAGGATTATTACTCATCAATTATAATACTTTTTAGGCACAATTTCAACTTTAATCTGTTGAAAATGTTAGAAAACATTTCTCTAATCCATTATAGAGATTATAGAAATTAGGTTCCAGCGGACCTGCTATCTGATTGTCCACCATCAAGGATCTGTTGAGGAAAAACAAGCTGCCTACAGGGATATCGTCTGCAAAGGCTCTTTGGAGTCTTGAAAAATTATCGAACTTAGCTGTTTCATCCCAGCTTGAATAACTTGAATCAAAGTAGCTTCCAAATCCCTCAGTCTGGTCAACATTATTATCAATCCATCCAACAGCATTTAATAAGGATGAGAATTCCGGGACGGCTGATACACTGAACCCTACCAGGGCAATTTTATAATCCCCGTTTTGAAGCATCCTTAAGAATGCTTGGTCCATTGTCTCACCTTTAAGTGGTTCGGGATGGACAATATTGATTCCTATTCCCACGTCTTCCAGATCTTCACTAATCCTTTCGGCGATCACCTTTCTTGTTTTGCTCTCGGGATTTACCAAAAGGTCAAGTGTCAACTCCTCCTGGTCAATAATATCCCTAACACGTCCCGTTACCATATCTATCTCATATCTCCCTGATTCTGACAATTCTTGTCTCATTCTTTCAACACTGAATCCGAGCTGTGCTGTCGAGGGGTCAAAAAGATATGACTGAGGGTGAATCGGAGAATCAGATTGCGTGCCATGCTGCAGCAACACCTTATTTATAATATCCTGGCGGTCGATACCCAGCATTATAGCCCGCTTCAGATAGCCGCTTTCCATAAGGTTAAATGGCTCGCTATTATAATTGAAAGCCAGCAGCTCAATTTCATCAGATACGTACTCTAAAAACCTTATCCTTTCAATATGCTCATATTTATCCCAATCAGAGCCTATGCTTCGTGCCATACTTAGCTTTCCGGTCTCGAAAGCAGTTAAAATCAGCTCCTCATCCTCAAATATTTTACCGGATATTCTTGAAATCTGAGGCTCTCCCCCCCAATAGTCAGCAAATGAGTCAAGCACAACCTCCTTGTATTTTATATATTCCCTGAATTTGAAGGGGCCAGTCCCTACAGGTTCAAATCCATCTCTGAGCAACACAGAGCTGCCTGTAGATGCGGGGACTATGGGAAATGTAAGAAGATCCTTCCAATTGGATAAAGGTTCCTTAAACTCCACTTCGATGCTTCTTTCTGAGAGCTTCCTGAGCTTCATGAAGCCTGGATCTACTGGGCTACGTACAGTATTTTCAAGGAGCTTGTAAAGATAGCCTTCAGAATTTGCTGATATCAATGCATTGAAGGTGTGAACCACGTCATCTGCATCAAAGGTTTCACCGTTATGCCATTTTACATCCTCTCTCAGATATAATTCAACCCTCTTGCCGTCATCGCTAAGCAAATAGGAAGTTGCCAATCTTGGTATAGGCTGTATATTACTGTCATAATCAAAGAGACCCTCAAATATAAGCTTATTGAAGTAAAAATAGTCAATGTTATCGACCAGAAGGGGATTTAAATCATTGAATCCTGTCAATGGCAACCCAATTTCCCCGTTCTCTACAATGATGTACTCTACACCAGTATCTTCATTGGGGGTAGTTGTCTCTAAGATATCCAGGCCACATCCTGACAATATTATGCTAAAGCAGATAAGCAAAATCAAATAAACAATCCTTGTATTAACTCTTTTCATCATTACCTTCCTCGAATTCAGAATCCAGATCTTCAATGCATCTATTACCGCTGATCCTCAGTTCCATTTCATTCAATAATTGATGAATCTGATCTTCAAGATGCTCCTTTGATCCCATATTATCTATGATTATATCGGATAAGTCTTTTTTAAGATCTATGTCCATTTGCGACTCAACTCTCTTAATTGCTTCAGTTTCATCCAGCAGGTTTCTCTTTCTCAGTCTAGCCAATTGAGCGTTCCTACTTGCATAAACGAGCCAAATCTCATCAAAATAGACGCCCTCTTCCTCCATGTTTCCTTTTACTTCGAACAATAAGGGTATATCAATAAATACTATCTCCTGATCACTGTTGATACACAATCTCCTTACTATTTCCTCCGAAATAAGCGGGTGCAGCAACGAGTCAAGCTTATTCCTAAGCTTATTGTCTGAAAATATTATATCCCCCAGCAATTTTCTGTCTATTTCACCTGAAGGGTTTATAACCATAGGAAATTCTTGAGCAACTAAGCTACTCCCCTTTTTCCCTGGCTCCAGGATGTATCTTGCTATCTCATCTGCATCGATAACCATGTAACCAAACTTCCTGATGATTGACGAGACTGTGGATTTCCCTGTAGCAATACCTCCAGTCAAGCCAATTACATATGGCTTATTTCGTGTCATACCAGCTGTCTCCTTCCATAACATCCACCTTCAATGGTACCCTAAGATCAATAGCATTCTCCATTATCTCCTTCATCATATCTTTCACATATTCAAGTTCATCAATAGCTGCTTCAATAATAAGCTCGTCGTGTATTGTAAGAATTAGCCTGGACTTAAGGCCTTCACTTTTTAATCTGTCATATATCTTTACCATAGCAAGCTTTATAATGTCAGCAGCGCTTCCCTGAATAGGCATGTTCATAGCTACTCTTTCCCCAAAGGATCTTATGTTGAAATTGCTGGATTCGAGCTCAGGTATATACCTTCTCCTGTTAAGCAATGTTTCCACATAGCCTTTTTCTTTGCCCATCTCTACAGATCTGTCCATATATTCCTTAACTAGCTTGTAATTGTCAAAATAGTTATCTATATAGGTTCTTGCTTCCTTTCGAGTGGTCCCCAGGTCTCTGGAAAGGCTGAAATCCGATATCCCATAGATTATGCTAAAGTTTACAGCTTTGGCTTTATAACGGAGTTCAGGAGTAATTTCTTCCAAGGGTATTTTAAAAACCTCCGACGCTGTTTTGGAGTGAATGTCCTCTTCGTTAAGAAAGGCTTCCTTCATCTTTGGATCATCAGATATATGAGCCAGAAGCCTTAGCTCAATTTGGGAATAGTCACCATCCAAAAATCTGAATCCTGGTTTTTCAGCAATAAATGCTTTTCTGATTCGTCTTCCATCCTCAGTTCTTATAGGTATATTCTGAAGATTAGGTTCAGTACTTGATATTCTTCCAGTGGATGTAACAGTCTGGTTGAATTTTGAATGTATTCTTCCAGTCCTTTCATTTATCATAGGCTGGAGACCTTCAATATAGGTGCTGTTTAATTTCACTATTTGCCTGTATCTAAGTATCTTGGATATCATAGGGTGTTCCTTCTCGAGTGCTTCTAAAACCTCAACATCTGTTGAGTAACCGGTTTTGGTTTTTTTGATTACCGGCAATCCAAGCTCCTCAAACAGTATCTCTCCCAACTGCTTGGGGGAATTTATATTAAAGCTTCTACCTGCCAGTGAATAGATACTCTCTTCCAGTTCTTTTATCTCTTTCGCATATTCATCGCCTAATTTCAACAGTTGACCTTTGTCAACGGCAACACCAGCATTTTCCATACTTGCAAGGACTGTAACCAGGGGCATTTCGACCTCACTAAAAAGCTGAACCATGTTCCTGTTGGAAATTATATCTTTCATCGGAAGCTCAAGCTTTTCAATAGTATCCAGGATGAATCCAAGGTATGAAATGCTTTCCTCAATTGGTAAATCCCTGAGAGAAGCCTTACTCTTCTTAAGCTTGTCATCAATATCAGGACCATAAACGCCAAAGTATTGATCGCTTAGCTTATTTATTGACAAATTACTTTGGCTTGGATTTATTATATATTCCGCTATTGAGGCGTCAAAATCTATTATGGTAGGATTCCATCCAAGTGAAAGCATGTAACAAATATCAGCCTTGACATCCCAGCTGATTTTTTTTACCGCCGGGTCCTCGAAAATCTCCTTTAATTCTGAAAACAACTCCATTGCATTTTCTTTTCTAAGATCAATAAACCACGCACCAGATCCAGCAATAGAGAACCCAAACAATATAGGGTCTCCTTTAAGATAATCGCCATTAAACAATGTTTTGAATGAGAATGAGCAATTGCCCTTTAATTTCTTTATAATTCCATTTAGTTCTGATTTCGTGGATATAGCATTAGGATTCTTATGCACATGAGCCTCACGATTTCTTATGGGATCCGGAAGCTTTGAAAGAAGGCTTTTCAATTCAAGCTCTTCATACTTCTTTCTTAGCAAATCGATGTCTGCCTCTTTTAACAAAAGCTCCTCCACACCAAATCCGAGAGGTACATTTACAATGATTTTACCAAGTCTTTTGCTTAAAAATGCGATTTCTTTGTTATCCAATAACTTTTCTTTAAGCTTTCCGCCGCTGACATCTTCAATTGAGTCGTAGATATTCTCAAGAGTGCCAAATTCTGTCAAGAGCTTTAATGCTGTCTTTTCACCAATTCCTGGTACACCTGGAATATTGTCTGATTTATCTCCCATTAATCCCTTCATATCTATAAATGCCTCAGGCAAAATACCGTATTCCTCTATGATCCTGTTCTTATCATATATTTCCATTTCCGAGATACCTTTTTTTGTGATAAGGATCTTAGACTTATCTGTTGCAAGCTGAAGGTAATCTTTGTCTCCTGTTACAAGGATGACATCCATCCCCAGCTCCTCACCTCTTTTAGCCAGAGTTCCTGCGATATCGTCGGCTTCAAACTCCTCCATTTCATGGATCTTTATTCCCATAGCCCGTAGAATATCCTTAATCAGCGGAAATTGTTGTGACAGCTCATTTGGCGTTTTGTCCCTTGTACCCTTGTAATCTGCAAACTCTTTGTGTCTAAATGTCCTGGCACTCCTGTCAAATGCCACGCATATATGAGTTGGTGCATATTCATCCCGAATCTTATTTAGCATATTCAAAAATCCAAGGACCGCATTGGTATATATTCCGCTTTTTGTATTTAGCGGGGGCATAGCATAAAATGCTCTATACACGAGCGAGCTGCCATCTATTATCATTAATCTGTCCCTATCCATAATAACGCCTCCCCATAGAAATAGTATACAATATCAACCGGGATTGGTAAACCTGATAGATGTCTATAAAAACCTGTTGATTTTTACCATCCTATGTGCTATCATAAGTTTCGTAGTCATTTGCCGAAGTGATGGAATTGGCAGACGTACTGGACTCAAAATCCAGCGGTGGCAACACCGTGCGGGTTCGACTCCCGCCTTCGGCACCAGATTAAGAAAATCCCTGCGATATTTCGCAGGGATTTTCTTATTGCTGTATAGCTCTGTATTTTTCTACGTTTTTAAGATGCTCATTGTATGTTTCTGCAAATACGTGGCCATTCTCACTCATAACATAATATAGGTACTCATGTTCCTCGGGATCAATAGCTGCAAGCAATGAGTTCCTGCCAGGGGAGGCTATGGGCCCGGGAGGAAGACCCTTATTCTTATATGTGTTGAATGGATTCTCTTTTTCAAGATCGGAATAGAGAACCCTTGTCATGTGTTCTTTTCCTTCACCTATTCCGTATATTACAGTTGCATCTATTTGCAATGGCATTCCTTGCTCTAATCTGTTATAGATCACACCACTTATGGTTTTTCTTTCCGAGTCGTTGTAAGCTTCCCTCTCTATAAGCGAGGCGATAGTTATCACCTGATGCCTTGAAAGCCCTAAAGCTTCTCTTTTCTGCTCGACTTCTTGAGTCCAAAATCTATCCATCGTATCTGTCAGAGTTCTTACTATTTCATTAAGGCTTTGTTTTTTCGAGAAATAATATGTGTCGGGGAATAAATAACCCTCCAATTTGAAGTAGAGTTCTTCATAGTCCACTCCTTCACTGTAGCTTTCCTCAAATTTCGACTCTGTGATCTCGATAAAATCATCTGCTGAGCCTAATCCCGATTCCTCAATTTTTTGTGCAAACTGGTATAATATGAAGCCCTCCGGGAAAGTTACAATAACAGGTGTTTCCTGTTCTCCAAGCTGTATAAGCCGATATATCTCATCTATGCCTTTTCCAACCTCGAGTGTATAGGTTCCTGGTTTGATGTTGGTTGCAATCTCCTGTCCCTTGTATCTAAACCAAAGTCGGCTCTTAATTATTCCTTTCTCATAGATGCCTTCTGCAATTGTCCCCAGATAATCTCCCGGTTCAACGACTATCTCCACAGGTTCCTGATTATAGGTTCTTGAAAGATATCCTGGCAGCAAGAAGAAGCCTCCAATTCCTGTCACAAGAATAATTAAAAGCAAGACTAATAGAAACTTTTTCATTTTAGCCCCCATTATTTATTGATTTTTTTCGTATATATCCTGTAGGTTTTGTAAATCTTACCGCCGTATTTTTCGATGTCCAGCTTCATTGGTTCATTGTAATCCCAGATCGTAGAGCCCTCAACATGGGTATATCCCTTTTCGACAGCGGATCTAAAAATATGGTAATAGATTGCTGATGAAACACCCTTATTCCTATACTCCGGAACCACGAACAAAACAAAAAACCTCAAGCCCTTGATCCTCCTTCGGTAGTATAGAAACTTAAATATTCCAAGGGGAAACAGGCTTCCATTCATTTTGGACAAAACCTCATTGTAGTCAGGAAGAGCAATGTTGAAGCCTATGGGCTCTCCTTTAAGATTTCTTGCGATGTATATCAGGTCAGGATCTGCATAGGGTACCAGCTGCTTAGCAATTAGCTGGATTTCTTCATCATTAGGAGGAATAAAATCGAGCCACTCCTTGGGCATGGCCTTATCAATTATCTCCTTTACATCCTTCATCTCCAACTGAATTTCCTTCAACCGGATTTTATCAACAGTAAAATGATTTTTCTCCATCGCATAAGGCACAAGCTTTTCGTACCTTTTAATATTCCCATTTTTGCTGTCGCTTATATAGGCAAATACATCGTGATACTTCTCGAATCCGTAGTTCTCAAACATCCTTGGATAATAGCTTTTATTGTAGGTGTTCATGATCATTGTGGGGTCCTTGAAATTGTCCAGAAGAAATCCTCGATTGTCATCACCACCCGGGAGTGAGAATGGGCCTTTCATGTGGTCCATTCCCTTACCCTTCAGCCATTCTTCTGCAAAATCAAGTAATTTAGTTGAAACCATCTCATCATCGATCGATTCAAATAATGATAAATAACCGGACTTCAGCCCTTTATCATGATTCAACTCCTCATTGATACCTACCAGAAGTCTGCCTACTACCTCGCCATTTTTCAATGCCAGTAATTTAGTACTTGGCCCTGCCTGATTTAAATAATTACCTGCTCCAGCAACATATTTTAACTGGTCTGATCTTAACGGAGGTACCCACCCCGGATCACCCTTGTAAAGCCTGAATTGAAGGTCCACAAACTGCTTCAAGTCGCTCTTGGTTTCAACATTCTTAATTATTACTTCATCCCCGATGTCCAATTTTTCATCTCCCGGAATATTATTCGATTAAAAGCTCAATAAAATCATTGTTATCTATTGCACCGAAGAAGTCCTGCAAGGCAATGCTTCCAAATAATTCCTCCAAACTTTCCCTTTCATATTTGGTTCCCTTTAGAACACTTTCCAGCTCGGCTACGTCCCTGGTTCCGAAAAAATCGCCGAAGATCCTTATATTATTGATAACACCAGACTTGACCTGTATCCTTGCCTCAACTCCGCCAACCGGGAACTTTCTGTAGTTCTTAACCCCGAAGTCAGGTGATTCCCCATAATTCCATTCCCAGGTGGTATACTTTTCCTTATAAAGAGCGTCAATACTTTGAAGCTGTTCAGCCGATAGGAAATATTCCTTCTTTTCCTCTCCGGCATACTCAAATATATAATCCAGCAGCATCTCCTTAAACTTTATTATGTCTACATCGTGCTTCATGTATGGCTTTATGTTGGTAACTCTCGACCTGACAGACTTCACGCCCTTGGATTCATATTTATCAGCCCTTACATTTAAGGCCTTTGAAAGTACCGTCAAATCAGTATCATATAATATCGTTCCGTGATTGAGAATTCTGCCCTTCCATACTGACTGAGCGATGCCTGAAACCTTCTTATCATCGACAGTCAAGTCGTTTCTACCCGACAACTTGGCTTCGATACCAAATCGCTCAAGCGACTTTAATATAGGTATGTTTATTTGTCCGAAATCTATTCGTTCTTTACCGTCAGACTTTGTAAAGATCGAAAAGTTAAGATTACCAAGGTCATGATATACAGCTCCTCCTCCGGTTATTCTGCGGACTACCTTTATTTCATTCTCTCTTACATACTCCTGGTTGATTTCCTCTATAGTGTTCTGATTTTTACCCACTATTATTGCTGGACCGTTTATCCAGAGAAAGACATAGTCTTCTCCCTCAGGGAGATTTTTGAAGCAAAACTCTTCAAATGCCAGGTTGTAATGTGGATCATTAGAAAGATTAGTTATATATTTCATTTCAGCCTCCTATTTCCCTATCATCATATTTAAATCCATTAATTGTCCCTGAAGCTCAAGTAATTTATTTTTTAGTAGATCAAAATCCTTCTCAAGAAGTTTTTCGTCAAATAATCCATTCGATCTGCTGATCAGCGCATTGAACTGATTATAAACACTTTCAAGCTCCTTAGATATTTGCTCCTTAAGTATCTCCGGCTCCAGGGTGATCCCCTTTTCTACCTCTATAGCATCGATTGCCACGCTATATGTGTTCCCAAGCTTAGGAATTATGCAATTGATGCCATATGCTTTCTCTATTTCTTTGGCAAATATTTGGGAAACCTCTTTTTCACCATGAACAAGGAATATCTTTCTCGGTTTTTTCTTAAACTCTCCCAACCATTTCAGAAGAAATGGTTGATCTGCATGACCGGAAAATCCCTCCAGATTATGGATCTGAAGCGCAACGTTTAATTCTTCACCCAGTATCTTGACTCTCTTAACCCCATCAAGCAATATCCTTCCAAGAGTCCCTTCAGCCTGATACCCAACAAATATCAGAGAATTCTTCGGATCCCATATATTATGCTTTAGGTGGTGCCTTATTCGTCCCGCATTAGCCATCCCACTTGCTGAGATTATTACCTTTGGATACGAAGATTTGTTCAGCGCCATGGACTCCTCCTGGCTCCTCACATAATGAAGATTGTCGAAGGAAAATGGGTTATCACCGCTCAATATAAGCTCTTGCGTCTCTTTATTGAAACTTCCTGAATTTTTTTGGAATATCTCTGTAGCATTTACAGCCATAGGACTGTCAATGTAAATTGGAACTCTCATGTGTTGTTCGATATCGCCATATTCATAATAATGGTTTAATTCGTATATCAGCTCCTGGGTCCTGCCAACAGCGAATGATGGAATTAAGACTGTGCCTCCCCTTTCAGCAGTTTCGTCGATGATCCTGATCATTTTCTCAGTGCTTTCCTTAAATGGTGGATGGATCGTGTCGCCGTATGTTGATTCCATAATCAGATAGTCAGCATCCTCAATAAATTCCGGTGTATTGATAATAGGCCTGCCAGGCATTCCTATGTCTCCCGAGAATACCAGCTTTGTTGAAACACCTTTATCATTAATCCATAACTCGAGAATAGATGACCCGAGAATATGCCCTGCATCTCTAAACCTTAAGGAGATTTCTCCATTTATATCCACTTTTTGTTCATAAAGGTATGTTTCAAAGTACTTGAGGCTTTGTTCAGCATCTTCACTTGTATACAATGGCTCGATCATAGGCAGACCAGCTCTTTGTCTTTTCCGGTTGTCCCATTCAGCATCTGATTCCTGAATTTTAGCGCTGTCCAGTAGCATTATGGTACAAAGATCATATGTTGCCTTAGTTGATATTATTCTGCCTCTGAAGCCTTCCTTGACAAGCTTGGGAATCCTGCCACTGTGATCGATATGTGCATGAGTTAAAATCAAGATATCCACTTCAGCAGGATTAAAAGGAAACTCTCGGAAATTCATCTTCTCTTTTTCCTGGTTCCCTTGAAACATTCCACAGTCTATCAGAATATTATGGTTCTCAGTTGTAAGCATGTAATTAGAACCTGTTACCATTTCAGTTGCTCCAAAAAAACTAAGATTCACGCGATCCCCTCCTGTTTTGTCAGGTATAACAGACTATCTATGTATTATTATAGCACTAATCAAAAAGAGATGGCTACCTTATAATTAGGCAGCCACACTAATTTTATTGTGCACTTGTTATTTCTGTCCATATACGGTCATATTCGAACAGGATATCCTGAGGATCCTTGAAAATTTCTGTGTTTTCCAGCAGCTCATCTGCAGGATAAGCTACGGGACTATTCTGAATTTCTTCCGGAAGCATTTCTACGGCTGCAGGAATCGGTGATGAATAGCCTATATACTCCGCATTGATTGCAGCTATGTCCGGTCTTGTCATGAAATTGATAAATTTCTCGGCATCCGATTGATTTTTTGCATTCTTTGGGATCACCATAGCATCAAACCACAGATTGGTTCCCTCTGATGGCAAAACATACTCCAGGTCTTCATTTTCCTGCATCATTGCCACAGCATCTCCGGACCATACCACAGCTATAGCTGCCTCTCCGCCTGTCATTACACCCTTGACTTCATCTCCAAGGTAAGCGTAAACCAAAGGTTTCTGAGCGATCAACTCATCTCTGGCTTCCTCAAGCTCTTTGATCTCTCTTGTATTCATTGAATAGCCCAGCTTCTTAAGTGCAACTGCCAGGGTATCCCTCTGACTATTAAGCATTATGATCTGGCCAGAAAATTCTTCATCCCACAGATCTGCCCAACTGGTCAATGGCCTCGAAACCATTGACTTGTTGTAGATTATGCCTACGGTGCCCCACATGTATGGGACTGAATACTCATTGGTAGGATCATAGTCAAGCCCCATGAATTTTTCGTCTACATTGCTCAGCTGATCTATATTGTCCATATTGATTTTAGCCAGTAAATCTTCTTTTATCATTCTCTCTATCATGTAATCAGAAGGTATTATAACATCATAACTGCTGCCACCCTGCTTTAGCTTGATATAAAGGTCCTCGTTTGTAGCGTATGTGTCATATACTACCTTAACTCCATATTCCTCTTCAAACATCCTCAATACCTCTGGTTCTATATAGTCTCCCCAGTTGTAGACGTTTATTGAGGGTTTGCTGCTCCCACATCCTGATGCGAGCACTGAGATGACCAAAGTCAGTATCAAGATAAATCCTATTCTTCTCTTCATTTGACTACCTTCTTTCTACTAAAGATTTTTCCTGCTTTTCTGTTCGATAATTTATAATCAGAAGCAATGATACCATTATGATAAACATAAGAGTTGAAAGTGCGTTTATAATTGGATTGATACCTCTTCTGGCCATGGAAAAAATTGTTATGCTCAGATTCGATATCCCATGCCCTGTAGTGAAAAAGCTTATAACAAAGTCATCGATAGACAATGTAAAAGCCAGGAGGGCTCCTGTTATTATCCCGGGCATGATCTCAGGTAGCACTACTTTTCTTAATGCATACAAAGGAGTTGCTCCAAGGTCCATAGCTGCCTCAGCAAGGTGTCTGTTCATCTGCTTAAGCTTTGGCAGGATTGATAGTATAACATAAGGAAGGCAGAATGTAACATGTGCCAAAAGCATCGTTAAAACACCAAACTCCAGCTTTACAAACCTGAAAAGCGTCATCAATGCGACAGCTGTCACAATATCCGGATTCAGGACAGGCAGATAATTTAGGTTCAAAACTAATTTTTTCCCAAATCCGTTCATACCGAAGATCCCTATTGCAGCAAAGGTTCCAATTATGGTTGAGATCAGAGATGATGTTATGGCTATAAAAATTGTATAATATAGTGCTCTAAGAACCTCCCTGTCCTTAAATAATTCAAAATACCATCTTAGAGTGAAACCACTCCATACTCCCCTGGATTTGGAGTCATTAAAGGAAAAAACTATCAACACTATTATAGGAGCGTAGAGAAATAAAAAAATCATGAATGTATAAAGCCTTTTGATACTCTTTTCTACCATAAGCCTCCACCTCCTTCGCCTTCCTTCTCTTTGTCGAATTTTGATGTCAATGCCATTGCAAGAAAAATAAATACCATCAGTATTATTGACATTGATGATCCAAAGTGCCAGTCTCCCGTATACCTGAACTGTTGTTCAATAAGGTTACCGATAAGTGTTGATTTATTACCACCCAGAAGGCTTGATATGACAAAGGTGCTTACAGCAGGGATAAATACCATGGTTATACCTGTTATTACGCCTGGAAGGCTTAATGGGAAAATAACCTTAAGAAATGTTCGTCGCCTGTCGGCACCGAGGTCTTCAGCAGCCTCTATCAAATTTCTATCCATTTTTGACATTACAGAAAAAATGGGAAGCACCATAAATGGAAGAAAATTGTAAACCATACCAAGAAGAACGGCTGTGTCATTATATAACAGATCCAGTCCCTGAAAACCCAGCTTCCCTGCAATATAGTTTATTATCCCGTTTTTACCAAGCAAGGTAAGCCATGCATATGTCCTCAACAAAAAGTTCATCCACATTGGAATGACCAGCATCAACACCATAACATTTCTTGTCTTTGCTTTTTCCTTGCTGATTATGAATGCTATGGGATACCCCAGAACCAGACATATTGCAGTAGATAATACAGCAAGCCAAACTGACCGGTAAAAGACATTAAGATATATCGGTGTAAGAAATCTCTTGTAGTTATCCAAGCTGAAAGTAAATTCCGACAACGTCTGACTGTCGCCTGTTGTGAAGGCAAAATATAATACGAGAAACAAAGGTACTACTATAAATATCCCAAGCCATATGAAATAAGGGAAGGCAGTGTTTCTAATTTTCATCATACACACTCCTCTTCATTATATGAATATTCTCAGGGATTACCCTCATACCAATTTCTGTATCAATTCCCTTCATTACTGTGGAATGTATTGTCCAGGTAAAGCTGCCGTTTTGTACTTCCATCTCGTAATGAACACCCTTGAATGTAACACTAATAACCCTCCCGGTGATCTGCCCCTCCTCTAAAGGTACTATGTCAAGATCTTCAGGTCTTATTACTATATCAACAGGCTCATTGTTTTCAAAGCCTCTATCGACGCAAGAAAATATTTTACCAGCAAATTCTACTTTATAGTCCTCAAGCATGGTGCCTTCAATTATATTGCTTTCCCCGATGAATTTTGCTACGAATCGATTCCTGGGTTCATTATAAATATCGGTTGGTGTCCCTATCTGTTGTATCCTGCCCTTGTCCATAACTACTATGGTGTCAGACATGGTAAGTGCTTCCTCCTGGTCATGTGTAACATAGACAAATGTAATTCCGACGCTTTTTTGAATCTTCTTTAGCTCCATCTGCATTTCTTTTCTCAGCTTTAGATCCAAGGCTCCCAGCGGTTCATCCAGGAGCAAGACTTTTGGTTCATTTACAAGTGCCCTTGCTATTGCTATTCTTTGCTGCTGACCTCCGCTTAAAGATTCTATGTCTCTCTTTTCATAGCCTGAAAGGTTTACTAACCTTAGCATCTCAGCGACTCTAAGAGCTATGTCATCTTTAGGCGTTTTTTTAATCCTAAGACCAAAAGCGATGTTCTCGAATACATTTAGATGAGGGAAGAGAGCGTACTTCTGGAATACAGTATTGATCTGTCTAAGGTATGGAGGTTGCTTTGTTATATCCTCGCCTTCAAATATCACTTTCCCGGAAGTGGGGGCCTCAAAGCCACCGATAATCCTTAAAGTAGTAGTCTTTCCGCACCCGCTGGGTCCAAGCAGCGTAAGGAATTCATTTTGGCGAATATATAGATTCATATTCTCAAGAACAGTTGAGTCTCCAAAATCCTTTGAGATATCGATCAAATCTATTGCATGAAATTTCGTCATTATATCACTTCCTTACTAAAAATTAGGAGGTGTGCTCACCCATATAAATGTTGCTTCAGTTTTCCCTGCGTTTGATATTGAATGGTCACTATTAGTCCTGTAATAGAAGCTTTCGCCCTTTTTTACCTTGTGTTTTTCAGCACCCAGATTTACGTAGATATTCCCTTGGAGCACATATCCAAACTCCTCACCTTCATGAGGGTAGTCCTCCTTTGTTTTTCCTCCTGACTGCAGACTTATGAGGATAGGCTCCATTAAATTTTTCTGAGCATTCGGTATTATCCATCTTAAGGTGTACTTTAACTCCTCATTTATAGTTTCAAAGGCATCTTCTTTGCGAAATACTATTTTTTCCTCCGTAGCTTCATTGAAGAAATCTTTTAGGTTCGTCCCAAGGCCTTCCAATATATCCATAAGAGTTGCGATTGAAGGAGATGTGAGGTCTCTTTCAAGCTGTGATATAAAACCCTTTGTAAGCTCACACCTGTCTGCCAGTTCCTCTTGCGTAAGATTTTTCTTTACCCGAAGTGCCTTTATTTTTTCTCCGATATTCATAACACACCCCCCTGAAAATCATATATTACTAAACAAATTGTTTATAGTCACTAAACACTCACCATTTGATTATAGTTTAGGCAAGTGTCAGTGTCAATAAAAATAATCGCTGAAACAGTTTGCTCTATGTGAAAAACCAAATTATGGCTTCATTTAACTAAACTTGAAGTTTACCAATGTACTACAAAAAATCAGAACCTTTCGGTTCTGATTTTTTAACAAATTTTATTCTATGTTTACTATCTTCAGGTTAGATAATGCATCCTCTATCAATCCATCGATATCCAAATTACTCTCAGAATTCAATATATCAATAAGCTTTGGTTTCGTCACAGGATGCTTTGGAAGAAAAACTGAGCAGCAATCCTCAAATGGCTGTATAGAGGTTTCATATGTTTCTATATCCTTGGACCACTTGATTATGTCGACTTTATCCATTCCTATCAAGGGTCTTAGGATTGGAATTTCCACAGACCTGTTGATCACATCTACGCTTTGGATAGTTTGACTGGCTACCTGTCCTAAATTCTCCCCAGTAATCAATGCATCATAGCCTCTGGGAGCTGCAAGCTTCTCAGCTATCCTCATCATAAATCTTCTCGATATTATGGTCATTTCATCCTCAGGACAGCTTCTCCCGATTTCCTTCTGTATATTCAGAAGATTGACGCTGAAAATTTTTAATGGTCCCGTATATCTTGCCATTATCCTTGCAAGATCATATATCTTTTCCTCAGCCCTTTCTGAGGTGAAAGGATAGGAGTGGAAATGGATACAGTCAATATCTACTCCTCTTTTTGCCATTAAGAATCCTGCTACAGGACTGTCGATCCCCCCTGATAAAAGGAGCAGGCCTCTCCCATTTGTCCCTACCGGCAGACCTCCAAAGGCCTTATCGCGCTTAGTATAAACATATCCTTTCTCCTTAACATCAACTTTCACAAGTATTTGAGGTGCGTGGACATCCACCCTAAGATTTCCTGAGTTCTTCAGAATATAACCACCTATATCTCTCGATATATCAGGCGACTTGAGAGGATATCTTTTATCTGACCTGGTTACATCCACCTTAAAAGTAAATGCTTTGTCCACCTGATCAGTGAATTCTTTGACTGCCAATAACGCAGCTTGTCTCATGTCCTCCATGTCTGTTGTAGTTCTGATACATGGGCTGATGTAAACAAGTCCAAATACCTTCTTAAGTCTATTGGTTGCTATTTCTTCGTAGCCTTCAAGTCCTTCGATATAAATTTTCCCCTGCTCTTTGTAAATGGATATATCGACGAGGCCCTCCAAGGCACGCCTGATATTCTTAATCAGCTTGTCCTCAAAATACTTTCTGTTCAAACCCTTGAGAACAACCTCTCCCAGGCTGACACTTAAAACCCTGTCCAACTGATCATCTCCTCATTATACTTCTGATTTCAACTGCTGCATTTGTTATCTCTCTGGCCGCGATGCGAATGTCATCCTCAGTGTTTTCATGAGAAAAGCTTATTCTCAGTGTTCCCTCAATACATTTATCATCCAGGCCAATTGCTTCAAGAACATGGCTTTTACTCTTACCTTTTGAGGAACACGCGGAAGTGGTTGACACGTAAATATCCTTATCCTCCAGGCTATGAACCATTATTTCTCCCCGGGTCCACGGGATTGAAACATTCAATATATATGGAGAAAATAATGGATTTACAGGTGAATTGATCTTTATTTCCGGAATGCCTTCAATTAGAAGCTCTATCATCAATGATTTTAGATTATTGACATGGGCAAACTCTCGAGCACTGTCTTTAGAAACAAATGACAAGGCTGTGGAAAGTCCCACAATGCCCGGGACATTTTCAGTTCCTGATCGTAAGCCTCTTTCCTGATTTCCACCGAAAAGCAAGGGAGGTAGGTTAACCTTAGAGTTCAGATACAGTCCCCCTATACCCTTTGGTCCATGAAGTTTGTGACCACTGAATGCATAGCTGTCAACGCCCCATGCTTTTAAAGACAATGGCAGCTTCGCAAATGATTGCACTCCATCAAGATGAAAATGAGGCTTTGATTTTTCAGTGCTTAGTGCTTTCCCAATTTCCTCAATATCCTGGATGATGCCTACCTCGTTATTGACATGTATCACTGTAACAAGTATAGTATCATCTCTCAGTGACTCCTTCAATTCGCCGATGTCTATCTTTCCAAGATGATCATTTCTGAGCCATGTTATTTCGAATCCTTTTTTTTCCAGGTACTTTAGTGTGTTCATAACAGCTGGGTGTTCTATTGATGTGGTTACAATATGTTTCCCCTTGCTGGATTTAATACTTGCTATTCCCTGGACCACAATATTGTTGCTCTCAGTACCGCCGGATGTAAAGTATATTTCACTTTCTTGAACCTTCAGAAAATCGGCAGTACGATTTCTCGCTTCCTTCACAAGCTTTTCTGCTCTTAGGCCGAGTCTGTGAAGTGAGGATGGGTTACCAAACTCCTCGGCCATTGTCCTTTCTACTGCAGCAACGACTTCAGGTCTGGGACGGGTAGTTGCACAATTATCAAGATAAATCAATGTCTCACCTCTTAATAACCCAAGTCTTCATTGACCAGATAAATAACTATCTTCCCAACGCCACCAGGCTTTTTATTGATAACAGTTTCAACATTGCAAATTCTTTGAGGAGAATCGCAGTCGCTGCATACACCAGTGTAAACGCATGGCGTTGTAAGGTTAAGCCTTTTTGCATTCATAGGTGCCGCAGTGTGTTCTATTCTATAAATAGCATCCCCGTAATTTCTCACTATTTTGTTTTTACCCGCTACTATATATACTCTCTCATGGCCATAGAACATAGATGAAACCCTATTTCCAGTTCCGTCTTTGTTAACCAGCTTTCCATCCTCAGTAACTGCATTCGTGCTTGTTATGTAAACCTTCGAGCTGGCTGCATCTCTTAGTGCAGCACCCTTATCCTCGGCTTTCCAGTGCCAATATACAGTGTTCCCTCTTTCAGATAAATGATCATATATCTTCATATCCTGAAGAGTAATGGAACCTCCCAACCCAACGGGCTCATCAACTTTGATATCTTCCATCAATGCAGACACAGCCTCTTCTTTTGTATCAAAAACCCTCACATCAAAACCATTCTTTTGCAAAGCTCTGACAGCTTTATCCATGATATCGCTCCTTCCATTTACTTCACCTTATCATTATATCCAATATTTTCCCCATTTTAAACTGTTTTCTGGATTATTGATAATAAATATCAATATGCCGTTGCATCAATTCATCATATTTGCTATAATCTATATGAGGTTATCCCCCTGGTAACCTCAAGTAAGATCTCTATTCCCAATACCCCTTTTGAACGGTTTTGTTCCATCCTGTGTAAATGGGATGAAAGACTCCAAATGCGGAGTCTTCTTTTTTTATCTAATTCATGATACTATTTAATTGGGGACTTTATTCTATAGGCTTATCAAAATTGTAAATGGTAATGTGGAGGATATGATGAAGCACAAGCTCGCCATGATTTTTACAGGTGGAACAATAGCTATGAAGATAGATCCAGATCTCCATGCAGCTATACCAGCACTGAATGCGGATGAGATCCTTGGGATGATTAAAAATGTCAGAGACTTGACTGATCTGGAGATTATAAATTTCTCAAATCTGCCAAGTCCTCATATTACTCCAGATATAATGATGGAGCTCTATAAAAAAACCAAGGAGCTTTCCGAGAACGAATCTATAACAGGAATAATAATAACCCATGGTACTGATACTCTTGAAGAAACAGCTTATCTTCTTGACCTTCTACTTGATACGCCAAAGCCGGTTATAATTGTAGGAGCAATGAGAAATTTCTCAGAGCTCGGATATGACGGCTCAAGCAACCTTGCAGCAGCAATATGTACAGCTCTTTCTCCCAAGTCAAGGGACAAGGGTGTTCTGGTAGTTATGAATAATGAAGTGAACGCAGCAAGCCAGGTTACAAAGACAAATACCTTGTCCCTGGATACCTTCAAATCTCCGGAATTTGGGCCTCTTGGTATCGTAGATAATGATGAAGTTATTTATTACAGAAACATGCCCGACAGACAAAGGATACAAACAGATAAGATTGAGAAAAAAGTAGCTCTGATAAAAGCTGTACCGGGACTTGGTTCAGATATCTTCAGTTTTTATATCCAGTCTGGTTATAAGGGTATAGTGATTGAGGGTCTTGGCAGAGGTAATGTACCCCCACAGATGATAAGCGGGATAAAGCAAGCAATAATCGCTTCTATCCCTGTCGTTCTTGTATCGAGATGCAATACCGGGAGGGTCTTGTATACCTATGGGTATGAAGGTGGAGGTAAGCATTTAAGAGATATGGGGGTCATATTTGGAGGGAATCTTCCTGGACAAAAAGCTAGAATCAAACTAATGCTCTTACTTGGAATGACCAATGATATGGATAAAATCAGAGAGCTATTCGAGACTACAATCTGACATTTTTTCTCGAGAATACAACAACGCCTCAGACTAATAAAATAGCTGAGGCGGTAAAATTGTTAGCTATTTTTCGTTGTTCAGGAACGCAGATGCATCCTTTGACACCTGCAATATAATTTCAGTCCACTTGAGTTTATTTGCTTCAGTAAACCTGGTATGAGGTCCAGATATCGAAATGCATGCCAATACTTCACCGTTGGCTCCAAATACGGGAGCTGCCACACATGACACATCATCATCTCTTTCCTCTACGTCAAAACCATAGCCCTTTTCTCTTATCTCCTTCAATTCATTGAAAAGCTGCTTCTTTGTGGTAATAGTATTATCGGTGAATTTAGTCATTACATAGCCCTTGAGGATCTCGTCCCTTTTGATTTCATCCATATAAGCAAGAAATATCTTCCCGGATGCTGTGCAATGTAATGGTGCAGTAGCTCCTGTTTTTGTAAACATTTTTATTAGTTTGTCACTTTCCTCCTGCGCAATGTAAACAATTGATTTCCTATCCAGAACTGTAAGATTGGCCGTCTCTCCTGTTTCTTTCTTAAGCCTCACCAGGAATTGTCTCAGTGCTGTACCAAGATTGTTCTGGCTAAATGCCTTCATACCCAGCTGCCACAATTTCAGGCTAAGCTGATATTTTTTAGTCCTCTCGTTCTGCGTGATAAAGTTTGACTCTTTAAGGGTATTCAGCAAATGATAGGTTGCGCTAACCCCATAGCCTAAACCCTCGCTGATTTCAGTCGCACCCATTTCGTGCTCGCTTTCAGCAATATAATTTATTATCTCTATGGCTTTTATAACTGAACCTATGGTTTTCCTCTGTTTAGTCTCTATTTCCAAATTAGCTTCCTCCCGATTATATGATATAATTATTGTATACTATTTTTCCTATCAGTAAAAGCAATATTTGCATCCCAAAACATAAGGAGCTATGATTTATGAAAATACTTAAGATGCCCATCAGTCCTAATCCAGGAGAATATCCATTTATCGACCTTAAGAAGCTTTTGATCCTGGACATTGAAACCACAGGACTTTCAAGCAAATATAACTGGATATATCTTATAGGTCTTGCCTACTATGACACAGAAAGTAAGGAATGGTTTATAGAGCAGCTATTTGCTGAAAACTCTTCAGAAGAAAAAGATATACTTTTAGCCCTTCTACCTTATGTGAATGCAAGATCCCTTGTCGTCACCTATAACGGGGATGCCTTTGATATTCCTTTTATAAAGGCTAGAATGGATAAGAATCGTATCTCTATGCCTCCTATAGAATCTTTGGATCTCTTTAAGCTGCTTAAGAACAACAGTATCTTTTTCAACCTTCCAAATCTTAAGCTGAGAACAGTTGAAGAGAACTTAGGAATTTTTCGCAAGGATCAGTATACAGGTAAAGAATGTATTGATTTCTACAAAGAATTCACAGAAACCGGCTCTTCTTATTTAAGAGAAATCATATTAAGACATAACCATGATGATCTATGCTCTATGCCTGGTTTGCTAAGTCTGATACGGATCATTCATGATAGTAAAAAAGTAAGTATCTTGGACAATGACCATATAATAGATCTCCATATCGTTGAGCTTGGAATTACTGGAGAGATGTTGACCATAAATGGTAGCTATACCTCTGATTATAATATGCCTATACGCTTTTATGCACAAGGATGGTCAATCGACCTAAGAGATGACAATACTTTTACTATATCCTATGAGCTAATCTATGCAACAAATGAAAATGAGCTTGAGGTTGCTCTGATCGATATAAGCAATCTGGAATTCACTGAAGAATGCTTCTCAAATATGGATATGAGTATACCAAGCGGATATGTGATAGTATCATCTGGGAAAAATCTGAATATCGGCAATATCAAAACACTGATCAGAGAGCATCTATTATCTATATTGGTTTAAAACAGAAAAACTCATCATTCGATGAGTTTTTCTCTTTGGTGGGCCTTCAGGGACTCGAACCCCGGACCTACCGGTTATGAGCCGGGCGCTCTAACCGACTGAGCTAAAGGCCCATTTATCAAATTAATGACAAATGGTGGTGGACCTGGGTGGACTCGAACCACCGACCTCACGCTTATCAGGCGTGCGCTCTAACCGCCTGAGCTACAAGTCCTTGTTAAATAAAATGGCAGGGGCGGAAGGAATCGAACCCTCATCGACGGTTTTGGAGACCGCTGTTATACCGTTTAACTACGCCCCTGTATTAAAATAATTCACAAATCAATCCATCAAACTCATCATAAGATGTTTTGAAAAATTGCAGCTTGTGAATAGATGGGATGGTGCCCAGAGCCGGAATCGAACCAGCGACACGTGGATTTTCAGTCCACTGCTCTACCGACTGAGCTATCTGGGCAGGTAACTACAAATTTGTAGTTGGTGGGCCTTCAGGGACTCGAACCCCGGACCTACCGGTTATGAGCCGGGCGCTCTAACCGACTGAGCTAAAGGCCCCCATCTTATGGCGGAGAAGGAGGGATTTGAACCCTCGCGCCCCTTATCAGGACCTACTCCCTTAGCAGGGGAGCCTCTTCAGCCACTTGAGTACTTCTCCTTTTGGCGGAGAGGGTGGGATTCGAACCCACGTGGGCCGCAAAGCCCTAACGGTTTTCAAGACCGCCCCGTTATGACCGCTTCGGTACCTCTCCAAATGGTGATCCATCCGCGACTCGAACGCGGGACACCCTGATTAAAAGTCAGGTGCTCTACCGACTGAGCTAATGGATCATATTATATTATTGGTAAAAAAATATACTGCATGCAGTATAGGTTAACTAGTTAAAAATGGCTGGGGTGACAGGACTCGAACCTGTGGAATGCTAGAGTCAAAGTCTAGTGCCTTACCGACTTGGCTACACCCCAACACTATGGTGCACCTAGGAGGATTCGAACCCCCGGCACACGGATTAGAAGTCCGTTGCTCTATCCTACTGAGCTATAGGTGCATGTTTATAAACTTTTAGATTTTGGTGGAGCGGGTGAAGGGAATCGAACCCTCGCAACCAGCTTGGAAGGCTGGGGCTCTACCACTGAGCTACACCCGCATATTTATTAAGTTTATTTGGTGGAGGAGAGTGGATTTGAACCACTGAAAGCTTAGCTAACGGATTTACAGTCCGTCCCCTTTGGCCACTCGGGAACTCCTCCATATCTATTCCCTTGCTATGCATCAATCCTAAAGGACACCTAACGATTTCCTATGGAGTACTTCAATGGAGCTGGCGAGAGGAATTGAACCCCCAACCTACTGATTACAAGTCAGTTGCTCTGCCGATTGAGCTACGCCAGCTTAAGCAATTGACAATTACATAATTGACAGTTGACAATTAAATAATTATCCTTAAAATATTTGTTATGTTTCAATTGTCAATTGTCAATTGTACACTGTCAATTGAAAATTGGCGACCTGGAAGGGACTCGAACCCTCGACCTCCAGCGTGACAGGCTGGCATTCTAACCAACTGAACTACCAGGCCAATGATAGTTATAATTCACAATTCTAAATTCACAGTTCACAATTATTTCAGAATACCCTGTGATTTTGTGACAGAAGGTGATTTTTTAATTGTGCATTGTGCATTATAAATTGTTCATTGATGTAAGTGGTGGGCACAACAGGGCTCGAACCTGTGACCCCCTGCTTGTAAGGCAGGTGCTCTCCCAACTGAGCTATGCGCCCACTAATGGTGACCCTACCGGGACTCGAACCCGGGTTACCGCCGTGAAAGGGCGGTGTCTTAACCGCTTGACCATAGGGCCTATATTTTTAGTTAAAATGTGGTAGCGGCGAACGGATTTGAACCGCTGACACTGCGGGTATGAACCGCATGCTCTAGCCAACTGAGCTACGCCGCCAAGTTAAATATAATGGTTGCACCAACCTGGCACTCCGCAATTGATTTCCTACGGAGTAAATTATGGTTGCGGGAGCAGGATTTGAACCTACGACCTCCGGGTTATGAGCCCGACGAGCTACCAGACTGCTCCATCCCGCGTCAATTTTTTAACCCTTTTATGCCATAGAGTTATGGTGCCGAGGACCGGAATCGAACCGGTACGACTTTAAGGGTCGCAGGATTTTAAGTCCTGTGCGTCTGCCAGTTCCGCCACCCCGGCATACTCTGGCTCTCAGGGTGGGACTCGAACCCACAACCTACCGGTTAACAGCCGGTTGCTCCGCCATTGAGCTACCTAAGAATAGAGTCGGCTGCGTTTGCCAAATCATAGATTTGGACTGCGCGACATCTGACCTGCTAAAGCTTACTTCCGTTCGCTATGTTAGGTCATTAGTCTGGCAACTTCCTACTCTCCCAGGTCGTTTCCAACCAAGTACCATCGGCGTTAAGAGGCTTAACTTCTGTGTTCGGTATGGGTACAGGTGTCTCCCTCTTGCTATCGTCACCAGACGAAAACTAAATCTTTCTAAGAACAAACATTACTTCTTTCAATTCACAATTCTCAGTTCACAGTTCACAATTACTTGGGTCATTCTCTTGGGTCTTAGACCCTAAATCCTTACTTCCACAATTGTGCATTGTGCATTGGTTTAGGTCAAGTCCTCGACATATTAGTATCTCTTAGCTTCAAGCATTGCTGCTCTTTCACCTGAGACCTATCTACCAGGTCGTCTTCCTGGTGTCTTACTCACTTCCGTGATGGGAAATCTCATCTTGAGGGGGGCTTCGTGCTTAGATGCCTTCAGCACTTATCCCGTCCAAACTTAGCTACTCAGCCATGCCTTTGGCAAGACAACTGATTCACCATAGGTTTGTCCATCCCGGTCCTCTCGTACTAAGGACAGCTCCTCTCAAATTTCCTGCGCCCACGACGGATAGGGACCGAACTGTCTCACGACGTTCTGAACCCAGCTCGCGTGCCTCTTTAATGGGCGAACAGCCCAACCCTTGGGACCTACTTCAGCCCCAGGATGAGACGAGCCGACATCGAGGTGCCAAACACCCCCGTCGATGTGGACTCTTGGGGGGTATAAGCCTGTTATCCCCGGGGTAGCTTTTATCCGTTGAGCGATGGCCCTTCCACGCGGTACCACCGGATCACTAAGTCCAACTTTCGTTCCTGCTCCACTTGTTGGTGTCGCAGTCAAGCTTCCTTCTGCCTTTACACTCTTCGCACGATTTCCGACCGTGCTGAGGAAACCTTTGAGCGCCTCCGTTACTTTTTAGGAGGCGACCGCCCCAGTCAAACTGCCCAACTGACAGTGTCCCCACACCGGTTTCACGGTGCCAGGTTAGAATTTCAGCATCACAAGAGTGGTATCCCAAGGACGGCTCCACAAATACTGGCGCACTTGCTTCTATGCCTCCCACCTATCCTGTACATGCAATGCCAAAATCCAATGTCAGCCTGCAGTAAAGCTCCACGGGGTCTTTCCGTCCTGTCGCGGGTAACTCGCATCTTCACGAGTACTACAATTTCACCGGATCCTTTGTTGAGACAGTGCCCAAATCGTTACACCTTTCGTGCGGGTCGGAACTTACCCGACAAGGAATTTCGCTACCTTAGGACCGTTATAGTTACGGCCGCCGTTTACTGGGGCTTAAGTTCACACCTTCGAGTTTCCTCTAAGCATTCCCCTTAACCTTCCAGCACCGGGCAGGTGTCACCCCCTATACTTCGTCTTTCGACTTAGCAGAGAGTTGTGTTTTTGGTAAACAGTCGCTTGGGCCTTTTCACTGCGGCCATCCAAAGCTTATATATCGTATGATATCCACTCCAAATGGCACCCCTTCTCCCGAAGTTACGGGGCTATTTTGCCGAGTTCCTTAACA
This sequence comes from Gudongella oleilytica, assembly GCF_004101785.1. NCBI lineage: Bacteria > Bacillati > Bacillota > Tissierellia > Tissierellales > Tissierellaceae > Gudongella > Gudongella oleilytica. The sequence goes on from NZ_CP035130.1 coordinate 1,449,841, forward strand.
AAGGTTCTTCCGCTCGTCTTAGGATTCTCTCCTCACCTACCTGTGTCGGTTTGCGGTACGGGTGAAAATATTCTCGATAGTGGCTTTTCTTGGCAGTGTGGAGTCTGCAGCTTCTCTACTTGTTTTTCGATCCCCATCACACCTCAGGATCATTAAGAAAACGGATTTGCCTGTCTTCTCTCCCTACGTGCTTAGACGTGCTCTTCCAACCGCACGCTCTGCATATCCTCCTGCGTCCCCACTTCTCTGTTAACGAATACCTCCAGTACAGGAATCATAACCTGTTGTCCATCACCTACGCTTTTCAGCCTTGGCTTAGGTCCCGACTTACCCTGAGTGGACGAGCCTTCCTCAGGAAACCTTAGGTTTTCGACGGGTGAGATTCTCACTCACCTTTCGCTACTTATGCCAGCATTCTCTCTTGTGTAATGTCCAGCGCTCCTTTCGGTACACCTTCGTCCCTTACACAATGCTCCTCTACCGATGTATTTATACATCCCACAGCTTCGGTATCTGATTTTAGCCCCGGAAATCTTCGGCGCAAGGTCTCTCGACCAGTGAGCTATTACGCACTCTTTAAATGTATGGCTGCTTCTAAGCCAACATCCTGGTTGTCTGTGAAACCTCACATCCTTTACCACTTAATCAGTATTTTGGGACCTTAGCTGGTGATCTGGGCTCTTTCCCTTTTGACTATGAAGCTTATCCCCCACAGTCTGACTCCCAAGCTTATGAGTATGGCATTCGGAGTTTGATAGGTTTTGGTAACACTATGTGCCCCTAGACCATTCAGTGCTCTACCTCCATCTCATCCATTCTTGAGGCTAGCCCTAAAGCTATTTCGAGGAGAACCAGCTATCTCCGAGTTCGATTGGCTTTTCACCCCTATCCACAGGTCATCCCATAGCTTTTAAACGCTACCGGGTTCGAGCCTCCATTTTATTTTACTAAAACTTCACTCTGCCCATGGATAGGTCACCCGGTTTCGGGTCTATGACATGCAACTATATCCGCCCTGTTAAGACTCGGTTTCCCTACGGCTCCGTAACTTAATTACTTAACCTCGCTGCATATCATAACTCGCTGGCCCGTTCTACAAAAAGTACGCGGTCACACTTTTAACGTGCTTCCACTGCTTGTAAGCATAGGGTTTCAGGTTCTATTTCACTCCCCTCCCGGGGTTCTTTTCGCCTTTCCCTCACGGTACTGTTCACTATCGGTCACCAAGTAGTATTTAGCCTTGGGAGGTGGGCCTCCCTGCTTCCCACGGGATTTCTCGTGTCCCGTGGTACTCTGGAGCACAGCCTGTGAATCTTCCATTTCGTCTACAGGGCTATCACCTTGTTTCGCAAAGCTTCCCAGCTTTCTTCGACTATGGATCATTCATTCCTTTGCTGTGTCCTCAACCCCTGATAAATCAGGTTTGGGCTCTTTCCATTTCGCTCGCCGCTACTTTGAAAATCGATGTTTCTTTCTCTTCCTCAGGGTACTTAGATGTTTCAGTTCCCCTGGTCTACCTCTCATGACTTATTTTATTGGGTCATGAGTACTTGAGGGTTGCTCAAGTGGGTTCCCCCATTCGGATATCTACGGATCGACGTCTATTTGCGACTCCCCGTAGCATTTCGGTGCTTATCCCGTCCTTCTTCGGCTCTTGGTGCCAAGGCATTCGCCCTATGCTCTTAATAACTTGACCTATTTCATGTTTGTTCTTCTTCTTAGATTTAGTTTTCAATGTTCAGTTGAGACAATTCACAGTTCACAGTTCACAGTTCACAGTTATCAGGGTCATTCTCTTAAGTCTAAACCTAAGATCCTTCGCTTTCGCTCAGGATGACTTCTTTTAATTGTGCATTGTGCATTGTTCATCGTGCATTGGATCTCTTGGTGGAGATGAGGAGGATCGAACTCCTGACCCCCTGCTTGCAAGGCAGGTGCTCTCCCAGCTGAGCTACACCCCCGTAATCAATTAATACCCTGTCAATGAAATATGTCAAAATCATAGATTTTGGATATTTCTATTGCTGGGCACTACGCAATTGACAATTGACAATGAACAATTTTGTTCAAAGGCCAGTTTGCCTCTGGCTTGCCAAGTTAATTTAATTCACTATTCACATTTCACAATTGTGCATTGTGATTTGTGCATTGTGAATTATATATAACAAACAGTGCGAGATACTTATCCTGAAATCTTCCTTAGAAAGGAGGTGATCCAGCCGCACCTTCCGATACGGCTACCTTGTTACGACTTCACCCCAGTCATTGCCCCTACCTTCGACAGCTGCCTCCATTACTGGTTAGCTCACTGGCTTCGGGTATTGACAACTCCCATGGTGTGACGGGCGGTGTGTACAAGACCCGGGAACGCATTCACCGCGGCATTCTGATCCGCGATTACTAGCAACTCCGACTTCATGCAGGCGAGTTGCAGCCTGCAATCCGAACTGGGATCGGCTTTTAGAGATTTGCTTGCCATCGCTGACTTGCTTCTCGTTGTACCGACCATTGTAGCACGTGTGTAGCCCAGGACATAAAGGGCATGATGATTTGACGTCATCCCCACCTTCCTCCGATTTGTCATCGGCAGTCTCTTTAGAGTGCCCAACTTAATGATGGCAACTAAAGACAAGGGTTGCGCTCGTTGCGGGACTTAACCCAACATCTCACGACACGAGCTGACGACAACCATGCACCACCTGTGTCCGCTGTACCCCGAAGGATAAAGATGCATCTCTGCACCGGTCAGCGGCATGTCAAGCCCTGGTAAGGTTCTTCGCGTTGCTTCGAATTAAACCACATGCTCCGCTGCTTGTGCGGGTCCCCGTCAATTCCTTTGAGTTTCATACTTGCGTACGTACTCCCCAGGCGGAGTGCTTAATGCGTTAGCTGCGGCACCGAGGTTTGACCCCCAACACCTAGCACTCATCGTTTACGGCGTGGACTACCAGGGTATCTAATCCTGTTTGCTCCCCACGCTTTCGTTCCTCAGCGTCAGTATAAGTCCAGAAAGTCGCCTTCGCCACTGGTATTCCTCCTAATATCTACGCATTTCACCGCTACACTAGGAATTCCACTTTCCTCTCCTTAACTCAAGTCTGACAGTTTCAAATGCTTACGTAGGTTGAGCCTACGCCTTTCACATCTGACTTATCAGACCGCCTGCGAACCCTTTACGCCCAATAATTCCGGACAACGCTCGCCCCCTACGTATTACCGCGGCTGCTGGCACGTAGTTAGCCGGGGCTTCCTCCTTGGGTACCGTCATTATCTTCCCCAAGGACAGAACTTTACAACCCGAAGGCCTTCATCATTCACGCGGCGTCGCTGCATCAGAGTTTCCTCCATTGTGCAATATTCCCCACTGCTGCCTCCCGTAGGAGTCTGGACCGTGTCTCAGTTCCAGTGTGGCCGTTCACCCTCTCAGGCCGGCTACCTATCGAAGCCTTGGTGAGCCGTTACCTCACCAACTAGCTAATAGGACGCGAGACCATCTTTCACCGCTTATTCGCTTTGACTGATCTACCATGCGGTAATTCAGTTTCATAAGGTATTAATCCCAGTTTCCCGAGGCTATCCCTTTGTGAAAGGCAGGTTTCTCACGCGTTACTCACCCGTCCGCCGCTAAGATGACTCTTCGATCCATCCGAAAACTTCTCTCTGAGTCACTTCGCTCGACTTGCATGTGTTAGGCACGCCGCCAGCGTTCGTCCTGAGCCAGGATCAAACTCTCATTTAATAGTTTGATTTAGCTCATATTATTTGTTCTTAAAAAATTGAAATCTTTGGTTCATTCAAAGCTCTCACACTGTTTAGTTATCTAGGTTCATTCGCCGCCCTCTTGAGGCGACTTGCTTAGTATAGCATCTATACTTAAGCGGTGTCAACAGGTTTTTTTAGGTTTTTTAACGCATCCTCAAATGTAGTGCTGACTTTATAAATGTTACCACCTTTTATCCTCAAAGTCAACGGGTTTTTATAAATAATTAATGTGAAAATGCCTTGTTTTTATGGTGGAGGATGACTCTATTTAGCCATTTCTCTTGAGTACTTGGCAATCATATTTCCCAGTGCAATTGAGTAAAGTTTTGTTTCCTTGTCATCTGCTCTGGAGACTAAAATTACAGGAACTTTTGCTCCCATGATTATGCCGGCCGATTTCCCGCCTGCCAAATATGTTATTGCCTTGCCAATACCGTTACCCATTTCAATATTTGGCACAAGCAGAATATCCGCATCTCCAGCTACTTCCCCGGGAAATCTCTTGACCTGGACCGCTTCTTTTGACAATGCCAGATCCAAAGCCATCGGTCCCTCAACGATCACATCATCTCCAAATCTTCCTTCTTTGCCCAATCTTTCCAACTCAGCAGCATCAACTGTTGCCTGCATTTTGGGGTTTACCTTTTCCTTAGCAGCTAAAACAGCCACCTTTATCTTTTCATTACCCATAGCTCTCGCTACAACTGATGCATTGTCAATAATTTTTGCTTTCTCCTCAACATCGGGATAGAGGTTCATTCCACCATCTGTCAGATAGAGCAGCTTATGGTAAGTGCCGATTTCATAGACCATGACATGGCTTAAGAGGCTGTCTGTTCTTAATCCCCATTCCTTGTTTAACACTGCTTTTAGTAATATTGAAGTATCGACCAAGCCCTTCATTAAATAATCTGCTTCTCCCGCGGATACGAGCCTTACTCCCGTTTCAGCAGCCTCTTCAAGGCTTGAACTCTCAATGAATCTGAAGGTTGATATCTCGAGACCGAGCTTTTCTGCAAAATCGAAGGTCTCCTGCTTTGAACCTATGAGTATAGGGTCGCTTATCCCCATCTCCGCACTTTCTACGACAGCTCCCAGTACGTCTTCATCCTGGCAAGCAACTACAGCAAGCTTCATCTTGTTACCCTTAAGTTCCAGTAACTCATCCAATGATTTTATCATATTGATCCTCCCTTTTCCTTCATGTAGTTTTCCAATGAATACAGCTGTGCTTTTACACCTTCATCTTTGGGATTCAGCTTATGAGCTGTCCTTATATCAAGCAGACCGCTATCAAAGTCGCCAGTGTTGAGCCTTCCAAGACCTCTATTGAAATATAATCTGTAATCTTCTCCACATTTTACCAGACCATCAGTAAAAATTTCTATGGCTGTACCGATATCGCCTTCATTAAAATAGGAAATTCCCAACTCATTATAGGTGTCTGCTACATTATCTTTTAATTCTAATGAGATATTAAGGTACTCTATCGCATTCTCAACATCCCCGTAGCCTCTGTAAGCCAGACCGATCAAATAATTCACATACCAGTTCTTGGATTCTGCTGGTAAAAGCTTCAGAAGATGGTCTAATGCCAGATCATACTTCATGTTATCCATATAGGAAAGTGCCATCTCTATCCTGTAATCAGTTTCTACGGACTCAAGTTGAAGCCTTATTTCTTCCTTCCTAAATTCATCAGGGTCAAGACTTAGTACCTTGTCCCAGGTTAACTTCGCCTTTGCAAATTGATTGTGGTATCTGTAGTGATATCCAAGCTTGTAATATGCTGGATAATACTCAGAGTCCTCTTCAAGGATCTTCTCAAGGATCAAGGTTGATTCTTGCAGAAACTTGATCCCCTTAGATGGGTCTTCTGATTGAAGCATTTCCTCTGCAAGGCGTTCAAGCACAATTGCATAATAGAAATCACCATCATGTGAAGGGATCAATTGTTTTAGTGTCCGAAGATACATCCCGCTAGTAACCAAATCACCATTATCAAGCTCTTCGAGAGCTTTCCTTAGCAGCAGCTTATCAATATCGGGACTGTAGTATTTCAGGATTTTAACATAATCTTTCTTGTGGGGAAAGTTCTCGTCAGCACCCAAAGTATATGATATCCCCTCGACTATCTGATCAACGGATATCTCCTTATCTTCACCCGAATTGCTTAAATCCTTGATCAGTTTCTCAGTAATTACGGGAAGAGGAAGATCAGGATCTAATCCAATAAGAGCAAGTCTTTCACCACTTTTCCCTTTGAGGCTAACAAAACCTACATCCTTAGATTTAATTGAAAAATATTTGTCTGATTCCTTCATTGCTACCTCCTAAAATTTTCGCATGAACTGCCTTTTTCTTCTGGTCGATCCATTAAGCAGTGCAAATAGATGCCCTCTATATAACATCCCGACAGAAATAACCACTCCTGAAGCAATAAGCATAATAAACCACACAATTCCTCCAGAGCCACTTCCTAAAATCTCCGAGCTGAAGATGCCACTTGTGAAAACATATATCAAAAACATAAAAGCAATATTCGGAATCAGCCAATTTAGCCAGTTCTCTTTCATAAATCCAAAAGTATATATAATCGTGTCAAGTGGATCTCTGTCTTTAATGTATATCGCTTCAGGCAATGGATTAAGGAGTAATAATATTATCAAAGGCAGTACCCAATATATTGTGTAAATGATCGTTCCAATGATTCCGGCTAAGAGATTAAGCACCATATTTGATATATAAAATATGAAAAATATTCCATATACCTTCCAAAGGTAATGAGTCAATCCATATCTGGCATCTTTCCACCGAAAACGATTATAGACTATTACATTCCCTAATACGAAGAGATAGCTTGATACAAGTGCACTTTGCAGTATCGCCATTATGATACCACCGAATATGCCAATTGGTCCTGAGAGGAGATAGTTCATCAGAAATGATACCCCAATCCCGACAATTACATATGCAAATCCTAAAAACAGTACCTGAGGATTTTCCTTGACGTTTTCTGTCGTCTTTTTTAATACTTCTCCGTTAACGTATGCTATATCTTGAATGATATTCAAACCAATACCTCCCTGACAAATTTTGTTACATCAAATATTTTTTTATCCTCTTTTCTCATAGGAGGACTATAGATCATGACTGCGGTTTTTGTCTCAGAATAAGAGTATGGTGGAGCTGCCTTAATAAGTTGGAATATGTCCGTACTAAAATAGTCAACTTTGATCCTTTTAATAAGATCCTTTATTGATGTCTCAAGCTCCTCTGGTATATAGGTTTTAACTAATTCAGTCTTCCTCAAAAGATCGTGAAGTGTGGACCCTTCAAGAGAATTAGTTTTGCCGAAAGCTTTTGGAAGCTTATTCAAATCATTGTTTACATAAAAATCCAGCTTAATAAGGTCAGTTATAAGAGCCATATCCTCAATATCCATGCTTTTACAGAATTCAAATAGAATATTGTATAAGGATTCCCTGCTGTGTGCTTGATCATACAGCTTCGACCTTCTCCAGTAATCTGAAAATAATTCAAAAAATCTAAATGCAGATTCAAAATATTTTATGGATATATGTGTAATGCTGTACTTGAAAAGCCTTTCATTATAGTATCTTTCAACCAATTCTTCAATGTCTTTTAGTCTGATTATATCTTCGTAGCTTAGCCATTTTGTCTTTAATACCTCATAGGGAGCTTTTTCCAGAAACTCATATCCATAAAGCTCAGCTTCATCCCGAAGCCTCGACCCTTTTAGGAGCTTGAGGAATCCCAATTGTATTTTTTCAGGATTTATCTCAAAGAGATCATCAAAGGATTTACTAAATCTATGATAATCCTCAAATGGAAGTCCTGCAATAAGATCCAGATGTTGGTGAATATTACCGAATGAAGCTATGGTCTTTGAAACCTCCTTCAGTTTATTGAAGTCAGTAATCCGGCCAATTGCATTTATAGTATCCTGATTGGTCGACTGGACCCCGATTTCAAATTGGAACAACCCTTTCCTTAGTCCTTTGAAAAATTCCAACTGCTCATGATCAACAAGGTGGGCTGAAATTTCTGCATGAAAGCTTGTCATTTGCTTTGAGTTTTGAGCTATGTGTTCCATTATCTGATGTGCAAAGCTCTTATCTGCATTAAATGTCCTATCTACGAATTTAATCTGTCTGGCACCGGAGCCTATCAAGAAGTCCAATTCTCTTTTCACTCTATCTATTGAGAATCGCCTTAAACCAGGAATTGTTGAAGATAAGCAGAATGAACAATTGAATGGACACCCACGGGATGCCTCATAATACACTATTTTATTTTCCAAGCCGTCATTCTCCGAGTAAGGAAATGGAATGTCATCAAGATTCTCTATAAGTGGTCTTTGAGGATTAATAAATACTTCATCCCCTTTTCTATAGGCTAAACCATCAATTTCATCTACATTCTTTCCAGTGATCAACTCTCTGAAGGTTTCTTCAGCTTCTCCGTAAATAACAATATCTATAAATCTATTACTCTGAAGTATCTCAACCGGATCATAGGATACCTCCGGGCCACCAAGTAGGATACGGGTTTCTGGAGATACGATTTTTATAATTCTCGAAATATCCAGTACCTCTTCGATATTCCAAATGTAGGTGGAAAAACCCACTATATCAGCTTTAATGCGAAATATTTCGGCGGCTATTGAGTCGACTCTCTGATTTATTGTGAATTCTTCAATCCTAATATCGCATAGCTCACCAGCATATGCCTTAAGATATCTAATAGCTAGGTTTGAATGTATATATTTTGAGTTTAGGGCAACCAATAAAGTCTTCATCGCAATACCTTCCTTACAGGAATTTGACTGTAATCATATTCTACAACAAAAGAACGCGCGTGCCAATCGATTTTGCCTGTAGGCTATTGAATCTTTATCCTAAACATTATAGAATAGTGAAAGAACATTTGAAAGGGGACAAAAAATGAAACACTTTGATTTCGACAGAATTTCAATACAGGAAATGTCTAAGGATGACATGCTTTTGATCATTGAAGCCCTTGAGTATACAGGTAAATCAACTAATATTGATCAATTCCTTCAGCTGAGGAACAATATCCTCCAGGAACTGGCGTCTCTTGCCGAAATGCCACAGGAGAGATTTCTGGAATACCTAAAGGAAGAGACTCTGTCAATTTGACAAAGTCTCTTTTTTACATTTTATTCGGTGCATCTATACCAAGAAGTCCTAATCCTGTCTTGATTACTGTTTTTGTTGCGAAAGTCAGTGCAAGCCTTGTGTTCCTGAGAGTTTCATCCTCAACTATGATTGAGGTACTGTTATAGAATTTGTTGAATGCCTTTGCCAGATCAACGATATGTCTGGTGATAAAAAATGGTTCGTTCTTCTCCATGGAATCGACTATTGTGTCCGGGAAGTTGTAGATAAGTCGGATAATATTGGTCTCATCTTCATTGGTTAAGAGACTATAATCGATCTTGCCTTTATCGTCAAATCCACCCTTTTCTAAAAGTGAATTTGCTCTAGCATGGGTATACTGAACATATGGCCCGGTTTCTCCTTCGAAGCTCAGGGTCCTGTCCCAATTGAAGACATAATCCTTTATTCTTTGGTTAAATAATTCCTGAAATAGTATTGCTCCAATACCTATCTGCTTTGCAACCTCATCCTTGTCAGCCAGGCCTGGGTTTCTTTCCTCAATTATCTTTCTTGTATTTTCAATGGCTGTATTTAAAACATCCTCAAGGAATACTACTCTGCCCTTTCTTGTGGATAAAGTCCCTTCTTCCAGGCTGACCATCCCGAATGGAATGTGAATGCAATCCTTCGCCCATTCATGCCCCATCAACTCCACGATCTTCATCCATGCCTTGAAGTGAAGGTTCTGTTGAGAAGCTACAACATATAGATTTTTATAGAAATCGTAATGATTCTTTCTATAGATAGCTGCTGCAATATCTCTTGTCGTATAAAGCGTTGAGCCATCCTTTTTCATAATTAAAGCAGGAGGCATTCCGTATGGCTCCAGATCAACTATCAGGGCACCCTCAGATTCCTTAACTATTCCCTTCGCCTTCATTTCCTCAAGTACTTCAGGCATTTTATCGGAATAGAAGCTTTCCCCTGCATAGGAGTCAAAGTCTATTTTCAGCATATCATATACTCGGCTAAACTCCTTAAGGCTAATCTCTCTTATCCATTGCCATAGCTCGTAAGCCTCCTGATTTCCGTTCTCCAGCTCCTTGAACCAGTATCTTGCCTCATCCTTAAGCTGAGGATCGTTTTCGGCTTCTGTGTTGAATCTTACATAAAGAGCAAGAAGCTCTTTAATTGGGTTGGCTTCTATGACCTCTCTGTCCCCCCATTTTTTGAATGCAGATATGAGCATACCAAACTGAGTACCATAATCTCCAAGATGGTTGATCTTAATAGTATCGAATCCAAGGAACTTGTATATTTTGGCAAGGGAATTTCCAATTACTGTAGTACGTATATGCCCAATATGGAAGGGTTTTGCAATATTAGGTGATGAGAATTCTACTATAACCTTTTTCCCTTCTCCGATATTCGAGGAGCCATACAATTCTTTTTTCTCTAATACCTCGGAAATAGTCGTTTGTGCAAGTTTTTCCCTGCTTATGAAAAAATTGAGATAGGGTCCAGCCGCTTCAATTTTTTCAAAGTTATCATCTTCCTTCAGTTTGTCAGCCAGATCCTGTGCTATAATGTCCGGAGCTTTTCTCAAAACTTTAGCCAGCCTGAAGGTGGGGAATGCATAATCCCCCATATCATACGATGGTGGGATCTCTATCAGGCTATCCAGTTCTTCCCTTTCCAGATCGGTTATGATCGTAGAAAGCAGGTCCACTGCTTTGTCCTTAAATATTAACATTCAATCTCCTCCTAAAAATAAAATTAGCCCTCATCTCCTGCAAGAGACGAGAGCTATCCCGTGGTACCACTCTTATTGGCAATTATGCCCGCTTGAGATCTTAACGCGATCGACGTACTCTCGCAGTCTCAGGGATTCTTTTCCTTTTGATTTCAATCACCGGCTTACACCAACCCCGGCTCGCTTTGATATCCATCTGAGTACTTTTCCCATCTCTGACTCAATATTTATTACTTAAATATACCCTATAATCACATTATTTTCAACATTATTTGATTACGATATAAGAGATGTCAAATCTTACTCACTTAAGCTCAACTACAGTGACACCATCTCCGCCCTCACCATATTTGCCTGCGCGCATTGTCATAACATGCCTATGAGTTTTCATATACTGCTTTATTCCCTCTCTTAATGCTCCCGTACCCTTGCCATGGATTATAAATACCTCTTTGAGCCCCGACACGTAAGCATCATCCAAATACTTATCCACCTCAAGAATCCCTTCCTCGATATTCTTGCCTCTTAGATCCAACTCGGTCTTGATAGTCTTGGACTTAGCCCCAAGAGAAGTTTTCCCTCCCCTTTGAGCCACCGTAGGCTGCTCATCTTTGCACCTTCTCAATGTCGAAAGCTTAACAGTGACCTTCATTATTCCTATTTGGACATCGACATTCTGCTTATCGTCTGGCGGAGTAAGTACGATACCTTTTTGATTTAGAGTAAGGACCTCGACAGACTCTCCCGCCATGAGATTTTTAGGAGGTTTATTGGATATTACCTCTTTTATCCCGTTTCCAGCGGCGCTTTCGCGGTTTTTCAGCTCCTCTCGAATCATATCCTGTGCTTCCTGAAGCCTTCGTGCCTTTTCCTTATCCAACTCAGCAGCAAGATCCCTTAACTCCCCTGCAAGAAGATCACTGCTTTCCTTCGCAGATCTCACTATTTGCAGAGCTTCTTCTCTTGCTTTTTGTATTATTTTCTCCCTTGTCTCTTCAAGTTTCTTTCGCTCTCTTTCCATCTCTGCTCGCAGAGCTTCAATTTCCTTTTTTATTTTCTCAGCTTCAAGCTTGTTTTCCTCAGCCATTCTTCTGTCCCTGTCCATTGCCTGAAGAACATCCTCAAACTCAATGTTCTCCTGTGAAACCAGTTCCCTCGCCTGATTTATTATATGCTCAGGGAGTCCAAGCCTCTTTGATATCTCAAAGGCATTTGATTTACCTGGTACACCTATTAGGAGCTTATAAGTAGGGCTTAAGGTCTCAACATCGAATTCAACTGACGCATTTTTAACGTTATCACTAGTCAACGCGTATACCTTTAGCTGGCTGTAGTGCGTAGTAGCAAGCGTCCTGATCTGCCTGTTTTTCAGTTGATCAAGTATAGCCATTGCCAGTGCAGCACCCTCGACTGGATCTGTTCCTGCACCAAGTTCATCAAACAATACAAGACTGTTTGTTTTAAGCTCTGCGAATATTTGAACGATGTTAGTCATATGTGAGGAAAAAGTTGATAAGCTTTGCTCAATGCTTTGTTCATCCCCTATGTCTGCAAAAACCTGATCAAAAACAGCCAGTTGTGAATTGAAATCTGCTGGTATGTGAAGACCCGATTGTCCCATTAGCGTAAGTAAACCGACTGTTTTTAAGGTTACAGTCTTGCCTCCTGTATTAGGTCCGGTAATGATAAGAGTGTTGAAATCCCCTCCAAGATAAACATCTATTGGAACAACCTTACCTGTAAGCAGAGGATGTCTGGCTTTTTTTATATTTATCAAGCCTCTATCGTTCAGGATCGGCTGAGTTGCCTTCATATCCAAAGCCAGTTTACCTTTTGCAAATGCGAAGTCGATCCTTGACAGGATCAACTCATTTCCCCTGATCCCTTCTGCTTCCTCAGCTACATATGAGGACAACTCCAGAAGGATCCTCTCAATCTCTTCTCTTTCCTTTATTTCCAATTCCCTCAATTCATTATTTAGCTCAACCACTGCCATAGGTTCTACGAACGCAGTAGCTCCGCTTGAGGATATGTCATGCACCAGACCAGGAACACTGCTCCTATTCTCCTGCTTGACCGGTATTACATACCTTCCGTCTCTCATAGTAATTATGCTGTCCTGGAGGTATTTCTTATAAGTTGATGAGCTGATCATGCTGTTTAGCTTTTCTCGTATCCCATCGTTCTTGCTTCTTATTTGTCTTCTTATATTTCTAAGAGTTGAGCTGGCATTGTCTGAAATTTCATTTTCTCCGATAATGGCATTGTTTATAGATTCCTCGATATGCTTATACACGCTTAGGGTATCGATGAGGTCACCAATAATGGTGTAGCTGTCTGTTTTGTCTTCCCTTGATTCACGCATATAGCTTTTCAATGCTCTTGAAACTCTTAAAGACTCCCCTATTTTGAGTAAAGCTGAAGGACTAAGCATGCCTCCAAGCTCAGCTCTCTTAACATCTGATGCAATTGCATGTATACCATAAAGAGGGGGAGTACCTCTCTTCATAAGCAAGCTTAGCGCTTCTCCAGTTTCCTTCTGGAGATGCTCAATCTCAGAAACAGAGACTGCTGGGACAAGAACTGATGCCAGTTCCTTTCCAAGAGAGGATTCCGTCCTCTCTGAAAGTTTTTCTCTAATTTTATAGAATTCAAGTACTTTCAAGCTTTTCAGGTTCAATCAAATCACCTCTCAAGAACTCCTCTGAAATAGTGTCCACTTGTTATTTCATTTCCAAGCTTGTAGCTTTTCATAAAATCATCTACCTCACTTCTATTTATCTTCCCGTTGAGGTAGTCGTAGTATAGGCTTTGGATATCTCTTATATCTTCCTCAACTGTAAATTCCAGTCTAAATAAGGTTATCCCTTTCTCTCTGAAAGAGATAAGGCTCTCCGGAACCATCAATGGAACTGAATTATAGATCGTCGTAAATCCTTCCCCTCTCTCCATTGCAAACTCCTTGCCCATCCTGTCTCTTAGCCTAAATCCATGGGCAAAACGGCAGCTCCTGCATCCGCTGTCATCACTACAGCCTTTAATGACTGCCATAGGACAATTCCTTGCCACCATTGAAGGCAGATATCCATATACCACTGCTTCTTTAACTCCACCTACTTTTCGCAGGATCGTTTCAATCTGTCCGATATTTAGCTCAACAGACATCGTCTGACTGTGTAGGCCGTATCCTTCCAAATAATCCAAAGCCAAGGAATTGAAAGCATTTAGACCAAAATCACCATGAAGTTTCTTGCCAAATCCCTTGAAATACATAATGCTGCCTAAATTTGAAACAGAAATTCCATCAATCAGATCATAATTATCCCTAACAATTTCGCCCAATCTTTCGAGGTCTTTTTGATAAAGGATCCTGTCAGTCCAGAAGTAGGTTTCTACTTCATGGGCTTTTAAAAGCCTCAGGTTGTTTTCAATATTTTCATAAAATCCTAAATATAATCTGTCCACCTTACTTAGGTCCATTTGATCCAGTTGCAGCTGAGAACTAACTCTGACACTCAGGCCAGTTGATGTATTATCTTTTCTAACCAGGTTGAATGCTTGTTTTTTAGCCCTTCGGTAGATTTCTTCGCTTAGTTCTGAGTTGCCTTTGGAATAAAGAATTTTCTCCTGCATTTGCAGGACTGCACTCCTTCGAAGTTCGTTCAACTCCTTAACAGGCAGGAATGATCCTTCCTCCAGCTCAATATAAATGCTTTCAGCATAGAAGGGGGTCTCACCAAGCTTGACGAGTTGTTCCTCAACCTTAGTCTTAGTCAAAGGAGCCTTTGAAGCAGGCTGTACTAAAACATCACCCTTGACCTCTGCTTGGTGATCCTTTGAAGAAAGCTTCAAGATCGGAGGCTCTGCTATGGTTATCTTAACGTTCATGATAATAGGTGTTTTCCTAGTATCAAGGTTGTAGGTATCTTTCATGTTCTCAAGTAGTTCAATACTGGAGGTTCTGTTGACATCAGATCCAACTTTTGCATCAAAAACTCTCTGGAGAAAAAATCTTTCATTAGCTGATATGTCCCTGGGTGATTTCAAACCGTTTGTTGAACCATCTCTGGACAACCACTCCAGTCCATCACCCTTCGATATCTTATCCTTTAATAATATGACTGTCCCTCTGTTCCCGGATTCTAACACTGTCCCCACCCGGATCCCTCTGTTATCTGGCCTGTCCAGTGTTACGAAATCTTTGCCGAAGTCACCAAAGGTCAGGCCCTTAGTAAATCCTCGATTAAATATTTGCTTTATATTTTTCTTATCCTTCTCTGTTATTGCACAGCTGCCTTCATCTATCGCCCTTCTATAAACAGATGTCAACGCTGCCACATATTCTGCTTTCTTCATTCTTCCTTCTATTTTAAAGGATCTTATCCCCAGACTAAGGAGCTCACTAATCTGTTCTATTGTATTTAAATCCCTTGTGCTTAAGAAGTGACTCTTATCCCAATTGTTAAGCAGCGTACCTCTATCATCCACTATCGAGTATTGCATTCTGCATGGCTGAGCACAGGTTCCACGGTTGCCACTTCTTCCCCCAATCAAGCTGCTCATAAGGCATTGACCAGAATATGAATAGCAAAGCGCACCATGTACGAATACCTCCAGCTCAAGGCTGCAGTTTTCAGAGATACTTCTGATTTCCTTTGCAGGAACCTCTCTTGCAAGGACTGCTCTGGAAAATCCCATCTCCTGAAGCAGCTTAGCACCCTCAAGGTTGTTAATAGTCATTTGGGTACTCCCATGAATCTCAAAGTTCGGAATTGCTTTTCGGACCAATGATGCATATCCTATGTCCTGCACTATTATGGCATCAACACCTATGTCATATAGATATTTGGTATAGTCCAGAGCTTCTTCCATCTCTGAATCATCGATAAGGATGTTCACGGTAACAAATACAAGTACTCCTCTTAAATGTGCATAAGAAACAGCCTCCTTCAGCTCTTCATCGCTGAAATTGGAGGCATAATGCCTGGCATTAAACAGCTTGCCGCCTAAATATACTGCGTCGGCACCATTTTGCACTGCGGCCACTAACGCTTCCCAGCTCCCTACAGGAGCTAAAAGCTCAACTCCTTTATTCAAAAAATTTCCTCCGTTCTACATTTCATCCAGAAGCTGCAGCGCTTGAGACAGCTGCTTTTTCAGCTCCACGATCTCCAACTGCGATTTAAAATGATTGTCCTTGTGTTCCTTGTTGATTTTCTCCAACTCAGCTATTCTAGCTTCGCTCAGGTCCAGCTTCTCCTTCAACTTATTGATCTCGCCAAATAGCTCTTCCTTAGACAGCTTTGTTTTTATCATCTCATCCTGAAAGCTCAGGCTTCTGTTCTCCATTTCTCTGACCCTGTCGTTTGCCTCTTCCAGTTCCTTCTTAAGGATATTATACCTTTCAAGCGGTTCCTTGGCTCGTTTCTCGAGGTCTCTATGAATCGCCTGAAGCTTGAAGTATTCATCGGCAATATTTACGGCAGCCAAAGTAGATGCCATAGTTGGACTTAACCTTTCATTTTTGTTGGCAAGCTTCTTTATGTTGCTATCTACGAAAGCAGCAAGTTCTCTTATGTATCTTTCATCATCTGAGCCCACTACTGTGAAGTTACGACCATCGATCAAAACGTTTATCTTTCTCTTTTCCGTCATAACGTCCTCCTATATTTTTGACCTGCCAAGCCAGTTTTAGGCGGTGGGACAAAGCCCACCCCCATCAGCTTCTTAGTTTTGCATTATGCTTGTTTTCAAGCCCTGTGATAGTATTTCTTTGTATCCTGCTTATTATATCCTCTGTGAGGGTCCCTTCATATGACCTGTAGACAATGGAGAAGGCTACACTCTTTTTATTATCCTGAACCTGATTTCCTCTGTAAATGTCGAAAAGACTTATTGCTTCAACAAGACCTTCTCCATTCTCAATTATGGTTTCCTCAAGCTCTCCTACTAAAACAGACTCATCTACTACTACTGCGATATCTCTTGTAACAGCCGGGTACTTTGGAAGTGGTTTGTATTTCACTTCCGGATTTGCGAGTCTTATGATTTGATCAAAATCAATGACACCTGCATATACTTTGTTTTTGATGTCATAGTTCTCAAGTACGTCAGGGTGTATCTCTCCGAAATACCCCATACTTTCATCTCCAGAATATACTTCGGCTGTCCTTCCCGGGTGGAAGGACGGATGGGAGCTTAGAGGCTTAAATCTCAAGTTCCTGATCCCCATTCTCCCGAATACCATCTGAAGAGATTCCTTCACGAAATAGAAATCCTTGCTGCCATATACTCCTATTGAAAGAACCTGTTTCTCATCAGGCAGGTCTGTTACAGGGAGTGATCCGGGGATAAAAACCGAGCCAATCTCATATGCCAGAACTTCATCTATTCCTCTTTTTTCATTTCTATACAAAAGCTCCATCATGTTTGACAATAGAGTTGTCCTCATGGTGCTGTAGTCCTCACCTAATGGATTCATCAGTCTGATGTATTTTCTCTCAGGTGCATCCTCAGGCAGGTTCAATTTATCATATGCCTTCGGGCTAATAAAGGAATAAGTCATTACCTCATTATATCCAAGCCCTTGCATCACATTCTTCACCTTAAGCTCCATTTGTTTGTTATAGGGTCTCTCGCCCCTTGTCAAGCCACCTACAAGAGGTTTGCTTTCAACCCTGTGGAAACCATATATCCTTCCAACTTCCTCAATAAGGTCTGCCTCCCCCTCAACGTCATCTCTGAAGGATGGCACCTCAGCCTTTATCAGACCATTCTCCAGGAGTGCCTTGAATTCAAGTCTTGTAAGATATCCTATCATTTCCTCATCAGCTATATCAGTCCCTATAAGGAGTCTTGCTCTGTCAGGTCTTAAGGTCAATACTCTGGATGCTGAAGTCGACTGGTTGACATCTATTTCACCCTTTACTACAGTTCCAGCTCCAATCTCCTCAATCAACTGGCAAGCTCTTTCAACAGCCATCTTGCATAAGTTTGGGTCGATTCCCTTCTCAAATCTCGATGAAGCTTCTGTTCTGAGTCCGAACTTCTTCGACGTCATACGAATATGTCTGCTGCTAAAATTTGCTCCTTCAAGCAGAACAGTGGTGGTCCCTTGCGTTATTTCGCTGTCAAGACCTCCCATTACCCCGGCTATACCAATGGGCATACTTGCATCAGCAATGATTATGTCATCTTCTCCCAAAGTTCTTTCTGTACCATCAAGAGTTGTTAATGATTCACCAGATTTTGCTTGTCGCACAATTATCTTTCTTCCCTGCAGCATATCCAGATCAAATGCGTGAAGCGGTTCTCCCAGCTCAAGCATTACGAAGTTTGTAACATCTACAATATTGCTTATTGGTCTTACTCCAGCATTCATAAGTGTAGTTTGTAACCATAGCGGGGAAGGTCCAATCTTTACATCCTTGACCACCCTTGAATAATATCTTTTGCAATTTGGTGTTTCAACAAAAATGCCTTGTGTATAATCGTTTATATCATCTGCCTCGTGTTTAATTGAAATCCTTGGATATTCCAATTCCCATCCAAACGTTGCTGCTGTTTCTCTTGCCATCCCGTATATACTAAGACAATCAGGTCTGTTTGGAGTTATCTCAAACTCAATGACATCCTCATCCAATTGGAGATATTCGATTGCATCCGCTCCAAGCGGGTATTCTTTGTCAAATACGAATATTCCATCTCTTACTTCCTTTGGTATTACATTATCAGGGTAACCAAGCTCCTGAAGTGAGCAAAGCATCCCGTTGGATTCTATTCCTCTGAAGACTGTCGAACCAATAGATACTCCTCCAGCAAGAACTGCTCCATTAATTGCTACTGGCACATAGTCTCCTTTTTTAAGGTTTGTAGCACCTGTCACTATAGTCTCCAGCTTATCCCCCAAATCAACCTTGCACACAAAAAGCTTATCAGCATTAGGGTGTCTTTCTATTTCATTTATCCTGCCCACAACAACGTTTTCGATTCCCTTGTCCAGGCGGGTTATTGACTCAACGTGAGAGCCTGAGTAGGTAAGACCATCAGCAAGCTCTTTAGGCGAAATTTCAATATTTACGTATTTTCCAAGCCATTTCAATGGTAATAGCATCCAATAATCCCCTCCCTAAAACTGATCAAGAAATCTCTTGTCATTGTCAAACAGCATCCTTATGTCGTCAATGCCATATTTTACCATGGTAATCCTGTCTATCCCCATCCCAAAAGCAAACCCCGTGTACTTTTCAGAGTCTATACCGCAGGTCTCAAGAACCTTAGGATGAACCATTCCACAGCCTAAAAGCTCCATGCTCCAACCGGTAAAATTGCATGAAGGACAACCTTCTCCTCTGCATTTTATACACGTTACATCAACCTCAGCACTTGGTTCAGTAAATGGGAAATAATGTGGTCTGAATCTGGTCTTCATATCATCTCCAAATAACTCTTTGACGAAGATGTCCAGAGTGTGTATTAGATTCGCTAAGGAAATGTTCTCGTCAACGACCAGACCTTCCAATTGATGGAACATTGGCGAGTGTGTGTCATCAACATTGTCGAATCTAAAGGTCCTTCCAGCCGAAACCATTCTAAGAGGAGCTCCATATTTCTTCATTGCCCTTATTTGAACAGGAGATGTTTGTGTTCTCAGCAGAATATGGTCATTTATATAGAAGGTATCGGACATATCTCTTGAGGGGTGATTATCTGGAGTGTTCAATGCATCAAAGTTATTCTCGACCGTCTCCACTTCTGGGCCGGTCACTACTTTGAAACCCATGCTTATAAAAAGGTCCTCCAACTCCTCAGCTGTTGCTATCAGCGGATGTCTATGGCCTCTTACCAGTTTTTCTGTAGAAACTGTTACATCTATAGTCTCTGTAGCAAGTTTTGCCTCTTTCATCTTCTCCTTAAGAAGCTCCTTAGCCTCAGATATTTTATCTTCGATCTCTGACCTTACCTCATTTGCCATCTGACCGATTACAGGGCGCATTTCTGTTGACAGCTTGCCCATATCTCTAAGGATCGAGGTGATTTCACCCTTTTTCCCCAGAAATTTGACCCTCAGGCTCTCCAGGTCAGCCATATCCACTACGTTTTGCAGCTCCTTGAGGGCAGAATCCCTCAATTCCTCAAGTCTATCCTTCATAACGGACTCCTTTCAATGTGTAAATTAAATGATTTCTGATTATTTACTAAATTATAGCACCCCGGATACTAAAACTCAACCGACAATCTGGAATTAAGAGAGGCTTCATACATTATGAGAGAAGCGGCTACGCCAGCATTCAGAGATTCAGCTTTTCCTGGCATTGGTATAGTTATCCTTTGGTCGCAAATATCAAATATCTCTTTAGATATACCGCATCCTTCATTGCCAATAATCACAATATCCCTATCTGTAAATTCGTATTCTTTCAGCACAACGCTGCCTTCCATTGAAGTGGAAGCTACCTTGTAACCCTTTGCTTTAAGTTTCTCCAGATCAGAGGCTCCATCGTGAGTAAAGTATAGTGATGATCTTAATATAGAACCCATCGATGCCTGCACAGCTTTGGGATTAAATGGATCAACTGAGCCTGGCCCTATGACTAACCCATTAAAGCCAAAAGCATCAGCAGATCTGATTATTGTTCCGCAATTACCTGGATCCTGAAGTCCATCCAAAAACAAGAATCTCCCTTTACCGGGAAACTCTTTTATTGTTTTGATTTTCATTTTGATTAATGCCATTACACCTTGAGGTGAGTCCATGGCAGAAAGTCTCGAGAACAATTTGCTGTTTGTGATTATGGCATCAGTTTTAGCTTCCATACCAGATATCAACGATGCTGTCTCAGGTGCATCAATAAAATCCGAATTTATGATTAGTTTAACGATAAGCCCGCTCTCTCTGATTGCTTCCGTAATCATTTTATAGCCTTCCACCAGGTAAAGACCTTTTGTCCATCTTCCTTTTCTGGTTTTAAGAGCATTGATCTCCTTGACCACAGGATTGTTGATTGATGTTATTTCAATCATTTAATCACCAGCCTTTTGTTCCAGCTTAGCAATTTCATCAGTACTTCCCAAAACCACGAGGATATCTCCTGTTTCAATCTTATCATTTGGACCAGGTGAGACGTTTACCTGATCTCCTCTTTTTATTGCCATAACATTTACACCGTATTTATTCCTTAAGCGCAAATCTGAAAGTGTTTTTCCCCACCATCTCTCCAGGGATCTTATTTCAAGTATGCTGTAGTCAGGAGAAAGTTCAATGTAATCAATTATGCTCTTTGATGTAAGGTTATGAGCAACTCTTACTCCCATATCCCTCTCCGGATAGATCACCTTGTCTGCTCCTATTTTTCTCAAAACCTTTCCGTGGAGCTCTGATTGAGCTTTTGTTACTACATGCTTTACCCCTAGCTCTTTGACTATCAATGTCGCCATTATCGATGCCTGCAAGTCGGTACCTATGCTGACTATGACTACATCAAAGTTCTTCAGTCCAAGCTCCTTCATGACTGCCTCATCCATTACGTCTGCTTGAATTGCATGGGTCACACTGGGAGAAATCATCTCAACTACGTCCGGGTCGCCGTCGATGGCTAAAACCTCATTCCCCAATTCATGGAGAGTTCTGGCAACAGCTGAACCAAACCTTCCACATCCTATTATTGCAAAAGATTTCATAATAGTCCTCCTCGTTAACCTACAGTTATGTGTCCCTCTGAATATCTGTATCTCTTATGCTTCCTATTATAACCGAATGCAAATGCCATGGTCAAAGGTCCGACTCTTCCTGCATACATAGTTCCAATTATGATAAGTTTCCCTGCATTGCTTAGATTTGGGGTAAGCCCTCTTGATAATCCTACTGTTGCGAATGCAGATGTTGCCTCAAACATCGTATCTAAGAATCCCCAGCTTTCAGTCAGAGTAAGTAAAAAAGAAACTCCTATAATCATTCCCATACCGACTGTTACTATCGCAAGGGACTTAAATACCGTCTCCTGAGGTATCCTCTTCTTGTAGATCTCAATGTCTCTTTCACCCTTGATAATTGCAATCGTCGCCATTATTACCACGCCAAAGGTTGCGGTTTTAATTCCCCCTGCAGTTGAACCCGGAGAGCCGCCGATAAACATTAGAATTATGGTAAAAAATGCAGTTGCCTGCATCATTGCTCCAACATCGATGGAATTAAAGCCTGCAGTTCTCGGTACCACAGCGGCAAACAATGCTGCTCGAACCTTGTCTCCCAGGGTCATATCCTTCAACGTACCTGGATTATTCCATTCCAAAACGAGAATAAGCAGTGTACCAATCGCTAATAATAAAAATGATATAATGATTACCAATCTTGTATGCAGAGAAAGTCTCTTCCATGATCTGTGCCTCAAGAAGTCGATTATTACCGAAAATCCTAACCCTCCAAGCACTACAAGGAAGCATATCGCAACAATTGCAATGGTGGAATCATTATAATCCATGAAGCTATTCCCGGTGATATCAAAGCCAGCATTGCAAAAAGCTGACACAGAATGAAATAATGAATTCCATATTCCCTGCTTCAATCCAAACTCAGGTATAAAAACATAGGATAATACAACAGCTCCCACAAATTCAATGAACAAAGTCATTGCTATTACGTACTTTACAAGCTTTACGAGACCAGATAGGGATTCCTGGTTGAGCTGCTCTTTTATAACCAATCTTTCCTTTAGTGATATTTTTTTCCCCGATACCAATGCGAAAATCGTGGCCATGGTCATGATACCCAGACCACCTATCTGGATAAGCATAAGGATCACAGCCTGTCCAAAAACAGTCCAATGATCAGCAGTGTTGACTACCACCAGTCCAGTGACGCAAACTGCAGAGGCTGATGTAAACAGGGCATCTATAAACCCAATGCTTTCTCCTGATACTGAGGCTCTAGGGAGATTCAACAATAAAGCACCTAATAAAATTGTAGTCATAAATCCCAATGCCAGAATTCTTGGCGGATTCATTTCCAGACCGTTCAATTTGCTTCTAATAAAAGACATGATTTGCCTCCGGTTTATCCCTTTATGCAAAAAAAGTTCCTTAGTGGAACTTTTGCATGATTAATTACCCTTTGCAATTTCTACGAGCTTTGCGAAGCCCTCTGAGTCATGGATAGCCATCTCTGAAAGCATTTTCCTGTTTACTTCTATGTTAGCCTTCTTAAGACCATTGATGAATCTGCTGTAGCTCATTCCATTAAGTCTTGCAGCCGCATTTATTCTTGCGATCCAAAGCTTTCTGAAGTCTCTTTTTCTTTGCTTTCTACCGATGTAAGCATAGTTCAGTGATTTCATAACTGCCTGATTTGCAGGTCTAAACAGCTTGCTCTTCGCTCCGAAGTAGCCCTTGGCTTGCTTTAGTATTTTTTTATGCTTCTTTTTTGCATTGATCGCTCTCTTTACTCTTGCCATTTTACAATCCTCCTATATATCAATCTGGTAACTATGGTAGCATTGAATCAATTCTCTTTTGATCGCCCTTGCTAACCAAAGCTCCCTTTCTAAGATTCCTTACTCTCTTGGCTGATTTCTTGCCTGTCTTATGGCTCTTGTATGCCTTGAATCTCTTCAAAAGACCAGTTGCTGTTCTTTTGAACCTTTTGGCGGAGCCTCTGTGAGTTTTCATTTTTGCCATTGTCTATATCCTCCTAACCTTATTCTGGTTTCGGCATCAAAAACATAGTCATGTTTCTGCCTTCCAATTTTGCTTCTTTCTCAATTTTTCCTGCATCGCCTATCAGCTTTGCAAATTCGTCCAAAACTTCCTTGCCCATTTCAGTATGGCCCATTTCTCTTCCTCTAAACCTTACAGAGACTTTAACTTTATCTCCGTCCTGAAGAAACTCAATGGCTCTGTTTGCCTTAACATTCAAGTCATGAGATTCAATATTGGGGGTCAATCTTATTTCCTTGATGTTTATGATCTTCTGGTTCTTTCTGGCTTCCTTTTCCTTCTTAGACATTTCATACTTGTATTTACCGTAATCCATGATCTTACATACAGGCGGCTTTGCCGTCGGAGCTACATTCACAAGGTCCAACCTTCTCTCTGCAGCCAGCTCAAATGCCCTTTTTAAAGGAACCACGCCCAATTGACTACCATCCACGTCAATAAGTCTAACCTCTTTTTCTCTTATCTCTTCATTGATTTGAAGTTCTTTAATAATCCTACACCTCCCGTGTATAACAAATAAAAAAAGCGGACATAGAAATGTCCGCAAATCGACCACAACAAATTAAGGGCACCTGGTGCCTTGTGGAAATATTTACCCTATGAGCCTCAGCTATAGGGTGAGAAGCGGAAACTTCTACTTTGATGAATATTCAATTCCTTACACATTATATGCTACTACCAGGTCTTTGTCAAATAAATTATTGCGAAGCCAATTGGTAAATAGCTTTTGAGTATATATCTGCAAGATCAACAAGGTGCTCTATGGATATATATTCATCCTTCTGATGTGCAACATCTGGCTGACCTGGGAACATGGGTCCAAATGCAACAGCATTTTTGGTAGCTCTTGCGTAGGTTCCACCGCCTATGGTTATTGGTTTTGATTCCTTATCTCCTGTATGTTCCTGATAAACCTTCATCAACGTTTCCACAAGGAAGTTATCCACCGGAACATATAGTGGCTTGGAATCAGATTTTCCCTCTACCAACAGGATAGGTGTATCCTTAAGGTTTTCCCGGATCCCATCATATACCTCCTTAGCAGCCGACTTTATGGGATACCTGACGTTTATTGTAATAATAATCTCGTTATCCTTTAACGCTATCATTCCTACATTAAAATTTAGCTTCCCGGATACGTCATCCTCCAGACCGCACCCAATCTTCTCACCATGATGATTATTGGCAAGCCTTTCGTTGTATAAACGAATAAAGCTGCACATCGAACATCCGCCATTGTATACTGCTCCAAGAAAACTCATTAGATGTGTTATTGCATTTTCTCCTTTTTCAGGGGTGCTCCCATGTGCAGAGATGCCTCTGGCATCTATTACCAGGTCATCTCCCAAGCTGGTAAGAGTAACAGGTAAATTTTTTTCATCAGTAAATTTATCGAAGGCTGCTTTGAATAAAACTTTGTCTTTCACACTCAGCACAGCTTTAGCACTGTCTGGGACCATATTTGGTGCAATTCCTCCATTAAGCTCCTTAATAAAAACCTCACAGTCCTCTGACTGATGCAGCTTGTACTTAAGGTTGAAAATAATTATACCCTTCTCTCCATGGATGACTGGAAATTCAGCATCCGGAGTAAATGCCATATCAGGATGCTCTACCTTTGAAAAGTAATGCTCCATACATCTCCAGCCTGATTCCTCATTCAACCCAAGAATGAGTCTGACCTTCCTCTTCAGGCTGATTCCACTGTCTTTGATTGCTTTCATTGCATAAAGGGCCGCCATAGCTGGCCCTTTATCGTCAGTAGTTCCTCTTCCATAAATCTTACCGTTGTGTATTTCTCCTCCATAGGGTGGATATGTCCATCCATCTCCTTCAGGGACCACATCGAGGTGGGCAAGTATTCCCAAAGTTTCCTCACCATCACCCATTTCAAGGTGTCCGGCGTAGCCATCCAGATTTAAGGATCTGAAGCCCATGCTCTCGCCCAACTCCAGAAAATGATTTAGTGCTTCTTGGTTTCCTTTTCCAAAGGGCATGCCTGGCAGTTCGGACTCTTCAACTGATTTGATCCTTATGCTTTCCTGGGTGGATTTTATTAAATCAGCTTTCATGGCATCGATATATCGTCTGAATTCCATTTAATTCCTCCACTTAGATTATTTTCTTGCTTACCTCTTCAGAAAGCTTGTCGATGAATGCCTCCATGCTCATTTGGCCAAGATCTCCCTCGTCTCGCTTTCTTACGGATACTAAGCCTTCTTCAATTTCCTTTTCGCCGACTACCAACATATAGGGAATCTTCATCATCTGTGCTTCTCTAATTTTAAATCCTATTTTCTCAGCTCTGTCGTCAGTTTCCACTCTAAAGCCCTTATCCTCCATTGTTCTTCTGATCTCATGTGCATAATCATTGAATTTTTCGGATATAGGAAGAACTGTAGCCTGTACTGGAGCCAGCCAAGCAGGGAATTTCCCAGCAAAGTGTTCAATCAATATTCCCATGAATCTCTCCATGCTGCCAAGTATAGTTCTGTGTACCATTACCGGTCTTTTCTTTTCATTGTCCTTGTCCACATAGGTCAGGTCAAATCTTTCAGGCATTTGAAAATCAAGCTGTATTGTACCGCACTGCCAAGTCCTCCCTATAGCGTCCTCTAAGTGGAAGTCTATTTTAGGTCCATAGAAAGCACCGTCACCAGGATTTATCTTATACTCTATGCCCTTTTCATCCAGTGCTTCCTGAAGACTTGTTGTCGCAAGCTCCCACTGCTCCTCAGAACCCATTGAATTCTCAGGTCTTGTTGACAATTCGATCCTGTACTTGAATCCAAATATGCCATATATATAATCAGCAAGGTCAATAGTTTTTTTAAGCTCCTCCTTGACCTGAGAAGGCAGCAAATATAAGTGAGCATCATCCTGCGTAAAGCTTCTAACTCGCATCAGTCCATGAAGCGCTCCTGAAAGCTCATGTCTGTGAACCAGGCCCAGCTCGCCCCACCTGAGAGGGAAATCCCTGTAGCTGTACATCTTTGATTTGTAAACAAGTATTGAGCCTGGACAATTCATTGGCTTGATTGCAAAGGCACCTTCATCGATGGACGTAAAGTACATATTCTCCTTATAATGATCCCAGTGACCGGATTGATGCCATAAATGCTCAGATAGTATAAGTGGAGTTTTTATTTCTCCATAGCCTCTCTTTGTATGCTCATCTCTCCAGAAGGTTTCAAGGATATTCCGGATTATCATTCCCTTTGGATGGAAAAATGGGAAACCAGGCCCCTCATCCTGCATACTAAAAAGATCAAGCTCTCTGCCCAGCTTTCTGTGGTCTCTTTTTTTGGCTTCTTCCAGCCTGTTCAGATATTCCTCAAGGTCCTTCTTCTTTTCATAGGTAGTACCGTATATCCTTTGGAGCATCTTGTTCTTCTCGTCGCCTCTCCAGTACGCACCAGCGATACTCATAAGCTTGATAGCCTTTACTCTCTTAGTATCGTATAGGTGAGGTCCAGCGCAAAGATCTGTGAATTCACCAAGCTTATAGAAAGAAATAATCTCTTCTGGCGGTAGGTTTTCGATAAGATCAACCTTATATACCTCTCCACTATCCTTAAAAAATTTCAAGGCCTCATCTCTTGACATTTCAAATCTTTCAAGCAAATAGCCTTCCTTGGCGATATTATGCATTTCATTCTCAATAAGCTCCAGGTCTTCCGGGGTGAATCTGTGTTCAGTGTCAAAATCGTAATAGAAGCCATTGTCTATTGCTGGCCCTATGGCAAATTTGACGCCTGGGAATAGCTTTTGTACCGCATATGCCATGATATGAGCTGATGTATGCCAAAAAATCTTCTTACCCTCAGGATCCTCGAACTTCACCACTCTGAAGCTTGAATCTTCATTGATGCTTTCCTGCATCCCCATTATCTTTTCATTAACAACAGCTCCTACGGCAACTCTTGCCAAGCCTTCAGATATATCAGCAGTTACGTCATATACCTTGATGCCTCTCTCATATTCCCTGACTGTTCCGTCAGGCAAAGTCAAACGTATCATTTTTATTCCTCCTTAAAAAAATAAGGCCCATCATCCCTGCTGAATGCAGGGACGAAGGACCGTGGTTCCACCCTAATTATACTCATTTTGGTTAACGCTCTTTGCGTACTTCCTTTCGGAATATGCTCCGGGGTGGTTTTCGGATGAATATCATCAGAAAGGCTTTCAGCCATGGCCTTTCTTCTCTTGCATGCTTTTTCATCCTACTCGTCCCATCTTTGCATTTCATATTTATGTTGTATCAATTTTACCAGCAAACCCTTATAGTGTCAAGACATTGTTGTCCTGTGGTTAATGGATTTCCCGCAGCTTTTGTATGACGCCTTCGATGGAAAGTCTGGTCTGCTCACCGGTCTTCATATTTCTAAGAGTATACATACCGCTTGATTTTTCTTCCTCTCCGATCACTGCCACATACGGTATTCCCAGCTTATCAGCGTAATTGAACTTCTTCCCAAGCTTTGCATCCTCAAGATAAATCTGCGCATATACATCCTCGGCTCGAAGCTTTGCAGCAAGCTGGATACCTTCAGCCGAATATCCTTCCATAGGTATTACAAGGACCTTTGAAAGATGGTAGTTCTCAGAGGAAATAATCCCTGCCTCCTCCAGTTGATAGAATAACCTTGTCAGTCCGATCGAAATCCCTACTCCTGGTAGCTTCTGGTTTGTATAATGAGATGCAAGGTCATCGTATCTTCCTCCGGAGCATACGCTTCCTATATCAGGGTAATCGTTCAGGATAGTTTCATATACTGTACCTGTGTAATAATCCAAGCCTCGAGCAATGGTAAGATCCAAGGCATAGTTTTTTTCCGGTACACCGAATAACTTTAGATAACCTACGACTGTCCCTATCTCTTTTACTCCTTCCAGAAACACTTCGTGCTCAATATTCAGAGAGTTCAGGCTATCAATTATTTCAGCCGGTGAACCCTTGATCCCGATGAAACCAATTATAGATTCGATACTGTCCTTATCGATGCCATTGGCAAGCAGCTCTTCGGTGACCTTTTCCAGGCCAATTTTCTCCAGCTTGTCAACAGCTCTCATAACTATGTGAGGATCTTCAACTCCCAGTGAGGAGAAGAATCCGGTCAGTATTTTCCTGTTATTCATTCTTATAGTGAAATTGTCGAATCCAAGGTCCTTAAACGTTGAATAAATAACACTCGGTATCTCGGCATCATTGATTATATCCAGGGAACCATTACCAATTATATCAATATCTGCCTGATAAAATTCCCTGAACCTTCCCCTTTGGTTTCTTTCTCCTCTGTATACCTTTGCTATGTGATACCTTCTGAAGGGAAAAGCAAGTTCTGAATAATGCTGAGCGACATATCTCGCCAATGGGACTGTAAGATCAAATCTCAAGGACATTTCCGTGCTCCCCTTAACCACCTGATAAATCTGTTTTTCGGTCTCACCGCCACCCTTAGCCAGCAATACCTCAGTTTTCTCAATTACAGGTGTATCTATGGGTAAAAATCCAAACTTTTCATAATTCTTCCTTACAGTATCCATCATGTTGTTGAACAGCATTTGACTTTGTGGTGTCAGTTCCATGAATCCAGGTAATATGGAAGGCTTTACAATATTCTTGCTCATTCACTTTCCCCCTTACTAAAAGTATCTGGTCTTTATTTTATCATTGTTTTCTGATAGATTGTACATCAAAATGTAAGAATCGTTCCGATATCAATGACTTGCTCCTGGCTTAATTGAATATGCCTGATATTGTATTTGCCTAAAAACTCATTTATAATACCCCACGACGGGTGATGGGTAAGGCTTCCCGCAATCAAAAGCTCTCTTTCTGACAACAACCCCATTGATCCACCTATGAACCCGTAGTTTAGTCCCGGGAGTCTGATGTGGCCATGCTCGATCAAAAGTATATCATATCCGATTTCCCTGAGGCTTGCTGCTAAGCCTACGTCAGAAGTAATACCCTGTGCCTCACCGATAATTGCCAGAGAGCACTTGCTGTACCCTTGCCTTACGTTCAATATCTGCAGGTCTCCAGATCTTAACTCTGCCTCAGCAATTTCATCGAGGTGATCCTGGCTGCATATGACTCTATTCCCGAGAATCGCCGCATTATACTTTATATTGGCAGGATACTTGTACCCTGGTTCGCCAGCTCCCTTTATAACCACAAAATCGAAAGGTTCAAGCTTATCCCTGTAGTATTCATATACAGAGGGTGCAACAACAAGCTTTTTATAGCCAACAGGGAGCATAGCAATGTCCGGGTGATTGGATATCGCTTTATATACACCAACAAGTGGTATCGTTTCAATGATATTCTCAATATGCTCTCTTAAACCTGATTTAACTGCTTCAGGCGCATCTCTGCTTATGATTGCCAGGCTTGCTCTTGACTCAGGTACATAGGGATTTTTCATTTTATCCTCCATAACACAAAACCCTTCTTAGGTCATAAGAAGGGTTGACTTCGTTTTGGAGGCGACACCCAGATTTGAACTGGGGGTGAAGGTTTTGCAGACCTCTGCCTTACCACTTGGCTATGCCGCCTCGTATGGAGCGGAAGACGAGATTCGAACTCGCGACCCTCGCCTTGGCAAGGCGATGCTCTACCACTGAGCCACTCCCGCATTTCCATTTGATGTACTATTGTGGTGCCCAGAGCCGGAATCGAACCAGCGACACGTGGATTTTCAGTCCACTGCTCTACCGACTGAGCTATCTGGGCCGGTTTAACCTTTCCGGGCTGATGTCACAATAGCAAGTATACATTATTGCCCTCTTATTGTCAATAAGATTTTCTCCAGATCTTCCTTGTCAAATCGGTATTTCGTATTACAAAAATGGCATACTACCTCACTTTCGCCATCCTCTTCGATTATGTCACGGATCTCCTTGTCGCCCAGACTTACGAGGACATCCCTTATCCTTTCAACTGAGCAGTCGCAATGATACTTTAGCTCGAGTGTATCCGTGATCTCCATATCAAAGCCAGGTAGAAGAGAGTTCATTATCTCCTCAGGTGTCATACCTTTATCAACCATCGTTGAAATAGGTTCAGCGTTCCTAATGGATTCCTCTATTTGGGAAATTTCCTCCTCCGTAATAAATGGTAAAACCTGGATCATATAGCCTCCTGCAGCTTTACAGGTTATGTCTTTGTCTATCAATACTCCAAGACCTACTGCTGTTGGGAATTGCTCCGAAACCATGTAGAAGTTTGCTATGTCTTCAGCTATCTCTCCAGTCAAAAGACTCGTCTGGCCTATATACGGTTCCTTTAAGCCCAGGTCCATTATGACAGTAACTGTTCCATCATTACCAACTATCCTTCCGACATCAAGCTTTTTGTCAGGTGTACTTGGGGCATCGGCACCTGGATTGTCCACAAGTGCTTTCAATTCCCCTTTGTTATTCCCAACAACTATTATAGAACCAAGCGGTCCTCCACCTGATATCTTTAATGTCAATTTGTCTCTTTCGTTTTTCATGGTTGCAGCCATCATAGCGGCTGCAGTGATGGCTCTTCCAGCTGCAGCAGTAGCCGTTGGTGAAGAGCCGTGCAGTCTTCTGAATTCTTCAACTATACCTGTTGTAGAAGCAGCAAACATTCTAAGCCTGCCCAGCTTATCCATGCTCCTAATCATATAATCCTTCACTATATCACCCTTTTCTGTAATTTACTATAATTTAGTTGCGACGTAATTTATCCTTTCAGATTCGTTACTAAAGCTTTCAAAGCTGAAGGCCTCATATGCCTCAATATTTTGAAAACCAGCTTTTAACAGAAGCTCTTTTATGTCTTCTGTTCTATATGCCCTCTCTTGATGGACCTCATCGAATCGTTTGTAGTTTAGTCCATCATCTGTTACGAAAAAAGTCAAAATGAAATCCACTATCCCTGTTTCTTCATCAAGCTGGTTTTCCCAAGTGTAGAAAACATGCTCCCTGTCCTCTAGGAAAATATTATTTCCGAGTATATTCCTTAGCTTATGCTCGGAGTTTAAGTCAAATATGAATATACCTCCTGGCTTAAGGTGCCTGTATACATTTGCGAATGTCTTCTCAATATCTCTTTCATCCAATATATAGTTTATACTATCGCATATAGCCAAAACAACATCATAGCTTTTATCCATTTTGAAGTTTCTCATGTCCATGTTGAAAAGTCTCAGCCCTTTGTATTTCCTAAGCTTATTGCCCGCAAGAGCAAGCATCTCCTCCGAGGAATCAAATCCATCTACAAAGTAGCCTGTCCTGAGGAGTTCCTTTGTAAGATTTCCAGTGCCACATGCCATCTCAAGGATATTTTTGCCATTCAAGCCTTTGTTGGCAATGATGTCATTGATGTACTTTCCCCACTTATTATAGTCGAAATCATCCATTAATTGATCATATAGAATTGAAAATTTGTCGTAAGTACCCATAAAAACCCTCCTAACCAGCGAGAAAATACATATAGTTTACAATGGCGAATAGGCCAATGGTTACAAAAACAGGAACCCAGTATACTCGCTGATTATCATCCCACTCATAGAAACCCTCATCTAAAACCTCCGTTTCGTGCAGAGGTTCCTGAGATTTGGGAAAATATTTGAGTATCAGAAATAAGATCACCAGTGAAAAGAGCCCCCACCCTGCAAGTAGTACTAAGGCTGCTATAGCTTCAAGCCCTGATGGAAGCTGTGGTGTTCCGGATGCGACCTCCTCCAGCCTCTCAAGCATACTTGAGGCAGCAAAACCAATCGAAAGAGCAATGCCATTGTTAAGTGTATGTCCAATTATAGTTGCGTACAGGCTTTTTGTCTTTATCATTATTATCCCCAGGATCAACCCTAAAAATGCAGGCCCCAGGAAGTTCATAAGATTGAAGTGAAATAATCCAAAAAGCAGCGACGAAAGGATCAATGCCTTCTTCTCTCCCAATCTGCCATAAGCAGACTGCATCGTACCCCTGAACATTACCTCTTCACATATTCCTGGTGTTACCGCGATAACAAAAAGTGCAAGCCAGTACTCTGGCCAGCTCGATGGAATAGGCACCCCGGTGGGAAGACTGTCACTTACTGAATTTAGAAATAGCATCATAATATAATTCAGAAATACGGCTATAGGATAGGCAAATATCATAGTAAGAACAGTGAATAATCCCTGTTTCAAACTAATTGGATTCAGCTTTAAAACCTTCTTCAGGGAATACCCTCTGAGCTTAAGGAAGAGGATGTTTGGAAGGAGTATTATTAGATATTCTGTTATCAGAATTCCGGTATAAAGTTCTTTTCTCTGAACCAACCCCCCTACGAGAAGGAATGCCAGACCGAGCGAAAGGTATAAAATATTTACTCCGTTAGGAGATGGAATTCTCTCTGTTCTCACTGAATCACTTCCTCCGAATCAATAAATACACCTGCAGCAAGTGCAGGTGATGTTTAATTACTCAAATGTAAAAATATAAGGTATATTCCTGTAGTGATCTCCGTAGTTCAGACCATATCCGACTATGAACACATCGGGTATCTCATACCCAACGTAGTCCGGCACAAGATCCACCTGCCTACGGCTTGGTTTGTCAAGCATTACGCAGATTTTGATCGAAGCTGGTTCCCTCTCCTCCAGATGCTCCATTACCTTCAATAATGTATGACCTGAATCGATTATATCATCGACTATCAGTACGCTTTTACCTTTAATTTCACCTCGTATATCCTGCAGAATCTCAACTCTTCCTGATGATATCTCAGCGTGTCCGTAGCTTGCTGTTGTCATAAATTCAATTTCTACCGGAATGTCCATTTCTCTGGCAAGATCGGCAGTAAAAATGAAGCTGCCTCTCAGAAGAGACACTATTACGAGGTCCTTGCCCCTATAGTCTTTGCTGATCTCCTTGCCCATTTCCCTGACTCTGTTGCTTATTTCATCCCTGGAAATTAAAACCTTCTCTTTTTTGTCCTCAAACAAGTCAGTCTCTCCCTTCAACTTATTTTCTCCCCAATATCTGTTTTATTTCCCTTAACTCCCTTAAAATAAGATTCAAGGTGAATTGAATGCTGATTATAATTATAAATATTATAGCACCTACTATCAGGTTTGTATTCATAAAATACCATCCTTTATTCTAAAAATCAAGCTTCTGATTTTCATTATACCCAAAGGGTAGAACAACACCACATTAGGCTTAAACAAATCACATAGATTATCTGCTAAAATCTGTGGTATAATCCTATCAAATATTATGAGGTGATACAATATGTTCCAGGGAATGTCAGAGGACACAGCTCTACAAAGACTGATACTCTTGAAGATAACCAGTTCTTCAATGTCAAATATTACTAATACTAAAATATCAGAAGCCGCAATTGAAAACTTCGATATGAATTTCTTTCAGGTTCAACAGCATCTCTCTGAGTTAACCGAGAGTGGATTCCTGGCAAGTTCAAAATTCGGAGGAGAAGTCACCTATTCCATAACAGATGCTGGTGATTCTATACTGGAGCTTTTTAAGGATAAGCTGTCGGATCAGATCAGTAGTCTTGTAGAATCATTATTCATAACCTCAGGGCAGCTGCAAGGAGCTGACGCCTCATATTTCCTGTCAGAAACAGGAGAATTTTCCGTAGATCTTGTTTTAACTGAAAGAGGCTTAACCATATTCAGGCTTACCCTTAGTATACCGGATGAGATACAGGCGAAAAAAATCTGTTCTAATTGGAAGCTTGAGCCTTCAAACATATTTGGTAAAATCATGAAAATAATTGATCCAGTCTAAAACCCTGCTATATTAGCAGGGTTTTAGCAATTGTTCTAACCTCTCCAATCAAATAAAGTGAACCTCCAAAGAGCACCATATCTTCAGGACCAGCCAGCTCGATAGCCTTCCTCACAGCTTTATCTATTGATGGCTCAACGTACACTTTATCAGTATACTTCCTTATTTCCTCAGCCAGCAGATCAGCCTTCAGCTTCCTGGGCATACTAACTTCAGTTACAACAACCTCGCTGGCCAATGGAATCAGCTTTTCTATCATATGGGTATAATCCTTATCCTTAAGGACTCCTACACCCAAAATAAGCCTTTTAAATTTAAATAAACTTACGGCCTTTGCCAGATTTTCAATACCTTGAAGGTTATGAGCCCCGTCAATCAGGAAGATCGGTTCACGACTTAGAACCTCAAGCCTCCCCTTCCATTTTGTTCCCATCAAGCCTTCATATAGCTGTTCATCAGTAAATTTGACCAAACCTCTTTCCCTTAATTCAAGAAGGCAAACTGCTGCTGTTGAGGCGTTATAAATCTGGTAATCACCGAGCATAGATATTCTGATCCCCTTATGGGAATGACCTTTATAATGCAAATCAAATACGCTGCCTTTATCATTTTCAGTTTTCACTTCAATGTCATCTGGATCGACCTCTACATAGTCTGATCCTATCTCCTCAGATACCCGTTTTATAACCTGCCTGGATTCATCTCTTTGTGGATATGCTACGACCAGTCCGTCTTTTTTAATTATCCCTGCCTTCTGATAAGCAATTTCTGCCAGTGTGGTCCCCAGAACATCCATATGATCATAATCTATGGTTGCTATAACTGAAGCTAAAGACTTTTCAATAATATTTGTCGAGTCAAATCTACCGCCCAGACCAACTTCAAGTACGATGTAATCAACTCCAGCTTCCTTGAAATATAGGAAGCCCAAAGCAGTTACTATCTCAAAGGTGGTAGGGTGCTCAATTCCTTCTGAAACCATTCTATCAGCAGCAGATTTAACCTCTTCAGTAAGTCTTCCAAGTGTCTCCTCTGGAATATCTACACCATTTATCTGGATCCTCTCGGTAAATCTCTCCAGGTACGGAGATGTATACAACCCTGTCCTATAACCGGCTGTCTCAAGGCATTTTGCAATATAAGCTGATATTGAGCCTTTACCATTTGTACCGCCAATATGGATATACTTCATATCCTTATGAGGTTCTCCAAGGTGGTATAACAACCTTCCAACTGAATCCAAACCGAGCCTGGAGCCATATTTGTCCTTATCATTGATATAAGCTAACGCTTCCTGGTAGTTCATTTTATCCTCCCACTATTTCTTTAAGGAATTAATCCTTTCCAAGACATTTTCAAGCATCTGCTTGTACTTAATCTGTTTTTCCTTTTCCTCGTCAACAACCTTAGCTGGTGCTTTGGCGACAAATCCCTGATTAGAAAGCTTAGCATCAACCCGCTTGATTTCATCCTCCAGCTTGGCCTTCTCTTTTTCAAGTCTCTCCAGTTCCTTGTCAAAGTCAATCAAATCTGCAAGAGGAAGGAAAACCTCACATCCATCCAATACAACTGACACGAAGCCCTCCCCAAATCCGCTTTTATCTGAGGTAAATGTAATGGAATCAGCCGATGCCAAGGTTCTGAACTTCTTCTCACTTTGAGAAATTATTTCCTTTAAAGATTCATCCTCAGTAACAAATATCAACCCTGCCTTCCTGGAGGGGACAATATTCATCTCAGCTCTTGCATTTCTGATACCCTTAATGGCTGACTTGATAAATTCAATATTCTTCTCAGATTCCTCAAACAAAGACGCGCTATCAGGCTTTGGCCAGGCTTCCATTATTAGGGCATCCGACTTGCCGGGCAAATGCTGCCAGATTTCCTCTGTTATGAATGGCATAAAAGGATGCAGAAGCTTCAAAGTATCTCTCAGTACCGACACAAGAACCTGCTGAGCTGTTGCCCTTGAGGTTTTATCCTCGCCATATAATCTGGTCTTTGTCATTTCGATATACCAGTCGCAGTAATCCTCCCAAATGAAGTCGTATACCCTTTGGGCAGCCAGTCCAAGTTCATATTTATCCAGGTTAGACTTAACGTCCCCTATAACCTTATTCAGTCTTGTAATGATCCATTTGTCTTCTGGCTCCAGCTCCTTGGTGTCGATGGTATAATCCTCAGTCTCATCGTCAAGATTCATCATTACAAATCTTGTGGCATTCCAGAGCTTGTTGGCAAAGTTTCTGCTTGCCTCAACTCTTTCAGTGTAAAATCTCATGTCATTGCCAGGTGTATTACCCGTAACCAAAGTGAATCTTAGAGCATCAGCTCCGTATTCTTCAATAAGCTCAAGAGGATCTATTCCGTTCCCCAGAGATTTGCTCATTTTCCTTCCCAGTGAGTCTCTGACAAGACCTGTAAGGAAAACATCCTTGAATGGAAGCTCTCCAGTCTGCTCAAGGCTTGAGAATACCATTCTGATGACCCAGAAAAATATAATATCATAGCCTGTTACAAGAACATCCGTTGGGAAGAAATAATCCATATCCTCAGTATCTTCAGGCCATCCCAGTGTAGAAAAAGGCCAAAGGGCCGATGAAAACCAGGTGTCAAGAGTGTCCGTCTCCTGACGGATATTCGTGCTTTCACATTTGCTGCATTTTGTAATTTTTTCTCTTGATACGATTATCTCTCCACAATCGTCACAATAGTATACAGGCAGTCTGTGTCCCCACCACAACTGTCTTGAGATACACCAATCCTTGATATTCTCGAGCCAATGTGTGTATACCTTCCCGAATCTTTCTGGTATAAATCTTAATTCACCATTATAATAGGCCTCCAATGACGGCTTAGCGAGTGGCTCCATTCTTACAAACCATTGCTTTGATATCAGCGGTTCAATAATTGTTTTGCATCTTTCACAATGGCCTACAGCATTGTCATGATCCTTAACTGTCTCCAGATAACCCCTTTCCTCCAGTGCTTTGGCCACAGTCTTTCTGGCTTCGAACCTCTCCAGGCCTTCGAATTCAGCTGCGTTGGAATTCATAAACCCGTCCTCGTTTATAACCACGCATTGGCCAAGTCCGTGCCTTTCTCCCACTTCAAAATCATTTGGATCATGGGATGGTGTTATTTTTAGAGCGCCCGTCCCAAATTCCATCTCAACATATGGATCAGCTATAACAGGTATCTCTCTGTTGATGATTGGAACCAAAGCGGTCTTTCCAACCAAGTGTGAATATCGATCATCGTCTGGATGAACTGCAACGGCAAGATCTCCCAGGATTGTCTCTGGTCTTGTTGTGGCAATGGTAATAAACTGATCACTGTTCTTTATTGGATATTTAACATGCCACAGGTAACCATGAGCATCCTCGTGGTCCACTTCGGCATCTGATATTGCAGTATGACAGCTGGGACACCAGTTGATGATCCTATCTCCTCTGTAAATCAGTCCTTTATCATAAAGCCTTACGAAGACCTCTTCAACGGCGTTGCTAAGCATCTCATCCAGTGTAAATCTATCTCTGGACCAGTCACATGAAACTCCAAGCTTTTTCAATTGGTTTTTTATAGTCCCGCCATATATGTCGGTCCATGCCCAGGCTTCCTTAAGGAAACCTTCTCTGCCCAGCTCCTCCTTGCTTTTCCCTTCAGATTTTATCTTCTCTACTACCTTTGCCTCAGTAGATATGCTGGCATGATCCGTTCCTGGCAGCCAGAGAGCGGAATATCCCTCCATCCTCTTCCACCTGATAAGCACATCCTGAATAGTATTGTTCAGGGCATGTCCCATATGCAAGCTTCCCGTTACATTTGGCGGAGGCATCATTATTGTGTATGGTTTCTTATTTTTGTCAATTTCAGGTGTGAAATACCCATTGTCGTTCCAGAACTTATAAAGTCTGTCTTCAAACTCCTTTGGATCATAATTCTTTGGTAAATTCTCTAACATAGATTCCCCTCCTCGTAAAAATAAAAAACCCTCATCCGTGTAAGGACGAAGGGTTCGCGGTACCACCTTAATTCCACAGCTAAAGCTGAGGCACTTATATGAAATAACGGTTCCCCGTGCAGACTTAGATTAATCAGTCTGCCAGCTCAAAAGCGACCTTCATCATATTCCTACTGCGGCTCTTCCACCAGCAAGCCTGCTCTCTATTAGGGAATCTGATTACTCCTCTTTTTCAAAGCCATTGATATAATTGTCCTAATTATAAAATACAGGAGACTATTTGTCAATCTCGCCTTTTTTATCATCCACAAGTCTTCTAAAAATCTTCATGTAATTAATGAAAGCCAGGATATTAAGAGCCAAGGTCAATGTAAGAAGTAATAAGGAAACATTAAAGGATACCTTGGTTATTATCGATAATATTGAAGCATATAATGAAAACGTTGCTACCTTTCCAAATTTATTGGAAGGGATCACAGATCCTTTATGCTTCAAGTATAAAAGTCCTCCTCCAAGGATCATCACAATTTCCTTTATGAGCATCGGTATCAGAACCCATACCGGAATCAATCCTACAGAGGTGAAAGTGAAAAGTACAGCAAAGCTCATCAGCTTGTCAGCAAAGGGATCCATCAATGCTCCGAGCTTACTCTCAAGATTATAACGTCGTGCAATGAACCCATCTGCAACATCCGATATCCCTGCTAGTATAAATACAAGTCCTGAAAATAGTATCCTATTCTCCGTTCCAGAGTAAAATATGAGCAGGTATATCGGGATTAGCAGTATTCTAAATAAGGTGATCACATTAGGCAGTGTCATATTGGCTCCTTCTGGGATTGTTAATAATTTTACATAGTACGATATTATCCAATGATAAATATTTTGTCAAATAAAATCACTTCTTTTTAAGATTTGCCTCCTCTATTGACTTGAGCTTCCGCCACAATGTCGTTACGCTGATCCCAAGTCTTTCTGCAGCAAGTGACCTGTTTCCTCCAGTTTCCTCCAATACTTTTAGAATTGTATCATTCTCTATCTGATGAAGCACTCCCTTATCATTTGGCAAATTGCTTCCTTCAGGTTTCTCCGATCTTACTCTCCCAAACTCAAGCATCCCCTGGCTTGCCTCATCAGCAATGGAGGAGTCTATCATTTTTTTATCACCAGCCAATACAACGCATCTTTCAATAAAGTTCTCCAACTGTCTCACATTCCCAGGCCAATCGTAGACTATCAGCTTTGCCAAGGCTTCAACTGCAATACCTTCTACCCGCTGATTAAGATATCTGCTTTTCTCTCTGACGAAAAAGCTTGCAAGATCAGAGATGTCTTCCTTTCTTTCCTTCAATGGAGGTATCGACAATCTAAGGACACTTAGTCTGTAAAATAAGTCCTCTCTGAATCCCCCATCCTCGACGAGCTTAAATAAATCTCTGTTAGTTGCAGCAATTATCCTGACATCCACCGGGATGATCCTGTCATCTCCTATCCTGACGACTTCTTTTTCCTGGATCACTCTAAGAAATCTTGCCTGTAGGTTTGGTGACATCTCACTTATCTCGTCAAGGAATATGGTTCCTCCATGGGCGAGCTCAAACAAGCCCGTTTTTCCGCCTTTTCTCGCACCTGTAAATGCTCCCTCAACATAACCAAAAAGCTCACTTTCAAGAAGACTCTCAGGAAGAGCCGCACAATTTACTGCTACAAAGGGCTTATCGATCCTCAGACTTGCATTATGTATGCTTTGAGCAAATAATTCCTTACCGGTTCCTGTTTCTCCCTGTATAAGGACAGTGCTGTCAACCTTTGCATATAACCTGGCCTTCTCCTTAACATGAGCTATTGCATCACTTTTACCAATTATATTCTGGAATTTTGTCTTTGCTACATGCCCCTTTGCATGAAGCTTGGCTCTTATCTGAGTCTCCATCTTCTGGATCTTTTCAATTTCCTGGAAAGTTGCTACCACACCTACTATCTTATCATCTACTATAATTGGGACCCTGTTGGTCAATATGGAGATATCACCAATTTTTTGAATTTCTCCAAGCTCTGCTTCTCCAGTTCGCAATACTTCAAGCATCCTCGTGTTTTCCACTACTTCCTCGACATTCTTCGAAATCGCGTTCTCATATCTGATCCCTGTTATCTTCTGAACAACTGGATTAAATACAGTTATCATACCATCTTTGTCGATTCCTAATATACCATCATAGGCAAAGTCGATTATAGACTTCAGAATAGCTGCCTTCTCCTTTTCTATCTGTTGGACCTCCAGCAGCCTCTTTGCATGTCGTATGGTTTCTGCTATTGCTTCCTTGCCAGTCTCAATTAGAACGCCATTCATACGGCGGCTATAAATAGCCTCCATTACTGTGTGACCTCCGATAAATACCCTTGAGCCGTTATGATACAGCTCAGTTATGGCTTTATCTATCTCCCTCACAGATTTAATTGTTATGATATCAATTTTCGCTGAGAAGGTTTTCTCCAAAATCTCGCTGACTCTTATATATGCCTTGGATAGATCCTCAAAGCCTACAATGCCTATTCTGTTTGAATGTTGAACTGCCTTGCCTATGGACTCAATAACATCGTAGCTGCTAAAATCTATATTCACGACAGGAATATCGATGTTCTTTTTTATGAGGTTGCCTGTACCGCCTCTGCTTATTATTACGCTGGCTCCACCTTCGACAGCCTTTCTTGCCTTGCCGAGTCCTTCACTGTAGGAGCCTTCAAAAACCTCAATGTCTTCTCCAAGATCATCTATGACCTGTTGCGCATATTCCGTAAACTTCTCATCGGGTGAAATTATCACTATGCTGCCATTCATACTGCCATCAACCCCTTGCTTTGTCTTGACTCTTACCATATATTATACTTCATTTCAGCAATGATTGACACCTGAATTTATCATGCTAATACAACAAAGAAAGCAGGCCTCCGTATTGGCAGACCTGCTGTGGGGGATGAAAATGAAGCTTCGTCCTTAATCTTCTTTCTTAAGGTGTGCCTCCAGTGGAGGACCATAAGCCCAGACTATTTTAAATTGTGTATCTCCAGTATTTATAATGGTATGGTCTACTCCCAATGGGGAGAAAATTGCAGTACCCGGATAAAGGTCGTACTCTTCATCACCAACGATCAACTTACCTGTACCCTCGATTACAAACATCGCTTCCTCCGAGTCTGTATGTCTGTGTAATGGGATCCTGCTTCCCGGCTCAGTTACATTTGTTCCCATTGATATTTTAGTAGCACCAACTGTATGCTCGCTTATCAATATCTTAGACACTCTTGGGTATGGCGTTTTAAGTTCTCCTGCTATATCAGCCTCTCTAACTATAACCTTTGATTTATCCATTTGCCTGTCTCCTTTCACGCTGTATGTTCTTTATTCAACCACCTTCAAGGTGGGGGAATACTTCAATCACGGAGTATTCATCGATGACAATATCTCGAGGTACTTTCCATCTTCCATCGGCAATCGCCATTCCAATCTCATCAGACCTAATGCCATGAATATCGAGGAACTCAGGCAGAGTATCTACTACACCCGGAGGAACTTCAAATTCATGACTTCCTGTCCTGTCAATAAATGATAGATGCATCCTTATCCTGACCATTCCGTTGCACCTATATCAATGCCTTTTTCATTTCTTCCTCAGAGAGGTCAAACACCGCATTTGTGGGACTTAGAGGTTCTTCATAAAGGTATTCCGGCAGCTTGTCGTATGCAGGACTCAGGCCTGCATTTATATTGAAGTCCCTTTCAAGTTTTAGGGTGTTGACAGCAAGATTCCAAATTGTATCCTTATCATAACTGCTTCCGCATTTTGTATTTACTATCTCTGCTAATAACTGAGGTTCTGCGAACAATGGACCTCTTGCAAACATGCATAATCCTATGCAATCCAAAGTTCCAATCTGTATTTGAAGCTGTTTTGACAGTTCACCCTGCTTTTCTGTTCCAAGTGGGTCGACTGTACCTCTTGAACCGAAGCAGTTTCCTGCAGTGTGATCGCCGCCCATCGTAGACATTGAGTAAGTAACTCCATTCCCTTTAAGTGCTCTGGGATCGTACCCTGCAAAACCCTGGCCTTTCCCTGTTGGTATTCTATCACTTCCAAGCACTTCTCCGGTTATTTGAGCACCATTCCCCAGCATCCTTCCCATTGGGGTATCTCTCCAGATCTCCTTGATAAGTGCCATACAATCCGCTTCGCTTCCAAATCTCCCATAGCCCTGATCAAGAGCTACGCCTATGGCACATCCCGTCTCGATCGTGTCGAGTCCAAGATCGTTTATTTCATAATTTAATCTGGCTACAGCATCCAGGTTGTCCATGCCAAGATTTGAGCCCAATAATGCTATATTCTCATACTGCATGGTAGATACGATCTTCTTTCCATTTTCATCAGGAAAGACTGTGCTGCATCTTATTGCACAGATATCCATACATGAGATTGCAAGCTTACCCTCCCCACCACGTGTTCTGATAAGCTCATTCATCTTTTCACCGCATAGATTCTCGACATGCTCGCTGGACCCATATCTGAAGCTGTTCGTCGGCAGAGCTCCCATCCCATTTACTGCCTTTACGATTCCTGTAGTACCATAATTATGGTAAACGTCCTTGGTTTTAGGGTCTCCTGCAAGCTTTTTATTGAAATCCCTGGCTATCTCGAGGAACCGCTCCTTATCCTTATATTGGATATGATCACATTCAGAGTCATCGACTACTATCGCCTTAAGACCCTTGGATCCCATAACTGCTCCCAGACCTCCCCTTGCAGCAAACTTGAGCTCCCCATGAGGATCAGTGGATGCCACGCAGGCTCCTCTAAGACCTCGTTCCCCTGCAGGCCCTACACAAAGTATCCCTACTTTGCCTCCAAACTTCTTATAGAGTCTGGAAACTGTCTCATATGTCCCCTTGGATTTCAACTCGCTCCACTCCTCAAGTCTTGCTCCATCCTTATCTATTATAAGAACCCAGGTTCCTGAGGAGGCTTTGCCCTCGATTACGATTGCCTGGTACCCGCACTTCGATATTCTTGCTCCTGCGACCCCGCCACAATTAGCCTCTTTGATGCCCTTGGTAAGCGGGCTTTTAGCACCTACTGATATTCGGCTTGCACTTGAAGCTATGGTGCCTGACAAAACTCCGGTGGCAAATACCAGCTTATTCTTTTTACCCAACGGTTCACAGTTTGCCTGCACCTCATCGTGAACTATCTTTGATGATAAGGCTCTTCCACCCAGAAAGTCGTATTTCTCTTCCTGATTGGAAACTGCCTCCATTGTTGTCATATTTACTCTTAAGATGTTTCCCATAAATATCCCCTCTCTGCTATTTACTTTCCCTCAGGCTTCACTGCAGACTTCATTGTGAAGCTCTGAAGAATGAAGGAACCTATTATCAGTACAAGGATGATCAAAGCCAAAGGCCTTGTAACAAATGATGTCATCAACGGAACAAAACCCTTAGAGCTAATGAGAGCTTGTCTGAAGTTGGTTTCAATCATTGGACCAAGTATTATACCAAGAACGATCGGCGATACAGGATAATTGCTTCGTTCTAGGAGATATCCAACAAAACCGAAAAATACCATTATTATAACATCGTTCATATTATTGTTCAGTGCATAAGAGCCTATTATACAAAGCAGGGAAATAACAGGAACTATAGCCCATTTAGGAAATTTTAAGAGCTTCAGCATTAAATTTGAGCCAAATATCCCGATAAAGTAGGACATTACTGTTCCTATAGCCAGAAAAATAATAATATAGTAAAAATAGTGTTTGTTCGTCAGCATGAAGGTTGGTCCCGGAAGCAGGCCATGCATATAGAAAGCTCCAATGATGACCGCAGTAACTGAATCTCCAGGTATACCCAAGGTAAGCATGGTTGTAAGCGCTCCACCTATAGCTGCATCGTTTGCTGTCTCGGGAGCAGCTATTCCTTCATATGCACCCTGACCAAAGGGTCTGCTGGGATTTTTGACTATGCTTTTGGTCGCCCCATACGCAACAAGCGATCCTATGTCTCCACCCGTTCCAGGCAAAAGACCAATTACCCAGCCTATAACAGCTGACCATGTCATAGTTGGTATCAGTGTCTTTATTATCTTAAACTTGGGGAATAGATCTCTTATGCTGTAGGTTTCGTCGATGTTTAGTGTCTTGGATTTCTTAAGCTGAACAAATACTTCCTTCATACCAAAAAGACCAATCATCGCAGCGATGTAATTGACTCCACCGCTAAGCAATCTCGTACCAAAGGTAAATCTCATAAGACCAGTTATAGGATCCATTCCTATCATTCCTACGAACACCCCAAGAAATGCTGCTACGAGGCCCTTTGTCATTCGCCCCTGACTAAGCACTGCCACAAGTGTTATCCCCCACATTGTTATGAGAAAGTACTCCTGAGGTCCAAATTTAAGCG
The DNA here is from genome assembly GCF_004101785.1 of Gudongella oleilytica. Lineage (NCBI taxonomy): Bacteria > Bacillati > Bacillota > Tissierellia > Tissierellales > Tissierellaceae > Gudongella > Gudongella oleilytica. The sequence continues at coordinate 1,494,409 of NZ_CP035130.1, forward strand.
CTATCTCTCCTAACAGAGGTCCTACGAAGGTTAGGATTATGAGACCGAATATTCCTCCAACCAAGCTTACAAACAAAGAAATCCCCAGGGCATTGTTGGCTTCTCCCCTTAGCTTGAGAGGATATCCGTCAAATACAGTGGATACTGCTGCCGCTGTCCCTGGAATGTTAAGAGCTATTGCCGATATTGAACCTCCAATTACTCCTCCCGCGAAGGCTCCTATGATAAAAGCCAATGCGGGAATCATCTCCCATCCAAATGTCAAAGATACAACCAGAACGATCGTCATGGTAACAGTAAGGCCTGGCAAGGCTCCCATGATAAGACCAATTACTGCACCTACGAAAATATACAATATGTAGATCAATTCAAATTCAACCACTATATGGAACCCCCCTTTCTATGGCAGCATAACATTGAATACCTGATAAAATACGAAGTGCAATATCGGAACAGTAACAGCAGATACCGCGATAGCTCTGATCGCTCTTTTCCCAATATTAGCTTCCTCGTAATTCATCAAAATCATGATTATTGCCAAAAATATTATGGTACCGACAATAAATCCAAGGCTAGGTACAATAAATGCATATATCAAAACACCAATTGCATAGACTGCTGCCATTAGCACGTCATGCCCAAGGTCATTTTTATCTTCTCCATCTTCTTTTTCTTTTGAAGAATTCCTAAAATCACTTATTATAGTCAGGATAAGGAATATAAATAGAGCTACCCCTATAAGGAAAGGAAAAACAAGGGGAGATGTCGTTTCAAATAGCTTCATCCCGTCTTTATTCACCCAACTGCTTATGCTTGTCAGGACTATTGCTACTATGCCCCCAACTATTGCATAAATTACTAAATCTATAGGTTTGAATCTCTTCACTATGCTTCGCACCCCCTCAATATGTTATACATAGTTCTAAATGAAAATCGGCATGAAATCATATACTTGGTAACAGAAAGCTTGAGGCAGGTATTATGAATCAAGTTATGACAGCCCTTTGACTCCTCAAAAGGCTGTCATAGATACAAGCTAATCTAGTCTTTCGATACCGAAATCCTCAGGTGAATTTGGGGCAGCTCCTGTGTCATACAGCAACCAGGCTGCTTTGGAGGTCCAATTTGTCAGGTATTCAATAGCTTCTTCACCGCTATAATCTATCCTTGTTAGGAATAGCTTGTCAGTGTATTCAATCCATCTGGGATCAGCCATTGCCTCTTCCATTTTTGCTTGCAGGAAGTCTGTGATCTCCTTAGGTGTGCCCTTTGCTGCGAATAAACCAAAGTATGGTCCATATGGTACGAATGGAGCCATTTCCGGATAAAGCTTGCCTATAGTTGGGATGTCATCAAGCCCTGGAATCGGGTCATTTGTAAAGGCTGCAAGTATCTTGAGATTTCCGGCTTTATGCGCCTCAACCATGGATTGAACCATTTCTATCGTTGCATCAACCTGGCTTCCCATAACTGCAGTGATTGCTGGTCCTCCACCAAGGAAAGGAACAAAAGTAAACTTAGCTCCCAGGTATTGTTCAAGAAGCAGACCGCTTATATGAGGAACAGTTCCTGGTCCAGCAGTACCAATAGTCAATTCTCCAGGGTTATCTATAGCATATTGGATCACTTCTTCAGCACTATTGAAGGGTGAATCCGGAGGCACTGCCATGACCGGAGTAGCTTCAGCAACAAGCTTTATTGGGATGAAGTCTCTAATTGGATTCATATCCATTGTACCCATCGTTTGCCATACTGACATGATCTCTGATCCGAAGAATAAAGTGTACCCGTCAGCCTTTGCATTAAGTACAAATGAAGCGGCAGTAGCACTAGCAGCACCTGGTGTATTGGTGATTGCAATACCTACTCCAACCTTTTCCTGCAATATTGGAACAATTCCTCTTGCAATTACGTCAGTAGGTCCACCAGCCCCAAAACCAACAGTTGCATTGATTGGTCTCTCCGGATAATTTGCAACTGCAGGATCTACCGCTGGTTCTGCAGGCTCCGCAGGCTCCTCTGCGGGTGCTGGCTCTGGAGCTGGCGCTGGTTTCTGAGCACACCCTGCGAGTGCAACCGACAAGACCATTAGCATCGCAAGCATTAAGTACATCAGCCTAAACTTTTTCATTCCTATACCTCCTAATTTGGATTTTTCTGCCTTCCTCTTTAAAACCCGACTTCCCTGATTTCATTCCCCCTTACTTTTTTTGTATATAAATGAAATATATACCTAATCTCCTACTACGTCAGAAGTACCTGCCTTAGCACAGCTAAGACCACAATAGCCGGCTCCCATATCTATAGGCATAAGCTCTGGAGCAAACCCATTTTCATGCTCAAGGGCATTCATTATCATATTTCCGATCGGGCAGCTTAATGGCTGCATACCCTTGCTGTTAAAGCCTTCCCTGATACCCATTAGAGAACAGTTCTTGACCTTCGCCATAAAAACAAACTCATCCTCAGTGTACTCTATATCCTCAAAGAATCCCTTCTCCTTCATCCACTGAATGAGAACTGTCTTATCATATGCTTTATCACCAAGTTCAGACATAATATATTCAACGCCGACTAAGGTCAAACGATATCTTGCTCCCTTGCCCCTCTCATCATAGAAGGCTTTTTGAACCTCGTAAAGAAGTTGATCCTTCAATTTCCCTATATCACTCATTTTTCCGACCTCCTCTTCTATGATTATTCCTCGTAATATGCCTCGCCGAATGTCTCCTTGAAAACGAGCTCATTCAAAGGAAGTCTCGGCCTTGGATTTTTCGTCTCTCCCGGGACGCCTACTGCAATGATAGCATATAGCTTGTAATCCTCGGGAACCTTGAAGTATTCCTTCATCTTCAACTCATCTCTAATATCTATGCAAGGAGCCACCAGCCAGCATGCTCCAAGCCCGAGGCTTGCAGCAGTCAAAAGAATATTCTCGATAGCTGCAGAGGTATCAAACGGAGCATCCCACACTTCCTTTTTCCCCAGGACAAGTATATCGATAGCTGCCTGATTTACAAAAGCTGAAACACTTCCAGAGGTCAGCTTTTTAAAGGCTGCTCTTTTCTTATCTTCATCCTCAAGAGTCTCAAACCTGGTCTGCATATGCTTACTGAGGTACTCTCCGGTAAATCTTCTACCGCTGCCTCCCTTGCCGACAATTGAAAGAAAATCCTTGCTAGCTTGATCCTTGACTATTATAAATCTCCAGGGTTGAGCATTCTCGCCAGATGGAGCTTGTCTTGCACTTTCCATGATAAGTCTGATGTCTTCCTCAGAAACTTGCTCATTCGTGTATTTTCTTATACTTCGTCTATCTAATACGACTTGCCAAAATTCTTTGTTGATCTCTGCCATATCATAACCTCCTTCTACTATGACCTATCTTCTAAACTGGATGATGAATAGCGTAAATGCTTCTCCCGCCGTTCAAAGGTCCCTTTATGACTTCCTCAATCAGTTCACGTGGCTTTTCAGATGCTGTTTCTATCGGAGGAAGCTTTCCGACGGGATACTGTCTTCTTATCTCGTCGTGAAGAGCGACCATAAAGTCAAATAATACCTCCAGACCTTCTTCAGCCTTTTTGGCATCAGCTAAGGATGGCTTGCCAATGACGGCCTCTGGATATACCTTGACCTCAAGGCCTCCTGCACCTATTTGTGCATGTCCCGGGATAGGTGACTGATAAACGTCTCCACCCTTGTCGATCCACCCTTTTGGCCATTTGCTTACCGGATTGGAATCAACCATATCTGCCTTACTGTTCATCTCCGGAAAAAGAGCTAAGGAGTATGACGCCTCAACCTCGTCTGCATGTGCAAATGGGGTTTCAAATGGACCTCCATGGGCTTTATCCTTTAGATAGTTTGGAATTACAGTCGGCCAGTTTACAAACATAATAATAGCAGGCACTTGCCATATTTTTCCGAATTGATGTATTGCATTAGGAATTACATATTCCTGTCCATGTCCGTTCAGCAATATCATTTTTCTGAAGCCGGCATTCCAAAAGCCTGCAAAAATACATCTTAGGTAGTTTGTAAAGGTTTCTTCAGGGATCACAATAGTTCCAGGCATACCCATATGTGCCCATGGATGGGATCCAAACCAAATCGGTTGGGAGACTGTGCATCCTGTTACTTTAGCGACAGTTTCAGCCATTCTTGTTACCAGAAAGGTATCCTCACCAAAGCACTGACCATCTCCGTGAGCTTCAGTACTGCCTATCGGGATGATTATAATATCGTTTTCCTTAAGTCTTTCTTTGACCTGTTTACCGGTCATGTTCTGGAAATAAACCTTATCGGCCTTGTCCATTGAACCTTTGGATATTTCATATTTCACAAAAGACACCTCCTTGAAGTATTTATCGATTTCTGTATTATAATATATGCAAGTCTAATGCCAACTAAATGCATTTGAGTAAAACCCGGCGATTTTGAAATTTTCAGATTAGTTAAATATCTATCAGGCCTCTATCATCGTCGGGTTTCAATTTGAAATGTTTATTGATTTAATGTGATAATAAACCGTTTTATTTTGAAATAACTAAAGCCTCGCTGCATCATAATCCAGAGCAAGCTTGTTTAGCTCAGCTACTACCTCAATATCCACCGGTATCCCCTCAGCCAGTCTTTTTTCCATAAGATTTTGCTCTATCTCCCCTGCCATGAATATTTCATTATCTCCTTTGGGAGGAAGAGACTTTATCTTTGATATGGCATCATCCACTCTTTCCTTATACTCATCTATATCCATGAAAGCGCCAATATTTATCGCGATGAAAAGATGGCTTGTCTTGGATGGCCCACTCATATCTGTGATATTCTTGACCTCTCCAAGGGAAGAGGTACCTGTTAATGCTCCTGTCAGCAGATCTATTATCAAAGAGAGCCCCGATCCTTTTACTCCTCCTATTGGTACAAGACTGCCCAATAGTGCTTCTGATGGGTCAGATGTAGGATTGCCATCCTTGTCCAATCCCCAGTCAAGAGGCATCTCCTTATTTTGAAGTGCTGCCATTCTTATTTTGCCCCTGGCTACTGTAGACATTGACATATCCAGAACGATTGGCTTCCCTTTTTTAGCTGGGACTGCAACTGTAAGAGGATTGGTTCCCAATAACGGAGTCTTTGTACCAAAGGGTGCAATTGCTGGCGAAGCATTGGTCATTACAAGTCCGATCATATCATCCTTAGATGCCAGCATTGAAAAATATGAGGCAACTCCAAAGTGATTGCTATTCTTAACTGCAACCAAGCCTATTCCATATATCCTCGCAATATCTATAGCTGCTTTCATGGCCTTATAGCCGGCCACCTGCCCCATGCCATTGTCGGCATCCAGTACTGAAACAGCTGCAGCCTTATTCTCAAGAAATCTCATCTCAGCATTCTGATTCACCGCTGCGTTCTCTAGCCTTTTGACATAGGTAGGTAGTCTTACTATCCCATGAGATTTGATATTTCTAAGCTCAGCAAAAAGTAGAGTCTCACTTATTATCTCTGCTTCCTCCAGCTTCACACCCGCTTTTGTCAGTACTTCTATGCAAAAATCATTAAGTGTACTAAGATCATATAATATGGGTTGTTCCATATCGGACAACTCCTTTCTAATTATTTGGATTAGATCCTTGCTGCTCCGGTCTCTCTTGCAGCTTTGGCTACTGCCTCTGCGATTGCAGGTCTTACACGCTTATCAAAGGGATTAGGGATTATATAATCTTCCTTTAGCTCATCATCCGCAATAAGCTCTGCCAGAGCGTTAGCTGCCGCTATCTTCATAGCCTCGTTGATCTCTTTTGCTCTAACGTCGAAAGTCCCTCTGAATACTCCCGGAAATGCTAGGACATTGTTTATCTGATTTGGATAATCAGATCGTCCAGTTCCAACTACTCTCGCACCGGCTTTTTTCGCCAGATCAGGGTCTATCTCAGGAACCGGATTCGCCATCGCGAATATTATCGCATCCTTATTCATAGTCTTCACCATTTCTTCAGTAACAATATTAGCCTGAGATACCCCTATGAAAACATCGGCATCCTTCATTGCCTCAGCTAAACCGCCAGTCCTTAAATCCTTATTGGTAACTTCTGCCATTTCTTCCTTGGCCCAATTCATCCCGTCTTTTCTTCCCTTATAGATTATCCCCTTGCTGTCTACGAGGAGCATATCTTTTACGCCTATGTTAAGAATTATCTTGGCTATGGCGACTCCTGCTGCTCCAACTCCGTTTATTACTACTACAAGGTCCTCCATCTTCTTACCTGTTAATCTTAAGGCATTCTTAAGTCCGGCGAGAACTATAATAGCTGTACCATGCTGATCGTCGTGAAATATGGGTATATTCAGTTTTTCCTTCAGTTTATTTTCTATCTCAAAGCATCTTGGTGCAGAAATATCCTCGAGATTTATTCCTCCAAAGGCTGGCTCGATCATGCACACAAGGTTAACGATCTCGTCCGGATCCTTAGTATTCACACAAATTGGAAAGGCATCCACACCACCAAACTCCTTGAATAGAACAGCCTTGCCTTCCATGACTGGTAGAGCTGCGTAGGGACCTATATCGCCCAGTCCCAAAACTGCAGTTCCATCTGATACTACCGCTACCATGTTCCCTTTTGATGTATATTCGTATACGTCATCTATATTTTTATGTATCTCCTTGCATGGTTCAGCAACTCCTGGTGTATAGGCAAGACTTAGACTTGCTTTATCTGTAACCGGAACCTTGCTCTGTACGTTCAGCTTGCCTTTATTGTCCTTGTGTAGCTTCAATGCGTCGTCTCTTAGTGACATGATCAACACCATCCTATTTTTTATATAGTTCTTTTCCTGACTTATAAAGGTCATTTCCTTCACTGTCAATAATTACAGTTACAGGAAAATTCTCTACCCTAAGCTTATATATAGCTTCAGCACCCAGATCCGGAAAGGCTATTACCTCAGCCTCCTTAATTGCCTCGGCCAACAGCGCCCCTGCTCCTCCAATGGCAGCAAAATAAACTCCATTATGCTTTATTATGGAGTCGACTACAGCTTTGCTTCTTAGTCCTTTACCGATCATACCTTTCAACCCTGCATCCATAAGCTGAGGAGTATATGCGTCCATCCTCCCGCTGGTGGTTGGCCCAGCTGATCCAATAGCTTGTCCAGGTTTAGCCGGACATGGTCCCACATAATAAATAGTCTGATCCTTTATATCCATTGGAAGCTCTTCACCTTTGTCGAGCATTTCTACCAGTCTTTTATGTGCTGCATCTCTTCCCGTATAGATGATCCCATTAAGTAAGACCCTGTCGCCAGCCCTCAAGGTTTTAGCCGTCTCGTCTGTCAATGGAGTATTTATAATTTTAGCCATTTCTTTCACCTCCAACAATTAAATAACAGCTTCCTTGTGTCTGGCAACATGACACTGGATATTTATAGCAACTGGCATGCTTGCAATATGAGCTGGGAAGGTTTCTATGTGGACTGCCAACGCCGTTGTTCTCCCTCCAAACCCCTGAGGTCCGATCCCCAAATCATTGATTTCCTCAAGCAGCTCCTCTTCAAGCTTTGCTACGATAGGATTTGAATGATGCTCACCAACTTTTCTAAGCAAGGCTTCCTTTGCAATAAGGGTCGTCTTTTCTATAGTTCCGCCGATACCTATACCTACAATTATTGGAGGACAAGGATTTGAGCCAGCTTTATCTACTGTATCAAGTACGAATTTTTTAATACCCTGTATACCATCTGAAGGCTTGAGCATTGCCAATGCGCTCATGTTTTCGCTGCCTCCGCCCTTTGGTGCGAATATTATCTTTATATTTTCTCCGGGAACGATCTTTGTATGGATTATTGCAGGAGTGTTATCCTTTGTATTCTTTCTCTCAAAGAAGGGATCGTCAACAGCAGATTTTCTAAGATAACCCTTCTCATATCCTCTCCTTACTCCCTCATTAATAGCCTCATTAAGGGAGCCTCCTGCCAATCTTACATCCTGGCCAAGCTCCAAAAATACAACTGCCAGGCCTGTGTCCTGACATATTGGTACATGGTTGGTCCTTGCAATCTCCTGGTTTTTAAGGATATCCAGAAGTGTATCCCTTCCCAGAGGCGACTCCTCTTTCTCAAGAAAATCCTCAAGTGCCTTTTTGACATCAAGAGGAAGGTAGTAATTGGATTCAATTGATAATCTTTCTATTTCATCTGTTATTTTTTGAACGTCTATTTCCCTCATCAAATCTCTTCCTTTCGTATATAATTATCTCCCCTGCAAGACCGGGTCAAGCAGGAGAGATAATCGGTTGGGAATATGTTAGTCAGCTATTTGCGGCTCAGCCTCTCCAGCCTTCAATTGGATTGCTTCAGGGTAGTATCTGTTGACCATCTCAAGAACTATGTGGGCTTGTCTTGCCATATCGATTCCATTTGAAGCAGTTGTCAACTGGCCATGGCCCGATACACAGGAGTTACCTGTCTTAAGATAAACTGGTGCACAGCATCTTACCATCTCTGGAGCTTCGTATACTCTTATGAATCCACCTGATCCAGGTGGGTTGTCAGTATGTAGATCCAATGGAACGTCTACTGTTTGTCTAAGAGCTGCCAGCATTGGAAGCGAAAGGTCTCTGACCGGGTTGATCGAATCTGCACCCAAGTCCTGAAGCAGCTTAAAGCTTGCTGGATTTCCTTGGCCATTGTGAGCTGAGTTCTTGAATTTCATTTCAGCTGGAAGTTCTCCCATCTTTCTAGCTTCATTAAGTACCCAAAGGAGTCCTTCGTCATATACTAATAATCCTCTAATGCCTGCCTCAGCTATTCTCTTTGCATCCTCAATTGCTCTTGCTACTTGTTCTTGTCCTCTAAGTCTGTAAGCAATAACTCTCCCTTGCTCGCTAAGCCTTGTTGCGGATGTATCATAAGCAGCTCTAGGTCCAATGGACATGTTCAAGCCAGCACCGTGAGCTTTACATATTGCAGCATATTCTTTCAACTCAGAAAATGTATGTCTGAATGCACCATATGTTTCATCAACTCTGTTGATTTGGATCCCTAATCTTTCAGCTTCTTCAATCAAGGATTTACAAGCTACTGATGTGTTGATCGTTGGAACCTCAATTCCAAAATGTGCTCCACCTGGGAATCTTTTCTCAGATGTTGGAAGATCAAATGCATCTCCAGCAGGCAAACCAATTTTTACTAAAAATTCTCTGGTTTTTTCCATCATTTCGCAACAACCTCCATAAATTTTTTTGAAATATTTGCTGAGTGTTCAGCTGGCCGCGACAACCAAATCATGCCTGACTCTTCAGATTTGGTTTATCATATTTTCACCATCATATATAGCAAGTACCGTGCCAACATATTACATAAATATCGATTGACAATAATTATATGTCTATGTTTATTGTTTAATGTTGAAATTAGAGCTCATTTCGGATTGCAAAAAAATTGTTGCAGGTGTTGATGGATTTTATTCATTGGAAAATACATCCCAATTAAGTAAAAATCCGGCATTTTATGTTTTCATAATGAAATGCCGGATTTTTCTATTTGAAACTATTTTTTTCAATTATATGCGTGGGATAAACCCAATTTTTTTATATACTTTCCTGAGAGTTTTGGCCGCAAAAGCTTCAGCCTTATCAGCTCCCTCTCTGTATATGCTTTCAAGAAATGCCTTATCCTGCCTGTACTCCTTATATCTTTCCTGGATAGGAGACAGAGCCTGTATCACTACGTCCGCCAAGTCATCCTTAAATTCTCCATATCCCTTCCCATCATAGTTTGCTACGATACTATCCACTGATTTATCAGATAGTACTGAGTAGATATTTAGAAGATTCTTCAAGCCTGGCTGTTGGTCGCTATAAGCAACTATCCCCAATGAATCAGTAACCGCTCTCCTTATCTTTCTCCTTATGGCATCCTTGTTATCAAGCATCAGTATAAATGCATTTTCATCCCTGTCGGACTTGCTCATTTTAGACTCAGGGTCCTGAAGGCTCATTATTCTGGCTCCAAATTCCTTTATAAGCGGCTCAGGCACAACGAAGGTATCGCTATATCTGCTGTTGAATCTCTCTGCAAGATCCCTTGCAAGCTCAAGATGTTGTTTTTGATCCTCTCCTACAGGAACGAAGTCACTTTGATAAAGGAGAATATCAGCAGCCATCAGCACTGGATAGGTAAATAAGCCAGCATTTAGGTTTTCATCGGACTTCTTGGATTTCTCCTTGAACTGAGTCATCCTGTTAAGCTGTCCCATATAGGTTATGGTGTTCAATATCCAGCCAAGCTCTGCATGGGCAGGAACATGTGACTGGATAAAAAGAGTCGACTTTTGGGGATCAATACCTACAGCCAGGTATAGTGACAGAACATCAAGGGAATGTGATCTTAAATCCTTTGGGATCTGCGGAACAGTAACAGCATGAAGATCAACTATACAATAATAACACTCATACTCATCCTGAAGCTCGACGAAATTTTTCAAAGCCCCGATATAATTTCCTATGGTCAGTGATCCTGAGGGTTGAACTCCACTAAATACGATTTTTTTGTTCATTGATTCTCACTCCTTTTAAAATATAAAACCCTTCGTCTTATTAAGTAAGAGACGAAGGGTAATCCGCGGTGCCACTCTTTTTGCATTTCTGCCGGCTTTTATCTCTTAAGGCGAGACCTTCCCTGTCCTATTTATTCAGACAGCACTCCGGAGTCCATTCACAAAGGTCCTGCTGCCGTTTTCCACCAACCACGGCTCTCTTGTAGCTTTTCCTAAGATACTATTCTCCATCACAGTATAATAAGTTGATTATAACCCTTTAACTGGCTGTTGTAAATAGGATTGACCAAAATGAGCCATTCATTCCTCAATTAAAGGGGTTATTAATTCTCTGGCTCGTTCAAGCATTGATTTTTCAACCATAATGCTGCTACCATAAGGGGAAGAACCTGTAACTATTCTCATATAGCCCCCGGAGCCTTTGTTCTTAATTATAAATGGAATTCCATTATCCTTCAGAATAGCTGTTACTATACCAAGCACAAATTCATTCTCAACCTCAGTCAAGGCTACTAATTCCAGCTTATCGTCCATTTCAAATCACTCCTTGATCAGTTACACTATCAATATATGTTTATTCTCTCTATCAAACCTCCTACCAATCAAACACCATTGACTTTCCCAGCGCAAAGTATTCTCTTATCCAGGATGCTGCTTTTACACTTGAGGGCACCTCTGAAGGAAGTACATCTGCTGCGAAGCCAATCCTTTTGGCTAAAAGCTTTGATCTGTAAATGTGATATTTGCTGCTTATTATCAGGAATGAAGACTCCTCTGAAGCTCCATTTTTTCTGGCTTTCTCAATGCTGAACTCCAAATTTTCCTTTGTATTGGTTGATTTATCCTCAATAATAATCCTCTCAGATAAGACACCTTTTTTCTCAAGATACCTTCTCATAGCCTCAGCCTCAGTTATTGATTCACCCTTCCCCTGCCCTCCGGACACGATCACCATTGTGTGAGGGTTAGCTCGAAGGTATTCAACCGCCTTATCCAATCTTAAAACAAGTGATGGTGAAGGCATGTCGCCGTATAGCCTTGCTCCAAGAACGATCGCATAATCTGCATTATCAACCGGGGTATTTTCTATTTCACTTGATATCAAAATATGCATCGTCATAAAATAAATGAGTGCCAATATCAAAAATACACCGACTGATACCTTCAGCCTCTTCATTGTTTAACTCCAGCTTTCAGTAAAGCATCCACTGAAGAAGCATCCAGAGGTTTACTGAAATAATAACCCTGTGCTAAGTCACAGCCTGAATCCTTCAGAAAAATAAGCTGCTTTTCTGTCTCGACTCCCTCAGCCACGACCTTAATACCCAGCCTGTGAGCCAGGTCAATAACTGTCTTGACGATAAAAGACTTGTTATCGTCCAAGTCTAAGGACCAGACAAACGACTTATCAAGCTTTATGATATCTATCGGAAGCATTTGTAGATACGTAAGAGAGGAATATCCCGTACCGAAATCATCAAGAGCTATATGGATGCCCATATCATGAAGAGTTTTCAGTGCCTTAATGCTTTCTTCCATATCACCTATAACTGCGGTTTCTGTGATCTCAAAGACCACTCCACTATAATCGTTCCACTCACTCAGGTGTCGATCTACCTTATTAGTCCATGAGCTTTTACCCAGAGTATTCGCAGATATATTAATCGATATCTTGATATCTCCAAATCCACCTGACCTCCACCCTGAGCTCTGTCTTAAGGTCGTTTCAAGCACCCAGTCCTCAATTTTATCTATCAGTCCAGTCTCCTCCGCAAATGGGATGAAATCCATCGGATAGATCAGACCCTTTTGAGGATGAATCCACCTGATGAGCGCTTCAAATCCAACCAGGCTTCCATCTACCAAATTATACTGGGGTTGATATACCAAGTAAAATTCATCTCTTTCCAATGCCATTCTCAAATCACTTGTCAGTTGAATAAATGACCATGTCTTATCCTTCATATTGTCGTTATATATCAAATATCTGCTCTTTCCTCCAGTCTTGGCATATGACAAAGCAGTATCAGCATTTTGCATCAGAGTTTCGAGAGTATCTCCATGATCCGGGTAAACTGCAACCCCTATACTTGATGAAATCAAGAATTTATGATCGTTGTAGACCCAAGGCCTTCTAATAACGTCCATCAGTTCAGAAAGTCTCTCCCTTAGTTCTCCATCGTCGCTGAAGCTTCCCAATGTGAGAACAAATTCATCTCCTCCAGATCTGTAGACTCTGTCTTCAGGCTTGGCAAATCTCAGTAATTCATCTGCAAATAAACTGATAAGCATATCCCCGGCATGATGCCCCATCGTATCGTTTACTAGTTTAAAATCATCTATGTCAATGTAGATGGCGGCAAATTGCTTATTGCTATTGTTTTTTAAGGCATAGGACAGTTCTTCTCTGAATTTAGTCATATTGGGGAGATCTGTCAGTATATCTTTATATGCCAGTATCTCAAGCTTTTCCTCCATCGTTTTTCTCTCTGTGATATCAACACCTATAAAGACAAGGCTCTCTATATAGCCATCCTTCCAAACATAGGTGTTGCTAAACAACATGGTTTTTTCTGAACCGTCCTTTGCTATCACCTTGAGCTCAGCATTCGCCAAAGGTTCACCATTCATAAGTCCTGGCAGCATATCAACCAATTCACTCTTTTGAACATCATCGCCAAGGAAGTCAAATGCATTTTCCCCAACGAGCTCCCCTTGAGTGTATCCGAATATGCTCTCCGAGTATTGATTAAACTTGGTAATAAGTCCGTTTTTATCACAAACAATTATAGAAATCGGAGCCTCCCTTGATATGCTTTCTACCAAGCCTTGTTCAAGCTTCAGATTTTCCTGAAGCTGAAGCTGCTGGGTGATATCCGTATGTGAGCCTGCAAAGCTTTCAGCTTTCCCATCCTCATTCCTTACAGCCTTACCTCTGCTCAGGATCCATCTGTAAGCACCATCCTTAGCCCGGACTCTGAATATATTCTCATATATCCCCTCGCCGTTTTCTATATAGCTGTCAATAACCTTAACCCCGAAGACCAGATCCTCAGGATGGACAAAGGTCCTCCATTTTTCCATTGTATCAATATCTGCCTGTTCCGATTCAGTATATCCAAATTCAGGCTTTATTAGGGTAGATGTTTTATATACACCAGTTATGAGATCCCAGGTCCAAATACCATCATTGGCTCCAGCAACAGAAAGATCATACTGCAGCTGACTGTCCTTTAAGGCTTTCTGATAATATTCAAGCTGTTCGATTCTTTCCCTAAGCTCCGTTTCCGCTTTGCTAAGCCGATCATGGGACTCATCCAGCTCAAGATATCCCTGATATATCCTGTCGGTTGCAGCCTTGAAAAGCTGGAGCCTATTTCTGATCATAAAATAAAATACAGACCCTGAAAGTAGGACATAAACCCACCCCTTAATGGTCTGCATGCTTTGGTACGTCTGTGGATCGGCAATGAAAATGGAAAGCAATCTGTCTGAAAACAAAATCCAGGTAGCACCGATAATTATATATATTAGTATTACTCTGAGACTTTCACGCCAGGGTACTATACTATTCCTAAGCTCGTCAAAATGATGAGACAAGCTCCCGCCCTCATCAATTGTCTTATTTATTCTATCCAAATGTTTCCTATAAGACATAGCTGCCTCCAGAATAATTCATCCTATTTGTAATGGTATACCCATTTGTTCCATCATTATCACATTTTAGATGTCGATAGAATTATCTCAATGAATTTTCTTGCTGCAGGCGAAGGCTCTACACTTCGCAGTCTGCACACACCGATGCTTCTTTCAGGAATATTTTCAATGAGCTCAAGTTGAAATAGCCCCTCAGACTTAAGAAACTCCTCCGAATACTCCCTGACCACACATGACACCCCCAACCCGATTCTGGCAAATTGCAGCAAGAGATCGTGGGATCCTAATTCTATTTCTGGATTAATGTCTACACCCTTTGATCTGAAAAAATCCTCGACGTATTGCCTTGATCTGGACGAGGAGTCAAGCATTATCAATGGGAGTGATGAAACTTCTGAAAGACTTAACTTTCTTTCCTTAAGAGCTGAATATCTGTTCCCTGCTACAAATATGTCCTTTACCTTTTGTATCGGCTCGATTTCCAATGAATTATCCTCCAGAGGAAGATTAATGACTGCAAGGTCTATATCGCCAGACTTTACCAGCTCACCAAGCTCAGATGTAGTCCTGTTTATTATTTTCATTTTTATGGAAGGAAAGCTCTTATTGAAGCTCTCTAAATGCGGAAGCAGGAAGTATCTTGAAATTGTATCTCCAACCCCAAGCTTCAGATGCCCCTCCATAAGATTTTTGCTATCCTGTACTCTTTTTTCACCATTTATTATCAGGTTTATACCAGGGTTTACATGTTGAAACAGCAGCTTGCCCTCCTCAGTTAATACAACGCCCTTTCTTGTCCTTGTAAACAGTCGCACTCCAAGCTCAGATTCAAGAGCAGCTATAGACTGGCTAACAGCCGGCTGACTCATAAAAAGCGTATTTGCAGCCTTTGTAAAGCTTCCAAGCACTGCCACTTGATTGAATATTCTATATCCCTCAAGCTTTCCCAGCATATAACCTCTCCTTATACCAACTATATTTAATATCTATTTTACTTATATAATAACATATTATATACTTTAATCAAAGGTTATTATAAAGGAGAGATGAAAGTGGAAAGAATCGTTGGCACTGTCTCAAGAGGTTTGAGAGCACCTATTATAAAAGAGGGAGACGATATTGCATCTATTGTAGTTGAAACAGTATTGCAGGCAGAGGCTCAAGGAGAGTTCAGGGTCCAGGACAGAGATATCGTCTGTGTAACAGAATCTGTAGTTGCAAGGGCTCAAGGAAATTATGCGACAACAGAGGATATTGCCAAGGATGTCAGATCAAAATTTGGCGAAGAAACCTTCGGAGTGATTTTCCCCATCTTGAGCAGAAACAGATTCAGCATAATCCTTCGAGGCCTTGCTATGGGTGCCAGGAAAATAGTACTTATGCTAAGTTATCCGTCAGACGAGGTAGGAAATCACTTAGTAGACATGGATGTACTTGACATCAAGGGCATTAATCCATGGACTGATGTCCTGACTGAAGAGAAGTTCAGAGGGTATTTCGGCTTTAACACACACCCTTTCACTGGTGTGGACTATATTGAATACTATAAGTCGATCATGAAGGAATGTGGTATTGATTTCGAGATAATATTCTCAAACAACCCACTTACTATACTGGAATTTACAAAGAATGTCATTGCCTGCGATATCCATACCAGGGCCAGAACAAAATCACTACTTAAGAAGTATGGGGGTCAAAAGATATTCGGTCTGGATGATATCCTGTCGGTTCCTATGAATGGAAGCGGTTTTAATCAGGAATACGGGTTGTTGGGCTCAAACAAGTCTTCTGAGGACAAGATAAAGCTGTTCCCCAGAAACAGTCAACCAATAGTTGAAAGAATTCAAAAGGAAATCCATGATAAAACAGGAAAGATCGTCGAAGTGATGGTTTATGGCGACGGTGCTTTCAAGGACCCGGTAGGAAAGATCTGGGAACTGGCAGATCCCGTTGTATCACCGGCATATACCAAGGGTCTTGAAGGTACACCATCAGAGATCAAGCTTAAATATCTCGCTGACAATCAATTCAACCATCTGAAGGGAGAGGAGCTCAAACGAGCTATCTCTGAATATATCAGAAATAAAGATGAGTCTCTCGTCGGAAATATGGTATCTCAGGGGACCACACCCAGAAGGCTAACAGACCTAATAGGCTCACTTGCGGACCTTACATCCGGAAGCGGAGATAAGGGAACCCCTATCATATATATTCAGGGTTACTTTGACAGCTATATCAAATAAAAAAATGGCGCTCCATGAAGGAGGCCACTGAAAAACCTACGATTTTTCGACAGTCTCACAATAATGCAATAAAAAGATGCCCTAAGATCTGGAGTTTAAATCTTAGGACATCTTTTTGTTAAAATTAGGTATGCACTTTTTCGTTTTATACTCTATTTACATCGTAATTTTAGATGGAAATTTATTCTTCATATTTTCATCAATTTCATAGACTGATTTCCTAAGCTTTTTAGATATATCCATCAGACTTTCTTTTGGGGATTTCTGATTATACACAGCTTTAGTGTGAGTCGCATCAACGATAATATTTTTGCCTTTAATGATGCCTTTATCTATAGCAATTTCAACCGTTTTATTTACAAGCATATCTAAAAGATTCATATCTTTTAAACGTAGTTTTCGAAATTTAGTCAAAGAGCTGGATTCAATGACGTCATCTTCAGGTGCCATATTTAGAAAATATTTAAACGACATATTATACTTTGAACGCTCAACAACATCAGCGTCGGATAAGTCAAAAATTGATTTTAACAGTAAGTATTTAAACATTCTGATAAGATCAATTGCATTACGTCCATTATCAAGACAATATTTATCAATTAATTCGTTGTATATAAAGGAAAAGTCTATTAAATCATTTATTTTTCTTAAAAGATTGTCTTTTAGAACAATCAAATCATAAATGCCGCTATATGGACTTAAAATCATAGTTTGCTGTTGCTGAATCATAGTATAACCCACTTGATTTGATACCATAATTATATCACAAACGTGCTTGAAATACTTGTAAAATCGACACTTCAAGCCCTTCTACACAAAAGCAAGTCATAGGAAATTTGTTTTTCCCATGACTTGTATTCTTTCATCTTATGAACTTTTTCAGTGGCCTCCCATGAAGAGCGCCTATTTTACTACCAGGACTGATCTGTTTGCATAATTGAGCACCTTATTTGAGATGCTCCCCAGCAAGGATCTCGCTGAAATGCTCATCCCCCTGCGCCCCATAACGATAAGGTCTATATCAAGCTCCTCTGCAGTATCTATTACAACTTCAGCAATATCACCATTTCTTAATAGTGTATCAATTTCTCCAGCATAGCCTGCACATAGCTCAAGGGCATTGTTAAGTACTCTCTTTCCATTTTCGATATTCTTTTGACTGATATCAGTAGAATAATCCTGTTCAATAATATACGGGTTGTCTCTCTTACTATTGACTACTGTCAAAATAGTTATGTGACTTTTCTTCAATGATCCTATCTCAACTGCTTTTTCTACTGCCTTCATCGAATTCTCCGAGCCGTCCACTGGTACAAGTATCCTATCCATAATGCACCCCCTGATTTTATCTCATTGCCTTCACAAATAGTTTACCCTTGTTAATCAATAATCATTCCTCTTCAAGAAATATTTTAACTGCCTCGACAATCTCTTCTTCCCCAATGATTAAAAGAATATCCCCTTCTTCCATGGTGGCATAAGGACCAGGAGAAAGTATCGTCTCGTTGTTTCTCCTTATTCCGACGATTGTAGCTCCTGTATTTTGCCAGAAGTTGACCTCTCCGATAGATTTTCCTATCATCCTGCACTCCTTCGATATCTCGAGCTCAAATGGAGTCAGTGCTGTAGTATGACTCAGGATACTGCTTCTCTCGATTATCCTGTCAATAGTCCCAAGGATCTCCTCCTCGAGCTTTTGTCGTTTCTCTATTTGCTCAGTCAGTTTAATTCTGTATGAGGTAACACTTTCGATATTTTTGAATCTGTTGATATACTTGAAGGCCTTTTCTTTAGAAAGGACCGTAATACCACTTCCCTTGGAGGATTCAACGACTCCAACATCCTCCAGTATCTTAACAGCACGTCTAATAGTTTCCGGCGATACATTGTATGTACCTGCAAGAGTAGATCTGCCATAAAGTTTTTCTCCCTCTTCGTAAGTCCCTTTATAGATCGCATTCGCAATGTCAAGGGCTATCTTTTCATACCTTGGACTGGAATAGTTTTCTTCCATCTCTACACCTCGTTTTATAATTTCTTAGCTTTCAGATTATAGTAGCTCTGAACGATCTCTTCGCCATTGATCGCTCTTCCGTCATATTTTCTTATGTTACCCGATATCCTCAGGTCTGTATGCTCCTTAATAAGGCTTTCCAGCTGACCTGTGAAATTTTGCTCGACAGTAATTATGTTTCCTGCCTTCTTACCGAAGCTATTAAGCAGCTTTGTGGGGAACGGCCATATATCTCCGTAAACCAATGCTCCTGCTTTCTCGCCTGACCGATTAAGTTCTTCAACTGCCTCCTTCAATGCACCCCAGGTTGCTCCAAATGCTACCATCAACTCCTCAGGGTGTTCAACTCCAAAGTAGCACGGTTCCTGAAGGTCTTCCTTAATGGACTCCAGCTTTCTCATTCGTTTCTTCATCATATTAACTCTGGTTTCAACAGACTCATCTATGTTCCCGAATTCATTGTGTTCATGGCTGTCAACAAGGACCGTTTTATCACCACTTCTTCCTGGGATAAGCCTTGGTGATACACCTGAATCTGTGTACATATACCTCTTATACCTTCCTTCAGGAAGGTCGGCGGGATCTGTAATATGCCTTTCTATCGTCACTTTGTTAAAATCGAAGGGTTCAGTGGTTATCATATAGTCAGTCAGATATTCTTCGGTCATAAGCACGACCGGGATCTGGTATTTTTCTGCAATGTTAAATGCCCTTGCTGTCTGGTAGAACGCATCCTCAGGATTTCTGAGTGCTATGACCATCTTAGGGAATTCACCATGACCTGCATGTATTACGAATCTAAGGTCCCCTTGTTCTGTCCTTGTGGAAAGCCCGGTTGCAGGACCTGGCCTTTGGGCGTTTACTATGACCACCGGAGTCTCCAGAATACCTGCCAGACTCATGGCCTCGCACATTAAAGCAAAACCGCCTCCCGATGAACCTGTCATAGCTCTAACACCAGCATAGGCGGCTCCCAAAGCCATGTTGAGCGCTCCAACCTCATCCTCTATCTGATCCACGACTATTCCCATCTCTGATGCCTTTGAAGATATGTAGCTCATGACGCTTGTGGATGGTGTCATTGGGTAACCGCAATAGAACTTAACGCCTGCAGCAATGGCACCAAGGGCCAGTGCCTGATTCCCGTTTATTATTATTCGCTCATCTTTTTTCCCTGGAAGCTTTTGTCTTTCATCAACCAGGGAATATCCCCACTTCAAGGCATTAAGATTGACCTCCAGTATCTTACCGCTGAAGTTTTCTTTTACAACTTGCTCTGCGATCCCGATATCCATACCAAATATCTTTACTATTGCCCCGAAGCCTACAGTTGGAAATGTCTTCTGGTTCCCGGAGTCTCTGGATGCCTTCGCAAGTGGAAGATGGCAAATGTCCATGTCTGGAAAAATCTCATCATCCGCTATGATTACACCGTTCTCCTTGAGTCTGTCTCCATGATAATCAATTGTTTCTTCAGTAAGTGCAAATATCATATCCAGCTTTGACGAGTAGGTGTAGACGGGCTCGTCAGAAAACCTGACCTGCATAAAATTGTGGCCGCCCCTTACCATAGACATGTAATTCTTATATGTGAATACCTCGTAACCACTTCTTTTAATAGTTTTTTCAAGTAATAGAACGACCGTTTCGATTCCTTGCCCTGCCGCTCCACCAACCAAAATAGTATAGTCCATCTCTATCCCCCTCCTAAACAAAATCTGCCATCAGCTTTTCAGCATCAATAGGGTCGAGCCTGGAATCAACCAAAGCCGGTCCATTCTTAATAAAGGAGAATCTGTCCTCATAAGTCTCCCTTTCAACTTTGTACAGTATACCTGTAGGAATCCTGTCTTCAAACTCCAAAGCCTTCTTAAATGCAGCCTCAAAGTCTGTGTAGTCATGGTCTTCTCCAAGCTTATAAACTCTGTCTTTATACCACTGGAATGTATTGACCTTGTTCCATACGACACATGGCTGGAAGATATCCAAATGTGCATATCCTCTATACTTAATGGCTTCCTTCATAAGACTTACCAACTGGGGAATATCACCGGAAAAACCCCTCGCTACAAAACCTGCTCCCATTGTAAGGGATAGAGCTAATGGCTTAACCGGCTCAATCTTTACTCCCTCGAACTGTAATGTCGTTACCTGACCCATTGCTGTAGTGGGAGATCCTTGTCCTTTTGTAAGTCCGTAAATTTGATTGTCATGTACGAAGTGGGCAATATCTATATTCCTTCGAATAGTATGTATGAAATGATTGCCACCTTCACCATAGGTGTCACCATCGCCTGATTCGACAATAACTGTAAGATCCTTATTGGATAGCTTGGCACCTATCCCCGGTGGAAGCGCTCTGCCATGCAACCCATTGAATCCATTAGTGTCAATATAATGGGGCATTTTTGCAGCTTGTCCTATCCCTGTAAAGATAGCCACTCTCTGAGGAGGTATCTCAAGCTCCTCCAACGCCATTTTTAAAGCAGTTCGTATCATGTAATTACCACAGCCTGGACACCAGGAGGGGTCATAAAGCTTATATTCACAGTTCATTGGGTATACCTCCTTTTTTGCTACTTAACAACATTATATAGCATAATTCATTTTTCATACAGTATTAATTGAATTTTGTATTTTTTCAATACTTTTAGGAATTTGTATTGTAATGACTTGTTTTCAGCTATATGATTAAGATAGTTTTAGAAAAGGGAACTGATTACGAATCATCAGGAGGAACGTATGAATAAAAAATTAAGAGAATACGGAATCAATCTGGGTCATCTTCCAACCGGGAAGAATAATTTGATAACAGATGTGGCCGGAGTCAAGGTGGGTCATGTCACATTGGATTCAGGCAGTACCAAGACCGGAGTTACAGCCATAATACCCCATGAGGGAAATGTCTTCAGAGAAAAGCTTGTTGCAGCGAGCCATGTGATCAATGGCTTCGGAAAATCACAAGGCCTGGTTCAAATCGATGAGTTGGGTACAATAGAAACTCCAATAATACTTACCAACACACTCAGTGTTGGAACAGCTCATAAAGCTGTAGTAGGCTATATGCTTGAAGAAAACAGTGATATTGGTGATACCACAGGAACGGTCAATCCAATAATTGGGGAATGCAACGATGGAGTTCTAAATGAGATAAGAACACCAGCGCTTACTGAGAGCCATGTTCTGGAGGCAATAAGCTCAGCAGATATCATCTTCCAACAAGGAAATGTGGGTGCCGGAACCGGAATGGTCTGCTATGACCTTAAGGGTGGAATTGGTTCTTCTTCAAGAATTGTTCAGCTGGGAAATTCAGAGTACACTGTTGGAATACTTGTGCTCTCAAACTTTGGCTCCATGGAGGACCTTATGATCAGAGGGAACCCAATCGGAGAGAAAATAAAAGAGGAGCTGTCTCAGAAAGGCTCCGGTAAGGATAAGGGCTCAATCATGGTTATCGTTGCTACTGACATCCCACTAAGCTCACTTCAGCTTAAAAGACTCCTGAAGAGAACTCAATCAGGAATTGCAAGAACAGGTGGGTATACTGGAAATGGGTCTGGGGAAGTAGCAATAGGATTCACCACAGCAAACAGAGTTATGCACTACGAGGAGAGAGCATTTATTGATCAAAAAGTTATCCACGAAGATCTCCTGGATATGGTATTTAAAGCTACTGTCGAAGCAACTGAAGAGGCAGTTCTAAACTCACTGATAAGTTCAAATACTACAGTGGGAAGAAATAATAAAAAGATACTCAGCCTTAAAGACTTCATAGAACTCCTATAAGATTTTGACCATATAGTAAGGACCTCCGTGTGGAGGTCCTCCTTACTATATGGCATAGACGTAATGCTTTTCCTTCTTGTCAACTATTCTGGCAGGTGAACCTACGGCAGTAGCACCAGCAGGAATGTCAGTCAAAACTACTGAATTTGCACCAATCCTGGCAGCTGAACCAATTGAGACCGGGCCTAGTATCTTGGCTCCTGATCCAATTTCAACACCATTTCCCACTGTAGGATGTCTTTTGGTGCCACGGCTGCCTCCAACACCACCGAGAGTAACTCCATGGTATAGGGTAACGTCATCACCAACAATAGCAGTTTCTCCAATGACTACTCCCATTCCATGATCTATGAAAAGTCTTCTGCCAATCAAAGCACCAGGATGGATCTCAATACCTGTTATTCTTCTGGAATGCTGAGAAATAAATCCCGCTGCCAGATGGTGTCCATGACTGTAGAGATAGTGAGCGATCCTATGCCAGATAAGCGCTTTTATCCCTGGGTAAAGGAGAAACACCTGAACCAGGCTCCTGGCTGCTGGATCCTTCTTGAGAATATTTTTGCTGTCATCTATTAGTTGTTTGAGCATTATTCAACCCCCTTAAACAAATCGGTGGACAGATATCTTTCACCTGTGTCAGGCAGTACTGTGAGAACTTTTTTATCCCTGCCAAGCTCTCTTGCCATCCTAATGGATGCAGCGAGGTTCGCCCCAGAGCTGATTCCTGACAATATGCCTGCTTTCACTGCCAGGTATCTTGCCCACTGAAAGGCTTCCTCCTCGCTCATATCAATTATCCTGTCGACAAGCTCCAGGGACAAAATCTCAGGGATGAAATTAGCCCCTATCCCCTGTATCCCATGACCTGCTGGTGATCCTCCAGAAAGTAGAGGTGATTTTTCAGGTTGAACTGCTACAATAAGCAATTTAGGATTTCTAAGCTTTAAAACTCTTGAAACTCCAGTGATAGTTCCTCCAGAACCCACACCTGCAACGAATGCATCCAAGCTCTCCCCGAAATCTTCCCATATTTCCTCAGCGGTTGTTTCCATGTGTGCAGCAACATTAGAGGGATTTGTAAACTGACTGGGCATGAAGTAGCCTTTTTCTGCAACCAGCTCCTTTGCCTTCTCAACAGAACCATTCATCCCTTTTGATCCAGGTGTTAGTATCAGTTCAGCTCCATAGGCTTGTATTATTTGTCTTCTTTCCAGACTCATAGTTTCCGGCATAACTATGATAACTTTATATCCTTTAGCGGCCCCTATCATCGCAAGAGAAATACCTGTATTGCCGCTGGTTGCTTCTATTATTGTATGCCCGGAAGAAAGCAATCCTTTTTTTTCAGCATCCTCAAGCATGAATAGTGCAGCTCTGTCCTTTACACTTCCTCCGGGATTAAAGCTTTCAAGCTTGACGAATATTTCTGCAAGGTCCTTTTCTAAGTGGCCTAAATTGATAATTGGCGTCCTCCCAATCAGTGCTTCAATGTTCTTGTAGATCATAAATTATCATCCTTTCTTTTTAAAACAAAAAACCCCTGCCTCGTATATATACATATACAGAGGCAAAGGCTATCTTCGCGGTCCCACTCTGTTTAGGATAAACATCCTATCTCCTTCAGGTACTTATATACCTTAGTTCTGTAACGGGAACTCCCGTATAGGTCTACTATCGATTTCAACCTAATGCTCACTGGTGCACTTCAGGCAATCATGCTTAGGTATCTCTCACCATCGGTACCCTCTCTTTGAAGCCAATCTTACTCTACTCTACCAGTTCAATGCTTTTTTATTCAAAATATAATAGTATTATAACAGCTTATACAATAAAATCAATATCAATTTTCAAGTTTAATATAAAATCAGAAAATTACTATTGATTTTGCTCATGCTTTGATCCTTCCAAAACAAAATCCCAGAAGACCGGGTGTAGGTCCTCTGGGAAAATTTATAATTTAACTATTTTTTAGTTTCTACTGCTTTGTTCCCAAACAGGATATTGTATCCCTCAATAGCAAGGATTATTGCTAGTATGAACAAAGCAACCGGGAATATTACCAGAATGTAGTTCCCAGCAACGAAGTTGGTTCTGATTAAGAATACCAATGCTGTCAATGTTACAACTATCATGAAAATCATTGGTACAGTTATCATGTGGTAATTCTTGCCGGTCTTCTTGAGCCATACAGCGACTGCCAATAGTGACAATCCAGCGAGAAGTTGGTTAGCAGATCCGAATATCGGCCAGATCCTTGCATAACCGCCTGATGCAAGGTACCCACCAATCAATACTGTGATACCCGTAGATACATACATGTTGGTCAATGGATTTTGTTTAGCAGCATCAGGTTTGTCGAAGAATTCCTGGAATATGAATCTTGCAAGTCTGGTTGCTGTATCCAGTGTGGTCAATGCAAATGCTGAAACTGCAAGTGCTACGAAAGACTTACCAATGCCAAATGGTATTCCAAACTTGGACATAAATGTTCCAACTCCGTTTGAGAATACATTAACTGGTCCGCCCTTAAGAAGCTCTGCCAATTCACCTTGAGTTACATAAGCTGCTGTTATTAAGGCAATTATTGCAAGTACACCTTCAATAAGCATAGCACCGTAACCAATAATCTTTGCATCTTTTTCATTGTCAAGCTGCTTGGAGGTCGTACCTGATCCTACAAGTGAGTGGAATCCGGAAATAGCACCACAAGCAACAATGACAAACAGCATCGGGAACATCCACTGGCCATTTACATTGAAAGCTGTAACAGGAGCAAGTTGAATCTCAGGTCTGAAAATTACTATACCGACAACAGCACCAGCAATCATCGCATACAAAAGGAAAGAGTTCAAATAGTCTCTTGGTTGTAGCAAAATCCAAACAGGAACTGTAGATGCTATAAAAATGTAGACCATAAGAATAATAATCCATGTGTTAAGGCTTAGTGACAATGGGAACACATTCCCTACCCAAACCATTGTGAATAGTAAAACTACTCCTATAATTGTTCCTACAGTCAGGTTCATTCCTTTTCTGTATACTGCATATCCAAACACTACAGCAAGTGCAATAAACATTAATGATGTGGATGCAGCTGCAGGTACTGATACAAATGTACTGGCAACGATGTTTGTAAAAGCAGCAACTACCAACAAGAGAGTTAACCATGCAAACACAGAGAACAACTGCATCCCTCTATGTCCCATATTGGTATTAATAACTTCACCGATAGACTTGCCTTTATGTCTTATAGATGCGAATAGTGATCCAAAGTCATGGACTCCACCGAAAAATATACTCCCGATAACGATCCACAAGAGAACAGGTACCCATCCAAAAATTGCTGCTTGGATTGGTCCGTTGATAGGTCCTGCTCCTGCGATAGATGCGAAGTGGTGTCCCAATAGTACTGCTGGTTTAGCTGGTACATAGTCAACACCGTCATTTATCTCATGAGCAGGGGTCTTTCTGCTTGGGTCAATGCCCCACTCCTTGGCGAGCCACGAACCGTATGTAGCATAAGCAGCAATAAAAACTAAAATTCCAATAATGATTAACCAAAGTGCGTTCATGAAATCCCCTCCCTATGATTTTGGAAATAGAAAGTCACTATATTTTGAATAACTTTTCGACCTCCCTTCCCTTCTTATTTGATATAACAATTCCGTCCTTCAGGGATACTATCAGAATTCTGACGTCCACCCATCCCCTCAGACCGAATGAATATCCTTTATGGTAATTGAACTTACGAACTGAATTTACTAAGTCAGAACCTAAATTGCTCAACGAGTTTTCAACAACCATTACACCAGTAACGATACTTGACATGTGCTCTGGATGTGGTTCAACAACCTCCTCAATTAAATTTACTATACAATCAGTAAAATCATTTATAGAATGTTCGTCCAATGAATCTAAATGCTTTAGTAAAATATGTTCATGGCTTTCAAGTCCGTAGATTTTAGCCTTCTTTGAAAGCATATATCTTTCAGTTCTTATATAGTACCTGGCATAAAGGTTAAACATCTCATTCCCCAGTGGATAGTCTCTATAAAGGTCAAAACTGTTTCTTAGCTTGTTTTCAAGATTTTCCAAATAATTCTCGTAGTTCATGCCTGTCCTCACTTTTTGCATTGGTAAATGTCATGTATCATATTGATGTTTACAACTTTGTTGTACTACTACTAATTGTACTACTACTAAATTGTAGTGTCAATGACTTGAGTTCAAAATATCGGACAGGATGTTTGTAACGAAACCCTATGAATCAAGCCATTTGCTATATATTTTAAGTACAAATGTTAAATTTTTGACTTTCTTAATGCTCCCAGAACATTGCTGATTGCACATCTTAGAAAGTGAAATCAGTTTTATCAATACTCCTATACTACATAATTAAATAGTCTCAATACTTCGATATAATCCTTTGAATTGAAACAGATAGTGTGTTCATCTATTTTTTCTACTCCAGGATAGTGTGACTTGCCGTAGGCATCCTTATGGTTCTTGTATTTGATCGACACATTGAATTCCTCAGGTAATTGAAGTTTATACCTTGAAAGGTCTCCTGTAAGTGCCTCCTTGACTCCTTCTTTGATCAGGTCGACTGCAAGCTCCGGATGTATATTTATTGTCGAATTCCCTCTTCCTTCCTTTACAGCTACTGTCTTTATTCCTGGAACAACTGCTTCTGCTTCTTTGCAAAGTCCTTTATCACCTGACAAAAATACAACCGGAACATTGTGATAGGCTGCTATGTAAGAATGAATGAGAAACTCACTTGCAACTCTCCCATTTATAATGATTTTATCCAACATTGTGTTCATTGTATGGGACAGTGGGTTTGTGTCAGTTCCTGCCGCTGAATGGTAACCTATGTAAATCAAGGCTGAGAAAGTTGAGTCCAGCTCCTGCACCATTGAATAAAGGCCTCCAGCCCAGCTTCTAACCAATTTAGTGTTTAGCGGGAGAACAGAATGGTCAATATTCCTACCGCTGTCATGAGCGTCCTTGATGATTATCTCTTCGGCACCAGCCTCATTGGCTCCGACACAAGCTGCCTCTACCTCCCTTGTCATCTGTTTTGCGTAGACCTGATAAGAGCTTTTGTCCTTCTCTGTCTCATCCCAGGTAGTACACCCTGTTACACCTTCAATATCTGCACTGATGAATACCTTCACACGTATCACTCCCAAATATTTTATAATTGTCCTTAAATACAATATACCATATTAAACTCATTTATGACATTTCACTTGAACATTCTACCTAATTGATAGCGTTTATCATTTACATGGGATCTATTATATGATATAATCACTGTGGCTCTAAAATTATCGCGGCAAATATTTTATGGAGTTGATAATTAATGGCTAAAATGATGGGTCCAAGATTTAAACTGAGCAGGAGACTTGGTCTGAATGTGGTTGGACATCCCAAGGCTATGGACAGGGCAAGGAAGGGAACTTCCCGAGCTGACAAAAAGTTGTCTGAATACGGCCAACAACTGTTGGAAAAGCAGAGGCTGAGGGCATATTACGGAGTGATGGAAAAGCAATTTGCGAAATATGTTGAAAATGCAAAAAAGAGCAAGGATCAGACCGGGCCTGCTCTTATCAGGATTCTTGAATCAAGGCTTGATAACCTTGTTTACAGGGTCGGCTTCGCATCATCGATCAGACAGGCAAGACAGATGGTCGTTCATGGACATGTTCTTGTTAACGGAAAAAAGATAGATATACCCTCTTATTTGTGTACCCCTGGTGATACTTTGGAATTAAGGGAAAAGTCAAAATCCGTGGAGCTTTTCAAGGAAAATTTTGAAAATGCATTTCTCAGCTCCCTTCCTTATATCATCAAGAACCAGGACAGGATGTCTGGAACTTTTCTAAGATTTCCTGAAAGGGAAGAGGTGCCGATTGAAATACAGGACCAATTGATAGTTGAATATTACTCTTGATCAAAATGGGAGCTTCCGCTCCCATTTTGATCAGAATGAAGACAAAGCTCAGCAATCAATAAAGATTGTTGAGCTTTGTCTTCATTCTGAGAGGCAGGTTTCCCTGCCTCCGATCTTATATTTCTTCCAATACCTTAGCAAACTCTTTCTCCACAAAGTCTGTTGAAATCCTTTTATCAAACAGCTTCCCTTCTGAGATTGCTGCAAGTCTGGCTTTCCCATCCGGGAAGTTGAAGCCCCTGGTGTAAAGGATCTCAGTTCCTCCTATAGGCCAGTAAGTCGATCCATCTAACTTGAACAAATCCTTGTATTCAGGCACGGCCTTGGATACTTCCTCTGTAAGCTCCTCGACCTTTTTGTACTTATTGACTCTGCCGAGGATATACATCATCTCGTTTATCACCTGCCAGTTTGCGTAGCCGGTAAGCGGCGGGATTGCCGTGTTTGTCCACTGGATCCTTCTCTCACTGTTTGTGTAGGTCCCTTTTGATTCGGCATAGCTTACTGCAGGTATTACAACATCGGCCTTCTCTCCAGATGGGGTGAGATAAAGATCCTGTACTCCAAAGAACTCAAGCCCATCTAAATATTCAACAGGAATATCCTCGCCAAAGGACATCAATCCTTTTATCTTCCTTGCCCTGATACCCTCTACTACATCTTTCCAAGGCTTATCTACTCCCAAATCCGCTAAGCCTTGGCTGTTATTCTTTGGCTTAAGCTGGATGATACCTCTTCTTGGCTTGCCAATCTGGCCTGAAATAACAGCAATATTTGCAAGCATTTTTGCAGCTTCAGCAGTAAGGTAGTTCTGATCAAATATTATGACGGGCTTCTTGGCCTCAAGATATAGCTCTGCAATATCAATTGCCTCAGGCTTAGGCTGTAATCCTTCAAGTGATGCCTTCAGCTCTTCAAAGCCTTCTGCATTCTTGGGCTCAAAGCCTTTGTCAATGATCACCTTCAGTATGCCCCTTAGGCAGGTAAGGTCATTATCCGGACAATCCACAGCGCTTGACCATTCATTTATCTGGTCATAGCTGTTATTTATTACTACCATCCTTGCTCCTCTGTCAACTGCATGCTTGACCTTAAGAGCAGCAATGGTATGGTCCTTCATCATATCAGCTCCCATAACGAGAATGAAGTCTGACTGCTTGATCTCTTCAAAGGTATTTGACGATGCATCATAGCCAAGTACGTCCTTTATCCCGCCATAGGTTCTGTTGAAGCAAGTGATGTTTTCAGTTCCCAAAAATTCTGAAGCAAATTTCTTGGCAATGAATATCTCCTCATTGGTAAGCTTGTCGGATATTGCAACTGCAACCGATTCAGGACCATACTGGAGTTTGAGAGACTGAAGCTTCTTGGCAGCAAGTCTCATTCCCTGATCCCAGGTACCTTCTACGAGCTCGTCGCCCATCCTGACCAAAGGCTTGGAAAGTCTCGTCTTCTGCTTGCCTTGATTATATCCAAATCTTCCCTTGACGCACAGCAGGCCTTCATCTACCTTGCTTTCTTTATCTGGAACTGCTCTATAAAGCATTTCTCCACTTGTCTCTATGTCGATATTACAGCCAACTGAACAGAAGGAGCATATCGTCTTAGTCTTCTCAGTTTCAACAGGCACCGATTTATCTATCTGCAGTCTCTCCTGAATTGCACCTACAGGGCAAACACTGACGCACTGTCCACAGGATATGCAGGATGTATCTGCCAGTCTCAGGTCTAAGGCCGGCTTTACAATGGTATCGAAGCCTCTGTCAACCAACCCGAGGGCCCCATTATCCATCACCTGGTCACATACCCTCACGCAAAGTCCGCAAAGAATACATTTGTCTGTATTTCTAACTATGAATGGGTGATCATCGTCCTGCTCCCTGTAATGTACCTCTCCTTCAAATCTTTCGGGCTGCACACCATAATCATTTGCATAGTTGTACAGCTTGCACTCAAAGAAGTCTCCACAACCGCACTCCAGACACCTCATGGCATCCTTCACAGCCTGCTCTGGAGTAAAGCCAAGATTCACCTCATTAAAGTTGTTCTTTCTCTCTTCTGCTGACAGATGAGGCATCGAAGATCTGTATTCTTTTGATCTATCTTTGTAATGCTCGCTTGTGAGATGTGTCCTCTCTACGACATAAGGTCTTCTGTATGGAATAACATGACCCTCAAGGTAAGAGTTAATTACCCCTACAGCCCGCTTAGCATCGCCTATCGCCTTAATGGCTATATTGGCTCCCTCATTGATCACATCGCCGCCGGCGAATATCCCCTCAACATTTGTTTGATAGCTGTTCTCATCTACCGCAATGGTTCCTCTTTTTGTTTTCTCAAGGATCTCAAAGCCATCCAGAACTGATTCCTGTCCAATCGCTCCAATGACAAGGTCTATGTCCAGGTACTCAAAGGATCCTTCAATTGGGATTGGCTTTCTTCTGCCGGATGCATCCTCCTCACCCAGCTCCATCTTCTGGAGCTTGATCCTTGCAGCTTTACCGTTTTCTTCAATTATTTCCAAAGGAGAGACGAGGAACTTGAAGATAACGCCCTCCTCTTTGGCCTCTTTTATCTCAATAAGCTCAGCGGGCATTTCCTCCTCAGTTCTTCTGTAAAGTACATATACCTCCTTTGCTCCAAGCCTTACTGCAGTTCTGCATGCATCCATAGCTGTATTTCCGCCGCCTACTACAGCGACTCTTTCACCAATCATCATATTTTCATTGATCGTTGCTTTTCTTAGGAAGTCGATACCGCCGATAACTCCAGAAAGATCCTCGCCCTTTACTCTCAGGCTGGTGCTCTTCCAAGCCCCTATGGATATATAGCATGCATCAAAGTTGTTTCTTATGTAGGAAAGATCCAGTTGCTCACCAACTTTGACATTATTGACGAATCTAACATTCATTTTCCTTATTATGTCTATCTCCTGATCGATAACGTGCCCAGGAAGCCTGTATTCAGGAATTCCATATCTGAGCATCCCGCCCATTTCAGGCATCTGTTCATAAATTGTAACCTCATGTCCTGCAACTCTAAGGAAGTAGGCCGCTGAAAGTCCTCCTGGACCACCGCCTATTATAGCTACCTTCTTTCCTGTCGGTTCGCCAAGCTCCGGCATAAAAACGTCGTCACTTGCGAGATCTATATCAGCAAGGAAGGATTTAAGATATGCAATCGATATCGGTTCTTCCACAAGCTGTCTTCTGCAGGCAGTCTCGCATGGATGTGGGCACACCCTTCCTATACAAGCAGGAAGTGGCAGCTGCTCCTTTATGAGCTTTAAGCCTTCTCTGTATTCCATGTTTGCAGCAAGCCCTACATATCCCTGACAGTCTGTATATCCCGGACATGCAAGAACACATGGCGGTCTGCAGTCTCCTACGTGATCTGACAAAAGCAGCTCCAGCGCTGTTTTCCTTGAGCTCTTAACTCTGTCTGTGTTTGTATTTATTATCATCCCATCGGATGCAACAGTTGCACAGGACCTCAACAGCTTAGGAATACCCTCAACCTCTACGACGCACAGTCCGCAGGAACCGTATATCTCTACCCTTTCATCAAAGCACATGGTAGGGATTTCTATTTTGTTTGCTCTGGCAATGTCAAGAATCGTCTGACCTGCATTACCCTTAACTTCTTTTCCATTGATATTCAAATTTATAACAGACATATTCACCCCCACCTTTCTATCTTATTTCTATAGCATCAAATTTACAAACCTCATAGCATTTACCGCACTTGATACATATGTCCTGATCTATCTTGTGGATCAGTTTGGGCTCACCAGTTATGGCTCCAACCGGGCAGCTTCTCTTACACATTCCACAGCCTATACAGTTGTCAAGAATGTCATATCTGATGAGCGCCTTACAGGATTTTGATGGACATTTCTTGTCATGTATATGAGCTTCATACTCATCCCTGAAATATCTGATCGTACTCAGGACAGGATTTGGAGCCGTCTGCCCAAGGCCACACAGTGAACCGTCCTTGACCTCGACTGCCAGGCTCTCCAGCAGCTCAATATCGCCAGGTCTTCCTTTCCCGTCAACTATTCTTTCAAGTATCTCAAGCATCCTCTTGGTTCCAAGTCTGCAGTGTATGCACTTGCCGCAGGATTCCTTACGTGTAAAGTCCAGGAAGAATCTTGCCATTGAAACCATACAGGTTGAATCATCCATTACTACCATTCCGCCAGAGCCCATTATTGCCCCGACCTTTCCAAGTGATTCATAATCTACGGTAGTATCCTCAAGATGTGCAGGAATACATCCACCCGAAGGTCCCCCCATCTGAACCGCTTTAAACTTCTTGTCGTTTAGTATACCGCCTCCAATACCGTATATGATTTCCTTGATTGGCATTCCCATTGGAACCTCCACAAGGCCACCTTTCTTTATCTTTCCGGTAAGAGCAAAAACCTTGGTTCCCTTTGACCTTTCAGTACCATAAGCTGCAAAGGCTGCTCCGCCTTTCCTGATTATCCATGGAACGTTGGCAAATGTCTCGACGTTATTAATGTTTGTAGGTTGCCCCCAATAGCCTTTTTGTGCCGGGAACGGAGGCTTAAGTCTTGGCATTCCTCTCTCGCCCTCAAGTGATGCTATCAAGGCAGTCTCCTCACCGCATACGAATGCTCCCGCACCAGCTTTTATTCTGATATCAAAATTAAAATTAGAACCAAAAATCTTTTTACCAAGATAGCCTGCTTCTCTGGCCTGTCTTATGGCAATTTCCAACCTCTTGATTGCAAGGGGATACTCTGCTCTTACATAGATAACGCCTTCCTCTGCACCTATTGCATAAGCACCTATAGCCATACCCTCCAAAAGTCTGTGTGGATCCCCTTCAAGTATGGACCTGTCCATAAATGCGCCTGGATCTCCCTCATCCGCATTACAGACCATAAACTTTGGCGTTGATTTTTCCCTATAAGCTGCATTCCATTTGAACCAGGTCGGGAATCCCGCACCACCTCTTCCACGGAGGCCTGATTCTTTCATTTCTTCAATCACTTGCTCCTGAGTCATTTCAGTAAGACACTTCTTAAGGGCTTCGTATCCCCCTCTTTCTATGTACTCTTCCAGTCTTTCCGGATTTATTATCCCGCAATTTTCTATTGCAATTCTTACTTGTTTTCCAAGTGCTTCCTCGTCGACAGCAGATATCTTGTGTGAACCTTCCTCTTCCTTTGCCAAAGCCTTATGAACAAGACCAAGGACATCATCACCTGATACCTTCACGTATCTTTCTAAATTATTATTCTCATCATAAATGTCCACTATTGGCTCGAGGTGGCACATCCCAACGCAGCCAGTAATCTCAAGATCGATATCGAGCCTGTTGTTTTTGACCTCACCATTCAGGACATCGTATACTTTTCTGGCTCCAGCTGCTATCCCGCAGCTGCCAAGACCGACGACAACCTTCATTTAATTCCCCTCCCTTTGAGCCAAGGTAGCTTTTCTCAGGCTCCTAAGAATATCCTTTGTCTTCTGAGGAGTCAAGCTTCCATATGTTTCTCCGTTTATCATCATTACAGGAGAAAGACTGCAGCAGCCAAGACAGGCTACATTATTAAGTGTAAAAACATTATCATCTGTAGTTTCGCCGTTCTTGATCCCAAGTTCTTCATTAATAGCTTCCTCTATGTTGTCTGCACCGTTTACATGACAGGCCGTACCTTTACAAAGCATTATCAGGTTCTCTCCAACAGGATTCAGCCTGAACTGGGTGTAAAAGGTAGCTACCCCATAGACTTGAGAGCTGTATATACCAGTCTCTCCAGATATGTACTCCAGCACTGACATTGGGAGGTAACCATAGGTTTCCTGTGCATATTGAAGAATAGTTATAAGACTTCCCTTTACCTCTTTGTACTTGGCTATGACTGAATCCATTTTTGAAAGGTCAACGGCCTCATCCAGGAAGTGTGATTTTAGTTCCTTTGCTCCACAGCAGCCCACAATATCAACTCCTTTGCTCTTAGATATAGTTCAACAAGTCCATTATATAATAAAGAATCTGAATTAACAATCTAAAGAGTCGTTATATAGAAAACATTCAATTTCCATTAATATACATTTGACCCATTCCTTAAATTGAGCCAATCCCAAGTTGCTTCGTAAGAAATCGAATGTTCATT
Organism: Gudongella oleilytica; assembly: GCF_004101785.1. Classification (NCBI taxonomy): domain Bacteria; kingdom Bacillati; phylum Bacillota; class Tissierellia; order Tissierellales; family Tissierellaceae; genus Gudongella; species Gudongella oleilytica. The sequence continues at coordinate 1,528,777 of NZ_CP035130.1, forward strand.
TTGCAGTACTTATAATAAAAAAATTCATCCGGCCTTGCCGGATGATAATCATATGCCTGATATGGAGATTCTCTCAACCAACACACTTGGCGATCCAAAATGTCCATTACCAGGAAGTGTAAACTTAAGGTCAGAGCCTATTTCTTCAACGTGTAACAGTAGGTCATAAAAATTCCCGGATATCGTTATTCCATTAACAGGGTCCTCTTTTTTTCCCTTCTTTATTAAATAACCTTGGGCTTGTACAGAAAAATCTCCTGAGACTGTATCAAGGCCAGAGTGAATACCTGCAACCTTAGTTATCAGGATACCTCCGTCAGCTCTCTCCAGCAATTCTTCCAGTTCATGCTCGCCAGGTTCCATGTAGAAATTTGTCGGGCTTACACCAATTGCCGTCTTATATGATGTTCTGAATCCATTCCCTGTTGATTCAGTCATATCCTTTTCAGCTGTTCGAATATTGTGTAGATATGTCCTTAAAACTCCACTCTCCACAATCAGTTTCCTGGATGTGGGTATTCCCTCATCATCAAAGCTGGAGCCAGAAAAGCCATCCTTATGAAAAGGATCGTCAATCAGCGTCACTCCCGACGAGGCTATTTCCATTCCCAGCTTCCCCTTTAAGCCGGACAATCCCTTCTGGACATTATCTGCTGAAAATATAGGAGAAAAGGCTTCAAGCAGCTCAGCAAAAACATTATACCTTATGACTGCAGGGTACATACCGCTTGCAACAGGAGATGCTCCCAGCATTGAAAGTGATTCCTCTGCCGCTTCCTCGGACATTTTATCGATATCCATTTCCAAAGGGTTTCTGAAAAGTCTGTAGCTGGATCCAGTCTTTGTATCAGTGCCATTCCTTGAAACTACTGATACATATGCGAAGCCTCCTTCATCAGAATGTTCCAGATCAAGTCCCTTGCTATTCCTTACTATTCTCCTGGACTTAAATTCCTGGTACATGCATTCCTGGACTGATTGTATCCTACTGTCCCGTGAAAGTGTCTTCTCTTCAAGCTGAAGCATTGCTTTTATCTTATCCTCTGTTGTAATCGAGTTAAGCTTATTCTTCGGCTCAGGCATTGCATCATAGCTTTCCCCTGCTTCAGGGAGTGTAAGCCTTGTGTCAGTCTCTACTGACTCAGCACTGGAGAGAGCTCCTTCTATAAGTATATCAACTGACTTATCGTCGATGGCCTCTGTATAGGAGTAACCCGGCGAGCCTTTGAGTATCCCTCTAAGAGAAACCCCTGAAGTATTTGAGAAGCTGAATTTATCCAGTTCCCCCTTAAATACCCCTATCTTCAGGTTTTCGCTCTCTACCCTGAAAATCTCAGCTTCTTCAAAGATAACCCTGGATTTCTGAAATATTTTTCTGGTAAAGGTATTAAACTCCACTATTTATCACCATTCCTTCCACCAACAGTCAAGCTGCTTACTCTTATCATAGGCTGCCCTACATTTGCCGGAATTGAACCACTTTCAGCACCGCACATCCCCTGTCCCAATGCCAGGTTGTTTCCCACTGCATCAATAAGCTCAAGTACCTTGACACCGTTGCCGACAATAGTTGCACCTCTTAACGGCCTTGTGAGTCTACCATTTTTTATGAGGTAACCCTCCATTACAGCGAAATTGAAGTCACCTGTAGCCGGGTCCACACTTCCGCCTCCAAGGCTTTTAGCATACAAACCATATTCTGTGGTTGAGATAATATCCATGGGATCCATATCTCCATTTGCAATAAAGGTATTATTCATCCTTGAGGTCGGAGAGAATCTATATGACTGTCTTCTTGCAGAACCAGTAGATTCCATACCCATACGCTTGCCATTCAGCTTGTCTACCAGGTAGGATTTAAGAACCCCATTCTCGATAAGGATATTTCTCCTGGTAGGTGTTCCTTCATCATCGATTCCTGTAGTGCCCCAGCCGTTTGCTAATGTTCCATCATCTATAGCAGTTACCAATGGTGAAGCCACCATTTCGCCCAGCTTACCACCAAAAGCGGATACTCCCTTTGATACAAATGAAGCCTCTAGAGCATGTCCGCATGCTTCGTGAAACAGGACCCCTCCAAATCCGTTGTCTATGACTACCGGCATTATTCCACTGGGAGAATATTCTCCATGTATCATTTCTACAGCAATCCTTGAGGCTTCTTCAGCTATTTTTTCAACCGGATTGATGGAATAGAACTCGAAGCCCATCGATGCCCCTGGTGCATTATAGCCCTGCTGCATTTCCCCGTTCAGAGAAGCAACAGATGAAACTGCAAAACGGGTCCTTATTCTTTTATCAATGATCCACAACCCTTCAGAATTGGCAATTAAAATGTCCTGCTCTTCCTCCATGTAGCTTGAGGTTACCTGAGTTATCAGGTTACTATAACCCTTAGCAGAAGAATATGCCCTTTTCAGCAATTCAAGCTTCTCTGCTCTTGGAGTGCTGAAAAGCAGTTTATCAACCATGTTATAAATGGGAGCATCTTTCTTGTTGAATGCTAACTCTTTGGGCGAACCTTCTTTTATTGACTGCGCTGCCTCTGAAGCGAGCCTGACCATGTTATCCTCCGATGTGTCATTGGTATAAGCATATATGCTTTTAAGACCATTTATTATTCTGATGCCGGCACCATAGTCTCTACCGGATAAACTATCCTCAACAAGCCCTCCTACAGTCTTGATATTCCCAATAAGCTTATCCTCGGCAAAAATTTCAACAAATTCAGCACCCTTCATCATAGCAGCATTTATTGTATTGCTGACCACTCTTTCACTTAGCATCTGTATCCTCCCTTAACTTCCTCTGCAGTTCCACTATTGACAATCTGGAGACACTCTCTGGCTTTATTTGAAGAACTCCCAGGATCTCTGCAAGTTTTTCCTCGTTGTTGACTTCTATTTCCATGTAAGGATTTGGGTAAGTTTCCTTATCCCAGACATCTAAGTCAAGCCTTGCCCCGTAAAACAGATAAGATGTTCTGTCCTTAAAGCCAACAGTCACTTTATCAAATCCGAGCTCTCTTAAGATACTAAGCATGGTATTACTGTCGTCTATAGTCACATTAAGCTCCACATTTTCCCTCAAAACTTCATTACGAAGATTTTTTTTAAGAGTAAGCTCTGAAAACTCGTTTCCTGAAATAAGGTCTTCGGTATGTCTTATTCTTAAGTATGCATCAAGAAAAGACTTGATCGGCCTTGATTCAGAGTCTATAAGGATATTAGTCTGTTTCTCTTTTGATATAAGCTTTCCACCCAAAGCAATTATTTTTTTCTCCATTTCTTCAGGCTCGATGCCCAGAATCTTTACTTCCAGCTCTCTGATCATACAATAGCACCAGCCATTATTCTTCTATCTACAAGTGAGAAAGCTTCCTGGTCACATATCAATGTCACATCAGGGTGTAATAGCAGGAGAGAAGCAGGCAGCCAGGTGGTCACTTTACCTGAATTCAGTACTTGGCCTATAGCTTCAGCTTTTCCCTCTCCACTTGCCAGGAGTAATATTCTCCTGGCTTTCATAATACTCCCTATTCCCATGGATATTGCTTCTGTTGGAACGTTCTCCTTCGATTCGAAAAACCTGGAATTGTCTTCAATGGTCTTTTTACTTAGCTTTACAAGATCTGTTCCAAGATTCAGTTCCTCTGCAGGTTCGTTAAAGGCAACGTGACCATTTGAACCTATTCCAAGTATCTGAAGATCGATCCCTCCGGCATTTTCTATCATTCGGTCGTAAAGTCTGCCATATGTCCTGGGATCATTAGTCATACCATCAGGAACATGAGTATTATCTTTGTTGATATTGATATGATCGAACAAATTGTAATTCATAAAATAATTGTAGCTGTCATGGTTAGATGCTCTTAATCCAATGTATTCATCCAAATTGAAGGTAGTGACCCCGGAAAAATCGAGGCTATGCTCTAAATATCTTTTTATTAATTCCCTGTAGGTCCCGACAGGGGTTGATCCAGTGGCAAGACCTAATACAGCATTACCATTGGAAGAAACCAGTTCCTCGATTATATCTGCTGCTTTTCTGCTCAATTCATTATAGCTGTTAGCCAAAATTATTTTCATCTCCTACCTCCATAATCGGTTTAAGTTTAAATTCTAAATAATCACTGGATACAAGGTGCAGCGTCAATCCTTCAAGGTCTCCTTCTACAGAATACTTGTGCCCTTCTGCATGAAGATGTCCGTAAATACATACATTAACATTATATTTCCTCATGATGTCAACAAATTCATTTGGTCTTAGCTTATTGTCAAAGGGAGGATAATGGAGCATCACTATCCTGGTGGTGCAAGATTTGTCTATAGCCAAAATCGAAGTCTCCAACCTTGCCAGCTCCCTCTTGTAAATTTTCTCATCACCTTCATCAAATCCTTCCGAATCTCTGGACATCCAACCTCGGGTTCCCGCAATACCTACGTTATAATAATTTTCAGCAGTATTTCTCATAAATCGAATGGATTTTAACGAAAGACCATCAAGCTTTGACATGCTCTCCCACCAATAGTCGTGATTACCCTTGATAATGAGTTTTTTTCCTGGTAGCGAGTCTATTAGTCTCAAATCAGGAACAGCATCCTCAAGTCTAAGTCCCCACGAAACATCCCCTGGTATAAGAACGAGATCTTCATCTCCGACTTGCTCTTTCCAGTTCTCGACTATTTTTTTTTCATGGCCTATCCACCTGTCACCAAAGATATCCATGGGCTTTTGTCCGGAATGATCCAGGTGGAGATCTCCAATAGCAAATATCATATCAGCACCTCAGTGTTAATTAAGTTCAATTAGATTATAACTTTTACCAAGCTTATCGAGCAAATACATTTCTCTTTCATGGCTGGTAAAGAGCAGTATCTGTCTTTCTCTTGCTTCCTCAATAATCAAAGATAATGAAGCCTCAAGCCTTTTTGAATCGTATTGTTGAAAGCATTCATCAAAAAATAAAGGGGTATTCCTTGGGACTAAGCTCTTTAGCATCCCAATCCTTAAAGCAAGATATAGTTGATCAGCAGTCCCTCCACTTAGATCGTCAAGGTTGAGAAGCTTGCCTGTTGAATCATCCATAACCCTTGCACTAAGCATTTTATCAATTTTTGCAGTATTGTAGGTCCCTGCAGTCAGTATTCTAATAGCTTCACTTACCTCTTTGTTTAGGACTGGAGCAAAATCTCTATGCATTTCGGCAGATATGCTCTTTATTTTCGAGGTTGCAAGATCAATGGCTTTTTTCTCTATTTCAAGTTCGGAGAGCTTTTGCATGCAAAGATCTCTTTCCTCCTCCATCTCAATTTTATCCCCCAGGCTCTCCTCATACGCGATTATCCTTCCATCCAACTCCTTAATGGCCATCCGCAGATTTTTAAGCTCCTCATCAAGTTCAGACAACTCCTTCAGAACACCCTCCTCGTCAAAGTCCAAGGGAAGCTTTTCATTGTCCAGACTTGTTGCTTCTTCACTTTCTTTTGGAAGCAAGGCGATTTCTCCCTCAAGTCCCTTAAGCTGTATCTGTTTGTTGGAAATTTCTGCCTTCAATTTGCTGTGCAATGCCTTGTTTCTTAAACCAGTCTTAAACTCAAGTGTATCAGAAACCCTGTTATCCCGTAATATCCCTGCAAGTTGTTTCTCCAGCATCGACAGTTCTGTAAGCTCCTGTTTCCGTCTTTCTTCGATTGCCAGCATAGATTCCTCAAGCTCCATCCTTCTTAGTCTGTTTAACTCTAAAGATGAAATTTCGAGCTTTGCACTTTCGAATTCTTGCCAGAAATCCTTTAATGTGCTCTTGCCGTTCTCAGAAACGATTGCTTCAAGATCAACAATATATTGCAGTTTCTCCCTCAGTTCAGCAATAGACTTTGCTGATTTTTTCGTTGAAAAATAAAGGAGCAGGCCAACTATGAGGAACAGTTGGATGAAGAGTAGCAAAGAAAAATTCCTTGTCTGAAGCAGCACTCCACTTCCAATGATGTAAATACACGCTGCTACTGTCAAAAATATTGAAGTGTTTCGTTTTTTTACCTCAATACTTTTTACTTCATACTCAACTGCTTCCCTCGTGGCATAACCGGCAGATGATTCAAGACGTTCAGCTTTGTGCCCATCCTCGATGATCTGCTTCAGCTCTTCTGTTCTTTCTTTGTTATCAGACAACCTTAATAATTGATCCTGTAAATTACCCCATTGTTCATCAAACCCGGATATCCTGTCCTTGGATAATCTGATGTCAGATTCGAGGCGATAGCATTCCTCAAGATCGTCCTCAACAAGAACACTATAGGACTCTATATCCAAGCATTTGAGCTCAAGTTCCTTTATATCCCTGACGATTGAATCAATTTTAGCCCTCTTATCCCTTCTCCTTATAGCATTGATCTGATCTGCCAGTGATATCAGGTAATTATATCTATCTACCTTATGATCCAGCATTGTTGAAAGCTCCTGTCTCTGGATGGAGGCTGAATCATAGCGGTTCTTGATCTCATTGAGCTCGTTAAGCCGTTCTTCAATATCAGCCAGTCTTCTGGAAAGCTGACCGAACCAGGTCCTTGAGGTTCTATTGGTTCCAATATCAGCTGATTTCCTATCCAGAAGCTTTAAGGCTTTCTCCACCGAGATTGAATCATGTCCTGTTGCGGCTGCGTTGATCATTTTTTCCCTTATTTCCTCTGAGAGCCTTGAATCTGTATCAATTGCCCTTTGTCCAACATAAATCGTATTGTAAAATATGCTGCTGCTGACTCCGATAAATTGATAGCCCGGCTGTGCTATTCTTCCAGACGGTCCCAGCCTCATTTGCGAGGTAACATCCTCGCCAGTAGCTTCATCGATTATCCGCGTCATTTCTCTGCCCTTTACAAAACTACGATCGATTATGTATCCAACCCCATCCTTGATCAGAGTCAATCTGCCGCCATAGGCTTCTCCGACCCACGGAGTGTATTTTGAATGCTCCGGATTATATATGGCAGACTTGACTCCCGGTTTCAGGAACCCGTAAAGCATACCTCCAATGAAGCTATGGATGGTGGTCTTACCGCTTTCATTGAGACCATAAATGACGTTTAAACCTTCCTCAAGGCTAATCCTTTTATCCCTAAGCTTCCCAAAGGCTCTAATGTCAATCTCTCTTATCAGCATCAGAAGATCCTCCTTCCAAAAGAGCCTCAAGTCCCAAGTAAAGAGCTCTTCTTCCTACATCAGTTGCAATATCCTCTTCAGTGAATGATTTTATGAATGAACCTATTATATTCCCTTCATTCATTTCCAGAAGTTCATCCAAATTTATATCAGGACTCGATTTATCCTGGATCTCTATATGGTAGCAATCCTTTTCAAGCTGATCATATAATGCCTCAACATTAAAATGCCTGGGTGAATGCCCAGATAACAGGATTCGATGAAAATCGTCTTTCCCTGCCCCAGTCACAATGTCTTTTGCAGTCCCATAAATATCACTATGGGTCATATCACCACTTAATTGGATATGGTGCAGATGAAATTCCCTTGTGCTAAATGGTGTAAAATTAAAGCTATTGGTTTCTCCGATTTCCCCAAGAATAAACCCTCTTCTCCCTGGCTCACCAAAGTCCAGACCCTCAAGCGAGCCGCAGTAGGCAATATTATGGGCTATAAACATTGGCTTATGTATGTGTCCAAGTGCAATATAGTCCATTTTCAAGGACTCCAGATTTTTCTTCTCAAGTACCATATACTTACTTGTACTCATAACATCGCCATGCAGCATGAGAATATTATGGCAGCCATCGACCACCCTTATACCACTGATGAAATCAGACGTATCCATAGATTTGATCCAGCTTACGCCGTGCACCGCAACGCCTATATCATCCAATCTTTTTGTTTCAACTTCCTTTCCCTTGAATACTGTGACATTATCGCTGAAGCTCCACCTGGATAGTATTGAATCTGAGGATAACATATCGTGGTTCCCTGCAATAATGAAAAACCTAACACCTTCAGCGGAACTAAGAATATTTGAAAGCCTTGCAATATCTCTCTGTGTAAAATTGTCTTCCTCAAGCAAATCACCTGAAATAAGGAATAAATCTATGTTTTCTTCAACAGCATATGAAACAAGCCTCTGGAATGAGCTCCACAGCTCTTCTCTTCTCTTCCTGCCTTTTTCTGGTCCGAAGGAGGTATTTGTGAATCTCAGTCCAAGATGTATATCGCCAGTATGGATAAATCTAATCATTTGATCCCCCGCCTTCATATATTTCTAAAGGTTCTGACCTCCAGTTTATTCATAAGCCCCTTAATATCGGACATGTCGACCTCTCCAGATCTTATGAAGCAATGTATAAGACTTGCTGCTGAACCAAGTCTGAAAATCGTCTCCTCATCATAGCCTCTTATCATTCCCAATGCCACTCCCGCGAGCAAATAACCATAATTAGTATTACAGTGTTCCCTTCCGATTGAAGGAATATCTACCCTGTAGCCCTTTTCATCAGAAAGCACCAGGGCTCCCTTCTCTCTTAGATCCACGAAAACATACTCAATGTCCTTATCCAGCAAATATCTGCAAGCCTTAATTATCTCAGAGTCATACTCAAGCTTAAGGTGAGTTATGTTCTCAAGACTAGCCAGATCAAGTGCCATGAGGTAGGGAGAACCCTTCACTGCCTGAGCAGCATCTCTTCCCTTTAACGCTGCTAAGGATCTTCTTCCAAACTGTCTGGACATTATGAGCATTTCCTCCAACATACCATCAGGAAGATTATTTGGAACAGTACCTGTGATACACGTAATTTCACAGGTATTAAGATTTTCTTTAAAATGCCTCAGATAGACAGCTGCCTCGTCCTTTGACAGTCTTGGTCTGATCTCAGAAATCAAAGTCTGCCCATCGCTATAGTGTATAAATAACTGTTCACCTGTAGATTCCCTGATCTCAACAAAATCATGCTCGATTCCTGATCCATCAAGAAAATCTCTGACAACCTTTCCGGTATATCCTCCGGAGATTCCGCAAACCAATGCATCCTCATTCATTATTCTCAGCATCAGTGCAAGCTCGATACCTTCACCTCCAGGAAATATATCTATTCTTTCAGGAGTTAAAGCTCCTGGATGGTCCTTCCTAAATGGAACTTTGATTCTTTTCCTTAAAACAGGATTTAAATCTACAGATAATATCACAGTATACACCTCCCATTAGAATATTATACCCTTCACACAGGTGAAATGGCAATTGGCATTGCCATTTCAGCATTGAAAACAACTCTTTATAATTATATAATGAAGATGACTTACGAGGAGGGATCTGTATGTATGAGGAGTATGGCCTTTCAGGCCAATTATCTGCATTTGTACTTAAGTATGCCGATCAAAAGGGTATAATAAGCAAGGTGAGTTACATTCTGGCTTCTCACGATGTAAATATTGCCAATATGAGAGTAGAAAGAACCGGCGATACAGCAGTCATGATATGTGAGGTGGATGGATTTTTAAGTGATGAAACATTGGCAGAAATAACCGGACTCGACGAGATTAAATGGTATTGGAGCTATAAGCCTGATAAAAATTTTGAAAAATAGATTCCAGACCTTGGGAGGCATTCTATGAATATTAGAGAGAAGCTTGATGAATTCATAAACGGTATAGAGGCATTTGATTCTTTTAAAAGTTCTGATATTGGCTTAGACCAGACAGTGATAGAATATATTGGAGTCATTAAGGGTTTCCTGGATGGTTACAAGGTTATGGGAACTGATGAGTGGATCAGAACTTTATTTGACTATGCGGTTTCAAAATCATACCCCCATAAGAGAACCTCTCGAATAGAACCGGAGCATATAGAACTCTACGAAGCTGTCCTGACAGGGTTGAGGGAGCTTAATGGTTCCTCGCATTTTGACTACACAATAACAGATGGTTCTCATGAGTTCTATACTTTTAAGTCAGAATATGAAAGCCGCTTTATATTTGAGATGATGCAGCTTGATATGGCAGCCACAGGCCATAACACCATTGAGCATGTACTAGGTGTTAAGGATGTGGCTATGCATGTTGCTCTCCAACTAAAAAGCCTTGGTCTCCCAATAGACCTGGGTGTGGTATTGGGTTCCAGTCTTGGCCATGACATAGGGAAATATGGAGTTACCCAGCGTGAACAGCCAAGAGTACCTTATCTGCACTACTTCTATACAGAACAATGGTTCAAAGAACTTGGACTTGACAGGATAGGTCATATCGCCACAAATCATTCCACCTGGGATCTCGAGCTTGAGACTCTACCATTGGAGTCACTGGTTCTTATATACGCAGACTTTAGAGTAAAAAACAGATCCGTGGATGGGAGACTTGAGATGTATACCTACACCCTTGAGGAATCCTTCCAGGTCATACTCGACAAGCTTGATAATGTTGATGAAGCAAAGGAGAAAAGGTACAGGAGAGTATATAACAAGCTGAAGGACTTCGAGGAATATATCATCGAGCTTGGTGTGGACACAACTTTAAATGGCGGCATCAACCCCCGTGGCCAAGTGTATTGGAGCTTACTAAAGGGTGAGGATATAGTTCGCTCAGTCAAATATAAAGCCATAGAAAACAACGTATACCTCATGGCTAACCTTGTAAACCAGGACAGATTCCTGGAAATTCTGGAGGAGGCAAGAAGTCAAGCTAATTGGCGAAGACTAAGGCTTTATATTGAGATCCTCAAGGAATATTCCACTTATCTGACACAAAAACAAAAGATACTGGTGCTTCATTTCCTCAGTGACCTGATGCTCCATAAAGAGGAAGATGTCCGTAAGGAGGCCTCGGAGTTAATAGGTAGGATCCTGTCAAATTATGACGAGGAATACAGAAAAGAGCTGCCTGATTCAGTGGTTATGAATCGTCCGGATGAGACCAGCGAGATGCTTCTTGAAAAACTGCTGACTGACCTTCTGTATCCCAGCTATAAGCTTGCCGATTCTCAAAATGAGTGGCTGTATAACCTAAAGCTCATAGTAAAATCTATTTTCGAGTTCTGTCACAGGGATAAATATCCCATATATTTCGATAAGCTGAATTCATTTTATCAGGAATGTGACAGTCTGACCCCAATTGCACAGTTTTATCTTGTACAAACAATAAATTATCTTCCGCTAAGCAGCTTGGATGATGACAGAAGATCTCAACTATACAGGTATATCCTTAAAAAAATATCCTCTCCAAACACAAATATCCGACTAAGTGCTTTGGACAGAACCTCTGAAATTATTACAAATTTTGCTGATGAGAAGCTTTTTATCCCTATAAGGAACTATCTGTCTAAAATGATGGAAAAATCAAATATCCCTGCAGAGAATTATCTAAGATACATCCTGGCCATGAAGCTTAAGATGGACGATGGCGCGATTGCTGTATTTAGAGCAAACTACTATTCGGATCAAGCAAATGTATCTGAATTGTTTCTGGAAAATCTAAAGACAGCAACTGGATGGACCAATAAAAAAATAAATATCGATATCCTTTATGACCAGGTAAGAAAAAATCCCCAGACGACAGGCATTCATACAGCCATACACTTATGCAATCTGTTAAAGGTGAGTGCTGTTGAAAGGGTCAGAAACTACAGTGGTTATACATTGCTTAATATAATACCACTTCTATCGCTTGAGCAGAGGAACGACGTTGCCATTGAGTTATTGAGAGCTCTCGAAATGGACAGCTATCAGTTCACTAAGTTCATACCTGAGTACCTGGGACACTTGTTCCTGTTTCTTCCTCCGAAGGAGCTTGATGAGATCGTTGATGACCTCGAGGATAAAATCAGGGTTTCAAGACCCCAGACTGTCATTCTGTTATTAAATACTATTGGCACGGCAATAATTAATTACCCTATCTACAAGGATCTGTTCCCCGAGGATTTCAGCAGAAACATAACAAGACTTTACAGATTGCTTGGCCTTCTTCTCGTTCCAATATCATCCTATAAGGTAGAAATAAAAACAGAGGCCTTAAGGGTAATTTCATCGACAGTCTTTAACTCAGACAGACTATCGCTTGAAGATAAATTTGTGGTCTTCAGAAGAGTAGGTAAAAAGCTGTTGACTCTAATCGAGGATGCACGGGAGAATGCATTTGTATTTTACAATAATGCCGCATCCCTGAACCACATATACAGATTTATTTCTGAGTATGAGTTTGAAATAGGTGATATGGACATTGAATCTGAGGAGGATGTCGTATTCTTCCCTGGATCCTTTGATCCATTCAGCCTGAGTCACAGGGAAATTGCCAAGGAGATCCGTAATCAAGGCTTCGAGGTTTACCTTGCAGTTGATGAGTTTTCATGGTCCAAGAGAACAGAGGCCCATCAATTCAGGAGAAATATAATCAATATGAGTATTGCCAAGGAGGACGGAATTTATCTTTTCCCAAGAGAAATACCTGTAAATATCGGAAATGACCAAGACATGAAAAAACTGAAATCTATCTTTGGCAAGAGAGAGGTCTACCTTGCCGTTGGCTCTGATGTCCTGGTGAATGCTTCTGCATATAGAGGAGAAAGAGAAATTCTGAAATTTTCTCATGTAATATTCGACAGAAAAACAGATCAGAATCACATAAATGAGTCTGAAAGACTTGAATCAGCGATTTCAAGAATAAAGGGCAACGTAGTAAAGCTTACTCTGCCTACCCAATATGAAGACATCAGTTCTACAAAAATCCGGGAAAATATAGACAAGAATAGAGATATTTCAAAGCTCATCGATCCGATGGCAGCTGATTATATCTACAATTTTGGTTTGTATCTTCGAGAACCCCTATACAAGACACTCCTGGAAACGAAGACCGTAGATATCGACGTTCATAGAAACCTAAGCAGTGAACTGCTCGATTACCTTACAGGGCATTTTGGAGATAAGCTTGACATTGAAGGTCTTATTGGTATAAGGGAAAAACTAAGCTACAGGATAATACTTTTGATGGACACCGAGACTAATTCACCGCTTGGTTTTTCAGCCTTCTATTGGGTCCGCCATAGTATGCTCTTTGATGAATTCAAGGATCAGGAAACCACAGAGTTCATAAGAAATAATGCAAAGGGACGAACAGCTTTTATTTCCTGTATGTTTGCCAAGGATGATGACGACAATCTAATGGACATGATCCTGAACGAGACTTTGTCAATCGCATTAAACAGAGATTATAACTATGCTTTATACAGCAATACCATGGTCAAGGGTGAAAATAAAAAAGCTGAGGAATTCCTAAGCCTCCAGGGATTTGTTAAAACCCCCTATACCCACAGGGGATCTCCAATCCTTATGGTGGACATGAACAATCCAGTCAGCTTGAACCTTGATCTTGAGAACACTCTAAAGGCTCCTTATGACGAGGATCCCAGAGTTCAGAGAGTCATATACGAATCCAGGAAGAAGTTGAAGAAAGTTCTGGCAGATCTTTATCCTGGAGAGCTGTTGATTTCATTTAACAGGGATATGGTCTACTCAAAGCTAATACAAAAAATCTGCGACGAAAATGAGGTGCCAGTACTTGATTCAGGTAAAAGACAGCTTGGAGGTAAAATGTGCGTACCCTTTGGAATCATACTGAATAACTCCATTATTCCCAATACAGTAACGAAGACCCTTCATACTGAAAGGATCTTTGAACCTGACATTCAAAGCTTTACAGTTGGTCACTTCCCCAATTACCTGACATTGGAGGAACAATGTAAAACCATTAAATCCTTCAACAAACCTGTGATCCTTCTGGATGACCTGCTCCACAAGGGCTACAGAATAAAGATAGTCGAGCCGTTGTTGAGAAATGAGGAAATTGAGATATCTAAGCTTCTTGTAGGCATATTGTCCGGCAAGGGTAAAGAAATAGCTGAAATCAGAAACCTGAATATCGATTCTGCATACTTCGTTCCTAATCTCAAGCTCTGGTTCAATGAAAGCGGTCAGTACCCATTTCTTGGAGGCGATATGGTCAGAAGCGATTACCTTGAGAATAATCTGATACCAAGCATAAACTTCATCCTCCCATATGTCTCACCAAGATTCATTAAGGTAAAAAGCCAGGACAGTATCTACAGAATGTCAGAGGTTTCTCTGAGGAATACCATGGATATTTTCAAGGCGATAGAAAAACTGTATCAGGAGATCAATGAAAAGAACTTGACTATCGCCTCGCTGGGTGAGGTCATCCATATACCAAGGTATCCTGATCTTGAGAGGAGTATAGGCGAGAAACGCCATATGAAGCCCTCTGCATCTATCAAGATGGATCTTGACTATCTGAAAAGACTCGAGCACACCCTTAGAGGACATGTGAGGTGATTGAATTGCATTACTATAAAACTGGAGATAGTTTCTTGTTTTCAAGGCAGTTGTTTGACGATCTTGAAGATTCTGATGAAGGCGCTGTAAAAAACCATGAGAGAACCATATACTACCTGGGGAGAAGTGATCCACTTCTCTCTCGAAGGGGCTTTAAAGCGATGTCTGCTTGCCAGCTGGAAAACAAGGCTGAAGGTTTGGAGCTTCTGGAAAATAAAGAAGAGAGTATGGATTTGCCTGATTGGATCAAAAATAGGATATTTGCAGGCGACGTAAAAGTAGTCAACAAAAATTATCCCAACTGGAAAGATGAGCTTGATCCTCTCCCGGAAAAATGGAAGATCAACATAGCTGCATTGGGAGATGTTGGAAGCACTCTCGCTATTGGTCTGCGACTTCTTGGTAAAAACATCTCTGACATAGGGTTATATGACAGGAGTCCTGAGAAGCAAAAAAGATGGGAATATGAGCTTAACCAAATAAGAAGACCTTTTGATGAAGGCAGTTTACCGAAAGTGGCAAGTGCCTCCGAAGAAGATTTATTTAACTGTGATATGTTAGTTTTTTGTGCATCAAAGGGTATTCCTCCAGTTGGATCCAATGTATCTGATGTAAGAATGGCTCAATTTGAAGGAAACAGGGAGATTATCCATAAATATGCTAAGATGGCAAGAAATATAGGTTTTAAGGGCTACTTTGCAGTAGTTAGCGATCCTGTCGATCCCTTGTGTAAAGCAGTATTTATTGACAGCAACAGTGATGACAATGGAGAGATGGATTTTAATGGAATAGCTTCGAATAAGATAATCGGTTTCGGATTGGGTGTAATGGATGCAAGGGCTGCTTTTTACGCTGAAAGAGACGTTTCTCTTGGTCAATACCTTAGGGAAGGTCAGGTTTTCGGGCCTCACGGCAACGGCCTTATCGTTGCTGACAGTATGATCGATTATAATAATGAAAAGTCGATATACCTGACAGAAAAAACAGTAAAAGCAAATCTCGAAATAAGAGCACTTGGGTATAAGCCTTATGTTGCACCGAGTCTTTCTTCAGGGAGCCTATCCATAATAGCGGCGATTCAGGGCGAATATTTTTATGGCTCTTCACTAATGGGGCACGTCTATATGGGCTCAAAGATTAGAATAACAGACTCCGGGCTCGAGGTGCCCCAATATAGTCTTCATCCTTTATTGAAGGAAAGGCTTAAGGAAACCTACAATGGATTAAGGAGCATTATATGAGACAATTAACTGTAGTAATACCCTCTGAGCCTGGACGATTGCTAAAAAAAATGATAAAGAGGGCTGTAGGGGATAACTCCCACAGAATAATAAGGAGCGCCATGGAGCTTCCTGACATGACTGAAAACGATATCCTGTTTGCTGTTGAGCTAAATCCAATTGGAGTAAACACTGAAATGAATCATATCCTGGAAAAGCTCTGGGAAAGAGGCAAATCCTCGCTATCAGGCTCCAGAGGTGGACTTCTTGTACACAGCAGCTATAACTCCTTTACCAAAACAGCGTCACAGGACATAATATATCTTGCAAACCAGCTTGGTTGCTTATTTCCTGGAAGACCGGCGATTGAAGCCAATGAAAATCTGGATAATTTCCAGCCAATGGAAAAAATCTACAGAATGCCTCTTGAGGAAATTTGCCTGTTAAAATGCGAGGAGCTTGGAAGAAGACTCATATCAACACAGGAGTACTTCAGAAATAAAAGCATAGCTGTACTTCACTCGTCCAATAAGGGTACCTCTAATACTCTCCAGCTATGGGACCTTGTAAGGAAAAATCTAAGTGGGATTGATATTACTGAGGTATATCTTGGAAATGGAAATATAACTGACTGCAGAGGCTGCAGTTACAAAACTTGCAAATACTTTGGCAGACAATCAAAGTGCTTTTATGGAGGGATCGTTGTTGAGGAGGTGTATCCTGCGATAAGCAACTCTTCGACTCTGATAATGCTTTGCCCCAACTACAACGATATGCTCACTGCCAATATAGTAGCCACAATAAACAGATTAACAGCACTTTTCCGCAAAACTAAATTCTATGATAAAAAGCTCTTCTCTGTTATCGTTTCCGGATATTCCGGAGGAGACGCACTGGCAAAGCAGCTTATAAGCAGCTTGAATATGAATAAGACCTTTGAGCTCCCACCTGCATTCTCCTTGCAGGCAACGGCAAATGACCCCGGCTCCATCCTTAGAATAGAGGACATCGAGGACAAAGCAAGAGAATTTGCAAAACATATTATGAAAAACATATAGAAGACCGCCGGTTTGATATCCGGCGGTCTTATTTATAGCTGAAGCTCAATTTCCCCTTCACTTATTCTCCTGGATAGATCGACCATATTTTTCTCAATAATATCTATCACCCTGTGGAACTCCTCATCTGGTTTTCCTGATGGGTCGTCAAGTCCCCAATCCTCCTCATATTGGCTCGGAAGAAATGGACATATCACGTTGCAGCCCATTTTTATGACAATATCTATCTCTGGCAGCTCATCAAGAAGCTTTGAATGCTGAGTCTCTTCCATGTCTATTGAAAATCTGTCCTTCATGATCCTTACTGCATCCTGATTTATTTGGGGTTTTGTCTCAGTTCCAGCTGAGTAGCTGTCGAATACCTCGGAAGCAAGATGCTTTCCCAAAGCCTCGGCCATCTGGCTTCTGCAGGAATTATGAACACATATGAATGCAACTCTCGGTTTTCTCAAAATTTACACCTCCTTAAGTCTACTTGAGCCATTATCGAACCAATGCCTTGTGTTATTAGCAATCTTGACCAAGATCAGCATTACAGGTACTTCAACTAATACACCGACGACTGTTGCTACCGCTGCGCCTGATGTCAAACCGAATACAGATATTGCAACAGCAACCGCAAGCTCAAAGAAATTAGACGCTCCGATCATTCCTGCAGGAGCAGCAACATCATGAGGCAGTTTCCATGCTTTCGACCAAAAATATGCAATGAAGAATATCAAAAATGTCTGTATTATCAGAGGAACTGCTATCAACAGAATGTTTATTGGGTTGTCGATAATAATTTGCCCCTGAAACGAAAAAATAATTATAAGCGTCAGTAAAAGCCCGATTATTGTGACATTGCTGAACTTTGGTATATATACTTTTTCAAAATACTCAAGTCCCTTATTCTTTGTTATAACATTTCTTGATATCACACCTGCTGCCAAAGGAATCACAACAAATAGTACTACTGAAAGGAAAAGAGTATTCCATGGCACTAAAATGTCACTTACTCCCAACAGCAGGGCAACTATAGGTACAAAAGCCACAAGTATTATCAGGTCATTAGTGGCAACCTGCACTAAGGTATATGCGGGATTTCCTTTTGTAAGGTGGCTCCAGACGAATACCATCGCGGTGCATGGTGCCGCTCCAAGCAAAACTGCTCCAGCCAGGTACTGCTTGGCTGTATCACTATCTATCATACCTCTATAAAATATATTAAAAAATACATATGCTATAGCAAACATTGTAAAAGGTTTGATCAGCCAGTTTGTTACCCATGTAACTATTAAGCCCTTAGGATTTTCCCCCACCTTTTTGACGCTCTTAAAATCTACCTTTAGCATCATAGGGTAGATCATAAGCCAAATCAGGATCGCAACCGGCACTGACACCTTATAGTACTCAAAATTACTTAGGAACTTAGGTATTTGTGGCAAATATACGCCTATAGCTACACCTACTATCATACATAGAGCGACCCAGATCGAAAGGTATTTCTCGAAAAAACTTATTCCATGCAACTTATTACTTTTCATTTTTGGACTCCTCCAGAAATATTTGCCTCTCAAGCTCCCCTTCAAGGAAAACCTGCACCCTGTCTTTGTCGCTGGTTATATCCTGACAGCTTAGAGGACTGTCGATGTATATTTTACATTTTCTAAGTTCTCTAACATAAGCGCTCCTATTGAAAACCTGCTCTCTAAGGTATTTGAGTAAGTCAGTGCTATTCTTCTTGAACTCATCACTTAGTCTATAGTGGATCCACTGACCATCCTTATAGGATGAAATTATGCCTGATGATTTTAGCTTACCCAGATGTCTTGACACATTGGATTGATTCAAATCGAGGAGGACCTCAATTTCACATACGCAGAGCTCATAATCCGTCAACAGATTCAATATCCGAAGCCTGTTTTCATCCCCTATGGCTTTAAAAAGCTCTTCCATCTTTTCACCTCGTTATATGATTATATTCGATTATACTCATATACTATCATCCCTTAAATTTAAAGTCAAATAAAAATCCGCCTGGAAGCGGCGGATTTTATCTTATAGAAATGTATTTCCATTTATTTGTCCTGAATCTAAGTGAGATAAAAACCCATCGAACAAATTGGTCTATCAGTACTGAAAGCCATGCCCCAAGGAGTCCATATCCAAGAACTACTACGAATAACCACGCCAGTGCTATTCTTACACCTATTATGCCTGCAAATGTCGCTACCAGAGTCCATATAGTATCCCCAGCTCCCCTTAAACCGCCAGCTACAATAAGTTGAGATCCCTGAAACGGCATGATAAAGGCCATCAGCTTAAGAACACGTGTTGCCTCAGCAATAACCTCCGGGCTGTCTGTATACAGCATAGCCACATATGGTCCAAGGAAGAAGAATAAGAGTCCCATTAAAGCCGATATTATAGATCCTATGCCTCTGCTTTCCTTAATATATCTCTCCGCAAGGTCAGGATCCTGAGCCCCAAGGCTTCTTCCGGTCAATGTCGAAGCTGCAGTTCCAAAGGCCTGACCTGGTGTAAAGGATAGATTCATTATATTTATACAAATCTGATGGGTCGCATATGCAATCGTACCAAGTGTGGCAACCATTCTTGTAAAAATAAGTATTCCCGCTCTGAAAGCGATCTGCTCCAATGATGCTGGCACTCCAATCTTCACCAGGTTGTATATTACGTCGTTGTCAATTTTAAATCTATGCCTTAGATTAAGTTTTATGTGACCTTTACTTTTGATTAGGTACCTTACCAATAGTATACTTGCAATGAATTGTGAAACTGCAGTTGATATCCCTGCTCCTGTTACTCCCAGCGCTGGGAAACCCAGCAAACCAAAGATCAAAACTGCGTTACCGAATACATTTAATAGATTTACCTTAATATTTATATTCATTGGGGTCCTGGTATCCCCAGCACCTCTTAGTGCAGCAAATAAAGAGAAATTGAAGCCCTGAAATATAAATCCTAGAGTAACCACCCTGAAATAACCCATCCCTATTGATATAGTGTCGCTTTCAGCACCCAGAACCTCCATTACCCATAAGCTTTTCACCAGTCCAAGATACAAAATAGGCAGAACGAGAAAAATTTGAGTCATGATAATTATGTGTTTCACCACGGACTCTATCTTGTCTGTCTTTCCAGAACCTATGTACCTCGCTACCATTGCGGTTGCCCCGACATTAAGTGCTTGTACCAGTGAAAGGCCAACAAATATCAACTGGTTGGTTATGCCTACTGCAGCTATTGATGCAGTAGTTATCTCGGTAGATCCAGATCTACCAAGCATCATCATATCGACCATTCCAAATAGGGTACCAAGCAAAAGCTCTATAAAAACGGGGTTTGCTATCCTGGTTATGTCACCTCGGATTTTTTTCTTGTCAAATGCAGATTCCATACTATCACCCTCATATATATTTAGACACTCTAAAGAGTATAGCACTATGCTGATCCCATTTCAAGCAACTCATTCAGCATGACAAAGCACTCCGAATTCATTTGGAGTGCTTTACATGTAACTATTATTATAAACTAACTCTACTCTACTGACTCCATCCTATGCCTCACTACTTTTTCTATGAGTTCCACTTTATCCTTTGCGTCTTTTTCTGACTTACCCTTCGAGTAAATGTAAAGCTTTATCTTAGGCTCCGTTCCTGAAGGCCTTATTGCATACCATGATCCGTCATCCATATAGTATTTCAGAACATTTGAGCGTCCTGCATCCGTCTCGTCACTCAAATAGTCCACTGTCTTTTGGAGCATCATTTCGCCGATAGATTCAACAGGCATATGACGGATGTCATCCATCATTCTCTTGATCCTCTGCTGTCCTTCAACTCCCTCCAAAACTATAGAAATCTGTTTCTCGCTGTAATAGCCAAACTCTTCATATATTTTCTCCAGAACATTTAAAAGGCTCAGTCCCTGCTTCTTATAAAATCCTGCCATTTCAGCGATCATCATGGATGAAACCACTGCATCCTTATCTCTTACTAAATCCTGATAGACGTACCCTATGCTTTCCTCATATCCGAATATGAAGCTGAATGCCTCTGTTATATCCCACTCGTTTGCCATTGCGCAGATATGTTTGAATCCGGTAAGAGTTTCAAATGTTGTTACGCCAAATTTCTTAGCTATTGCCTTGCCCAAATCTCCTGTTACGATACTCTTAACGATTGCCGGATTTTCGGGAAGTGTTCCTTTTTCAAACCTCTGTGACAAAATATAATAAATAAGCAATGCACCTGTTTGATTTCCATTCAGATAGGTGTAATCACCATTATCATTCAGAACTCCTATCGCAACTCTGTCACAATCAGGATCTGTAGCAAGCAATACGTCTGCCTTGACCTTCAGTCCAAGATTTCTCGCATATTTAAATGCTTTAGTATCCTCAGGGTTCGGATAGCCCACTGTTGCAAAGGTCCAATCAGGATTTTCCTGCTCGGGTACAACAGTAATGTCTGTAAATCCCCTATCCTTCAGAACTCTTCTTACCGGAATATTGCCTGTGCCGTTCAACGGAGTAAAGACTATCTTGACAGACTTATCAATATCATCATTTATCGCCATATTAAGGAGCTTGTCGTTGTATTCATCATCGATGGCACCGCCAATTATTTCAATCAATCCCTTCGACTTTGCTTCATCAAGTTCCATTACTTTTATATCTCTAAAATGCTCAATACTGTCTATCTCATTAAGTATCTCATCTGCTATGTCATCGAGGATTTGGCTGCCTTCCTCCCAATAAACCTTATACCCGTTGTACTCCTTAGGATTATGGCTCGCCGTTACGACGATTCCGGAAATAGTCCCAAGTCTTCTAACTGTATACGACAGCATGGGGGTTGGTCGAATATCATCAAATAAATATACCTTTATTCCATTACCAGCAAGAACTCTTGCAGCAATTTCAGCAAACTTATCGGAGTATTGCCTGACATCATAAGCTATGGCAACTCCTTTCTTCATAGCTTTTTCGCCATGATTGATTATTGTTTGTGCAAGACCTTGGGTAGCAAGACTTACAGTATAGTTATTCATCCTGTTGGTGCCTGCTCCAATCTTTCCTCTCAAGCCTGCAGTACCGAACTCCAAATCCTGATAAAATCTATCCTCAATCTCGTTCTCATCTGTTATGGCTCTAAGCTCAGCCTTGGTTGCTTCGTCAAAATAAGGATCATCCAGCCATGACTGATACCTTTCTCTATATTCCATAGTCACCCCTCCATAGGTAATGTACTTGTCACCCTTAAAAATTTATACCCATTAAAGCCGTGCAATCCCAGTTAATCCAAATGCTTCTTCCAAAGCTCATTATATCTCATTGCATTGCTTTTTATGGCTTCAGCCTCTTCTTCAGTTACCTGTCTGACTATTTTACCTGGTATCCCTATCACCATTGAATTATCAGGTATTACTTTCCCTTCAGTTACAACAGTTCCAGCGCCTATTATACAATTGTCCCCAATTACAGCCCTGTTAAGGATTGTGGATCCCATCCCTATCAAGGTGTTGCTTCCTATCGTGCATCCATGTATTATCGCATTATGACCTATTACAGTGTAATCGCCGATCCTTGTAGGTATGTGAGTCTCAGTATGGACTGTGGCATTGTCCTGTATATTTGAGTACTTCCCTATCTTTATATCCTCGATATCTCCTCTCAATACAGCTCCGTACCAGATACTGGAACCTTCACCAATTTCGACATCTCCAATAACGTCTGCTGTTTCTGCAACGAAGGCCTCAGAATGAATATTTGGTTTTACATCCTTTAAATTCTTGATCATATCGTCTCTCCCAATATATATTATTTTATCCTACTCATAGAATTACCCCCAGTGAATACACCAGGGGATAAATATTATTCGAATCGTCTGGCTCTTTCAAGCCTTTTCATGTCGATTTCCCAGTCCTTATAACCTTCAATGAGGATCTTGTAATAGCTTTCAGGGGGAGCCTGCTCTTTCTTGTCTACCATGGAGTATACAAAAGCCTCGTATAGGTTCCCTTCTTCATCTTCCAGTTCAACCATCATTCGTTCATAAAGATCAGGATGACCCTCAAGTGCATCAAGCTTTTCAAGGTCCTGTTTGGAGATGAGGTACAGACCCCCAATTACATCCTCTCCCTTAAATGGTACAATATCTGCCAACTCGTTGAAGGTCAGTTTATGGTCTTTTAGTCTTACCTTCTTCAGAGGCACAGCGTGCGGACACCTTCCAGCCATGTATTTCTTGCTTAGGTTACTGGCATAAGCGAAATAAAGCATAACAACACCTCCTCGTTTCCTATTTATCTTATTACCCTAAGGTGTTTTGTTCTACTCGCATTTACATTAAATTTTCTCTGTTAGTCCAATTCTAAGCTGTTGATGATCTCCTTCAGCAACCTCATCTCCTCCTTACTCAAAGTAATGCCTTTGCCCATTTTTTGATGGTCCGGATCCCATTCTCTGATATCGTATTTTGCGGGATATTCATTCCAGGATACTTTATTAAGCTCCTTCTTCCAGCCCTTCGATGACTCGCTTAGAACACCCAGTTTTTCAGTTATCTCAAACTTGATTTCTGCCATATTTTC
This sequence comes from Gudongella oleilytica, assembly GCF_004101785.1. Classification (NCBI taxonomy): domain Bacteria; kingdom Bacillati; phylum Bacillota; class Tissierellia; order Tissierellales; family Tissierellaceae; genus Gudongella; species Gudongella oleilytica. The sequence goes on from NZ_CP035130.1 coordinate 1,551,985, forward strand.
CTCCTTGCTAACAGTCATGATCACATTATTACTTTGCCTAATTATTATATCAGGAAGATAGTTTGGTTTCAAATATGTTGGAAATCTGCTATACTAACATTATCAAATATGAACAGGATGGAGTATATGAACTCGCTGATATTAAAGCTCATCGCGCTTACTACAATGATAATCGACCACTACGGTGCAATATTCCAACCAGGAAATCTTACCTTCAGGCTTATTGGTAGGTTAGCTTTCCCTATTTACTGTTTCCTGTTGGTTGAAGGTTTCTTTCATACCAAGGATGTTAAAAAATACTCCTTAAGACTTTTTTTATTTGCCTTGATTTCTGAGCTTCCATTTGATTATGCTTTCTTTGGTGGTATCTATTGGGGACATCAAAATATATTCTTCACATTATTTATCGGTCTTATAGCAATGATTCTGCTTGAAAAATCCAAGGATGGAAGCTACATAACTAAGCTCCTTGTGGGATTAAGCGCTGCTTTTATTGCAACGGTCCTTTCTACTGATTATGCATACATCGGAATTATATATATACTCGCCTTTTACTATACACATTGGATACCTTCATTAAAAAGACTTACTATAGTAGCTGCAATAATGTTTCTTACAAATATGATTGGATCCTCTGGATTGCAGCAATACTCCCTTCTTGCTCTGATTCCATTGATGATGTATAACAATAAGCAAGGTCTAAAAAACAAGATACTCCAACTATCGTTCTATGCAGCATATCCTCTTCATTTATTATTGTTTGCAATCTTAAAATAAAGCTAAGCCGGTGAACGTTAAACACTCCCCGGCTTCTATTTTATACGTTACTAAAGCAAATTGCCTTTATTCCTGCCAGAATAGCTTAGGATAATCAATGGTTCCTGTCTCAAATCTCCAGATAGTATCATCCCATCCCGCATACGTTGATCTCTGTACCATCTGTAATGAGGTCTTTGGCTGACCTGCGTAGGTGTCTGAAAGCCTGAAGGTATCCATATCGTAGTAACAATCCTGAGATAACGAGCCTGACCCTCTGGATCCGGAAATTGCACCTCTATACTTGTTGCTGGAGACTGATCCTACCGTATAGCATTTAGAAATCGAACCATTATTGCTTCCTGCTAATCCACCTGAAATACCATAGGTCATATCCCCAGGTGCTTCCAGGATAACAGTTGAGTTTGACCAGCAATTCTTAATGGTAGCTCCCTCAGCGTTTACACCACATAACCCACCAACCCAGCCTTTGTTATAATCATTTCCAAGTATATCGTCTGCCAACGAACGATAAGATCCATTTATTGCTTCTCTCTTGACCAATTGCACCTTAATTATCCCACTTGCATAGCTTTGAGAGATCAGTCCATAATTTGTTCCAACCAGCCCACCTACTCTAACATTTACAGCACTCTTCAAAATCATGGACGACATATCAACTCCGCACTTCTCAATCGTACCATAGTTAGTGTCCGCAAGTCTTCCAATTGAAATACCCTTAGGGTTTTCTCCGGTAATGCCGCCAGCAACAATTAGATTCTTAACCGATGCACCCGCTCCAATCTGTCTAAAAAGTCCAGCCGCGTATGAGAAAGTTATTTTATGCCCATCACCATCCAAGTGACCTAAAAACGTGTTAGTTATCCTTTCAGTAAGATTGCCCAAATTTATGTCCTGAGTCAGCTTAAAATATGTGTCAGTTGTATTAGATTTAAGGAGATCAAGCTGCTCAGCCGTAGAAATAAGAAACGGGCTTTCATTAGTTCCCTTCCCACCATCAAAAGGTAAATCGGCATCGATTGGGTAGAAACCTTCTATTGGTTTAATCGGTGCCAAAACAAGCTGAAATGGTTCTATTAATACCGGAAAGCTTATGCCAGAGCCATATGCTGCTCCTTCAGCTGTAACAATTACGTTAAGGTATTTTCCTACTTCGTCAGTGGATGGAGTGTAATCCCTTTTGACCGCCCCGGGAATAGGGGTATAGGTACCGTCCTCTGACTGACTTATTACCCATTGCCACTGGAGAACTGGATTATCCTGTGGAATTGAATCATAGGTTATCTCTCCTGCTGTGAGCTTATGACCAGGCATTGGCTTACCTTCGATCGAATCGATTCCAACAACTCTGGCAACTTGAATAAAATCAAAGGAATTATACATTCTAAGCATGGTTAGAATTGCTTGCTCCTTGGTGTATGGAGAAGCAGGACCAAACATGTTGTTAGGCAGTCCGCCCATTACTCTCTTCCCAGAAATCCGGTCCTTGACACCAGAAATAAATTCTATTGGCTCTACGGCATAATCCTGAAAGCTCAATCTGTCTGAAAACGACATGCCTGGCTCTCCTGTGTCTGTATAGCCCAATGCTTTAGCTGCTCTTGAAAGCATTGCTGCTGCCTGCTGACGCTGCAATTGTCCAAAAGGATCAAATCTGTTGTTCCCAACTCCATTTACTATCCCTAAAGCATTAGCTGCAAGTATCAAAGAATCATTTGTATCAGAAAATGTTAGAGGTTCAATCTCAACTCCTTTGACTCTCAAAAAATCTGAGATGCTCATCCCTGTTTTTGCCTGTATAAGCCTCATAACAAGATGACAAAATTCGAGCCTGTTTGTATTTTCCCTGTATCCAAGACTTACGGTAACTGGTATCAGCCCTGCTTCAACTGCTTGCTGTACCTCAGTTGATGCCCACGGACTTGGATCATCAGCATAGCTTATGTAGGGGGTTATCAGTCCTATGACCAGCAAAAATGCCATAAAAAAAGCTGTCTTTAAAACCAAACTCCTTGTTTTCATCTTATTCACCCCTTATTTAATATTGACTTATGTTATTTATACACTTTTTTCGCAGTTTTATGTGTAAGATATAAATAAATATGCTTCAATTCAAATATTGCTTAGAAAGCTCTTTCACTTTTATCCACCGCCTAATACCTGAAGAATTAGTAAAGTATCTCCTTCCTTTAACTCCTGTTCCAGGCTGGCAGGTAAGTTATTGACCAAAAATACTGAGTTAAAGAGCTCTTTATCATCATCCAAAATTTCATCAAATAAATTTTTTATCGTGCTCCCTTCATTTATTATAATCTCTAAAGGCAGATCATAATCCATTACACCTAAATACTTAACATAGATTTTCATTTTCCACCATCCTTTTGATCAACTCATTTTATAATGATATTTTATCATATGGAATAAAGTTTAATATCAATCGATACTAAGCCTCTTAACTGTCAAAATATGTTATAATCTCTTTAATACATTCAGGAGGAACTAAGTATGGACAGAAAGAAAATTACAGCAGTCGTTTTTTTGATCGGATCAACCATAATGTTCGGCTTATCATTTGTGAGTATAAAGATTTCTATGGAGGTATTTCCTCCGTTAAGCATGGCATTTTACAGATTTCTCATAGCATGCCTGATTTTGTATCCTATGCTTAGAAAAATGAGCCCGGGAGAAACCTTGAGGAAAGAGCACCTCCCGCTTATGGCATTTTCAGGCATACTTGGTATAACGATATACTTTTTCTTCGAGAATAATGGAGTTTTGAGAATCAGCCCAAATGATGCATCTATAATAATCGCTATAATGCCAGTAGCTGCTGCCATGGGTGAATGGGCATTCCTGAGGAAAAAGCTTTCGCCTATCTCATTAGCAGCAATAATAGCATCTATCCTTGGAATTTACATAATCATAGGCGGCAAGCTTGAAGGTGGAAGTGTTTCGGGTTACCTGTATATGGTTGGGGCAATTGTTTCCTTTTCCATATTCATGATAATTACAAAGCCACTTTTCAGAAATTATTCAGGTATTGCAGTTACATTTTACCAGTCAATTTTTGGTACACTTGCTTTTATACCTTTTTTATGGCTTGAGACTGTCAGATGGAGCCAGCTTAACGGAAATATTATATTCCATTTTCTTTTCCTTGCAATAGGCTGTTCAGCTATAGCGAACTTCATGTATATTTATGCCCTTAGCAATCTTAGTGTAGCCACTACTGCGATTTTTATGAACTTAATACCCGTTTTCACCTTTATCTTCAGCTATTTCATATTTGGAGAAACATTGTCTCCTCTACAATTATTTGGTGCAGCTGTTGTTATTGCATCAGTCACTGTAGTTACTCTTCAGGATTCTCTAACAAAACAAGATGTATAGCATATCAAAGGCCAGATTATCTGGCCATTGATATTGTTAATATGCTTATATCAATCCTTTGAAGGAACATATGGTATTATTTTCCCTGCCAAATTTGCGATAGGCATTGATTGGAGCGTCACCTTCCCGGGACCGATCAATCTTACAAGGAAAAGGCCCTCCCCTCCAAATAAAACATTCTTCATTCCCTTTACAGTCTCTATTTCATATCTTACTGATTCCTCAAATAAAAATACATGCCCCTGATCAACCAGCAAGCTCTCACCAGATCTTAACTCATAATCGAACAAGGCACCATCTGCCTCAAGAAAAAGTTCCCCAAACCCTGAGAATTTTTGTAATATAAACCCTTCTCCACCTAACAGACCTGAAGAAAATCTCTTAGTAAATACAGTCTCCATCTCCACCGTTTTTTCAGACGCTAAAAATGCGGATTTCTGACCTATAAAGGTCTTTCCTCCCATTTTGATATTGACTATTTTCCCTGGTAAGGATGATGCAAACACTATTTCCTGGTTATCCAACCTGGCTGTATAGTAGCTGAAAAACAAGCTTTCACCGGCCAGCATCCTCCCAAGACCTTTCATTATTCCACCTGTTGTAACCTCGGTGTCAAAGCCCTCTCCATCCATCCATGACATCGCACCAGCACTTGTTTTGATCGTTTCTCCTTTGTTTAAGTAACACCTAAGAACAGGATACTCTCCCTCGATACTAAATCTCATGTTATCCCTCCTGTGATTATCAAATATAAAGCTGTGCTCCTCTTAATCATATTGTACAATATTTACTTGTGAGTTGATACACAATAACTATTTACATATACCCCCATATGGTATATAATTGAATCAATACTAATTGGAGGTACATAATTGAAACCTGAAAAAAAACCAAAAAAAGGAAAAAAAGCATTTATTATGGAGGCAAAGTGCGATAAGTCCCCATTCTGCCCTTCTAAGAGAGTTTGTCCTACTGGGGCGATCGAAAGAGCCGGTTTCTTTATGGGAAAGATAGTAGTCAATGATGAAAAGTGCATTGGGTGCGGCAAATGTATAAAGGTTTGCCCACACAGTGCTGTCACTTTCAGGTAAATGATCAGAAGCTCCTCATTAGCGAGGAGCTTCTGTTATTTTTCCTTTAGATAGATTGAATTCAATGACAACCAGTAAGTTATACTGTCATTCTTTGCATCCAGATTTATTTCTGCAGTATTAAAAACTACTAAAACTTCTATATTGTCACTATAAAACCTTTCGCTCATGTCCTCCAAGCCAACGGTTCTAGGCTGATAAGCAGTCGGCGGGTACTTCTCAGATATCCTGTCCACATAGCTTTGCATAACTTCATCCAGTATGATTTTATCATCAAGGCTAATTCTCAACCTTGGAACAGAGCTGTTGGTTTCATTTAAAATCCATTCAACCAAATATGCTCCATTACGTCCTGACAATTCAGCTGCACCCTCGCCTTTTCTTGAAAAATCCAATAGGTTGAAAGCCCAATCATATCCACTTACATCTATGGCTACAGGTTCAAGGGTCAGGAAAGTACTGACATACTCAGATGGGGAAATATATTCGTCGTATTGTGGCCAGGCCTGTTCAAAGCCAAAGGTGTCTTTGAAGTCCCTGTAATTGGCTAAATCTCTGTCGAACCAATCCGGAAGCTCAGCATCATATTGATAGGCAAGGAATGATACGGAGTCAGTGATCTGTTCACGCAGTTCTTTATCTATTGACTCGCTTCCTGGAACTATTGCTCCTGCCTGGAGCATATTTGCCCTTATTAACAGCTTTTCAAGTCGCTGTGATTGGAGTCTTGCTGGCAGCGTATGATATCCAGCCAACGGTAATACCGCTATCAAAGCTGCCAAGGCTGTCAATATTGATATTTTAATATATGCTCTCTCTTTCTGTAAAATTATCAGCAATACTGAAACTACAGCAACTACCCAGGTAATCAGGAAAAAATATTCAGTTGTCTTCATGCCAAACCTGCCAAGCTGCACAACTAATGCCCATGCTTCAAAGCCAAGTATCAAAAGAGCAGCAACGGGATATACTCGTCTGTAAAATTTCGCCAGACCGTTATTATGCTCCGCAACCATAATATGAAGCCAAATGCCTCCCACAGCATAGCTTGTAGCTATGCTCGACAGCCTAACAAAGCTTGAGCCAATGCCCTCCATAACTGTTCTTACCGTCCACAAAAGCAAAACCACAGTCAGTGACAGGGCGATTGGCACCATTATATATGAAAAGAGTACCTCCATAAATCTTGACTGAGATTGTGCAGACTTTCTCTTTTTATCCTCCTCAGCTTTGGAGAAATCAGGAAAATAGCCGGCAAAAATTGTGAAGGTCAAAAATCCAACTATCGTGCCCAGATATTGATACACCTTATAGCTCATATCATTATAGAGAAGGGCCTGGATTGTGCCTGCAACCGCTGATGTTCCACCCATCATTACTCCTCCATAGATAGCTGCCGTAATGAATGCTTTTTGTGTCATGAAAATCGATCTGGTCATATTTGGGTTCTTTCTTGGTAAGCCGGCAAATATTACAAATGCCACCGCAACTGCAAATGAGAGTGCAGTCATTCTACCGATCGATATATCAGTGAGCCTCATAAATCTAAAATTGTCATCTGGCAAGAGCTCTCTTCCTCCAAAGAAATAGAGCAAAATAAAAATGACTGTTATGACAGCTGCAGTGAAGAGATTTGCAATAGTAAAATCCTTCACACTGTTTTTTCTTGTCCTCACATATGTGACAGCTGCAATTCCAAACAAAGCACCAAAACCAAATGCCCAGTGCAGACAATTGAAAAGGAAGTTAAACTCCTCCTGCTGTGGCCAGTCCAAGTGTATCCTTATAGCAGTGACTATTGAAAATGCAAGGGCACTTGCAATAGCTGCGGGAAATGTTCCGAACGCATCCATGGCTCCTTTTGCAACTTTTATAATAGACTTTGAGAAAGTACCCATATTCTAACCTCCAGGTTCGATAAGCTAACGTTACCATTATGATTATACCCGAATTTCAACGTATTTCATTTACATATGGGTTACAATCGGATTATATAGGATTCTAAAAAAAAGGATTGTGTTTATTTAACGCAATCCTTAAAAAACATATTTATAATGTATGTGAGCCGTACCAAGATCTGAATTGATTTGAGTTATTAGATACCTCAATCAACGGATAAAGCACTTCCCATATCCCATAATATGAGATAGTATCTTCGCTTAAATAGTTCTCTTCGAAGAATCTTGGATACTCATCATAAACGCCATAGTAAATTACTTCTATATTGACATTGGTCCCAATTATTTCCTCGTAGAATACTGCATGAACCTTTAATATCTTTGCAATATTTGTGATGCCAGCTTTCTCAGAAGCAAGAAACTTATCGAGGTTTTCCTCATCTATATATGCAAATATCTTTGTGAGGGTATCTGTTTTTTTAACTACATCATATCCATCAAAGCTAATTTCAACCCCATTTGCCACTATACTCTGCATATTATCAAAAAGGTGATCAATTATTTTGTAGTTACTTATTTCATTAGATCCGTCCTCAAGTGTTAGGCTAATCTCATCATTGAATTGTTTAATTGAGAGTACTCGATCTTTATTCATAGACTTTAGTAAATTTATCGGGATAGCGAAGCCTAAATTATCGCCATCGGTTATCCTTGCAAAGGTTATACCTATTACTCTGCCATATTCATCCAGCAATACCCCACCACTATTACCGGGATTTATTGCTGTGGTCACCTGGATCATATCACTTCTTACTGCACTTACCAATCCGTCAGATAGAGAGTTAGTAAGCCCAACAGGACTCCCTATTGCATAGACTCTTTGTCCTTTTACTACAGTTGATGAGTCCCCAAGCTTCAGGGGCGGTGTGCTTATATCAGATACCATCAGGGTTGCCAGATCCAGCTCTCTGTCATAACCTGTCACGGTTATACCTCCTGTATAGGTGGATCCGTCCTCATACTCCATGGTTATGGACTTCGCATTTTCGATTACATGAAAGTTTGTAGCAAGTCTTCCTTTGTCATAGAAAAAAGCGCTGCCGGTATTGTAGGTCCCGTCATACTGCTCAATAAATATCTGAACAACACTGTCTGATAAAGCTCCTATCTGTTCTGATGTGAGCTTGCCCCCAGGTAATGATGTGACAGGCGTTTGAGGATTCTTTGAAAACTGCTGATAGGTTCTCACCGTCAGGGCGATTGCCTCTTCTCTTGTAGTGTTTCCTTTAGGATCAAAAATATTACTCCCTTTGCCCTGGATCACACCCTTAGCACTCATAAAGGCAACTTCGTCAGCAGCCCAATTGCTCACAAGACCCCTGTCTGCAAATCCCAATGTGTAAGACCCTGTGACCAATGTCGGATCTGCAGCGTATAGAGTGCGGTAATACATAGTAGCAATCTGTTCCCTGGTTATCTTGTCCAATGGGGCAAACTTCCCCTGACCTACTCCCTCAACTATCCCAAGCTTATAAGCTTTAAGTATCTCCGGATTTGATGTATCAGTAAAGGGATTTGTGGATACCGGAACTGCAATACTGACTGACAGCTCCTCGTAGAGCTTTACTACCATCTCCGAGAATTCCTCTCTTGTGATATGGCTTTGATAATTGCTTAATAAGCCTGATGGCACAAGCCCTAATTGTCTTGCCATTTCCACTTCATCAGAAGCCCAAGTACTGGGTGCAGCTATTGAAATACCTGTAGTTGCCAGTATTGAAATTATGATAATAAAAGATATTATTTTTCTCATTTTTACACCATCCAGTCTTCCTTTATCTCGTATATTGTTATACCCATGGTTCATATAAGCGAACCTAAATCAAAAATGGAGAATAACAGGATACATATGCCTATTATACTCCATTTTTGGTGCTTATATCGGATTTCTCTTATATTTTAACCGCTTTGTAATAATTTTCTTTTGATAATTTTCTTTTATCCTACTCTTTTAAATCTGTTCACAGGTATCCCGTTAACTTCAACCATTTCTTCAAACATACTCATTGGTCTGACCCATATACCTCTGTCACCATAAAGTGCTTGATAAACCACAAAATCCTCAAGGGTCTCGGAATGCTTTGCAATATTCAGCACAAGATAATCATTGCCCTTGAAATGTCTGTACTTCGCTCCAATCTCCACCATTGTTATATTACTCTTCCCTTTCGCTTGGCATCATGATCTACCGCATTACCCACTGCAATACCCATTACAAGGCCAGCAGGCAACCCTATCGCCTGGTTATTGAGAACAGTCAAACCAAGAGCTGCTCCTATGGCCATTCCAACTGACATAAACATTGCCATATACTGACCCTTTTGAACCAGCTTATGCTGTTTCATAAGGTGGACGATCAACTCTGTCTTTATATCCCGATGTCTTTTCAGGTCATTTTTACTCACAGCACCGTTCTTATTCGAAAGACTATCAAAATATTTATCCGTGTGCTCAAGAAATTCCATACAGGTATTGCAGCTTTCTTTATAGCTATCCAGTCTCAGTACTATACGCTCAAAGGTATCCAGGTCTAATCTTTTAGAAGCCTGAGGACTAATCAAGGTTCTCAGATCATTGATTTTTCGTAATATATTTTCCGTTGTACTCATAGTATCCCCCCTAAACATTCCCGCTATCTCTTTTAATTATACCAGTTAGTATAATATGTTGATATCCTCAATTTGATTTTTATGTTTTCCAGTCCATTATTCCATATTCTAAATATTAGGGTATAAAGTAAGCATAGATTTAATGACTGAGAGAGGAAGGATATTATGAAAAGAATTTACACTCTTATCTTACTGATACTGCTTATAGGACTATTGTCAACAGGATGCAGCTCACCTGAATCTCCTGCTCCTGACGTTCCTCAGGAATTACCTGCAGCTGAAGCTCCTCCTGTTGAAACACCTTCGGAGCCGTTTGCTCCACCAGAGCCTGAAGAGAGGCTCTCAGAAACATATGCTGAGATAATGAAGGGTAAAAGTTATACTATGAAGTACAGGACAATCTCAAACATTGAAGGACAAGAGATTGAAGGCAGAATGACCATGGCTGTTGACGGTGATGACTTTGCCATGGTATTTGAATCTGATGATATATCCTCTACATCGATAATGAAGGATGAAATGCTGTACCTCATTATGCATGAACAAAAGATGATCATGGTATTTCCAGCTGATACCGACCAGGCAACTGAGGCTGCTCCGGAAGGCCCAGCTAACATTGATATGGATGGAATGACATACATCGAAAAGGGCGAAGCTGAATTTATGGGAAATATGAGAACTTATGAGGAGTACGCGGTAGAAGATGGAAGTATAAGGTATTACTTTGATGGCAATATGCTTGATAGGATCGAAATGATTTTTGATGGGAACAGCAATGTCCTCGACATAGAGGAGTTAACTGACCAGGTAGATGAGACCCTTTTCGCCATTCCTGAAGGATACCAGATGTTCCAGCCCTAATTATCAATTATAATGATCAGTTTAACTAAAATCCCTGGATATCTTATCCAGGGATTTTACGTGAATTAAATTTCTGATGCTCCAATGTCCTATATTTCTATTCCTTTTTGTCTTGCATCTGAATCAAGCTTACTTCCAATCGCAATACCAATAATTGCTCCGAAGAAGCTCCCAACGAGGGCGTATTCCATAGCTATAACGCCGAAAACCAAGCCTGCGATGATTCCAATTACAGTGGATCTCGATAAATATTGTCCTCTGGGTATAAGATCGTGGTGGTCCTTCAAATGCTTCGTAAGATTCTTTCTAATGTCCTTTAGGAGCTTTATCTGGCTTCTTTTTACTCTTCCTCGTGATTGCTTAATGTCATCAAGTACAATCTTCAAATTGTCGAGGTAATCTGAGCATTCATGGACCTCACCAGAAAGATGCTGCATTCTGATTATGATGTTCTCATATAAATCTATTCTTATTTTCCTCATGGATTCAATATCAAGCTGCCTTTTCAATAATTTTAAGTCTCTCAATATCTCTTCATGCGGGCTCATGGTATACCTCCCTTCCCTTATTGTATTTGAAATGTATATACCCAATCATATTCATGTTTATCTATTTATTTTGCCCATTCAATTAGTTCCGGTTTCCTAAGCTGTTGATGCTTGAAAACTGGTACCCCATAATCCTTACCAAGCTCTCTCAGTTTCTCTTTATATGCTCCTTTTAGCCCATCATGCATTGCTATACCATGGATACCACCATCTATGGAATCGACGCAGCCCTTTAGTTTTTCCAGTCCCCTGTCTCCATCGTATCCTCCTGTAACAAGCCACTGGTTTGGTATGATATGTGATATTCCATATGCTTTATCTTCCCATATCCTAAAGATCTCCCCTGAGAAAGCTCTGTCGAAATGTGTACCGCCAGCACAAAGAATATTTTTAAGCGTCAGTCCATCATCATCAAAAATCCTAAGAAGTGAAGCAGAAAGAACCTTTGCTGCATTTTCATCTCCCCAGCTTTCTTCTGTGCTGCCAATCTCAATATCCATTATGGGCACTTTATAGACAGGAATAAGTTCAGGCGCTGCATCTCCGTACATAATTCCAGACCAGTGGGTCGCCTCAGTAGTAACCGAGAAAGCCTCCAGACCCTCTCTCAGCCTGTTTTTTTCCAGCCATACCAACAGGTTATGCATGTATCTGGGGGATGCAGGGCCGAAGTTCCCTGTGTCAACATCTCCGGTGGTATGTACTGAGAATACTTTATCAGGGGCATTTTCTCCCTCATGCCATGTTATAAGGCCTGCAACGTCAAAGTCGGAAAAATGCTCGAGCATCGCTGGCAGATACCTGTTATAGTCGTGACAAACAACCTTCCCGGTTCTTACGAACCAAAAAAGATCCCCTTTATCATCTATGTATTCCAGGACCGGGTATCCATCCACTTCAATACTTTTTTCAGTAAAACTCAATAAAGAATTCAGTGCTGAATAAACCGGTGCTGCCACATGGTCTATTCCTTCCTTTACCGCCATATAATAAACTGCTCTTCTTGCCATGTCATCATCTCCATTTTATGTAAAGCCACCGGGTTCCCCCGGCGGCTCTTTTTCGTCATTCTACTATGAAGGATATCTTAGCGTCTACTCTATACCTGGTGATCAGTCCATCGCTTACAACTGCCTGAAAATCCTTTACATACACACTTTGAATATTCTTAACTGTCTTCGATGCTTCAGTAACTGCTATCTGTGTAGCGTCTTCCCAGCTTTTTGTCGATTCTGCAAGTATTTCTATTACCTTTACCACAGACATAGGGACTCTCCTTTCAAATCAACTGCATCACCACTTCGCCACATTCAAGTGATACCCCTATGACAACCAGATAAACATTCCTCGGCACTCTTGCAACTGAAAGACTTATTCAAAGGTACTCTTATGCTTTTTCTTCTTATTCTGGTACATCCTTGAGTCTGCTATTCCCAACAGTTCACTAATGTTTTTGGCATCTTCAGGATAATTTGCATAGCCAGTGCTTAAACCAAGAAATTTTATGCCTGATGGATCGTTCAAGAATCTTAGATTCTCAAACTCAGTACATGCTTTTTTACAAAAACTCCCATCCTTTAACACGACAAACTCGTCTCCGGATATTCTGTAAAACCTATCCTTTGAATCAAGCAGCCTTCTGGCAGAGTTTGAAAAGGCTATAAGGTAGTCGTCCCCAATGCTATGACCATGATTATCATTTATAGTTTTAAAATTATCAAGATCTATGAAAATCAAACAGAATGGATTGCCATTGCGAAGCCTTCCGGTAGCATCCTCAATCATCGCTTCCCTGTTTTTCAGTCTTGTCAGTGGGTCGGTCTTTGTTTTTATCCCCAACATTTCAACTGACTTACTTGCCTCCACCAATGAGTATGCAAGCTGGAAGGTTATTGCGAAGCATGCTCCCAGCAACAGGAATAAACTGATTTCAACTAAATCAGATCCACCATTCTCCAATGCGTATTTTATGGTATAGATCACCAGGATCACTGATACCGACAAGGATAAGAGCGAATTTAGTGTCTCTTCCTTTATGTTCTGGAGAGTATAAGTCATTTTTTTCTTCATAAACTTCAATAATACAGGGAGGGTAATTAAGTAAGCTGCTGTCTGGATCACCAACGAATCTAAGGATTTGCTGACAATACATGTAATGCACGCTATCCTGTATGATATTGCAAAAATTATCAGGGAATATATCCAGAACGTATTGAATATGACCATAGTATGCTTGTATGGCTGCTTGGTAAGTAAAATCAGTGGAATAAGGTAAACTACACCTGTAAAGGACAACAGCCTGTATCTGTCCTCCAATGCATAGAGAGCTATCTCCGGAATCAAATAACCTATTAATGCGAATAATGCCGCTGAGAACAAAACCAGATATGACCAAGTGCTCAAGGCTGATTTTTTCTTTCCTGAGCATGAAAGAGTCGAATAAACATTTACCAGAACCATCTCCATAATCATTGCTACATTAGGTATTATCAATATGTTCAGCCCCATTCTCAGAATAATGAAACAGGTTTAACATAATGATACAATAATCAGAGATAATTTACAATATTTTGAAGGTTTTTTGTCAATTTTTATTCCAAGTCGTTCTTGGAAGTAAATATTTCTTCGTGCATTTCTCTAAAAAGCTTTCTATCATTATAATTCAGACTTTTTAAAAATTCCGATTTAATTTCAAGCAATCTGTAAAGATCGGTCAAATACTCAAATAGAGCCGCCTTGTTCCTGAATTCTTCCCTGGTTTTTGCATTTCCTCTATAAGAGTAGGCATCCAGGTATTCCTTCAGCGTATCAGCTGCTTCCTTTTCGATGCTCTGTTTCTTAAGCTGTTCCAAGATTTTTACTGTAAATTCGGATGCAATTCCACATTCCTCATCACTTTCCGATAGAATAGTGACTTGTCGTTCCATGTACTCCAATGTGTCCAGATGATCAGCTTCCATTTTCAAATACCTAAGATAATAATCCATGCTTCTATTAAAATTATCCCCATACTCACTGGTTACTCTTTGGATTGCAAGCTTTATCCTTTCACTTAGCTCTGACAAAAGTGAACGAATATCCCCAGTTTTTTCATTTTTACAAAGTATATTTCCCATTTTCCCAAGTATGCCGAATTTCAGCTGCTTGATCCTCACTAGGTCAGAGAGAATGTGACTTTCAATACCAGGTATATAAAGATTCAGAACAAGAGCTATTGAAGCGCCAATTACCATTTGTGCAAATTCGTTGATCAGGCTTGCCATGGCAACTGAATTAGATGCCAGAAGATGACTTACTAGAACCGAGCTTGGAACCAGGCCTTCATTTAACCTGAATCTTACGACTATTGGTATAAATAACAGGAGGTAAAAGCCAAAGGCGGCAGGATTAAAGCCAATTACCGAAAAAACAGCCCAGGCTATGGATAAGGCAATAACTGATGAAGCTATTCTTACACCAGCAAGGTTAAGAGACTTTCTTTTAGTGTTTTGAAGGCTCAGGATGACGACTATGGCTGTATTTACACCATAGTCCAGACCAAGCAGCTGGGCGATGAAAATTGCCAGCGCTGCACCTATAGCAGTTTTTAAAGTTCTCATTCCTATGTATTTAGTAATTTTTTTCAACAAAAGCATCTCCTTAAATCAATAAGACTCCCAAATCTGGGAGCCTCAATAATGTAATCAACAGTCTGATTCTATCAGTTGCAATTACCATATTCAATATAATTGTTCATTGATTCGCATATTAATTTTTGGACCGTTTTATTAAGCTCACAACAATCCAGTCTGCCAGTTCCAATTGCTTCCTTGCTTCCATCGCCGTTATACCTCCTCTGCTTCCCCATTGTTATAAGTGACAGGCAAGCTCAGAACAAACTCTGTTCCATCACCTACTGCTGAGCTTACAGTTACATCCCCTCCAAGTAATGTCATATTTCCTTTGACAATATAAAGGCCAATTCCGTCACCTGATCCAGCTTGATCCTTGCCTCGATAATAGGCATCGAAGATATGCTTAAGATCGTCATTGTCTATTCCAGATCCGTTATCTGCTATATTTATGTTGATAAAATCACCGGACCTATTGTATGAAATTGTTACATGACCTCCAGCGTCAGTATATTTCCAGGCATTATTGAGTAAATTGTAAAATACCTGACTAAGCTTAAATTTATCTGTTCTCATGATAACCTTATCTTCAGAATCAAGTATGATTTTTAATCCTTTATTTGAAAACTGTGTGCTTAATCCACTTAATATCTGCTTCAGAAGCTTATTCAGCTCAAATTCCTCTATGCTCATTTCATTCTGCAGCACATCAGCTTCTATCATTCCGCTCAAGCCTTTTATAAGAGAGGTTATAATCTCAACCTGGTTTTTCAAAAGTTCGATTTCAACCTGATCGGCTGCAATAACGCCATCCTCTATACCTTCAAGGTGGGTTTTTATGATCGTCAAGGGTGTTCTGGTCTCATGTATAAGCTTATCAGTGAGTTCTTTTCTCCCTTTCTGCTTCAATCTCAGTTTTGTGCTAAGATCATGGAGGCTGCTCCTAATGCTTGTGATCTCTGAAACTATAGACCTTTCGAACTTTACCTGCTTTCCTGACTGAATGTCAGAAGCCAGTATGGCAGTTTCCTTCAGATCTTTGCTCATAAGCCTGCTAATGAGAAGTGCAATAGACGCTGAGATTGCCATTGCAATCATTACAGCCCTTAAGCTGTTGGAGAGCAAAGACATCTTAAATAATCTTGCCACAAGAGAATTGTCTGCTGCACTATATCTTGTAATGTATATGGAACCCCAGGTTCCGCCGTCATCCTCCAGGATAAACTGGTCTGTAACTTCGTCCCCGTTTGATCTCATTCTTGCCAATCTTCCGTCCATCATCATCCCACGCATATGCATGTCAGAAGAGACATCCTCCAAAAGTTTACCCTCCGAGTCAAATAGTCTTATCCTGAATATCGGGTCGACCAAGTGAGTCTCCATATCTGCCTTAAGCTGTTCTTTTGTAATTGTCTTCTCCTTAAGCACCTTGAGAGCATAGTCCATTATTTGTTCAATGTGATTATCATAGACCTCGTTTAAATAGTTTGAGAAGAATCTATCTGTCAAAGAGCCCAAAATAACAGCGTTGATGCCTACTGATATCAGCGCAACCAAAAGGAGTATGATCAGCAGCATTCTCTTTATGCTCATTGCTGATCACCTCCAAAAACATAGCCTGCACCATATTTGGTCACTAAATACTTAGGCTTTCCAGGGTCATCCTCCAGTTTTGCCCTGAGTCTTCTTATATAACTGTCGATGTTTCTATCTATACCTTCGTAATCAATACCAAAGGCTAAGTTGATTATTTGCTCCCTGCTTAGCACTATCCCTCTGTTCTCCACTAATACCTTTAAAAGCCTGAATTCAACTGAGGTAAGCTCCACTGTCTGTCCTCGTTTTTCCAGAGTCATACTCCCCATGTTTAATTTCAAGTCCCCTAACTCAATTATCTGACTACTGTTTTCATTGTATACTCTCTTGAACAAGGACTTGATCCGCCTCATCAGTTCTTTAGGGCTAAAGGGCTTAATAACATAATCATCTGCACCGAGATCAAAGCCCTTTATACGATCCGGCTCCAGTTCTCTGGCAGTAAGCATGATCACAGGTACATTAGAAACTTTCCTTATCTCGCTGAGCACCTGGAAGCCATCTATGCCAGGGATCATAACGTCCAATAAAACAAGGTGAAAGAAGTCATCAGAAAAAGTATCGAGAGCGGACAAACCATCCTCAGCCAACTGATAATCATAGCCCTCGTTTTCAAGATACTTGATTATTATACTACTGATCTCTCTTTGGTCCTCTACTACCAATACTTTTCGATTCATTCCCTCACCTCTTGCTTATCTACTGCTAGTTCCTTCTCCCATTAAATCTACCCATATTCCCATGGCAATACTCCGGAAATACCAGGCCAGTGTCAATATCTGCTATCAGCTTGAGTTCTAATTCTCCAGAATCTTTATCCACAAGATTTATTTCGAAATAACCATCCTCATCCTCAGATATATCACCTACCACAAAATCCAGATTATGAAACTCAATAAAATCTTCAGCTCTTTTCTTAGCAGAGTCCTTATCGAGCTTTTCCCCTTCTACAAGCGGTTCCTGCCAGCTTCCTCGTCCCATCATGTCTCTGTAAATTCCATCATCAGCATAATTCTCGTTATATCTCCAGCCCATCATTCCTCTTGGTCTGCCATATGCTCCTGAGTCATCCTGATACCTTCTCCATCCGGGCATCACTGAATCTTCATATGCCGGAACATTCTCGTCCCTGATTTCAAAATAATTTGTATCCATCATCGCATTAGCTGTTTTTATTCCGCCAAGTATCCCTACAGTTAACAACAAACCTGAAACTACAAGCATTGCAATCGCAGTTTTTTTCATCTAAATTACCTCCTGGTCAAAGTGTTTCTCTTGTTTATATACTCTTCCTCGCTGATCTCGCCTCTAACGTACCTCTCCTTAAGCATAGCCAACAGATCATCATCGTTTCCGGTCGCTTTATTTTTTCTTACCAGCAGTATGATAACAGCTGCAATAGCGATTAAAAGCCCTAACCCGATCATCATATGCCAAGGACCGAAGAAACCTCCGCTCAGGCACCTTCCAATCCCATAAGCCCCTCTTGCAAACATCATAATAATACCCTCCTTTTACATCCCCTTATTTCTTGATCACAGACCGCATTTTTCTGAAGGTCTCTTCATCTATCTCACCGTTTACGTAACGCTCCTTCAATATGCTTTCTGCATTATCCTCACTCTTAATGTAGATATTCTTCCTGCCATCAGAGAACAACAAATACACAAGCACTATTAGCAGTATAGGAACAAGCATCATTTTAACCCGCCTCCTTTTCTTTTTCTTGATTACATTATCTCTATGAATTATTGCACAAATATGACAAAACCAATAATTTTTATCTAATTTTTAAAAAAGAAAAATGGCTGGATAATCAGCCGATCATATTCGAAGTAATATATTTCTTTCTACTACTTTGTCTCAGGCATTTTTCTAAAATTGTCAGCCTGTGAAATAAGCATCCCGGCCAGCATAAGGCCTGCACCTATATATCCTTTCAAAGGCAGCCTTTCATGGAGAATTATTGCTCCGCCAATAGCTGCAAACACGGCCTCCATACTTAAGGCTATAGCAGCATGTGATGTTTTAGCATCCTTCTGAGCGATCGCCTGAATA
Organism: Gudongella oleilytica; assembly: GCF_004101785.1. Lineage (NCBI taxonomy): Bacteria > Bacillati > Bacillota > Tissierellia > Tissierellales > Tissierellaceae > Gudongella > Gudongella oleilytica. Next base: position 1,570,484 of record NZ_CP035130.1, read on the forward strand.
GTATAAGCAATTCCTGCAGAGAATATGCCTCCATAGAGAAGTGGGATCGACGCATCCATGATCCCTCCCAATTGAATATCCTCAAATATAAAAGCTGCGATAATTGCCCATGTGCCAGTCACGGTAAACTGAACTGCTGAGAATTTTAACGGGTCAAGTTTCTTGGCAACGATGCCAAGGATGATAATATGTGCTGCCCAGAAAAATGCTCCTATCAACTGCAGCAGGTCTCCAAATTGAATGGTAAGATCTTCGTTGATGCTTAACAGATACAGTCCAAAGGCTGCAACTATGGCCCCTATCCAAATAAAGGCATTGCTCCTTTGCTTCATAAATAGGCCCATAATTGGTACAATGACTATATAAAGACTTGTTATAAAGCCTGCCTTACCCGCTGTAGTGTATTGGAGACCCACCTGCTGGAAGGTGGCTGCAATAAACAAAACGGTCCCTGCAATAATACCTGCCTTAACAATATCCTTCGACGTATCGCCTTTATTACCCGATTCCTTTCTTCCACCAAAAAGCTTTATCACCGGCAGCAATGACAGACTTCCCAATAAAAACCTGATACCTGTATACGTGAATGGTCCTATGTAGTCCATTCCCTTTCTTTGAGCTACAAATGCGAATCCCCATATGGCAGCTGTCAACAGCAGAAGTAAACTAGCCTTCAACTCTTTGTTTTTCATGTCTCCTCCAAAATTAGTCATATATTTGTCAATATAGTAACATTATGATGCCAGATTGCATTAAAAGTCAAGTGGGAGGCAATTTTACGCATCTATAAATTCCTTTTTCACATATGATATTAAAAATAATTAACATTTATATATGTCTATATATTCTATGTATTGGTCTAATCTCAACGCATACGATTACATTCTTAGCGGTGTTTGATTTACATACGGTGGCGATGACCGAAGTGTGTATTTAGAAGCTTTTCACCTTGGTAGCGGGTAGCTTAGCCGATCTATAAGGTCGGTTTTTTTATTTATCAAAAGGAGTATTTGATGAAGAGGATAACCCATTAGAAAAATATGGATTCTGGATGAAGGACGGTAATTACTGGCTACAAGTAGGCCCTGAAGAGGACTGCATCTATGTTGATTTATCAGAGGGTGCTTCAGATTGTGAAGATCCAAATATGCAACTCGATTTCTACAACCTGTGCCACAGTGATGAAACAGCATGGATGTTTGGTAACAAGCGATTCATTACAGATCTTGGGCTAACATCAAATAACTGGGGCTGGAGCATGTACCTTGGAGATTTAGTTGAAGGTGTAGGATCTGTAGTAGATCCAATTTATACTAAACCAATATACGCTGGAGCAGCACAGGGCGTTATAACCAAGGGATATCTTGTAGGCTATGTTGATATCTTCTGGGATGGTGAGGAAGTAACTTGAGAATTTGACTTTGAAGATGATGTTGTAGTTGTTGATCCAAAGGTATAGGTTGGCAACGATCCACTTCCAATATTCAGATAAATGACGTAATTAGAGAGTCCGGATTTCCGGACTCTCTTCTATTTTCCTCTCAAAACCTTCTCTATAAAAATCTCAACCAGCTCCGGATCGAATTGTATCCCTGAATTATTCTTTAGCTCCTCTACAGCCTCTTCATCGCTCATTTTTCCTCTATATGGTCTGTCTGCCGTCATTGCCTCGTAGGCGTCAGCTATAGCAAGTATCCTGGATAATATGGGGATCCTGTCTCCCTTGGCTCCCATAGGGTAACCTGTACCATCCCACCTCTCATGGTGATAAAGTATAACCCTCGCATGGAAGGAATAGCCTTCCACTCCCTTGAGGATCCTGTAGCCAATAGCAGGGTGATGCTTGATTTCATCCCACTCTGCCAGTGTCAGCTTGTCCGGTTTATTTAAAATATTTTCAGAAATAGAAATCTTTCCGATATCGTGCATATATGCCACATCCTTGAAGCCCACCAGCCTGTCCTCACTTAAGCCGGTTTCTTTTGCCAGGGCGAAGCTTAGTTCAGAAACTCTTTCAGCATGCAGCTTTTCATATGGGGTCTTAGTAAATATGATTTCAAGGAATTTTTCCAGAGCTGCCTGTTTCCTCGCCCTTGCGAATTGTACCTTGTCGTAGTACATGGAATTGTCGGCTTCTTTAAGGATGTCTCCAATCTGTTGTGAATTATCCTTCTTAACTGCTATGCCTACCGACAGCGAAAGGAACATGGGCTCTACCCTGGTCTCAGAAGTTTCTTTGAGGATTCTCTCCTTGACCTTTTCAGCGGCCTCTTTGCTGGTCCTGGGCAGGTAAATAACAAACTCATCCCCTCCTGCCCTTCCGAGAATATCTTCATCCCTGCAGCTTCTCCTGAGGACGTCGCCTACTTCTCTAAGAAGTTCATCGCCACCCTGATGACCAAAGGCATCATTGGTTAGCTTGAGGTCGTTTACGTCGATCGCCAATACAGCCAAAGGAAGAGAAGATGGATTATCCAGTCTTCTTAGCTCCTTTTCAAGATATCTCCTGTTGAACAAACCTGTCAAATGATCTATATAGCTTAGGGACTCCTTTTCCTTCATCTCAAGCTTTCTATCAGTTATGTCTCTGGTAAAGCACACCATCAGCCTCTTGTCTCTGTCAAGAAGTGTAACGGATACCTCAACGTTATGGATACTTCCATCCTTTCTTCTATGGATAGTGTCTAGCATGGTGGAGCCGTCCTCAATTATCTGACGAATATTATCTGAAATACCTTCGCTTCCAAATTTGTCATCTATGCTTCTTATATTCATACCTATGAGCTCTTCTCTGTCGTACCCAGTCATTTCACAGAAGGCATTATTCACTTCAACTATTTTCCCATTCATCTCAAGAATGCTGAAGCCTTCCTTTGTAGTTTCCAATATAGTCGACAGGTAACTCTCTCTTTCAGCTAATTTTTGCTCCATAAGCTTTTGCTCTGTAATGTCCCTTCCAATGCCGAGTATTCCAACCAGATTTCCCTTATTGTCATATTGCGCAGTTTTTATGGAATGCACATAAATCTGTCTGCCATCGGGATACTGGACCCATTCGCCAAATTCAATGGGCATTCCCGTCTCGGCAATTCTTCTATCCATTTCCATATAGAAATCTGCCTCTTCAGGGTAAAGCTGACAATCTGATTTTCCTAACACTTCTTCCTTTGTTTTTCCCCTAAGCTCCAGATATTTTTTATTGCATTTCAAATATACTCCCTCAGGACTTTTAAAGAAAACTATGTCCGGCAAGGAATCCAGAATGGAATCCAATGAGTTTAGGATATGCTTATACCTTAGGATCTTGGGTGCCACAAAATCATCTCCAAGTGTTATTATAAATACTATGCCCAGATTGTCGGATAACCGAAACGGACATATGCGACATTATTATACATTATCAAGATTGATTTGGCAATAAACCAATCGTCACTAAATGAGTTATTTCCAATATGTTCTTTATGTCAGTATATTTGATGAAATTGATTAAATGATTTCTCTTTCCTGCAATTGCATGCATTTTAAGTCATCAAAAAAGCCCTGAATCAGGGCTTTTGAGTTATGTCTATTTGAAATAATCGACTCCGGCTTCGAACAGCCGTTGATCCTTATTTCCAGGTATGTTTTTGTAGATCCCCTCCGACCATCTTTCAGAATGGCCCATCTTCCCTAAAATTCGTCCGTCAGGACTAGACAGTGACTCGACTGCATACAATGATCCATTTGCATTAAAGGTCCCGTCATTGGTTGCTTTCCCATCCAGATCCACGTATTGGGAAGCTATTTGGCCGTTCTTGATCAAATCAGCAAGAGTCAATTCATCTGCAACAAATCTTCCCTCTCCATGCGACAACGGCAGTGAGAAAACTTCTCCAACCGATGCATATGCAAGCCATGGAGACAGCTTAGATGATACCCTTACGCTCTGCAACTGGGAAATATGTCTTCCCACTCTATTAAATGTCAATGTGGGAGCATTTTCATCAAGCTCCTTGATCTCTCCATATGGAAGTAATCCCAATTTAATCAGAGCCTGGAAGCCGTTGCAGACTCCCAGTACCAGTCCGTCTCTGTTTTTAATGAGGTCCATTACCGCCTCTGAAAGATATGGATTTCTGAAGACTGCAGCTATGAACTTTCCTGAGCCATCAGGCTCGTCTCCGGCACTGAAGCCCCCTGGTATCATCATGATCTGACTATTTTTTATTTCTTCGGTCCATTCCTTGATCGTCTCTTTGATATCATCAGCATTTCTGTTTCTGAACACTCCTATAGTGCCAATAGCTCCGGCTCGTTGAAATGCTCTCAGGGAATCATATTCGCTGTTAGTGCCTGGAAATGCAGGTATAAATACCCTTGGTCTTGCAATGCTTTGACCTTTATAGGGTACTGCCTTGGCTTCACTGGTAAGAGTGATTATTTCTCCTTCTGAATCCAGCTTTAACGGGAACACGCCTTTAAGTGTATTCTGCCATTCTTCAGCCAGCTCCGAAATACTAACTGTCTGACCGCACCAGCTTAAGCCATCCTCCCTTAGTGTTACTCCCAAAGGCCTTAGGATCTTTGGTATATCCTCATCTTCACCTATATCCAGCTCAAGGATGATGCTTGCAGTTTTCTTTTGGAACATTTCGTCCAGGCCGTATCCGTCCTCAAAGGAGAAGCCAATCTTATTGCCGAAGCTCATCTTTGCTACTGAAGCGGCTATTCCTCCGTGAGAAACGGTCTTTGCTGCCAAGACTTTACCTTCAAGTACAAGTTCACGAACATAAGCATAGATTTCCTTAAGCCTTTCAAAATCAGGAAGGTCGTTCTTATCCAATTGTGCATCGGCAAGGAAGACATTCGAGCCTTGCTTTTTGAACTCGGGCGAGATTATGTTCTTTGTTGAGTCCGTTGTAACAGCAAAGGCTATTAACGTAGGAGGTACCGTCATCTCCCCGAAGGATCCTGACATACTGTCCTTACCCCCTATTGCAGCTATTCCAAGCTCAGTCTGAGCGGTGTAAGCTCCTAAAAGAGCACTGAAGGGCTTGCCCCACTTGACCGGATCCTTCCCCGGCTTTTCAAAATATTCCTGCATGCTCAGTCTTATTTTCCTATAGTCACCGCCCATAGCTACGATTTTTGATACTGCCTCGACAACTGAAAAAGCTCCGCCATGGAAGGTGCTCCATTGACTGATATATGGATCAAAACCGAAGGTCATGAGGCTGCAGGTATCAGTCTCTCCTTCAAGGACCGGGATCTTTGCGCACATGCCCTCTATGGGCGTCATCCTATACTTGCCTCCAAATGGCATCAGTACTGTAGCTGCTCCTACAGTATTATCGAATATATGGTTCATGCCCTGCTGGGAGCAGACATTAAGATCCTGCATTGACTCAAGCAATCCATCTCTGAAGGTATGGGATTTTTCTGTAGTATTGTTCTTATCTGCTGATATGACATTAACCTTGGTTTTTTGACCGGCTCCGTTCATGTCGAGAAAGCTCCTCTTGATATCAAGTATATGCTTGCCTCTCCACTCCATCACAAGTCTTCCAGTATCTGTAACCTCTGCAACAACAGTTGCCTCCAGGTTTTCCATGTCGCAATGTGACTTGAAGCTTAGCAAATCATCCGGAGAAATCACCACAGCCATTCTTTCCTGAGATTCAGAGATCGCCAGTTCTGTGCCATCCAACCCTTCGTATTTCTTAGGTATCACATCGAGCCTTATGTGAAGACTGTCAGCAAGCTCCCCGATCGCTACGGATACGCCGCCTGCTCCAAAGTCATTGCATTTCTTTATCAATCTTGAAAGCTGAGGATTTCTGAATAGTCTCTGAAGCTTTCTTTCCTCCGGGGCATTTCCCTTCTGGACCTCAGCGCCTGACTTAGCCAGGGATTCCTCTGTATGTGCCTTGGATGAGCCTGTAGCACCTCCAATACCGTCTCTTCCCGTTCGTCCGCCTACCAGAAGTATAAGGTCGCCCTTTACTGGCTTGAGCCTTACTACATTGTCCTTGGGAGCTGCTCCGATTACAGCACCCACCTCCATCCTCTTGGCAATATATCCCTGGTGGTAGATTTCTGTCACCTGCCCTGTTGCCAGGCCGACTTGATTGCCATAGGAGCTGTAGCCTCTGGCTGCCTCTCTGGTGATCTTTCTTTGAGGGAGCTTGCCGGGCAGTGTCTCCTCCATTGGCTGCCTTGGATCTCCGCTTCCTGTTACCCTCATAGCCTGGTATACATAGCTTCTTCCGGACAGCGGATCTCTTATCGCTCCGCCAAGGCATGTCGCAGCTCCTCCGAAGGGCTCAACCTCTGTCGGATGGTTGTGTGTCTCATTTTTAAACATGAGAAGCCACTTCTCGGGCTTTCCGTCGACATTTACCTCGATCTCAATACTGCATGCGTTTATTTCATCTGAAAGCTCAAGATCTTCGAGGTTCCCTTTTAGTCTCTCCTCCCTGGCATTGATAGTGGCAAGATCCATCAAAGTTATCGAATTGGTTCTTCCAGTATTTTCTCTTGATTTAAGATATCTCTCAAATGAAGCTTCTATAGCTTCCTTATAAGGTCCCTCCTCGAATCTGATCTCTTCAAGCTCGGTAAGAAAGGTTGTATGTCTGCAATGATCAGACCAATATGTATCTATTACCTTAATCTCTGTAACTGATGGATCTCTTTTCTCTTCATCCTTAAAATAGCTCCGAACCATCAGAATATCATCATGGCTCATGGCAAGCCCATTGTCTATCCTGAAGGCTTCCAGAGTGTCGTCGCAAAAATTAATAAAACCCTCAAGGATCTCCACTTCATCAGGTTCACTTATCTCTTCTTCGAGTGAGACAGGCTTACCCATGGATGCTTCTCTGGAGTCGATGGGGTTGATACAATAGTTCCTTATTCTGTTGTAGTCTTCTTTGGTCAAGCTTCCATCAAGCAAGAGTACCTTGGCTGTCTTGACCTTTGCTTCCATATCGCCTATAAGGATTTGGATACACTGGACCGCTGAGTCGGCTCGCTGGTCATACTGCCCCGGCAGGAATTCGATCGCTAAAACGCTTTCCTTTTTCTCCACCGGAAGATCTTCATGGATAATGTCCACGTTAGGCTCTGATAATATCAGCCTGGTTATTTTCCCATACTCTTCATCGCTTCTGCAGGTGAAATCATACCTATTCAGTATTCTGACCCCGTTCAGATCTTTAAGTCCCAAGGCATCCTTGAGCTCGTGACACAGATGCTTGGCTTCAATGTCAAACCCATCTCTTTTTTCGATATAAACTCTCTTAATGCTGGAAATTTGAACCATCTCCTTTCATCTTCACACAACAATATTAGTTTATTAGAATAAAAATATCAAGATTTTTTTATGCTATTTCTTTTTCCTTCTGAGCCTTATCTTAATAAGCTCTTTATCCATTTCAGAGCTTATGGCATCTTTTGAAATATCAAGCTTCATCGACAGTTGTTCAACAAGAAGCTTTACAAAATTTTTCTTCCAATCAGTCATCATAGGATCATACGTCAATGAGTATGCAGCTAATTTCCCAAGATCCTCTTCTATCTTACCTTCCCTGCACTGTTCGAAGTCTATGCCGTAGATCTCTCCATCCTTAATCAGGAAATTCCTAAAATTTACATCACCCATAATATAATTGCCGTACTTACTGGAACTTAATGTGTCATAGAATGCTTCAAGCCAATCCGACAGCTTAAGTATCATTGGCAATATACTATCCGCATTTGTCTTTTCAATGCTTTCATACCAATCCAGCAGCGTTTCGTCACCAAGGTCCTCAAGATAAATAGAATCTGAGGTGACCTTAAGCACCTCAGGCACTCTACAGTTCCTACCATGAAGCAATCTAAGTATGCTGAGCTCCCTTTTCATGTCTTCTTTGTCAATGAAAGTCTTTAATATGCTGTTTCCCTCATCTTCAAGCAACCTATATACCTTGTTTCTTTTACTTGTAAGCTTCACCTTCTTACACATATCTCTATATCCCCATTGTCTGAATAGCCATTAAGCTCACTTGAAATTCCAATTATCGTATTCTTTATTATCCTTTGAACAAAGGGCACCATTGGTATTTCTGTGCCATCTATACGAAGAACAACTTCCTGCCTATCAAGAACACAATCACCTCTATGGGAAAGTCCCTGTGCTATTCTTGCTCCCAGTTCGCAGCAGGTAAATCCGCATGCCCTGCAGCATTCATCACTTACATCCGGCAAAGGTCTGAAGCTTCTCTTTTCTATCAGGTCAACAAGAGCTTCTATGTCAGTCATGGAATTTATTACAGGTACTCCCTTATACTCCCTGATCTTTGAAGCTATTCTTCCGGAAATCGCTATAACAGTTCCGTCAAGCCTTGATTCTATACCTTCTATGTCATGAGCTGTCACTATCTTAGCAGTGGAGCTGTCTCTTACTCCTTCCATGATCACATAATCCTGATTATAAAACCTCAATATTTCATTGACAGGTAGTTTCTCCTGAAAAAGAATATCAGTTTCTTTGTCACCACGGGCGGTGACCAATGTTGCGCCTGCTTGCTTGTGCCTGTCAGTATTGGTACCATCCATATCCATCTTGAACTCATGAAAATGTATCTCCTTGATGGTCCCTACAGACCTTCCTCTTCTAGTCAGTTCTCTGATTATGTTTTCAATTGTCGTAGTTTTCCCAGATTTGCTGATCCCTACAACTGATAATACCTTCATTTTACCCACGTATAATCCACCTCTCATAATATGTGATCTATCAGCCCAACAAAGCTATCAACATAACAAATACCAATGCCATAGATAAAACTATATAATCAATTATACCAAACCTAAGGACGACCCAACTGGTTCTAGTAGGATATGCCCTGAATGACCTTGCCTCCATGGCAACTGATAGCTCCTTTGCTTTGATAAGTGAGTTGATTGTAATAGGCATAAGCAAATATGTATATGCCCTTAGTTTTTTCCCTATCCCGATTTTCTTAAAATCAAGTCCTCTAAGCTGTATCGCATTTGTCATATCAATAAACTCCTCCCGAAATACCGGAAAAAATCTTACTCCTACAGACACCATAAAAGCGATCTCATAGGGGATCCTTAGCTTGATCATTCCCTGAATCATCTCTCTGCTGCTTGATGATACCAAAATCAGCGAAGAAGAAGCAATAATCCCCATACGCAGCAAAAATTCAATTCCCCTTGATGCTCCAAAGTCAGTCAAAATAACTATCTCGCCAATCTTGAGCAAAGGGATCCCGGAGTTGGTGAATAAACTTTGTATAACTGCTATCCCTGCTACAAGTATCAATAATCCTTTGAGTCTCGACAGAAGGTATGAAATCTCTTTATTCGTCGATATTGACGTAATGAACGATATTAACAGGATTATTGCCAATATCCTTAGATCAGAGTAGACGATTGCAAGAGTGGAAAAAATTGCTGCCGTAATAAGCTTGGTTCTGGGGTCCAGTCTAATGTCTGTGATCATCTACTATTCCACCGTCCTCTATTCTTATTATCCTATCTGCATGTCTGGCAACAAAGTCTTCATCGTGACTTATAATTAGCATTCCCACCCCATTCGCCTTTAAAGAATCAAGTGTTGATGACAAGCTCTCTATCCTATCGGGATCAAGAAATGAAGTAGGTTCATCAAGTATTAGAAAACTAATATCAGACATTAGTGCTGCTGCTATCGCAAGGCGTCTTTTTTCTCCGTAGCTCAAGGTAGAGGGATGTCTATCTCTGAGATCTGTCAGTTCAAAAGCTTCCAGCAATTTATTTGCCTTAGCATAGGTCTCTGACTCTTCAATCCCCTTCAACCTGTTAACAAAGGTCAGCTCATCCAGTACCGTCATACCGAACAGCTGCCTCTCGACGGCCTGAAACACGTATCCAAGCTTAGTGCCCAGTTCCCCCAGGGACATTTCTTTAATATCTTCTCCGTCAACGACTACCCTGCCCTTCTGAGGGTGCAGCATCCCGGCAGCAAGCTTTGACAGGGTCGTTTTCCCAGAACCGTTGTTTCCTGTGATAGCTGTTGTTTCTTCACTGTTGATAGCAAGAACCAGACTCTGGAAGATATTATTACTCCTTCTATACTTAAAATCAACATTTTCAAATACAATAAATGGTTTCATGACCTCAGCCCTTACAATCTTACTATTTTGTCGGCAATATCTATCTTTTCATCTCTATGATCTGCTAATAAAATTGTTGTTCCGTGTTTTTTTAGCTCAATCAGCAAATCTCTTACCGCTTTTCTTCCTTCCAAATCGAGCCAGGACAATATCTCATCGCACAACAATATTCGAGGCTTCATCGTCAGAACGGATCCGATCGCAACGAGCTGCTGCTGACCTCCCGAAAGATTAGCTGGATTAAGATTCCTGTGTTTCTCTAATCCAATGATCCTTAAAACATCGTTCATTCTATTGCCAATTTCTTCTCTCGGTATGCACAGGTTCTCGGGGCCAAATGCTAACTCGTCCTCAATAGTTGGTGAAAATAGCTGAGTGGCAGGGTTTTGAAATACAATGCCAACTATCGTAGATAGGCTTACATGTGATATACTTGATATTTTCTCACCGAATATTGAGATAGTGCCAACCATTTCCCCCTGATATACTCTCGGACACAATCCGGCAATGCAACGTAGAAGCGTACTTTTTCCACACCCGCTCTTGCCAACGACCGCGGTTATACTACCTTCCTCCACATCAAGGTCGATGCCTGTAAATGCTTTCTTCTCTGAGCCTTTGTATGTAAAGGAAAGCCCGGTTATCTCTATTGCCTTCATTTGACCACCTCGATCCCTGTGACCCACTTGCATCTCCTGTTACTAAAGGAATCGTTGATAACTATTATTTCAAAAGGTCCTCTTCCTCCATCCTCAATTCCACCCAGATAATTTCCTTCCTCCATAACAGCTATGTAGATGTTGCCATAATCTAACACTTCCTCACCGGAATATGCAACGGAAAAACCGTCAGCTCCTGTAGCGATAATAATATCCTTTCCATTTATTTCGTAGCCCAGGCTCGCTAATAGCTTGATCAATTGAACTCCTGTATACTCAAGTAAAGAAGCTTCTGTAGTCGAAGTATCAAGTACTGCCTCGAAGTCCTCAAGTCCTATAGACTGTAAAGTCTCAAGATCTACTTTATCGCTCAAATCTTTCGATTTTACCTCTATTGCTGAGCTCTCCAAAAGTTCCCTTCGGGACTCGATCTCTGATTTATTAAGTAACAATGCAGCAAAAAAAATGACAATTAAAATGATTATTATAAAAATTGCTGCTTTAGTTGTTTTATTCATTCTATTTCTCCCTTGTGAAATACGGAACTATCATATCCTCATATCTACATACTCCATGGTCACCACCCTCATTGGTGGAATGCATTCCATGGTCGGCGGTCGCATAAATGTTTCCTTCCCAGGAACTTGAGATGTTCGTGATCCACTCATCTACGGTCTTTACATAATCCAGGGTTTCACTGGATTGAGGACCATATTGATGTCCTCTGTCATCGACCCCGTGAAAATGAATGAAGATCAAATCATAGTCTTCGTTCACAGCACCAAGTGCAGTAATAACCATCTCATCATCAGTATCTCCATCCTTATCGACATCCACATGAAGTACAGGCTCTATCTCGGTATTGAGGATCTTTATTTCACCCTCCAGCAATAGGGATCTCTTCCCTATTGAATCTGCATAACCAAATATGCTTTCTGCTTTCAGGTCTCTGTAGCTTCTGTCATGGACCCCATTTTCATCAGGTGTCTTTCCTGTTATCATTGCTGCAAATCCAGCATTTGTAACTGGTGTAAATACACTGATGATTTTGTCTTCATAGTACTCCCCCAAAAAATGCAATTCGCCTGTTTCCGCCACATTACTGTATTGATCAAATGATAAACCGTCAATAAAAAAAACAAGAACAGGGACACCATCATCAAGTGATTTTATGACATCGTCATATAACTTGGTAATGGATTCCACTTTTTCCCCCAAATATATACCAGCAAGCGGTCCATCGACATATCCATTTTCCACGTATACCATATTATTCTTGCTTTCCAGGTTTGGAAGCTCACTAAAGCTCTCTCTCTTTCCCGATTGAAATAGCAGGGATCCCTCGGTGATTTTTTTAGAAACAATAGAGTCCTCTATCTCAATGCCATTTGGATACCAGTTGAAAAGTATATTTTCTTCGAGAGTGAACACACCTATGCCCATCTCCTTCTGATACGCAGGCTCCGCGCTTCCACACCCTGAAAGAATTATTGTTAATAGTAATAGTATCATTCCAAAAAAATTTATTTTCATTTTAATTCCTCACAGATTCAGACCTAATTTATCTAATGCCTTCAGAAGGTTCCATGCTATGACACCGCCTAAAGCTCCAGAAAGTGCAGCTCCTGAAATCAGCAATAATAACATCTCAGCTGGCAGTCTAAAGAATAATAAGTTTGATATTATAGTTCCTGTAATATTTGCTGCCATGCACCCTAACATGAAATGTATCAGATTATAGCTCTTATTCCTTGAAAACATAAATACCAGATCAGCTACAACTCCTGGAAGTGTGTACGAAAAAATGCTCAATACTCCGTGACTCCCTATCACACCAGTTGCTACTACTATCAAGCCCTGAACCAAACCTATCAATGTCCCTGTCCAGGTTTTTTTGACAAAGCCGATTCCCAGAATGATCCACAGCATATAAAAGCCACCTGCTATCGCTCCACCTGGTATAAATAATGGTCCTGTAATTATATGCACAAGAGGCACTACTATTGGTTTAGTAGCTACACCAAGTGCTGCGACCACCGCTATTGCTACCAATTCAAATATCGTATATCTGTCGAAAAACCGTTTGTTGGAGCTCAAATCAATCATCAGCTCCTTCTGAAGGTACTATAACTATTTCATCAATATGTTTGATCCAACGTTGGCTGAAGGGATCCCGTCTTATTACTAATTGATAAGGACCATTTCCTCCTTTTTTCCTGGATAGCATGTACTCTCCATCTCTCGCAAAGGCCAGATAAACATTATGGTGTTCCTCCAGTTCTTCTTTTAAGATCACTATCCTGTAACCGTCCTCTGCATTTAAGGTTATCTTTTCACTAGGCTTAACACCCAAGCCTTCAAATAATTTTGATAACTCTATCCCGGTATACTCAGTTTCAACTGGCTTCTGTCCGCTGCTTCTGACAACTGATGGGAATGTTTCCGCATCAGAGTGATTATATATGTATTCCGGGTCAACACTTATTATTTCCTCACCTATTACTATATTCAGGACGGGTGCTCCTTCCCTTGTTAAAAGGAAAAACCCTGAAGCTATAATTACAGTTAGAAAAATTACAATGAAATATTTTTTCTTCATAAAATTCTCCCCTTAATCAAGAGCTGATGCCTGGCTTATTCCGCTTCTTACTGCACCCAGGAATCCCCTGGTGGTTGCAGTCGCTCCGCTTAAGGCATCGATGCTTATGCTCTGAGTAGCCACGATCTCTGATCCAACAAATCTGAATACTTCTTCGTAGTAGCCTTCTGTTTCTCTATGGCTAACTATACTTATATTGCTGACTCTTCCTCCCTCGACATATATCTCAGCCATCAACGGCCCGCCAAAGCCGGTGCCAAGGCCTATATAGCTTCCATCCCTGAGCTCTCCTACTGGTAGCCTGGATGTGGTATTTTGAGTTGCCCCAATAACAGGTAATACTATATAGGAGAAGACAAGAATTGTCATGGAAATAATCACGATTCTTATTCCCTTGACAGGTCGGTTGAAAAGTCTTATAGAATAGCCCTTATTTCCCTTAATGCAATTTGATTCTACACATCGCATACAGCCAATGCATTCAGGACTTGCTGAACCATAATCGAAGGACTCAATTCCTACCGGGCAGTCCCTAAGACAATATGAACAGCTGCTGCAATTCTCTGAATCTTTTATACTTGTAAATCCTACAGCAGAAAGCAGAGCCTGGTAAGCTCCAAGTGGACACAGAAATCTGCAAAATGGTCTCTTGATCTTAAGGGATATAACCAAAAATAAAATCAACAATATTAAGCCTGTATGAAACTTCAAACCAGCAAATATATTGAGATATCCAAGCCATGGAGACATCGGGGTCAGCAGATTTCCAAGTCCAAATATCCCAAGGATCACGACTGACAAAAATACAACATATTTTGTCTTTTCAAGGTCTTTAGTCAGCTTGGAAGACTTGATGCTCTTCAGTCCTAATTTTCTGCCAATAAGGTTTGATATATCCTGAAGCATTCCTATTGGACAAACATATCCGCAAAAAACTCTGCCGGATACTATGGCTGCTAAGGTTATCCCTATTGTAAGAGCCATCCCTCTTGTTATTCCTCTCCATCTGTATGATACATCTGTTAAGCCTGCCTTCAGATGGCTAAAGCCTGCATATGGATTCAGATCAGCGATCGAAAAAGATCTTATCTCAGTGATCCCATTTAAGTATAGATAGTACATTATGCAGTTGACAGCTACAATGGCTGCAGCAATAAGCTGCAGCCTTATTCTAATATCTCGCCTCATTTTATCTCGATCCTCAAAAGGTCATTTGTGAGTATCTTTTCACCATTATGAAGTGATACCTCATCTCCATTATCTATTATACTGCATTGAAGCATCGTTGCGTAGTCCAGCGGAAATATGCTCCCATCTGATGCTATGGCTGAAAATGACGCTCCTTCCTCCCATCTCATGCCTGCTGTCAATAGAACATCCTCCAGAAGCATCCCTTCCTCATCTCCTGCAAACTTAGTCCTGACAACATCTATCATTTTCTCCGGGAAAACTACGGCATCTTTTGTCGTTGAGAAATGGGTCATATGCTTTACGTTCATGCCCAGTTTAAATCCAGGAGCAATATTCATTGGTGCATTCTCTCCCTCGATTTTTATAAAGTACCGTTGGATCACCAGGGATATAGTCTCGTTTTTTTCCAAACCATCGTTGGCAGCCATAGTGAAGAAGCCCTTCTTATCGATCTCGTCAAACTTTGACAGTATTTTCCCTACTTCTATGGATTTGTCCTTACTGCCATAATATTCATAGTAATAGGGCTCTATACCTCTTGTTAGAGCATCGAACATATGGACCTTGGTAATATTCTTTGGTGATATCTTTTCGTAAAGGTCAATGTTCGACACCATTTTTACCCAATAAGGTCCCAGCTCGTTGGGGATCGCAACCCTAACAGGCTTTTCTTCATCCTTTACATGCTTTCCGTCTACCTCCCAAGCCAAGATAACTTCATTCACATCTAATTTTTCTTTACCCACTAAGGTATAGTATCCATCTCTGCCTGTTATGCCTATCCCTTCAAAGCTGGACAGATCTATTCCTTCAGCATCAAGCAATGCTTTAAGAGTGGGGCCTTTCACCTTCATATTGGTATGTGTCCCAGTGGTATTTATAAGAACTACTTCTCTTTCTACCTGTTCATATGTTTTTATCTCATCGGTATCGATCCTTATTGAGCTTTCACCCCAATTGATAGCAAAGCTGTTTACATCCTTCTGCCACATCTCCTGAGGAACAACATCTTCTACGGAAGCCATTTCGACGCCATTATTAAGGTACTGATATGCACCAATGGCTGCGTTTACTGCGTTTACTACAGCCTGAGAGCTGACAGTTGCTCCGGTTACCTGGACAATATCCTCAGGGGATTCCTTATCCAAAGCCACAAGGTTCAGGTATTTATCTGCCCCAAGCTCCCTAAATCTCTCAAGGAACCATTCCTTCTCAATATGCTCAGCGTAATCAGGTGATTCAGTGTGCTCAATGACCTCAATTCCACTTAGAGCTTGTCCATCAAATGCAGCAAGGATCTCTACCGGCCCGTTATATCCAACGCAGCTTGAAACAATAGCCTTGATTTCACCGTCAACCTCATAGCCTCTCCTAACTGCAGGCATATTCAATGCTATGAATCCTTCATCAGAAAGATCTCTTATCAGCCTTACCTTTTTTGCTTCCGGGTAGTAGCTCCTTACCTTCGACTCCTCTTCAGAAACAGTATCTGTAAAATAAAGCATAGTAGCTGCAATAATCAATGTTACGACGAGAAAAATAATGTATTGTTTCTTACCTTTAGTCATTTTATAACCTACTCTACAATTATTTTTTCTATATTAGAAACCCATTGAGGCTTATTAATGTCTCCGGGCTCCTTCTGTCCTACCACCAGCTTGAAAGGCGCACCCTCTGATGGATCATAAGCTTCTCCATTCTCCTCCCAGGCTATAATTATTGGAAGCTTAACATCCTGATTCGTTTCATCAATATAATCCATTCTCTTTATTTGGGATATATCAAAATCCATACTGTAGCCGTCAGAAGCGATGACCTTCACTCTCGATGAGGATGAATCTACTATTTCCATTGCTTCCAATAACGTCCACAATTTAACTCCCTTAAAATCAGTATGGCCTGTGCTTCCAAAGCTGTTTAGCCAATAAAAGCTCCCCGAAAAATGCAGCTCTGATCTGTCTTTCATATCATCAAGGCTCATGTAGAAAGTTTCTCCATTAGTCTTGATAAGCTGGATTGAAGGTCCACTTGGCTTTTCAGGTTCAGCTGATTGTGATTCAACTGGTAACTCTGTTATCTGGACAGGTGCTTCCTGTGGAACTGGTTGATCTCCCAATGATGTTGATTGTTCCTCAGGTGCTTTTGATCCCTCTGAAGCTGGCTCCTCTTCCTCAATCTCGTCAACTTCTGGCTCTGCCAAGGGTTCCTCCAATGGTGCCCCGGTGATTATCTCTACTGGTTCCTCAGCTATGTCCGGGTCCTCTGCAGTCTCCTCAAATACCTGCTGTTCAGCCGGTACTTCAGCATCAGTGCTGTCCTTCTTGCTGCAGCCTGAGGCTACGACAGAGAGCAGCAAGAAGGCTACAACTACCAATATTATATTTTTTTTAGTCATTTTACTTCCTCCTTGGGGATGTCAGCTCTCAAATCTATTGGTGTCCCAATAATCTCATGAGCATTACTGCTGTCTGTGCTCTGGTAGCACTCTGAGCCCCACTGAAGCTGCCATCTGGGAAGCCATCGATTATCCCTGCTCTGACTGCAGCTGCAGCTGGTGCCTTAGCCCATTCTGGGACTGTGTCCTTAAATTCTGAAAGAGCATCGTTTATTTGCGACTCTGAAAGCTCTGTATCCACGACCCTGCCCAGGATAGCTGCAATCTCTGTTCTGGTTATTCTCCCAGAGGGTTTAAAGCTTCCATCTGAATAACCATTTACCAGACCATTTTCGACTGCCGCTGTTATGGATTTACCATACCATGACCCTATAGTTACATCCTTAAAGGAAGAGACTTTTGTCTCAGTATCCAGACCAAGGACCCTTGAAAGCAATACCACAAACTCTGCTCTGGTTATGCTGTCATTTGGCCTGAATCCTCTGGAATCTCCTTTAACGTATGACATTTCTGCCATTCTGGAAATTGAAGCCTCAGCCCAATGACCTTCGGTGTCAGCAAACTGCATCAGTTCCTTATAGACCGCTGCACCTCCGTTTGTTCCGATCATAAGACCATCCTCCGAAAAGTCCAGGAAGTAAACATTGTTCCACTGCTTAGTTGGGAATGGCTTACCATAAAGATACGCTTCTGCTTTTTCAAATTTTATATCAATCCTCGCAACTCCGCCTGCTGTTGTTGCTATATAAATTACACCAGCTTCATCAGAGCTTGCCTTGACAAGTCTTATGTCATTGTCTTCTCCTATTCCCGGATAAAGCTCTGATGCTTTGTAGGTCTTCTTCTCATTGCCAATTATATAATCAACCTCTCCCTGACCAAAGCCTGGAGCGTTCCCTGAACGAACTATCCAGACTCCTCCATCAGGGTCAACTGATATGCTCCTCACCCAATTATGGTTAAAATTGTCTGGGTCAAAGCCCTGATAAGTCGTCAGCTTGCCACTTGGATCAAGATATTGGTACCCTCCAAAATACTTAGGCTCAGCCTCTGTACCCTTAGTGTCCGGATAATATCCTATCCATACTCCTCCTTTACCATCAGGCTCAACTGCATCCACTGAGTATGGCAATAAACCTTCAGCTTGAGTATAAATACTCCACTCCCCGGATTTATCGATGTGAACCAGACCGTTTTGAGTGCCTATATATATCCCACCATCTCCATCAAGCTCAAGCTCCTGTACAAAGCAAGCCGGAAGATTTGAATTCTCTTTATTTATACTCCTCCAGCCGTTTGGATCCTTGACAAGTATTCCTCTTGGATCGTTAGGCCCTCCCAGAGTAAGCCATAGTTCTCCATTTTCCCTCTGAACTATCGCATACACCGTATCTATCTTTAGTGTACCTGCATTTATGGTCTCTATTTCCGTAATGTGGGACCATTTCCCATCGATTGACCTTACTGAAAGCCCGCCGCCATTAGTTCCTATCCAAAGGTTCCCTTCATTATCATACTCCATAGCTCTTACACTGGCTTCTGACATTTCAAATCCAGTATCATTTCTATGGATTATCCAATCTACGATCGCCTCCCTATTGGTAACTGGTTCAGGAAGCTCTGGTAAATCAAGCTCTTTGATGTCCTCTGTCTTCGGTTGTTCATAATCCCCAGTGCCTACGACTATACAATCTACCCATTTGACCCACATGGATTTACTTTCTTCTATTATAAGCCTTATAGGTCCATATGCATTATTATTTTCGTATCCAATGGAAGCTTCGTTTGGAACCAGAGGATATCCTTCCACAGCATATGCGAGCATTATTTTTTTTAGTTGTCCAGATGAATTAAGTACTCCATTCATGACCTGATCATTACTGCGTAATATTTGATTGTAGTTTGCGCCACTAAATACTCTGATGGATGGTTGATCTACTCCATCCTTGAGCTGTACAAAATCAGATATCAGTTTCCAAAGCTCTATGCCCTCGAATTCTCTTATGCCATCACCGGTATACACATCTCGCAAAATATAATCCAGCATTGACTCAAGCTGTCTTAGTGTAAAGGTCATTGGCTCCTTTACCTGAGAGCCTGTCACTCTCAAAACAGGTTGATCTAAATACTCTTTATATGCTCCCTGATTGTGGTTCCAGGTCGATGTAGAGTCTACAGATGAAGCAGTCTCCACACCTGTTCCTTGTTGGTTGATCGTACCTGTTCCAATAGCTTCTCCCTCTCCAACTATGATCTCCTTTATATATTGTACCTGATTAGAACCATTGGTATCATTATATCCTGTCTTACCAAATATTATCCTCAATGGCCCGCCGTCATTTCCTAAACCAGGGTTGAATCCTTCATCAGTCGGCCTTGTAACGTATGGATATCCATTGAAACCATAGGCTACGAGTGGTGGCATGCCTGATTTGACCGGCTTAACATTTGAACCGTCGAACTTGCCATCTCCCAAATCTTGGGAGTCCTTCTCGTAATAACCATAAAGCTGGTAGTTCTTTATCTCTCCTATGGTCATTGGTGCAAAATTATAATTATCTGCCGCAACGAATCTAATCTTGGTATCATTGGGAGTCTTAGGATCAAGACCAGCTTTTAGAAGGAGATCCCACAGCTTGACTCCCTTATAGTTGTTATAATACCAGAAATACTCGCTATTTGAGAGACTGTACTCACCTGTATACTTGATATCGTCCATTGCCTCAATTTCCGATACCTTATATCTAATCTCCTTGCCAAGCGCATCTCCATGTATTATTATTTCATAATCAGTGTATTCAGTAGAGTTAAATGGAGCATAGGAATGTTCAAATATATTTTTTGCGTCCTTTTCCTCAACGTAGATATATGCAACATTTGAAAATTCCCTGGCAGAGGCTTTATCCTGCTCATATACCAGCTTGAAGCATCCATTGTCGTTGAATTTATCCTGCTTAAAACCTACGTCCGAGTCGAGGTACACATATGGCACCTCATTTACTCCATAGGCAATAGTGTATTTGTCCGCATCCTCTAAAGGTACTGTAAGTATAGTCTGTCTGGATTTACTCTTGAATGTAATATTTCCTGCATTTGGTCGCAGCTTTACATAGTTCTCCAAAAGGCTCTTGGCATCTACTCCCTCGTAGCTGTTCAGGAATACTCCTTGGTCAGTTTTTTCGTAGTATTCAACTACTGCCTGTTCCTTGGTGTTTTCCTCTATTTGCCTTAAGGAAATGGCTCTGTAGCCTTCTACAGCAGGTCCCTCAATAGTAAAGGTAGCTCCTGAAATGGCATCGATATTATATGGCGCTCCCGGATAGCTGATGTGTTTGTAAGGAGAAGCTGAACCCACATCAGCAAATCTTTCCTCGCCAACTATTATTTTTACAACTTGCTTTCCCCATTTGGATAAATTCATGTCATTTATACCTGCCTGACCAAATACAAGCTTGGGAAAATCCTTATCAAGGTCACTTTCGGTGAGAGCTCTGTCGCTCCAACTGACGGGAGGTGCAAAACTGTCCTTAGGATAGTCTGCAAGTACTGCTGAATATCTGGCTATCATTGCTGGTGCTGATTTTTTGCTCTCCACGGTAAAATCGGGATAAGTGTATGTACCCTTAAGCTCGCTTATCGTCTTCTTGAAGGTAAAACCATCTGAACAGATAAAGGTCATCTCCCAATCTGTTCCTGATATAAGGTTTTCTGTTCCAATAAGCTCGAACAGATCATAGCCCTTCACCTTTGTTATCTTGTGAAAATTCAAGCTATTGTTCCCAGAAAAAACTGCTTCCTTTATAGTATATCGGTCCCAGTCATCAGGACCTATGGATATCTGGTTATTTATACCTGTGCCGGTTATCGTAAGATCCACTGCTTCTGCTCTCGCTATTGGGATACCTGGAAGAAATAGTGTCAGTGAAAGGATAATCGATAACCAAGCTTTGGCCAGCTTCCTATTTTTCATAATTGCACCTCCTGTGCTATGAAAAGAGCGAAGACTTTTGCCCTCGCTCTATCCGTCCTATTCTTTACTCTAAATCCTGCTCGGCGAACAGGGTGTTATATACTATTACAGCTGCTTCAGCTCTGTTGACTACCTTTGTTGGTTGGAATTGGCCCTCTGCAACGCCAGCAAATACTCCCTGAGCTTCTAGCCAAGCTACTTCGTTTGCAGCCCACTCAGGTACTAAGAGCTTGTCTTCGTAATTGGATTTTTCCATCACAAATTTATTCAACTTCTCCTGTGCAACTACCTCTGCCATAACTGCAGCTCTACCAGCAACAGCTGCAATTTCTTGTCTATTTATTACTTTAATCGGCATAAAGGTTCCATCTGGGTAGCCTGTGAATATACCATTATCTACTGCTGTCTGAACATATGGTGCAAACCAATCACTTGCTTTGACATCGCTGAACCCGCCCTTATACTCTACAAGCTCATAGCCAAGAGAAACTACCGCTATCTTGCAGAACTCTGCTCTTGTGAAGCTACCTGCAGGGTCAAACAAATCGTTGCCCTTTCCATTTACTATTCCCTTTTGTGCCAAGCCTTCAATAGCAGATTTTGCGAAGGCGAATTCATCCGTTAAATCTGTAAATACAACTGCCGCAGGCTCTTCAGCTACAGGATCCTCGACAACAGGTTCTTCAACAATCGGCTCTATTGCTTCTCCTACTGTAATTTCAGCCACTAGCTTAAATACTGTTCCAAATTCACCTGATTCTTTAACCTTTCTATATACGACTATTTCATCTGTTTCAGGATTCTCGTCATTGTCTATAGCTAAACCATTTACTTCATATGCTATTACATACTTTAGACTTTCTGCCATAATATCTGTAAGCATTTGAGGGTCGATCGGATAACCATCTGAAGCAACCATAGCAACCTCAGCCTCTTCTACTTTAAGCCCCGCAAGCTCTCTAAGTACATATGCAAGACTTACGCCTTTAACTGTAACAGTCTTTTCACCTGTTTTGCTGTTATATATGTATTCCTCGTCGATTTGTGCTTCCTCTGGCATTGCCTTAAGCTCATCCAAAGTCAGTGAAAGCTCTTTTTCTACCCCTGCACCATTAATAACTACAACTGCTTCGCCTTCTGCAAATACAACCTGTGAGAAAAGCATAGCAATAACTAATAATAAAGCAGATACCTTTTTAAACTTTGTCATAATCCATCCACCTTTCATGTTTTGTTTGTACTCCGCAGGAAAGGAATGACTGCAAAAACAAAAAGCAGCATTCCCAATGGAAATACTGCATAACTCTCCTTTCCATCAGGAGGCCCCGCCGTTTCCAGCTGAACCCTATCGGTTTATAAACCATAAATAATCGAAGGTCAATAAACTCGGAGATTTATTTATTCAACAATATTTTAACATAATGTGTAATCTATGTAAAGCGATACGACAATAGTGTACTTTGTTCCCTCAAAAAAGGGAGTCCCCCTGCTTCTGGAAGAACCGTCCGCAAGGGGATGTATTGAGAGGTATTAGATGTTAGCTGTTTAATATTTACATCTATATTATACTATTGTTTTTAAGAAATGTAAGTACCATTTTTGCATGATTTTCAGATATTAGAACATTTTTTCAAAACCAATTTCGGATTTTCACCCCCGATTGGAAATTGCCTTCCATGAAATGAGATGTTTGCTGAATCTCATATGAGCACCTAAATAATCACAGGCGTACCAGGACTTAAGTCCTTTTAAGCGATAAAACCCTGTTCCATACAAGTTTTAATCATAACTCCAGTACTGTACCCGCAGAAACGTAATCGATTTTGTGACCCAGTTTCCCCTTAAGCCATTTGAACTGGTCATAGCCTGTGCAATGTGCTGTGTAGAGTATGGCGCCTGATTTATCCAGCTCATCGGCTACCTTGGTGAGAAATTCCAAATCGCTCTGATCATCCAGCTTCAAATCGTATAGATGGAATCCTCCTATCACATGAGTTATGGGGAGGTCAGAGTTTTCTGCAGCTTGTCTTAAAATATTTGCGATGCCTCTATGTGAGCATCCGGTAAATAGTACCCTCTTTTTCCCATCTTTAATGATCAGATTCTGTTCATGGTGGAAGTCATCGACCTGCCATTCCTCTCCCTTCTTCATAAGAAGGTGCGAATTTCCCTCAGGCACGAGATAGTCCCCATTGATCCTTGAAAACAATATCAAATCATCATCAAAGAAAATATCCTCGTCTACCAGTGTAATCCTGTCCTGGTTCTCTAATGATGGCTCAACACCAGCATCCTCAATATCTCCATCCTTATCGGAAGCATGGGGTATAAATGCCTCACGTTGCATGTATATCCTCGCTTTATCGTTTTTCTCAAGAAATGACGCTATACCCCCGGCATGATCATAATGCCCGTGGGAAATTATAACAATATCCACATCTGCAAGATCTACGTCGAGTTTCTCTGCATTGGAAAGAAACTTATCAGTTTCTCCGGTGTCGAAAAGGAGCTTCCTTGTATCGGTTTCAATATATAGGCTCAATCCATGCTCTGTCAAATACTCATCAGATTTTCCCCTGTTCTCCATAAGTGCTTTTATGATCATTATGACTCCTCCTAAATATGGGTTTCATTATGTGCATATATACCCTTTAATACTGTACTATAGCAATTGGTTGACTTTTATGCAAAAAAAAGGTACATTGTTTGATAAGAAAGGTGGGGATCAAATGAAAAACAACTTAAAGGAAAAGCTTGTCTCAGGCGGTAAAGCCATCGGCACCTTTTTTGAGGTAGGAGGAGAGACAGCTGTTGAAGGGCTTGGGTACACAGGCCTCGATTACATAATCATAGATACGGAACATGGCCCCTTTGAGGTAGAGAGCACAATGGGCCTTATAAGGGCCGCTGAGCTCAAGGAGCTTGTACCCCTTGTCAGAATCAAGGACGTATCAAGACCTTCAGTTCTCAAGAATCTTGATATTGGTGCCATAGGACTGGTCGTACCGTGTGTGGAAACAGTCGAAGAAGCCAAATCTCTCGTTGAGTGGGCTAAATACTACCCGGTTGGTAAAAGAGGATTTTTCACAGCGAGAAAAGCAGGGTTTGGTTACGAGGATTTTTCAAGAAACGTTATGGAATATTTCAAAACCTGCAACAGAGAGACTTTGCTGATACCGCAATGTGAAACAAAGAGATGTCTGGATAACATCGAGGCTATAGCTGCTCTTGAAGGAGTAGACGGTATATTTATTGGTCCATATGACCTGTCGGTGGGTCTTGGTATACCTGCCCAATTCAATGAACCGGTTTTCAAGGAAGCTATTGCAAGGATATTAAAGGCATGCAAGGATAGCAACAAATTAAGCTTTATATTCACAGCTGATCCTGCAATGGCTATAGGTTATCTTGAGCAAGGCTTTGACAGTGTTACCATATCTACGGATATTGCATTTTATATTGCAGGGATCAAGTCTATGGTAGATGGAATAAAGAATCAGGAGGGATGGAAATGGTGAAGTTAGCGAATAGAATGACAAAATTTTCGGGTGACGATTTAGCTGATATTCTGAGATATTCTCTCGACCCTTCAGTTATTTCCTTTAGTATGGGAAGTCCAGCAAGAGAGCTTTATCCGGTTGACGCTATCAGGGAGATAGTCGACGAGGTACTTGCCAATGACTCACAAAGATCATTGTCATATGGCTCGACAGATGGGTGGCAGCCTCTCAAAAAAGCTTATTTGGAGCATGTTGCCAAACCTAAGGGTGTTATTGCTTCAGAAGATGAAGTAGTCGTTACTACCGGATCTACTCAAGGGGTTGACCTTTTGACGCAAATCCTCATTGATCCAGGTGATTGTATTCTTGTAGAGTCACCAACTTATTTAAATACTATCTCGGTTTTCAAGAAATATGAAGCTAAGCTTGTTTCAGTCAAAATGGACGACGAAGGTATAATTATTTCTGACCTTGAGGAAAAAATCAAGCTGCACAAACCAAAAATGCTATATACCATACCAACCTTCCAGAACCCATCCGGGAAAACCCTTTTGGTTGAAAGAAGAAAGATGATTGCGGACCTTGCCTCCGAATACGACATGATCGTACTTGAGGATGATCCATATTGTGATCTAAGGTACAGGGGGAATTCAGTCCCACCTATCAAGACCTTCGATAAAACAGGTCATGTAGTTCTTGCAAATAGCTTTTCCAAGACTATTGCACCCGGATTAAGGGTCGGAACGATGGTTGGAAGCAAGGAGATCATCGACGCCATAATTCTTGCCAAGGGCATAACTGATACAAACACGCCGATACTTGCACAGGCGATATGCTCCGGTTTCCTTGACAGAGGCCTTCTACCAGCTCATCTTGAAAGCATGGTCCCATTATATCTTGAAAGATTGGATGCAATGCTTGAAGGTATTAGAAAGTATTTCCCCGCTGAAATCAAGTACACTGTTCCCGAGGGCGGCCTATTTGTCTGGGTCGACCTTCCTGATACTGTCAACACCAGGACTCTTTTGAAAAAGGCAGCTGAGGAATATAAGGTGTCCTATGTTCCCGGTTCAGCATTTTGTGTTGATGAGGAAGATGGGATACATTCCATCAGACTCAATTTTTCAGCCAACAATGCCGAAAAAATAGATGAGGGGCTTAAACGCCTTGGCGAGCTCCTGACCAAGGAACTCAATGGCTGATTTTTGATATTATCCAGTTGCTTAAGCTCTGAAGAAAGCTTACAAGTAATATCAGGACAATTACCGTTGCCAGGGTCACGTCAGTCTGGTTTCTCTGATGACCGTATCTGATTGCAAAGTCGCCTAAGCCTCCTCCGCCAACTGCTCCTGCCATGGCAGTAAGTCCTATCAGACTTATTGCAGTTATGGTTACTGCTCGGATGAGTCCGGGAAGACTTTCCTTCAGGTACACACGTCTAATGATTTCGATTGGACTGTTCCCCATTGACAAGGCTGCCTCGATAAGACCTTTATCAAGCTCTGCGAGGGCAGTTTCAACCTGTCTTGCAAAGAACGGGACTGTCCCAAATATCAAAGGTACTATCGCACCCTTTGTGCCTATGGCAGTACCGGCGATCATCCTTGTCAAGGGTATCAGAAGCGCCAGCAGGATTATGAATGGTATGGTTCTGAATATGTTTACTGTTTTATCTAAAACCGAGGAAAGGACGGCATTTTCAAGAATGCCTCCTTTTTTAGTTACTGTAAGGGTGATCCCTATAAATAGTCCTAAGACAAGTGATATTACACCTGAGAACCCTGTCATGAATAGAGTCTGCACGAAGCTATCATAAAACTCAGGAAGCTTTTCCGCGAGATTTGGAAATAAGGTTTGAAATAGCTGCATATCAATTGCCTCCCTTAATCAACTCACTTACCAGGTCAATGTGTTTTTTTATTAGTTCACAGGAGTGTTGGAACTCCTTCAGTTCCTTTTCGCTGAGTTTCATCTGGACTATCTCCTCTACTCCCCTCTTTCCAATGACTGCAGGTACACTGGCGTGTACTCCGGATACCCCATACTCTCCCTCCAATAAAGGAGATACAGGAAGTATCCTCTTCTCGTCATGCAGGATAGCTCTCACAATATCAGTTGCAGCATTGCTTATGCCAAATTCAGTCGATCCCTTTCCAGTCAATACACTATAACCGGCAAATCTCGTTTCCTCAAGAATGGCCTCGGTGTCAAAAGCCCCCAGTGAGTCAATCCTTTCCTTAAAAAACTCATTTATTGGCTTATTCCCGATCGACACCTGAGACCAGGGAATCATCTGGGAACCTCCGTGCTCGCCCATTGAAAACGCATATATCGATTTAACATCTATTCCGGTATCTCTTGAAAGGATCCTTTTTAATCTTGCACTATCCAGCGACGTGCCGGTACTGAAAACCCTGTTCTTTGGAAAACCTGAGGCTTTTCTCACATAGTCAGCTATTACATCCGCCGGATTTGATATGCATAAAAAGATCCCATCAAAGCCTGCTCTTACAATTGAAGGAATCGTATCTCCAAAGGCCTGCAGAGTTTCACCAAGAGTATCAAGTCTGTCCTGGTCCGGTCTTGGAAGTGGACCTGCTGCAACTATTACAATATCGCTGTCCTTAAAGTCATCGACACTTCCAGCCCATACCCTAACTCTATGTGGAAGGAATGGAAGAGCATCTCTTAAATCCAATGCTTCCCCCTCAGCCTTTTCCTTCTTAATGTCTACGAATACTATTTCATCTGCTTCCCCCTGCAAAGCCAGTGAAAACCCGCAATGCGAGCCTACATTCCCGGCTCCGAGTATGCCTATCCTTCTCAACTTGCCCATCATTATCTCCTCCTAATTCTCAAACCAGGCCGGTACGTATAAACCGTCATAAGTCTCATTGATAACATCTGCAACGTTTGGTTGGTTGTATGCATCCACTACCTTCAAGTATACCTCATTCTCAGCGTCTTCCGCTCTTGCAGCGATAATATTTATATATGGATTGTCGCTTTCAATGGAGTCGATGCTTTGTGAGTAAATTGCGTCCTCTGCAGGCTTCAATCCATGATCGTGGGCATGGTTCCCATTTATAACCGCAGCTGATACATCCGGCAGAAGCGATGGAAGATTTGAGGCCTCCACTTCGATTATTTCAAGCTGCAACGGATTCCTTGTGATATCTCCAACTGATGGATTATATCCTGCTTGAGGATCAACCTCTATAAGACCTGCACTTTCAAGCACCTTCAGGGCTCTTCCCCCATTTGTGACGTCATTGGGAATAGCTATTTTATCTCCTTCCTTGATTTGATCTATGGATTCCAGCTTTAATGAATAGACATTTAATGGTGCTATTATGGTATTCCCAATCGGAACCAGATCAAGTCCTTTTGCCTCTACTTCATTATACAGGAACGCATAATGCTGAAATGCATTCAGATCGATTTCTCCATCAGCCAGTGCCTGGTTTGGAAGCGTATAATCCGCAAACTTAATAAGCTCTATCTGAATTCCGTCATCTTCGAGGTTTTCCTGGATCGGTACCCACATTTCAGCCATTTCT
Source organism: Gudongella oleilytica (assembly GCF_004101785.1). Taxonomy (NCBI): domain Bacteria; kingdom Bacillati; phylum Bacillota; class Tissierellia; order Tissierellales; family Tissierellaceae; genus Gudongella; species Gudongella oleilytica. Next base: position 1,598,500 of record NZ_CP035130.1, read on the forward strand.
CCTACTAGGCCAACCTTAACTATTGTCTTGCCTTCCTCAGAGGTTACCTCTGAGGCATTTCCTGTACATCCAGCCGCTGCTATTGCCAATAGAAACGTTAAAAGTAGTAGTGATCCTTTTCTTTTCATTTAATTTCTCTCCTTTTGATTTATAATTTCTATTTTAAGACCCTTGGTCCTGAAATATTCCATTCCATTATTTACCGAATCATCGGCTCCGCTGAATAAGACTATCAGCTCACCAACAGGTGTTTTCGCTATAATATCGAAGCTTCCATAAAGCACTGAAATGTCTATGTTGTATTTCCTTGAAGCCTGCGATAGTATTGCATCCTTTGCAGTCTCACCAAAATACTGAACCTTTGCAAGTACACCCTTTCTATTGTTTAGGAATCCCTCGTCGTCTGTCAGCAGGCCCTCCAGCCGTGGTAGATTAGAGGTGGTTTCCAGAAAATCCCTTGTTATCCTGGCCTTTGGGTTTGAAAATATCCCTACTACATCATTCTCTTCAACTATGCGGCCATCCTCCATAACTGATACCTTATCGCATATCTCTTTTATTACCTCCATCTCATGAGTTATAAGTATTATCGTTAACCCAAGTTTTTCCTTTAGCTCCCTTAATAGCCTAAGTATCGACTTTGTAGTCTTTGGATCCAGCGCAGAGGTTGCTTCATCACAGAGCAGCATATCAGGATCATTGGCCAAGGCTCTTGCAATAGCCACTCTCTGCTTTTGTCCACCGCTAAGCTGCGAAGGATAGGCATTTTCTTTATCCATAAGACCAACCAACTCCAGGAGACTCATTATCTTTTCTCTTTTTTGTTTATTGCTTAGATCTGAACCCTTTAAGGGATACTCAATATTTTTATAAACAGTTCTTGATGGCATAAGGTTGAAATGCTGGAATATCATTCCAATCCTCTTTCTCCTTTCCCTTAGTTCCTTTTCAGGCAATAGAGTAAGATCCTCTCCCTTAAAAAGGATCTGTCCCTCTGTCGGCTTTTCAAGAAGGTTGATACATCTGATCAGTGTACTTTTCCCTGCTCCTGAATAACCGATTATTCCTCTGATCTCACCCTCTTCAACATTTAGGTCGACATTTCTCAAGGCCAGAACATCACCCGACCCTCCCTGGAATGTTTTGCTGACATCCTTTAGCTGGATCATTTTGCTTCCCCCTCTTCAAAACAATAAAAAAAGCTCTCGTCACTTTGCAAAATGCAAAGGGACGAAAGCATCGTGGTACCACCCTAATTCACCTGTTTCTCGCGAAACAAGCCTTGTAAAGTACGCAGGAAAAATCCTTTAATACTCCGGCACTGTAACGTGTGCATCACGTGCCTGCCTAAATACCACAGGGTGTTTCGACAAGCATGCTCAGGGACCATATTCGGCTTGCTATCCTCTGCCCTCTTTCACCAAATGAGAGCTCTCTGTGAGAGTGTTCACACGCTTACTCTTCCCGTCTAAGCTGTTTTTCAACTTAAATAAGACTATAACATCGTAATTTTTGATTGTCAACACTCTTCTTTTAGTGTCTTTTGATTAAACAAGTATGAAAACGATTATCTCAAGGTCTTCAAATGCGAAAAATTATTTTTCAAGATACCTTTTTATTGACTCCTGATCCTTCAGTATCAGCCCTCTCTCGCCTGCAAGGGTCTCAAGATGGTGAGTAAACTCATGTAACAGGGTTTCCTCAAGCTTCTCCTTGATTTTTTGGCGTTCCATCCCTTCCATGGTCCTTTTGAATGAACCGTAGTAGATCCTTATATGGCTCCCGGTGATGCTTTTTCTATACTCACCGAGTATATAGAGAGGCCTTCCCTCCCTACTCCTGGGATGGTACCTGTGCTGAGGGAGCAGTACTACTCCTTCGTTCAGCTTCTTGAAAAATTCTGCAGGAATACTCTCTGAAATCTCCTCCAGCATTTGCTGTACCTGGTCTATATCCGGAAAGATCTCCATGGCTTACCCTCCTTAAAAAGGAGGAGGGTTATCCCTCCTCCTGCACCTTCCTATAGACTTGATCCACTGGATCCCAGTACGTTCTTTATCTTATGCTTTACCATACCCTTGATCGCTGTTCTTGCAGGTCCAAGATACTTCCTCGGATCAAACTCCGAAGGATTCTCTGCAAGAAATTGTCTTATTGCTGCTGTCATTGCAAGTCTGAGATCTGTGTCGATATTTATCTTTGCAACCCTCATGCTGGCAGCTCTTCTTAGCATTTCCTCAGGGACTCCCTGGGCTCCTGGTATATTCCCGCCGTATTTGTTGCACAGTGCTACAAATTCAGGAAGCACTGTCGATGCTCCATGAAGGACAAGCGGAGTGTTTGGAAGTTTATTCCCAATGATTTCAAGCCTCTCAAAATCAAGCTTTGGTTCTCCCTTGAATTTATATGCGCCGTGGCTTGTTCCTATAGCTATTGCAAGTGAATCGATGCCTGTTCTTTCGACAAACTCAACAGCCTGGTCAGGGTCTGTATAAGTAGCATCCTCTTTACTTACGCTTATGGCATCCTCAACACCTGCAAGCCTTCCCAGTTCAGCCTCCACGACTACGCCCCTTGCATGGGCATAATCTACAACCTCACGTGTAAGTCTCACATTCTCCTCGAATGGATGATGAGAAGCGTCTATCATGACTGAGGTAAATCCGTCATCTATACATTTTTTTACTATATCAAAATCCTCACCATGATCCAAGTGGAGTACTATATCGAGACCGCTATCTTCAACGGCAGCTTCAACTAATTTTTTAAGGTAAACAGAGTTGGCGTATTTCCTCGCACCTGCAGATACCTGCAAAATAAGAGCTGAATTCTCCTCCTTCGCTGCCTCGATTATCCCCTGGATGATCTCCATGTTGTTAACGTTGAAGGCACCGATCGCATACCCTCCTGCCTGAGCTTTTCTGAACATTTCAGTTGACGTTACTAAAGCCATATATATTCCTCCTTTGACTTAATTGCTATCCTAATCTGTCTTATACCCTGTTAAGCCTTGGTTTAAGAAACTATTTGACATACCTTCTTATTTCCGACCCCATATCCTTTACGGTATACTCAAGTGCCAGTACCGGATATATGCCGTTCCTCGATAAAGAAGCCATAAGCTCATCTATATCCTCATCCGTAGGTGCTTGATGCACATCAAATTTGCCATCATTCCCGTGGACATGTATGTATGATATCCATTCAGCAAGAGTGCTTATCCATTCGTCTAAGCTTGACTTTCCCAGTCTGAGGTGACCAATGTCAAGGTTGACCCTTATTCTTTCATCGCTTATTTCCTCAAGGAGCTCTGCAAGCATTTCAGGCGTCTCCTCAAAAATATTTTCAAGCAGAATTGTTCCTTTATACTTTGTAAGCCTCAGAGCTTCATGCCAGTACTCGGCAGCCTGCTTCGCATTAAGTTTTCTAAGCCTTGGAAGATTCAAATAAGGATTGATCTGACTATGGAATATGACATAGTCGACATTCAGAAATGAAGCTATATCCAATGTCTCAGAATACCTCATCCTGCTGGCTTCCCTTATGAGCAGGTCCGGACTTGAAGGCTTAAGATCCAGAAATGGACCATGTATAGCCTTAGGTCCTTTAAGCATTGACAGATCTCTGCTATAGACAGATATGAGTCTCTTTTTCTCTTCAACGGCGAGGTTTGGCTCGACGAAATCCTGAAGCTCAATCCCGTAGTTTAGTCTGTTTGCTTCCTCAATATTTAAGCTTTCATGAGTGCTGATACAGTTTAAGATCCTGTAGCCCATTCTCTCTCTCCTCGTATAATTTGTTTAGAGCTATCTATGGTTCATCTGCCTTATATACTTATATCCATCTACGACAGATATCACTGTGATGCTGCCATTCTCAGCCCTGAATCTGAAAAATGTCTCAGGATCGTCGATGACCCAGGAACACGCAAGTCTGATTATTCCTTCATGGGTAACCGATAAAATGTTCTCAGTGGTTTTAGAAAATCCATCCAGAAAATCCTTGACCCTTTCATAGGTCTTGTATATGCTCTCTCCTCCCGGAATAGTGTATTTAAAGGGATCTTTGTTCCATTGAGCTGTTTCAATGGGGTATTTACTACTGTATTCCTCATAGGTATGCCCCGTGAATATCCCCCAATTCATCTCCCTTATCCTATCGTCCAGCATACCTTCAAGTCCGAGTACCTCCATCGTTTGGACAGTTCTCTTGAGCGGGCTGCAGTAAACGGTATCAAAGGTGTAGTCCTTTAGCATTACTCTGGTTTGTTTGATTTGCTCTATACCTCTTGGTGTTAGCTCTGTAAAGTCTCTGCTCATTCTTTTATCCAGATTGTCCTCTGACTGTCCGTGTCTTATAAATATTAGATCCATAGGTTCACTCCCCCAAAAATTGCTAATGCTACGAGCTCTGAGAGCTCGATGCCTGCTCCATAAACGTCTCCGGTCAGACCATTTATCTTTTTCATAGACCACCTGCCGACCAATTGGCCTGAAATGACTGCTGCTGTCAAAGCAATCATACCCAGAAGTCCCAAGAATCCAATCAAAATAATAAATAATAGAGACGTTACTAATATACTCTTATCTGGTTGGGAACCCTTGAACAGCGAACCCAGACCCTCCTTGCGTGCAGGTGGAAACCTCCATATCATCCATGCAGCTGAAAGCCTGCCCCCTGCCATTGCTACAGGTATTCCGATCCATCCATCAATACCCAATACGCTCAGAAAAACAAACTTCAAAAGAATAACCAAAATAAGTCCCAAAGCGCCAAAGGTTCCAAGTCTGCTGTCCTTCATAATCTCCATTGTCCTCTCTTTTCCCCGTCCGGACAGGAATCCATCCAGGGTATCTGAGAGTCCATCAAGGTGCAGGCCTCCAGATAAGATGACCATAGCGAGGATACACACTCCGGCAGCGACTTGATCATCATACACCACAAGGATCCTGAACAAAAGTCCGGATATCAAGCCAATAATCATTCCAATCAAGGGAAAAGCTGAGATTGCTATCCTTAGGTTTTTGTTATTGTATTCTATCACTTTTTTTACTGGGATCCTGGTTAAAAACTGGACGGCTAAAAGTATTCCTTCTGTCACTTTATCCTCACTGGTATGCCTGCACATACCAAATAAACCTCATCAGCCCTCATTGCAAGCCTTTGGTTTATCCTCCCCTGGATATCTCTGAATACCCTGGAAATATGATGCTCTGGCACTAATGACATGCCAACCTCATTTGTAACCATTACAAGGTCAAGATCTCTCTCGATGATCATTTCCAGAAGCTCGTCTATAACGGCTGCAACGCGTTCCTCCACCTGCCTTGAGAGCGCATCGTCTATGTATTCTGATTCTCCGGTCAAATCAAACATAATATTTGAAGTCAGAATAGTGATGCAATCCAGGAGATAGTGTTTTTCATCACCCATGGCTCCGTGCAGGCTGTCGGTTCCCTCATAAGTTCTCCAGTCAGATGGTCTTGACGACCTATGGTGCTTTATTCTATCCTCCATCTCCTGATCATCAGCTTTTGCAGTTGCAATATAAACAACATCCCTAACTCCATTGTACAGGCTTTCGGCAAAGGTACTCTTGCCGCTTCTGGCTCCTCCAATAACAAGTTTTATCATATAAACACATCCTTAAGGCTATTGGTTGAATTATTGTCAATCATAATATTATCACAGAAAGATGACCTGGAAAAGACAAGCATCTATATTTTAAGCTTTTTAGGGATACACAGGCCTTTTTTTGGGTAAAATAGTGTTAAGTCTATTTATAGGAGGTTTTAATATGCACAAGAAGCTTTTTATCCCGGGACCGGTTGATGTTCGGGAAGATGTACTTCAAAAGATGGCAACACCCCAAATTGGGCACAGAACTAAGGACGCATCCAAGCTTCAAAGAGACATTTCCGAAAAAATGCAGAAGGTTTTCCGCACAGAAAACCAGATAGTATTGTCAACTACATCAGGCAGCGGTCTTATGGAAGGTGCGATAAGATCCTTCACAAGGAAAAGAGCAGCTGTATTCTCCGTAGGAGCATTTGGAGACAGATGGTATAAGATGGCAAAAACCAACAATGTTCCGGCTGACATATTCAAATCAGAGCCAGGTTACCCTACAACACCCGAGATGGTCGACGAGGCGCTGGCTACCGGCAAATACGATGTAATAACTGTTACGCACAACGAGACCTCCGCCGGTATAATGAACCCGGTCGATGAGATCGGCAAGCTCCTTAAGGAGAAGTATCCGGACGTATTATTCCTTGTTGATACTGTAAGCTCCATGGCCGGAGTTCTTATAGATACTGATGCATGGGGAATAGATGTCTGTATAACCTCCACACAGAAAGCACTGGGCCTTCCAGCCGGGATGAGCATATGCTCTGTTTCCGAAAGAGCTATTGAGGCTGGCAGACAGGTTGAATTCAGGGGCTTGTATCTGGATATAGTAGATCTTTATGACACCATCAAGAAAAAGGATTATCAATATCCGTCCACTCCATCCCTGTCACATATGTTTGCAATGGACTACCAGCTGGACAGGATACTTGAAGAAGGTCTTGAGAATCGCTATTCAAGGCACCATGAAATGGCAGAGCTTGTAAGAGACTGGGCAAGGAAGCATTTTGCGCTGTTTGTCAAGGACGAGAAATATCTGTCACAGACTCTTACTACCATAACGAACACAAAGGGAATAAGCGTCAGTGATCTAAATAAGAAGCTGGGAGAAAGAGGCTTTATGATCTCCAATGGCTATGGCGATTTGAAGGATGTTACCTTCAGGATCGCACATATGGCTGACTACTCTGTTGAAGTTGTCAGGGAGCTTTTAGATAATATAAACGATATACTTGGATTGGAGTGATAAGAAATATGCTAAGGATACTTGCAACTGATGGAATAGACAAGTCCGCACGGGATGAGCTTGAATCAATGGGTCATGAAGTCACAGAGCAGTATTTTGAACCTGAGGAGCTTAAAAAAGCTCTCGCTGATTATGATGTTGTAGTTGTAAGATCTGCCACAAAGGTCAAAGCTCCTATCATAGATGCAGCAGCTGATGCTGGGAGGCTCAAGATGATCATCCGAGCTGGAGTGGGAGTTGACAATATCGATGTCGACTACGCCGAGGCTAAGGGCATAAAGGTAAGAAACACCCCTAATTCCAGCAGTGCATCAGTGGCAGAGCTTGCCCTGGCACATATGTTCTCTCTCGCAAGATTTGTTGGCATATCCAATGTTACTATGAGAGAGGGAAAATGGAATAAAAAGAATTATACGGGGGTCGAGCTTTCAGGAAAAACACTTGGACTTGTAGGCTTTGGCAGGATCTCTATTGAATTAGCCAAGAAAGCAACCGCATTAGGTATGAAGGTGCTGTATACAAACAGGCGGGGTCCCAGGGAGGATTTCCCTGAATACGGTTACTCAACACTTGAGGAGCTGCTTAGGCTTTCAGATTTCGTATCGATCCATACTCCTTCACTTGAGGGAGGTAAAGCCTTGATCGGCATGAATGAGCTTAAGTTGATGAAAAATACAGCTTACATCATAAATTGTGCCAGAGGCGGTATTGTTGACGAGGAGGCTCTGCTACAGGCCTTGGAGTCCGGGGATCTTGCAGGTGCCGGGATAGATGTCTTTGTCGAGGAGCCAACTAAAAATCTGGCTTTAATAAATCATCCAAGGGTGTCTTCAACACCTCATATCGGAGGCTCAACAGCAGAGGCACAGGAAAGGATAGGCGGGGAGATAGTAGAGATAATAAAGACCAGTTTCTAAGGAGGTATGTAAATGGCTGTATTGAAACCCTTTAAGGCATACAGGCCGGCTCCTGAGCTGGCCAGCAAGGTAGCTGCTCTGCCATATGACGTGATGAACAGCGATGAGGCTAGACAAATGGTTGCAGGAAACCCCTACTCCTTTCTCCATGTCGACAAGGCTGAGATCGATCTTGATCCTTCAGTGGACATCCATGATGTACAGGTTTATGAAAAAGCCAGAGATAACCTTTATGGCATGATCAATGATAAGATATTCATTAATGATCAGCAGGACAGCCTGTATATCTACAAGCAGATCATGAATGGCAGGACTCAGGTAGGGTTGGTTGGAACTACATCAATTGACGATTATCTAAACAATATAATCAAAAAGCATGAATTCACAAGGGCTGACAAGGAGCTGGACAGAATAAATCATGTAGATTATACAAATGCTAATACCGGTCCGATTTTTTTGACCTATAGAAAGCGGGAAGATATATCCCAACTGATCAATAGCTGGATGGAAAATAAGGACCCAATTTATGACTTTGTTTCCGATGATGGGATCACTCACACAGTGTGGCATATAGACGACAGAGGTATTGTGGATGAGCTTGTGGCAAAATTCAGCGGAGTTGACTACCTCTATATAGCTGATGGTCATCACAGGGCAGCATCTGCCGTCAAGGTGGGACTAAAAAGGAGGGAGCAGTTTCCCGATTATGATGGTACTGAGGAATTCAATTACTTCCTGGCAGTCCTGTTTCCGGATGAGGATCTCTATATAATGGACTATAATAGAGTTGTAAGGGATCTTAATGAGTACTCTACGGCTGAATTCATCGAGCTTTTGAAGCAAAGCTTCGAGGTAAAGGAGTTTGAAGGAGAGGGTCAGTTCAAGCCTGCAGAAAAACATACCTTTGGCATGTATCTTGACGACAAATGGTATATACTCAAGGCCAAGGATGGAACCTTCGACGAAGCTTCACCTGTCGACAGACTGGATGTTTCCATACTTCAAAAAAATGTCCTTACTCCCCTTTTGGGTATACAGGACCCACGAGTGGACGACAGAATAGATTTTGTAGGCGGGATCAGAGGTTTGGCTGAGCTTGAGGACAGGGTCGATGAAGGCGGTATGAGAGTGGCATTTTCCATGTACCCGACGAGCATATCAGATCTTATGGCAATAGCTGATGCGGGGGAGGTCATGCCTCCTAAATCAACCTGGTTTGAGCCAAAGCTTAGAAGCGGACTTTTCATACACACACTTGAGTAAAGTTTATGCCCGGGTCTTCCCGGGCATTTCTATACCTTGCAATATTGACACCGGCACCATTCAAAGGGTATAAACATACTATGAGGTGATGCAAATGAAGCAATATAGTTTGCTTTTATATTTTATAGTAGGTGTGCTCATTCTTTCACTATCATTCACGGGCTTTGCATCCACTCTCTCCCTGACCTCTGATGCTAAAGACGACCTTAGAAGACTTCAGGGTGAGGAGAAGGAAATTCTCGATGCCTTGTTCTTGATGTCCCAGGAGGTAAATGAGCTTCTGCGACAGGAGCTTAGGCTCGAGGAAGAGATCCAGAATCTGGATGCCGCCATACAAAGCCTTGATGAGAACATAAGGATCAAGCAAGAGGATTATGATAATGGATTGTCCGTTATGGAAGTTATCCTCAAAAATTACCAGAAAAGAGGACCAGTTTCTTACCTTCAACTGATATTAAGCTCAGACAGTGTTGCAACACTGATAGACAGGATAAATGGAATCAGAGATATCTCGAGAGGTACGGGGAGGCTTTTGGACAGACTGCAAGGTGAGAAGGAAGCCCTTGAGTCAGAAAAAATAAAGCTTGATGAGTCCCTTGTGCAGCTAAACAACAAACGAAGTGAGCTTCAGAGATCAATTCAGGCTAAGGAAAAAGCCTCTTTAGAGCTCGAGAATAGACTCTCAGCTCTTCAGGATGAAAGGGAGAAATACGAGGATTGGCTCGCCCAGCTTGAGAGCTCACTTGTTGACATTAAGCCAGTTTTTTCTGATACTATTGCTCAATTGTCCAAGGATATTGAGTCAGGGAACCTGTCACAGGATCTTGTTGCCATTAAGCTTGGGCTTGACGGTGTCAGTGGAATGATTTCTGATGAGTCACTAAATCGGGACCTCTCATTGAAGAATTACCCTGCAAAAGTCCGGATACTTTTTGCAAAGGATGAAATGATTCTTGAAATGCCTGAGCTTCAACTTATAATGAAGGGTCGCTTAGAGCAGCTTGACGATAGAACGCTGGGGTATTCTCTGAACGTTGGAGAATTCATGGGTCTGACTTTGGAAAGGTCTGCTATGGAGGAGTTATTTTCAGCTGGCCTGTTTGAGCTGAGATTTGAGACTCTACTGGGAAATAATACAATAAGATCGATCCGTGTAGAGGACGGGTACCTTTATATGAATATTGACATGTCGTTGTTTTAGGGGGAAGCTATGATAGAAGCCAATCAATTAAGTCTTCAATACAAGGATGGAACCTTCGGTTTGAAAGAGGCATCCCTTGTTATAGCCGGCGGAAAGCTGGTATACATAACCGGTGCAAGTGGTTCTGGAAAGACGAGCTTTATAAAGATGCTGTTAGGTATCGAGAGACCGACCAGTGGAGATCTTAAAGTTATGAATATGGATATGAAATCTATCGGTCATGGTGAGCTGCGAAGCTTAAGGCAGAAGATAGGACCTGTATTTCAGGACTTCAAGCTCCTGGACGGGAGAACAGCTTGTGAGAATGTTATGACAGGCCTTAGGTTTCTTGAGCTTAGCAAAGAAGAATTGTACCAGAGAACTTTAGAATCATTAGAAAAGGTCGGTCTTTCCCATAAGGTGCACAATATCGTTGACAAGCTCTCCTATGGTGAAAGACAAAGAGTTGCCATTGCAAGAGCGGTTGCGCGCAAACCGGTGTTGATAATTGCCGATGAGCCTACTGGAAACCTTGATAGATCCAATTCAATAATAGTACTCGACCTTCTTAAAACCTTTGTTTCCCCTGAAACTACAGTAATCATAACTACACACGCCACACATCTTTTGGAACGTGAGAAGGACTATGTACACATAACGGTAGAAGACGGAAGGATGTCTCTTAAGGAGGTGCATCATGAGCTTTAAGCTTTTCAATTTTCCTTACTTCCTGAAGGAAGCAGGCACCCTTGCGAGGAAGGATCTGTCGTCCTATATCCTGTCTGTCTTGAGTCTTTCTATGATCTTCTTCATTTTGTCAATGACTGCCGGCCTTGGATATTCAATGAGCTATATGGCTGAGTCCCTCCAGTCTGAGGCTGAAATCAGCGTTTATTATGATCCGGGTTCTGATCCTGACAGAATTTCAGAAGACCTGCAGGAGATAAATGGAGTCGAAGAAATTATACTTATACAAGCTGATGAAGCGAAGGACAGGATGGTTAAGCTTCTTGGAGATGATTCCAAAATACTCGCTCTATTTGATTATAATCCCTTCAGCGAGTATCTTGAGGTACACATACAACTGGATAAGGCCGAGGAGATTTCCGTATCTGCAGCGAATGTTGAGGGAGTAAATTACGTACGGGATAACAGGGAGGTCTTGACCAAACTTGAGGACATATCAGCTGTGTTCAATCTTGCAGGACTACTTGTTATAGCTGCAGTTGGTGCCGCCACTGTCGTACTGACCTCTCATATAATAAGACAGGGAATTTATCTTAACAGAGATGCTATTGGTACGTTAAAGTTACTTGGTGCACCTGATGGATTCATATACCTGCCCTTCATCATCAATGGAGTATTCCTAAGCATTTTATCAGGAATATTAAGTCTCGGGGTAACTATCATGTCAGCTTCACAGATATTTAATGGTCTGACTGGTTCTCTCCCTTTTCTGGTTTTACCAGATTATGATTTGCTGCTGACAGGATTGTCAATATTTACCCTTTCAACGGCACTGTTATTGGGCTTGGCTGGATCATTGGTGGGAATAGGTTCAACAAAACCAAAAAAGTGAGGCTGTTGTCCCTCACTTTTTACGTCAATAAAAGTATAGCTACACCTGAAACAGAAATCAATGCACCAAGAATTTCTCTGGGTTTGACCTTTTCCTTGAATAAGGCAATGGAAAAAGGTATTATTGTGACTGGAGTCATTGAGGTTATAGTCGAAACTATTCCTGTGCTTGTGTACTTAAGAGCAACAAGCGATAAATTGACTCCGATGAATGGCCCGAATATGGACCCCAGAAAAGTATATTTCAAGGCTTTTCTGTCCATGATTGCAGAACGAAGGTTTTTCCACTCATTTCTTACTGTAACAAAAATTACAAAGCACAGAAATCCAGCAATAATTCTAATTTGAGTAGCTGCCATAGTATTGTAGTCTCCGAGGCCAATCTTGCTGAAGACCATTCCTGATGCACTGCCAAAGGCTCCAATAAAGGCATAGGTAAGGCCTTTGATCGAGTACCTTACTCTCATTCTGCCATTATCCTTGCTTAAAATAACTAAAACGATGCCAGAAATAGTGATAAGCATACCTAATAGAGCAGAGGGAGATAGCCTTTCAGACAGGAAGAAAAATCCCAATAAGGCTGCCATAGGCGGGCTTGACGCCATCATAAGCATAGACACTCTGACTCCCACCTCTATGTAAGCCTTGAGCATAAAATAATCTCCAAGGAAAAACCCAACTATGCCTGACAAGGCCAGCCAGGTCCAGTTCTTGAGCGTTGCATCGACAGGCAAGGCTATGCCCCTTGTAAAGTATGCAGTTATACTTAACATAGTAAATCCAAAAATCAACTTATAAAAATTTACTGATAAACTACCTATCCTTTTACTGGCCTGGCTGAAAAACAAGCCTACCAGAGTCCAGCTTATTGCAGTCGCCACTGCTGCAAGCTCACCTATATTGCCCTGTGGCATAATATCCAACTCCTTAATCGTCCGACCCAGTTAGGCCTGCTGACAGCAGGTCTATAAGTGCGATCCTATTTAAATTGCTCATAAGCTCTTAAGGTAAGTAAAGCTGCTTGCTCCCTTGTAGTATGGTCGAGTGGGTTCAGCGCCCCTTTTGCATCTCCCTTCATTATCCCATTGTGGACAAGAAACATTACTGCATCGTATGCATAAGGCTGGATCTGTTCACCTGTGTCCCGCGGTTGATAATAACTGTTGATCTCAGGAATAATAAGCTTAAGGGTTCTGAAGATTATCAAAGCAATATCCTGTCTTGAGATCGGATTGGCTGGCCTGAAGGTGCCATCATCATATCCGGTTATTATGCCAAGGCTGGCTGCCTTTGAAATTTGGGGGTCGTCTGTATCCGTAAAAGTGGCTTCACTGTATTCTGCCTCAATGCCAGTTGCCGATTCATAGAGGCTTACCATCATTTCACTGAATTCCTCACGGCTTATAATATCTCTCATGTTAGTGCTGATCCTCGGTGTGATAAAGCCATACTCCATCGCCTTATCCAGCTCCTCAATAGCCCAGCTGCTGGCATAATTATATGGGTATATGAGACCAAGACTTGCACTTGCACTGAAGCTGTCCGCCAGATAGTATGAGCCCAATATGTCATTCATAGCCTGGATATACCTTACTCTTGCACTATAGGATGTGCTCATGAAATCAATTTTTGTCTCATCTGATCCAAGCTCATCAAGTGTTACCGTTACAGAAATCCTTGAATCCGATCCCTTCTGAAGCTGATCATAGCTGTAATAGAGATCCTTGATATGGATCTTTGTTCCCTTTCTTATGTAGATATTGACGTGATAACTCAGTCCGCTTCCCTGGTAACTGTTGTTAATGTATTCTTCCAACAATGGATCATTTATCCAGGATAGATTTAATCCCTGTGTATCACCGGCAGGCAACCCTATACTGACTGCCCGGGGAGTGCCTGGCTCGAAACCAACCGCCTCAACATGAAATGGCTGTAAGATTAAAATCATAATTATAAGCAATATTAATGTCTTTCTCATCGATTACCTCCTACCTGTTGACATCCTTCCAATGCTTGTACTTGTCCAATTCATCCCTCATTCTGGTCAGGATATATCCAAGTACTGCCGCATCGTCCAAAAATCCCGTCATAAGAAAGTCAGGAATTATGTCTACAGGATTTACCAAGTAAATTATCCCTGCCACTATAGAAGCTATACTTCCTTTGGAAATGTCTCTGTATGTCTTTCTTGAAAAGTCTCTTGTTAAGCTCAAAGCCAACCCGATATCTTCTATCATGCCGGAAAGCTGGTCGTTATCCTTTACCTTAATGCTGGCTGAAGACAAGAGATCTTTCATTCTTTCTGAGTCTCCCATATACTCCTTTGCCTTACCCATCAGACCCTGAGTGATCCTTGCAGGATCAAATTTCTTTTTTTTCATAACTACTCCTCCAATGGATTAGCCCTTGTGTACTTGATCAGAATATCGTTTATGTATTCATAACCTTTATAGCTGTGTGGAATGAAACATCTGCTGCAATCCTTTATGCCATTTATTACTGAGTATTTTCCTCTGCAGTCTTTTATGAGATAAAGTGGACAATAGCAAAACATGCAGTTGAACTCCTCATTTTTTATTTCATGACAAGGATAATACTGACAATCGTTGTTTTTATAATACCTGAATGAATTCTCCATTTTATCACTCTTTCTCAATTATGTTCATAGTATTATACCATAGTTGCCGCATATTTGTAAAAATCAGCGTCTAAAATCGAGCCGAAAAAAGAAGGTCCGGTTTCCCGGACCCACTTCTTCAACCTATTGATTTATTTCATATTCTCTTCAGCTTTATCCCAATCAACAACGTTAAACCATGCATCGATATAATCTGCCCTTAGATTTTGGTATTTCAGATAATAAGCATGCTCCCAAACATCGATCCCCATTATAGGCTTCAAACCTTCGGAAATGGGATTATCCTGATTAGGGGTTGATACGACCTTAAGCTTTTCTCCGTCCAGAACAAGCCAAGCCCAGCCGCTTCCAAACCTGCCCATTGCAGCCTTTTTAAACTCAGCCTTGAAGGCATCCAGACTCCCAAAGTCTCTGACTATAAGCTTGCCCAGTTCTCCCTTTGGTTCTCCTCCACCTTCTGGAGACATAAGCTCCCAGAACATTGAGTGATTCAGGTGCCCTCCGCCGTTGTTCCTAACAGCTGTTCTAATGTCTTCAGGAACGGATCCAAGATCGGAAATTATCTCTTCTATACTCTTGCTCTTTAAATCCTCGTGTCCCTCAAGTGCAGCATTCAGGTTATTGATATATGCCTGATGATGCTTTGTGTGATGGATCTCCATTGTCCTTGCGTCAATATGTGGTTCAAGTTGATCGTACTTGTAATTTAATTCCGGTAGTTTGAATGTCATTGTATCTCTCCTTTATCTATATTAATTATTAGTTATCCGGTATGCATATACCCCAAAGATATAATTGATAAACATTATCATTTATCCTCGAAAAAAAAGTCCGCACCTGGCAGACTTAATTGTTGTTAATAAAGTTTATTATCTTATCCATCAACTGGGGGTGTAGAGGAAGCTTTGGATCCTGATACGTCTTCAAATTTCCTTCACTATCTGTTGGAGCCTCTTTAAGGATGTGGTTCATACCTT
Organism: Gudongella oleilytica; assembly: GCF_004101785.1. Classification (NCBI taxonomy): domain Bacteria; kingdom Bacillati; phylum Bacillota; class Tissierellia; order Tissierellales; family Tissierellaceae; genus Gudongella; species Gudongella oleilytica. The sequence continues at coordinate 1,613,930 of NZ_CP035130.1, forward strand.
CAATTATCACAGGCTCCAAGCCGGCACCCTCGCCCAACATTCTGGCATCCTCAACTGTTACCTGCAGATCATTGTCTCCCTGAATTACCATTACTGGTGCATTTATCTCCCCATAAACCTTCACAGGATCATATTTGAACCACGAAATTAAATACGGCTGGACACTGTCCCTGAAGAGAGATTGAAGCATTTCAGGAACATCCTCAACTGTCCTTCCCTCCTTAAGCTCCATTATTATCGGAGTAGTAAGATCGGTTATTTCCTTAGGTTGTGTGGACAGCTGCCTGATTAAAGTATCATAGGCGGGTTCTCCTACACCAGCAAGTGAAATAAAGCCTGAAACCTGGGTCTTTGTGGCAGCTGCAGCCGATATAAGCGCACCCTCGCTATGTCCAATTAGGTAAACACTGCTGAATCGCTCGTCTGATCCAGCTTTTTCAATCCAGAGAACCAGGTCATTTATATAGTCCTCAAACACAAGCTCACTTTCGCTTTTTATAAGCCCCATAGACTCGGCTATACCTCTCTTGTCATACCTTATGGATGCGATCCCGTTATTTGCAAGCTCCTGAGCAATCATTTTCAGTCCATTGTTCGATCCCGCTATTGCACTGTTCCCGTCTCTGTCAGTAGGTCCTGAACCAGAGTGAATAATTGCTACCTTAAACGGGCCTTCACCCTGAGGAACTGTTAGAGTCCCATATATGACCCCGCCTTCAACAGTCAAGTCATATTCTTCCTCTTTAACTCCTCCAGTTGAACTACAACCGCTTAGAACCAATAGTAGTCCTAATATTATAATAAAAACTCTTAATTTCATATCCGTTCCTCCAATAAAAGAAGGCCTGATGCTAAATCAGGCCAGTTGATTACTTAAGCGGCTCAAGCTTTGCTGTGAAGTGTCTAAGCACCTCCGGTTCCCAGGTTATCCTGTAGCCCTTGAGAGTATCCTTTCTTTCCTTTATCGCTTTAAGTGCTTCAACTATAACGTCAAGATGGGATTGAGTGTAAACTCTCCTTGGCACTGCCAGTCTAGTAAACTCAAATTCTGACTCTATTTGCTCGCCTGTGTCGGGATCATTGCCCATCATATATGACCCTATATCACAGCTTCTGATCCCTGCTTCGATATAAAGCTCAATAGCCAGTGCCTGAGCTGGGAACTCGTAATAAGGTATGTGTGGAAGAAGCTTCTTGGCATCCAGAAATACAGCATGTCCTCCAACCGGAGATTGGTATGCTATGCCTGCCTCGTCAAGCTTCTCTGCAAGGTATTCCATCTGACCTATTCTGTATTTCAGATAGTCAAAGTCAGTTCCTTCCTGAAGACCTATCGCCATAGCCTCGATGTCTCTTCCTGATAGTCCACCGTAGGAAACGAAGCCCTCATAAGGAATAGTCCTTGCCTTAACAACTTCAAAAAGCTCAGGATCGTTCTTGACGCCCACCAGTCCGCCCATGTTGATTATGGCATCCTTCTTCGCACTCATGGTGAATAAATCGGCATAGCTGAACATTTCCCTTGCGATGTCCTTAATTGACTTATCTGAATACCCATCTTCTCTATTTTTGATAAAGTAAGCGTTTTCCGCATACCTGGCAGCATCTATGCACACCGGGATGTTGTAGGATTTTGCTATTTCACTGGTCTTTTTTATGTTATCCATGGAAACTGGCTGACCGCCTGCACTATTGTTTGTCACTGTTATGATTATCATGCCTACGTTCTCAGGACCATACTCTTCAATAAGCTTTTTAAGTCTTTCTATGTCCATATTTCCCTTGAATGGATGATAATTGACTGTATCCAAAGCCTCAGGAATAACGCAGTCTATTGCTCTTGCACCTGCCAGCTCTACGTGAGCACGTGTGGTGTCAAAATGCATATTAGATATAGCTACCTTGCCTTCGTGAAGGAATATTGGCATTACAACCTTTTCGGCTGCTCTTCCCTGGTGTACAGGTTGGAAATACTCATAGCCGAATATATCCTTTGCTGACGCCATAAGGTTCTTGTAGCTTCTCGAGCCCGAATAAGCCTCATCCCCAACCATTACTCCAGCCCATTGATTGGCACTCATAGCTCCGGTACCACTGTCTGTCAAAAGATCGATATATACATCGTCTGAATCAAGATAAAAAACATTGTAATGAGCATTCCTGATCTTTTCGATCCTTTCCTCACGAGTCAACATCTTAATGGGTTCAACCATCTTGATCTTGAAAGGTTCAGCATAGTATTTAGTCATGAAATCCCCTCCATTTTATTTTATAGAAATGACTACAGGTCTCCCTTAAGCCCTATCTCCTCAGCAACCTTCCTCATCCCGAGGATAGTCTGATTTATGACTTCCATCAATTCCATTCCCATCATAGCAACGCCCTCCTCAATCACCTCACGGTTGACACCTGCTGCGAAGGATTTTTGGCCCCACTTCTTCTTCACGGATTTTGCTTCCATGTCCATTATAGATTTGCTGGGTCTCATAAGAGCTGTTGCAGCAACCAAGCCTGTGAGCTCATCAACAGCATATATAGTCTTTTCCATCATCTCTTTTGGTTCAACATCTGTACAAAGCTTCCATCCATGGCTAAGTACTCCCCTGATGTAATCCTCAGGCCAACCCTCTTCACGTAATATTTGTTCAGTGACCTTGCAGTGCTCTTCAGGATATTTATCGTAGTCAAGGTCATGGATAAGTCCAATCACACTCCATTTTTCTACATCTTCGCCAAATAGCTCTGCAAAATGCTTCATAGTTGCCTCGACTGCCAGTGCATGCTTTATCTGGCTGTCGTTCTCAACATATTTCGTTAAAAGCCTGTAGGCTTCTTCTCTTGTAGGTCTCGTCAACAGGATCCCTTCTTTCTAACTTTTAATTAGATTTTACCGGAAATTTACAACAATTACAATAGCTGCTGATTTCTATTTTCTGAGTCTGAAGTAAAAGGTACTCCCTTCGCCTTCCTTGCTCATTACTCCATATTCTCCGTTATGAGCCATAATTATTGATTTCACCAATGAAAGTCCTATGCCCGAACCTGTTTTTCTTCTGGAATGGCTTTTCCCGCCTCTGTAGTACCTGTCCCAGATATAGTCGATTTCATCAGCAGCAATTCCAGGACCGTGATCCTCTATTGAAAACCTTACTGAATCGTCATCTCCTTCTACTTTTATAGCTATCCGCCTGTCATCATCCGTGTAATTTACTGCATTACCAATTAGGTTATAGATAGCCTGCGAGAGCTTCCTTTTATCCCCGAGGACAATTGTATCCCCATTTGCAGTAAGCTGGAAAGTATATCCTTCATTTTCCTGGAAATAGTTGAATCTATCCAGAACCTCCCTTGAAAGCTCCGTCAGATCAAGTTCTTCCATCTCCATATCTCTAAGTCCTGACTGAACCCGTGAGAGCTCCAGCATATCATCAACAAGGGATGACAGCTTGTCACTCTCTTGGATTATGGTTTCCAGATGCGCTTCTCTCTTTTCCTTTGACTCGCCGGATATGTCCCTTATCATTTCACTATATGATCTTATAACAGTCAATGGGGTCTTAAGATCGTGGGTAACATTCGCCATCAGATCCTTCCTTAGCTCCTCTGCCTTTGATAGCTCCCTGGTCGTGGAGTTCAGAGTATCTGCGAGGTTATCGATCTCTGTATATGCCCCTTTTTCAAAGCTTACTGAATAATCCCCTTTGGAAAGGGCTCTTGCTGATCTGGTTATATTTGTTATAGGCCTTGAAATCCATCTTGCAAGGATCAAGGATATGCCAAGGGAGAGGAAAAATGATATTCCGGTTATTCGAATGAGCTGGCTTTTTAGTACGTTTACAGTAGAGTCTATTGGTTCAAGCATGGAGTTTATGAAGAGAAAATAGTTCGGAGCATCCCCATTCCTTAAGATAGCTCCATATACCAATATTGGATTTCTTACCCTATCATCAGTTCTCGTGTATACTACATAGTCAGTCTCTGATCCATATAACCTGGCAAGAAAATCTGAGAAGGTTTCGCTGTTTAGTCTGGGCTGCCGTATTATGTCGAATAAATCTAATGGGTATACAAGCTTACCTGTCTGGTCAAGTATATTAATGGAAATTCCTTCATTAAATGAGGTTTCCACTAATGCATTCTCAAAATCCAGGGATCCGTACTTTGCAGCAAGCTCATTCCCTATCCTGCTTATTTCCTTTATTTTCATGGATTCATAATAGCTGTTTAAAAATACGATCTGCAATAACCAGAGTAATGCCATGATCGCTGCTGCAAAAGAAACGAAATAAAGCCACAACTTGAAATTTAATGATTTCTTGTCAAGCTTGGATATCATGCCGCCTCATTTCCTTTCCTCAAATTTATAGCCTACCCCTCTAAGCGTTACTATATTATCTCTGTAAGGGCCAATATTGTTTCTCAGCATCTTTATATGCGTATCGATAGTCCTGTCATCCCCAAAAAAATCATATCCCCATATTTCTTTAAGAAGCTGCTCCCTGGACAGTGCCCTGTTTTTATTTGATGCAAGATACACCAGTAATTCAAATTCCTTTGGAGTAAGGTCAACCTTATCCCCATCGACGAAAACATCCCTCGCTTCAATATCAATGACCAATCCATTAAATCTCAAGGGTAATTTCTTATTTCTTCCCCGATCTCTTCCGATAATTGCATTTATTCTTGCCATTACCTCTTTTGGCGAGAAGGGCTTTACTACGTAGTCATCCACTCCAAGCTCAAATCCAAACAGCTTGTCATATTCCTCTCCTCTTACTGAAAGCATTAAGACGGGTACATTTTTTGTCTTTCGTATTTCCTTGACGGCTGAATATCCATCCAGCTTAGGCATCATAATGTCCATTATTACCAGGTCAAAATCATTTTCTCTGCAAAGTCTGACAGCCTCCATTCCATCGGCAGCCTCTGTGACACAATGTCCTTCAAATTCTGCATATTCCCTCAGTACCTCTCTTATCTTGCTCTCGTCATCCACAATCAAAAGTCTGTACATCATATCACCCCATTTTTATTTTATACTCGCTGTGTGAAAGCTGTGTGAAAATGAATAAGCTTTTGTTTTTTGTTGTAGTAATCTTTAATTTGATGATATCAGAATATGAATATCGCAACAATATTACTACGAGAATCAACCCACAACAAAAGCAAACCGCATTGACTGAATAAGTCAATACGGTTCAGACTGAAGACAAAGCTCAGCAATCAATAAAGATTGTTGAGCTTTGTCTTCAGTCTAAGGCAGATTTTAACTGCCTTCTTAGTATAACTATTAGCCTAATATAGTTCTTATTAATTTATCCACCATCTTTGGAGTTCTGTCATAAAGATCCTGCATGAATACCCTCTCCATATACTTGTGATAATCCTTGCCCCATGGTCCAAGGTTTATAACAGGCATGGAAAGCTCCTTCATAGTCTCCAGAGGTATATAGTAGGTATCCTTCCATAGCATCATATTATCCTCTATATAGCCAATGTTCTCCTTATCTGCCTCAAACATTGCGTAGGATAGGTCTGATATCCCTGTGAAATAATTTTGAGTGTAGCATTCCTGTCCCCAGGTATTTTTCGCCAATTCCTCAACAGACTCCATCGCCTTGTCTATTCTGGGTTTCTTATCTGGGATCATTAGATTGTTGACGTTTGGATAATAAGGAGGTGCCAAAGCTATAACAACCATAGGTGACATGTCGCTGACGTACTCAAGTGTCTTCTCAATTATTCTATATGCTGCGTTAATCGTTGTCAGCTTTTGATCCTGGATCTCTTGCTTGATTCCCTTCATCATTTCTTCCATTGCCTTTACAAATTCGTCATCTGAGTCTGCCACAGCTTGCTTATAAAGCTCACCATAAAGCATGACATTTGTTTTCCATGGCAACCTGACTATCTCTTCTCCTTTTAGCTCAAGGTATTTTGCGTAGCTTGAGTTTAGATCTTCTATTACTTTGTCGAAGGAATCCTCGGAGATCTTTCTGATTGCCTCAAAAATATCTTTAGGTGGCTTTGCCAAGGTCAGTATACTCATATACCCTGCTGCAGCCATGGGAAGACTTACATCATATACTTCCTTTCTGTCCTTTGAATAAAGCCATGTTGGAGGAGGCGTGACTGTGTTGCCCACCCTCTCAAGAAATTCGGGATTTACCTCTGTTCTTCTAACTATTTCCGCTAAAAGATTTATCGGATTAAAGCCCTGGAATATATGTCCCACGTGGGTTAGCTTACCTCTTACATATACAACAGGCATTAGCTTGCCTACTGAGCCGTCGTAGAATGTCTGAACTTCCGGATCGACTCTGTCGTGAGGCTCAACGTTTAGCATCAGTACATAATCCAGGCCGTATTTTTCCTTAAGCTCCTTCAAGAGCGGTATTGCTCCCCTCATACCAGCTGAAAGGTTTTCCTCATCAGGCACAGCTATAAAAACAAGGTTTCCTTTGAAGCCTTCTTCATCCATATATTCCTCAAGGAGAGAAAGATGGATGGCCGCTCCTCCCTTCATGTCGGCGACGCCTCTACCAAAAAGCCATTCGCCGCTGTCAAGGTCCTTTTTCGCATCCGCCGTCAGCTCAAGTTTTCCTTCTCTTAGCTTTTCCATCAGCTTCTCCGGGAAGTATGCCAAATCCTTCAGAGGTCCATAAACATCTGTATCGACTATGTCCGAGTGATGTATCAATACTATAGTGTCATTTCCTTCTCCCTTAAGTAAGCACCACGGAACTGTTCTATCCAAATGATCGTTCGCAATTTTGTAGAATCCTGAGTGATCAGGGTTATTCCTTAGATATTCCTGCTCACCAAACCATTGCTTATAGAACACCTGGTTGTTGTTCTCAAGCCTTGTTCCGGTATGAGTAACTGTACTAACATAATTCATTACATTTCTTTCGATCCTCTTTTGCCTATTCAAGCCTCTCAACTCCTTTATATTTTAACTCCCCACACTATTCTATCAGTATTGCTTTAACACTTCAATTACGAAAAAAACCCCGAGATTATCGGGGGACGAAAAATACATGTTGCCAGGTATCAGCACCCTCAGACTACTTAACGATAAGCACTGATATCTTAATATGGTGGATGACTTTATCAGAAACGCTTCCCAGAAGAGTTCTTGAAAAAGCTCCCAAGCCTCTGCTACCCATGACCAGCAAGTCGAAATCTCCTTCTTCAGCATACTTTACGATTTCATCAACAATATCACCAGTCTTGTAAACTGTGGAGAATTTGCCGGGGAAGCCCTCGAATATCTCTTCAGCCTCCTTAAGGACTTTCTGAGCATGGGAAATTGCAGTTTTGCCGAGTTCTGTCTTTAATTCCCTGTTCTGAACATACACATTATCCCATATATTCGCCACGGTTATCACCACCACCTCACTGTTTAGTGAGGTTGCCAGCTGTTTTGCCTTGAATATCGCTTTCTTAGAATACTTCGATCCATCTGCTGCGACCAAAATTCTATTCATTCGACTCCCTCCCCTACTACACATTTTGCAGGACCGCCTTATGAATAATATAACTGTCACAATATAAATACCCTCATTGAGAAAATAATCTCAAAACTAACTTTATATCTTGATAATTGGACTTATTTGCTTCTAAATGCTCAGGTCCTTACTGCTCTTCCCAGGTCATACCTTAATATTTCACCATTATTCAGCGCAATTTCACCGTTGATTATTATATACCGGATGCCTACCGGTGGCTTTAAGGGATCTTCAAAATCAGCTGTATCAACCACTGAATTCGGATCGAATACCGTTATATCCGCTTCGCTTCCTACCGAGAGTTTCCCCTTATCTATTCCAAGTCTTGTAGCTGGTAATTCGGTCATTTTCTGAATTGCATTATAAAGACTCAATACACCCTGTTCCCTTACATACCTGCCAAGGACTCTTGGAAAGGTTCCGGCAGCTCTGGGGTGACCATGTCCCTCATTCAACATACCATCGCTGGCGATTATGACTCTTGGATGCTTCATAGCGAGATCAACTTCTTCTTTTTTCATAACGTGTGCGACGATAAGGTGCTCCGGATGTTTATTCCTTATTTCCAAAAAGCTTTTTTCATCAAGTATCTTGCCACGATATATCCCTTGAGTTGCCCGCAAAGCATCATAACCACAATTATATCTCTCCAAAAACCCCTCATCAAAGGTAGTCGAGCCAGCAAGAGTAGCAAAAGCGCTATAAGGATAGCAGTCTGAGCCAACGTCCAATCCAGAAGCAAAGAGCCCGTCTATAAGTGTAAGGGCTTCCTCCATCTGTCCATAGGCAGCCATGCTCCCGATATGGGATATCTGAAGCTTTGCTCCCATTTTCCCCGATATGGAAGTAATCTCCAAAATTGATGGTATTACCTCTTTCGCATCATCTCTTACATGAGCTGCCAAAAGTTTATTCTTATGAGAAACAACTGATGCAAGCATTTCAAGTTCAATATTATCTAATCCTGGTATATATCTTACTCCAAAGGAAAGACCAAGAGTTCCTCCATCAAGCTCCTTCCTGAGCTTATCAGACATTTTCTCAATAACAGCCTTACTCACATCCCTATATCTGTCAAATTCCCCAAAAGCTGCCCTTAGATTACTATGTGATGATAACAGCCCTATATTTACCGGGTAACCTTCTAAGTCAGCCAAAGAGAGATACTCCACCGGATCCGACGGACCTAAGCCACAATTACCGCCTATAGCGGTCGTAACACCCATTCTCATCATGCTCAGTGAAATGCAATGCTTGAATCCGTTTCCGGAGTTATCGATCGGATCCTCGTGCATATGCATATCAATAAATCCAGGGGTTACAATATACCCTGAGCAATCTATGACACTTTTACCTTCAAGAACATTCGATGTTACAGCTGCAATTTTACCCTCATTTACCCCTACATTCAGCTTACTCATGACCCTGTTTGCAGGATCAATCACAAGACCATTTATTAGCACCAGATCTAACACGAGTAACACCTACCTTTTCAGCGATAGATCGTAGAAAAGCTTTGCAGCCTTTCTATAAAAATCCTCAGTCATCTGCACGTTGGTCCCGTATGCTGCAAAGCAGATAATAAATGGCCTTTCAGAAAATACCAGGGCAACATCGTTCGTTATACCGTCGTCCTCACCTGTTTTATGAGCGATTTTTACTCCCTTTGGTATGTAGTATGGGATCTTATGATTCAACTGCTGTGTTTTCATTATGTCAAGCATAGCCATACTGGCTTTCTTCGATATAAGCTCCCCATTATAGAGTTTTTCAAGGAATGTACCCATCTCAAGTGGTGATATGTAGTTTTCCTTGCCTTTTTTCTGTTCCTCAGAATCAAAAAGTAATCTATTAAGTTTTGTTTTCTCGAATCCCAGTTCCCTAATAGTTGAATTTATGGAGTCCATTCCCAACAGCTTAATCATAATATTTGTTGCCGTATTATCACTTTGAATTATCATAAGTACGCAAAGGTCCATAATGGTAACCTTCAAACCATCATGCATATAGGTCAGGGACCCGCAGCTTGGCAGCTTATCCTTCTCTTTAATTTCAATAAACTGGTCAAAGCTGATCTTTCCCTGACTCTCTTGCTTGAAGGCCTCAAGTAGGACCATAAGCTTAATAACGCTTGCGGCCAGGTATTTTTCATCTGCTCTTATGCCAAAGCTTTCTCCGGTTGTAAGGTCCTTGTAGTAAACGCCTATATTCCCCTTAAGCTCCTTCATCATTTCCATAACAATCTCTTTCATCCCTCAATACCTCCTACTATACATTATCAAAACTCTATCGTCCGGTTATCCTTATCCACGACAAATGTCTTGAATCTGCCTCCAAACCGATTTCGGACAAGCTCCTCAATAGATTTCAAAGCTCTGTAGAGTGACTGATCCCCATTGTCACCAAATCCAACCAGTTGAAAAATCAAGTGATTACTTTCCAGGTCCGTCTTCCCAAGCTCGCTTTGCCTCCATAGCCACTTTCTCGTTTGTACGACATTACCACTTGTAAAGACCATTTCTCCAGGGTCTACATCCTCATATTCAGTTTCTCCGAATGGAAGGAATACATCACCGTTTCTGCTGAATCTTACCTCCAGATCTTCTTTGATATCGTCGAGATCGTGTGCCCCTAAGGATATCATCTCCTCTATCGCAACCGCATTGCAAAGGTCCACCAAAGCATTTATAAGGGGAAGTTGACCTCCCTTTACTATCCTCTTATACATAGCCTCAACTGAAGCCATATATTTGTTTGGATTGATGCCTGCCTTGGTCATTATATCCCTGTATAATGACACATTCCTTAGGCCCCTGATTTCTTCAGCCTTTATGTTCGCCCTCATCTTTTCCTCTGCGTTTCTTAACCTGGCTTCGTCCTCGGGAGATGTCTCTGAATTCTTGATGTCTTCTCCAATAATGATCCCAAACCTTAGATTTGGATTGATTTCGAAAACTGCCTCATCAACCGTGTACTTCATTCAATCACTTCCTCATGTCGTTTTCCTATGATTATAGCACAGCTTTAAATAAATATCACATTGAAGCGTGCAAAAAACAAACCTGCGAATATTAGAGTCCTTTCTAACATTCGCAGGTGCGCTGAATTCATTAACATTTTCAGCGTTGTGACTTATCGTATGGTATCCCTTCGGCCTTTGGTGCTCTCGACCTCTTTGAAGTGAAGGCAAGTACGACCATCGTCGCCAGGTATGGAAGCATTTTGTAATAGGTTTGATTTATTCCTAAATCAGCAAGGAATGGAATAAGAGATACAGAATAAGCAAGTGTTCTAAGGAATGCAAAGAACATGGCAGCAAAGAAGATCCTTAAGGGTTTCCATTGGCCAAATATCATTACAGCTAGTGCAAGGAACCCAAAGCCCGCTACCCCTGAGTGACCGCTTACATTACCGTCCATTACGCCTACGGAGTAAAAAAATCCTCCAATACCACCTAAAATACCAGATAGACTAACGCCAGCATATCTCATTTTGTAAACGTTTATCCCCACTGAATCTGCTGCGTGAGGATGCTCTCCACATGCCATCAGTCTCAAGCCAAATCTTGTTTTGTACAGGAGTATGATTGAGATAACAAGAAAGACAAAGCCTATCATTACTGTCAAATATGTTCTTTGAAAAAACATTGGACCAATAACTGGAAGCTTTCCTAAAACTGGTATCTCTCTTATATAAAAATTCATATTCGTCGTTATACCATCGCTGTTAAAGAACATCTTTGAAAAAAGTAGTATGACCGCCGGTATCAGCATATTAAGCGATGTACCTGTAATAACCTGATTAGCCTTCATAGTTACTGATGCAAACGACAGTAAAAGTGAATATATCAATCCAGCTATTGCTGCGACGATCATACCAAGAAGCAGTATCGTCTGTGGGTTCAAGCCTGATTTTTGAACGAAATATACAAAAAGGGCACCGAAAAATGCTCCGAAAAGCATTATCCCTTCAAGTGCAATATTTACTACTCCACTTCTTTCACTGAACATCCCGCCAAGGGCTACAAGGAGCAGGGGGATCCCAACTGGGAGCATATTCTGTATCAAATAATATACGGTATCCATTATTCTGCCCCCTTCTCTGAGTTGTTTTGATCATCTTCTGGCAAAGCCAAAGTATCTGCTGCTTTATCACCTTTTCCAAGTCTTTTTTTAACGAAGGATGCTGCCGCATGGTTCATTATCATTGCAAATGCTGAGAAATAGATTATAACTGCGATAACAATGTCAATTATCTCGGGCTTATAACCTACAAGACTTGCCAAGGTACCTCCCCTTTGGATGTATGATATAAACAATGCAGAGAAAATTGTTCCAATTGGATGAGCACTTCCAAGCAAGGCGACCGCTATTCCATTAAAACCATTTGCAGCAATAATGTTTACCGGTTCGTAAGTCATACTGCTGCCTGCTATGGCTGATGGTGCCAATATCGCAAATGCTCCACCTAATCCTGCAAGACCACCAGCAATTGCCATCGTTATGATTATATTGGTTTTCCCCTTCATTCCGGCATATTCAGCAGCATATTTATTGAAGCCTGTTGCCTTTAGCTCATATCCAAAGGTTGTTTTTTGTAGTACGATGTACAGGATCACCCCGGAAATTATTGCAAATATTATCCCAAGATTGACGTTTGACCCAGGTATTCCCAGTGATGGTATCTGTACTGTCGAAGGTAGATAATTCGTTCTGGTTTTTGTCGATATATACATTACTGAATTCCCTTGGATAAGCATATCTACAAGGTACATCCCTATATAGTTAAACATTATGGAAGTTATAACCTCATTGACGTTCATAAGTGCTTTGAAGATGCCGGGGATCAGCCCCCAAAGCATACCCCCTACCATGCCTGCAATGATCGCTGCTATCCATTGCATAGCACCCGGTAGATCCCACATGAATCCGACATACAGAGCAAAGAACATCCCCATTGTATACTGTCCTGAGGCGCCAATATTGAATAAACCCATTTTAAAAGCAAATCCCACTGCCAGACCAGTCATGAGAATAGGGGTTGCAAAATAGAAAACGTCTCCTATTCTTCCAAGTCCCCCCATCAGAACGTATCTGAATCCAGCGACAGCATTTGCAGGCGCTGCGGCCAGCATTACAAAAAAGCCGAAGATGAGGCCCAGGACAATGGCCATCAAAGCTGATGTAAAGGAGCTAAAGCCTGGCAGGTTCGTTATTTTCTTTATATTGATTTTTTGGTTTATGGGTGAGTTGTTGTTATCCCGCATTCTTGATCTCCTTAGGTGTGTCTCGTTTGGCCCCCGACATATAGAGCCCCAGCTCCTGAACAGTGGTAGACTTCGGATCCAGCTCTCCAACTATTTCACCTTCATACATCACCAGGATCCTGTCGCTTACGTTCATAACCTCTTCCAACTCCAGAGATACAAGGAGAACTGCCTTCCCCGCATCTCTCCTTTCAATCAGCTGCTTGTGGATATACTCTATTGCACCCACATCAAGACCTCTCGTAGGTTGAACAGCAACGAGAAGCTCATGATCCTTGTCGATTTCACGAGCAATAATTGCCTTTTGCTGATTTCCGCCTGACATACTTCTTGCAGGTGTAACAGGCCCCTGTCCGCTTCTTATATCAAATTTTTCGATTAGCTTTTCAGCATATTTTCTCATCTCATCAAATTTAATGAAGCCTTTATTCTGGAATTGCGGTTGCCAATATCTTTGGAGCACAAGGTTTTCTTCAAGACTGTAATCCAGCACCAAGCCATGCTTGTGCCTGTCCTCCGGGATGTGGCTCATCCCTGATGTCGATCGTTCTCTTATTGAAGCTTTAGTTATATCCTTACCGCAAAGTGAAATAGAACCTGAGACAAGCTTCTCCAAGCCTGTAAGCGCATGTACAAACTCGGTCTGGCCGTTCCCGTCGATACCAGCAAGACATACGATCTCGCCAGCTCGAACGTCGAAGGATACTCCCTTTACAGAATTATTCTTATGCGTCTTGGAGGCAACAGTAACGTCTCTGACCGAAAGCACGACATCGCCAGGATTTCTATCTTCCTTATCCACAGAAAAGCTTATGTCCCTTCCAACCATCATCCTGGAGAGCTCTTCCTTGGTAGTTTCCTGGACCTCAACTGTCCCGATATACTTGCCCTTTCTAAGGACTGAACACCTGTCAGCTACCTCCATTATCTCATTGAGCTTATGAGTAATAAACAATATCGATTTGCCCTCGGCAGCAAAGCCCTTCATTATCTGCAGAAGCTCTTTTATTTCCTGGGGAGTCAATACTGCAGTAGGTTCGTCAAAAATTAGTATCTCGTTATCTCTGTAGAGCATTTTAAGTATTTCAACTCTCTGCTGCATCCCAACGGTAATATCCTCGATAAGTGAATCGGGATCAACCTTTAGGCCGTACTTCTCGCTTAAGGCTACGACCTTGTCTCTGGCTTCCTGCTTTTGAAGAAAGCCCATTTTATTTGGTTCTACCCCAAGTATAATGTTTTCCAGGACAGTGAATATTTCCACCAGCTTGAAGTGTTGGTGGACCATCCCAATACCAAGGGCATTTGCATCGTTGGGATTGTTTATCTTTACTGGCTGGCCGTTCATTCTGATTTCACCCTTTTCGGGTTGGTAAAGTCCAAAAAGAACGCTCATGAGGGTGGATTTTCCCGCACCATTTTCACCGAGCAAAGCGTGAATTTCACCTTTCTTCAGTCGTAAGGTGATGTCGTCGTTGGCCACAATACCTGGAAATTCTTTTGTGATGTTAAGCATTTCAATAATATAATTTTCCACGTTGACCTCTTCTTATCCAATATATTTTTTGTAGTCTTACCTGTGCCAATATGCAGCATAACACTTATAATTATAAATTATGATACCCAAAATCTTAGGTTTTGTAAACTACTCACGAAACAATATCCCACTAAGGTATGTAAAAAGGGGGAAACTCTCGCCTCCCCCTAATTCCCTTCTTCCATAAGGCTTTGGCCAATATGGATATTTACTTATATTTATTTATCTGGTTGTTACAGCTACCTTGGCAAGTCCAAGTCCAGATGTAAGCTCTTCTGCGGTTGCGTATCCGGTTGCGTCAGCAACGTCAATAGTACGGATAACTTCTACTTCGCCTGCTGCAAGCTTGCCAAACAGCTCATCATAGGCTGCTTTATCAAAGCTTGAGAATCTGTCGAATGCGTCAGCTCCTTCTTCGCCTATAACTTCAGTTGGAAGTCCAACTCCGTTATTAGCAGCATTGAAATAGGTTGTCTTGCCACCAAAGTCTGCCCAGCTGTTAGTTTTGTAGATCGACTCCAGTACGCTGATTACTGAAGGTGCCAGACCCTTTGTTGCTGAAGTTATAACAGTTTCGCTGTCGTATCTTTGGTCAACGTCAACACCTATTACCTTAGCTCCAGCTTCTGATGCCGCTGACATAACGCTCTTACCAACAGCTCCACCAGCTGCAAATATAACCTCTACACCCTCCTGATACATGGTTCTCGCTGTAGCCTTGTTAGTATCGTTCTCTTCAAAGTTCCCTGTGTAGTGGTAAATCGCTTTGATCGATCCATCTGCCATTCCCATTTCAGCAGCCGCATCCTCAGCTCCCTGGAGGAAGCCATATCCAAATGCCTGTACTGCTGGAACTGCCATACCACCCATGAATCCAAGATTCTTCATGCCATCCATAACTGCAGCATAGCCTGCAAGATAACCTGATTGCTCCTCAGCATACATAATGCTAGCTACGTTTTCCTTAGTTTCAAAGGTTGCATAGTCAGCAGTGTGTGGTGCTCCGTCAAGAAGTATGAACTTAATGTCCGGATACTTGGTTTGTGCTTCATAAATTGGAACTTCGAAGAGGAATCCAGGAGTAACTACTACCTTTGCACCGCCTGTAACTGCCAGGTCAATAGCTGCCAGGTAACCTGCATCAGATGCTTCCTCAGGTTTGATGTAGGTGTGTGAGATGCCTTCTGCTTCCGCAAATGCTACTACGCCTTCCCAAGCACCTTGGTTGAATGACTTGTCGTCGATGTTACCCTTGTCGGTGATTAGTGCAATCTCTGCTCCAGTGTCTGCGGCTGGTTGGCTGCATCCTGCCAGACTCATAACCACCAACATGATTGCCATAGCAATCGCCAGTACTCTTTTCATTATTTTACCCCCCTAATCTGGTTCTTTGTATTGTGTCTCTTAGTAAATTATATCCCTAACAGGCTGATATTACAATACCTTCAATAGGCTTGCATCAACAATTTGAGATAACAGAGCCACTTCGACATGTTAATGATACCCAATAAATCATTTTTCAAAAATCCTATTATCCGATTATTTTAAAACATTATATTAAACTATCAAATGAAAATTCAGAACGGAATACTCAATTCAACTATTTTTTGTTATATTCTGCAAAATTTGCTGAGATTCCTGATATAATTATATACATGATATAAATGGAACATATGAACCATTACTGGAGGTGCAAAGCTTGGAGAAGATTAAGGAGTATTTGGCTTTTTTAAGGGATTTTTTTGGTGCAGCAACTGATTTCAACAGACGATCCAGGGAAATAATGGTGAAGGAAGCACATGATGTAATGGACGAATTCGTACTTCTTTGCTATGGGGATCTATTGGGTATACCCATCCCTACCACATATTATTCCCTTGAGATCCTGCCTTTGATTGCGGATGATCTTGAGGGCTGGCAATTCAGGATGATCAGCAAGATGTATATATGGCAGCAGAAATGGGCTGACTACGGATTTGATGCATAAGGAGGAACGGTATGAATAAAATTGTATTTTTTGGAGGAAAAGGTGGAGTGGGAAAGACTACCTGCAGTGCATCCTATGCTCTGCATTCGGCAAAGAAAGGGTTAAAGACACTTCTGGTATCAACCGATCCGGCTCATTCCACTTCTGATATCTTTGGCAAGCAGATAACTGAGGAGATCCGTCAGCTATTACCCAATCTTGACGCGATTGAAATAAGCGGAGAAAAAGAGAGTAATCTCTACATGGACCGGGTAAGGGAGAGCTTGAAAAATGTCGTAAGCCCTGTCATAGTTTCAGAGATCAACAAACAGATAGACGCTGCCGCGATCTCTCCAGGTACTGAGGAGGCCGCTCTATTCGACAAGATGATAGAGATAATAGTGCTTGAAAGCGATCATTACGACAGGATAATTTTTGATACAGCACCTACCGGTCACACAGTAAGGCTTCTTACGTTACCCGAGCTTTTGGGAGGTTGGCTTGAGTCGCTTATCGAGAAAAGAAAGAAATCTATATCCATTATGTCTATGGCTATGAATCAGGCAAAGAAAACCGAAGAAAATATAGGTAAAGATGAAGTGATAAAGATCCTTCAGGCAAGATATGACAGGATCAGTCAGGCTAAGAAAATCATGATGGATGATAAGCTTCTATCCTTTATGTTTGTCATAAATGCAGAGAAGCTTCCCATAGACGAAACCAGAAAGGCTATTGATATTCTGGAGAAATATAATATTCTGGTCGATGGCGTAGTTATAAATAAGATCCTTCCCGAGGATATGACTGATGAGTTCTGGATCAGCAAAAAGAGGGACGAGCAAATGTACCTTGAGATGATAAGAGAAACCTTCAAGGGCAAGAAGATATATACCCTCCCTATGCTAAAGAGTGATGTGAAGGCTGATAACATAGAGATCATGGCAGAGAAATTCAGTGAGCTTGAGAAATAATATTTCTCAAGGCCCTTGCTTTATTCCTATTTCTGTGATATGCTAAACAAGAACTTAATCGGTACAAGGTAAACAGTAACTTTTTCAATACTTGCTATTCATAATAGTAACGAGTATCGGGAATTTGAAACTGAATTACTGAAGTCGTTTTAAGAAATAAAATTTATGGAGGTACTCATTATGAATGGTACAGTAAAATGGTTTAACGCAGAAAAAGGATTTGGATTTATCACAGGAGAAGACGGAAAAGACGTTTTCGCACACTTCTCACAAATTAAAAAAGACGGCTTCAAGACTCTTGAAGAAGGTCAAGCAGTTTCATTCGACGTTGTAGAAGGCCAAAAAGGTCTTCAAGCTGAGAATATAGTTACTCTTTAATCCAGAGATAAACTACCCCCGGAGATATATCCGGGGGTTTCTGTTTTTTGTAGTCCTCACATCCTGCTGGATGCGTCCTGAGCCAAGGTTGATCTAAGACATTCATCAGGAAGCATAGTCAACTGAAAGCATAGTTCACTGCCCTTCATCTTCTCTGAGGCATAGCTCAGTCCATTGGTTTTTTCATCCAGAAGTGGATGATCTATCTGCTGTGGATCACCTAATAGTACTACCTTCGTACCTTTCCCTACTCTTGTTATTATCCCCTTGACCTGCTTTGGAGTAAGGTTCTGTGCTTCATCGATTATCAAATATGTATTTGTTATTGATCGGCCTCTTATGAAGTTCATAGCCTCAGCTACAATGATCCCTCTGTAGAAAAGTTCATCTATTTTATCCCTAAGTTGTTTTTCATTCTTGTATCTTTCGTTTTCATTCCTGTCGACAAGTATTTCAAGATTATCAATTATCGGTCTTAGGTATGGTGCTATCCTCTCCTCCTCAGTGCCTGGGAGAAAGCCGATATCCTCATCAAATTGCACGTTTGGCCTTGTAATCAGTATCTTCCTGTAGCGCTTTGATGAAGGCTCATAGGTATGCTGTAGTCCGACTGCCAGTGAGTAGAAGGTTTTTGCTGTTCCTGCAGTCCCCTTGATAATTACCAATGGTGCAACATCTGCATCCTGCATGAGAGCTTCCTGGAGGAATCTCTGTCCAACGTTCTTTGGCTTGACTCCAAAGGGCTCCTCGTTTATACTCCTTAAGGGCACAATCTTCACTCCGTCATATCTTCCAAGGAGAGTTTTTTTATCATTGGTTTCAGAGTGCAATATAAAAAATTGATTGGGCACCGGCTCAATAGGGGTCCTGTCAAATCCCTGGAAGGTAAATATATTTTCAGGATTTATACCTCTTTTCTTAAACTCTGACATTGCTTTATCGCTTGTATATGCATCCATTCTACCTGTATACTGCTTCTCGAATACAGGTGACTGCTCTGTGGTGAAATCCTCTGCTACAACACCCATCATCTGAGCCTTAAGTCTTACGATAATGTCCTTAGTTACCAGGATGACATTTTCGCTGTCATCCATAAGGCCTTTACAAACCTTTAATATTCTGTTGTCGTTAGAATCGTGGTGAAAGCCTGAGGGAATATCGACATTGGAATAATTTGTTTCAATTTTTATGAGTCCTCCGCTTTCCAGCGGTACTCCTTCGTACAGGTTGCCCATTAATCGCAGATCCTCCAGGAAGCGGATCGCCTGGCGTGCGTTTGATCCTCGTTCAGCATCGTCATTTTTTAGCTTATCAAGCTCTTCAAGAACGGCGACTGGTAAAACAACCTTGTTGTCCTCAAACGAGGACAGAGCTAATGGAGACTGAATGATAACATTTGTGTCAAGAACGTAGGTTTTCTTCATCTTGCACCTCCATATTGGATTTACCTCTATCCTATTATGTATATTATACATTAAAGCGGTCAATAAATAAAACGACCGGATGTAAATTTTACTTAAGCCATTCCTTGATCACGTGACAGTGATTGTAGTCCAAATTCTTTGCAGATGTCAGAAGAGTAACGTTTGAGTTTATGAGTTCCCCCTTGATAATCTCTTTGATCCCTTCCGCAGATGGATTGCTACGGAGCTCTTCAAGGTATCTGTCCCTGAAGCTTGATGCATCCCATGAGTTATGGTACTCCTTCCTAAGTTCATTGCTCGGGGCAATTTCCTTTGCCCATATATCAAGCATTGCTTTCTCTTTCGTTATTCCTCTTGCCCAAAGTCTGTCGACAAGCACTCTAAGACCGTCATCTGCCTCAGGCTCATCATAGATCCGTTTGACTTTTATATCGTACATAATCACCTCTGATCCAGAAGTTAATCCCTTTGTTGCTCAAAAATGTCATAAATTACTTCACCATCTGCATCGGG
This sequence comes from Gudongella oleilytica, assembly GCF_004101785.1. Lineage (NCBI taxonomy): Bacteria > Bacillati > Bacillota > Tissierellia > Tissierellales > Tissierellaceae > Gudongella > Gudongella oleilytica. Next base: position 1,633,496 of record NZ_CP035130.1, read on the forward strand.
CATATCCAATCCAAGGATTGCGGCCAGTGTTGGTGCAACATCAACCATATCCATTTCCCCGATGTCAAAATTCTTCCTGATGCCTGGTCCGGAAGCTACAAAACAGCAGCTGTATCCAGGTTTATTTGGTGAGTAACCATGTGTTGCATGTCTAGTACCTGACTTACTTAAGTCCTCGACTATTTCAGAGCCTATAGAATCCACGAACTTATAGCCCTCTTTTGCCTCTACTACACAATTAACTCCCTCCCAGGCCCTCATAGAGTCTAACGTATTTCTGTCAAATATCTCTTCGATACCATATCTCTCGCTGACGAGAGCAGACCTGAGTACCTGCAACGCTTTCTCCTCTGCCCATTCTTCCCCTGGTTTTACATGCAGATATGCGCAACCATCCGCAGATTGAAGATATGCTTTCCATTCATAGCCTTCTCCACTCTTATCTATCAGGCCGTTATCAAGCAACAGATTATTAAGGTGTACCTTATATCTTACGTCAAGCTGACCATGGTCTCCCAAAATTATGATTGCAGTGTGATCTGAAAATCCAGCAGCTTCTACTGAATTAACGATTGATCCTATTCTTTCGTCCATCCTGAGGATGGCATACCTGGCCTCATCAGACTTTGCTCCAAATCTGTGCTTGGTTTCATCCAGATCGATGAGATGAAGAAGCAGCAATCCAGGTTTTTTTGTTTTTATTGTATGACATGCACACATTGTAGAGAAGTCGTCGAGCTCCGGTTGGTTTATACCGTTCCTGTACTTGCCAAACCTCATCTCCATTTCCAGGCTGTAGAATGGGTTCCCATTTTTCAATATCTTAAGTACCTGGTTTTCTCCTCTTACAGCGGCAAGTTCTGGAAGATTGTATTTTATATCAGCTCTTCCCGTAACAGGCCATAGGATACCGGCAGCTACAAATCCATTCTGCTTAGCTAGTTCATAGAGAGTGGGGACCTTAATGTCTTTTCTATACCAGTGCCAGAATTGGTCTTTCTCTTCAATAAACGGCTGCAGAGGATTATTGTGGAATACCCCATGCCTGTCAGGCCAGCAGCCGGTAACTATTGTTGAATGGACCACATAGGTCAGGGTAGGGTATACACTTCTAACGCTGGTTGAATATGAGCCAGTTTCAATCAGTCGCTTAAGATTTGGCAGACTTTTTGCAAGTTCCCAGTCAGATATTGAGAAAGAGTCATAGGATATAACAATCAGATGTTCTATTTTTCTTTCAGGTTTCTCCATTTTTAACACCTCAGTATTTTAGTGCTCTATTCTTGCCTCATCCTTGGGTAGTCGGAGGAACACCAATAATCCACCGACGAAAAGGGGTATTATCGAGAAGATACTGTACTGTGCATTTCCCGTTATGTCTGTCGTTAAAGCCATAAGGGCTGGTCCGATTATTGCGGCGAACTTGCCAAATATGTTGTAGAAACCAAAGAATTCATTGGAGTTCTGCTTAGGTATTATCTTTGCAAAATAAGACCTGCTCAATGCCTGTATCCCACCCTGAGCTGAGCCTATAAGTGCGCCAAGGATAAATATATGCCATACTGACGAAATAAAATAAGCCGCTATACAAGCTATTATATAAGTCACTATTCCAACTATTATCATTATCCTGGCTGAGTATTTCTTTGCCAGATTTCCATAAAGTATCGCAAAGGGAAAGGCGATTATCTGAATTACCAAAAGAATGCCGAGAAGAGTGAATGTGTCCAATGCGTTGCTTCCAAGTACACTGGTCGCGTAAGGAACTACCATCTTAATTATGGTGTCCACTCCGTCAATATATAGAAAGTATGCTATCAGGAAGAGGAATACTGTTCTATGCTGTCTTATATTCCCGAAGGTAGTCATAAGCCTTTTGAAGCTGTTTTTTACAGGATCCGGCTCGGGCTCAACGTAATATACCTGCTTGACATTTTTCAGTATCGGGATAGTTAGGACACCCCACCATAGTGCAGTAATTACAAAGCCGATCTGATAACCAATTGGATTATCCATTCCCATCAGCAGTACCACCAGAAGGCTTATCCCAAATGGGATAACGCTAAAAATGTATCCGAATGCGTAACCTCTTGTAGATACCTTATCCATCCTTTCATCAGTTGAAACATCAACAAGAAATGAATCATAAAATATATTGGATCCGGCAAAGCCTATTGACGTCATTATGTAAAAAAGCGCCAACAGCTGCCACAAACCGCTGGCTGGAGGTATAAGTGCCAATGCTGCAGTGAAAAGTATACCTATGGCAGCAAAAAACGCGAAGAATTTCTTTTTCATTCCCTTATAATCAGCAATAGTACCCAAGACGGGACTTATCACAGCTACGATAATGCTGGCAATTGTATTGAAATACCCCAGATCCATGCTGCTTTGAACATTCTTGAACATCCCAAACACAACGGGTAAAAGCGCTGTAGTAATGGCTATTGAATATGCTGAATTACCACAGTCATAAAGTATCCATGATTTTTCTTCCTTGGTGAGCTTCATTCTAAACTCCTCCCAAAATATTGTCGTTATAAATAGTGTAGCAGAAAAGCTTAAATTATTCGACTATTCTGGAGGACACTTTGGATTAAATTTGTGTAAAATGTTGGGTATCATATCGATGAGGTGATATGGATGCAATTAGGTGACATCATTAAAGGACTTGAATATGCAGCTGATTCAAGTGCAAGACTTGAGCTGATGGAGGAGCTTTATTGGACTGAATATGAGAATTTCTCAGATGAAAAAGTCCTGCATGCTCTGGCTGAAATACTCCTGAGATCAGAATCCATTGAGGAGCATGCAGCTGTTCAAATGCTTTATTCTAATCCGGAGGGAGCTTTGCTCGACTTTTACCAGGATGTCATTATGAAGCTGTATAATAAGGATCCCTTGACGTTTATCAAGGCTTCCACTGAATACCCGGACGAAGGTCTAAGTATTCTTTATATCTTCAGGAACAAGGGTTTTTTTAACGACTACAAAGCGGAGGAGAATAGATTTCTTGATCTTGTCTGTTCGGATGATGAAAAAGGAATGATAAAACAGTTTTTCAGGATGTATGACAGTCTGTGTCACACCTGAGTGTAGTTATTTAAGACGTACTCTTAAAAGAAGAGAGGTTGTCAACGCAACCTCTCTTCTATATTCCATTCAATCTGAAATTATCCATCATTTCTCCTGTCAGGCTTATCCTAAGCTCATTCGAAGGTATATCCTCCCTATCCATCCATACTGCAGTTTCAAGCTCATTCTCATCCAGAACTATAGTATCATCTCCATCCAGTTCAGCGTAAAAGCCTGCAAGCAATGTGTCGGTGAAGGGCCATGGCTGGCTTTTGTAAAAGCTAAGGTTCTTGACCTTGAGACCAACCTCCTCCATTACCTCCCTATGAACTGTCTGTTCAAGTGATTCACCGATCTCTGCAAAGCCTGCAATCAGGGCATATCTTGTATAAGCTCTTCCGGCATATTTTGTCAACAGCAGCTTACTGCCATTGTAAACTGCTGCGATTACGCAGGGAGATATTGTTGGGTAAACTGAAAATCCACAGCTATTGCAATGGAGCATCCTTTCTCTGTCAGATGGCTCCAAATTGCTGCCGCATTTGCTGCAAAACCTGTGGTTGTCATACCATCTGTTTAACTGCCACCCGATTGCCCCTGCGAAGGACCGCCAATACTTTGGCTCTGTCCTGAACCTTCCGGTATTAGCGTAGACCCAGCCTGAATTTTCATCAAGCCCCTTATCCACAACGAGAAAGTAGTTGATGTCGTCTATGGAGAATAAATACTTTGCTCTTTCCATCAATGAAGGATCGAAGGACATGAAGTCATCAAAGGAAGGATACCAGAGCTTTTCCTTGTCTTCCTTAACTAACACAGAGTCACTATCATAAGCCAAAAAAAGATCGTATAAGCCGGGCTTCTTTGGATCATACTTATTACTAAATATTCTTGGTTCAATATCGTGTATCATCTAAGCCTCCTAAATACTATGACTTGATCACTGGTCTTGACTTAGCAAAGGCCAGGATCAGGCCAAGTGCCAAAGACAGGGATGCTGCAAAAAGAACCTTATACTCCGGTGGAAGCAAGAAGGTTATCGTATGAGCCGGGATCCAGAATAGCGGCAGTGTCTTCATAATTACGAAGGATAGGAATCCTTTCCAGTCTATGGTTTCTGCTATAACAGCCAAAGTAGGCCTTTCACCTGGATTTTTATAGACAAGGTCTATATATGTGTCGGTAATTTTATGAGTACCCATTAGCATAGGTGCAAAGGTTGTATTCAGGAGAGCACTGACCAGGAAAGCATAAACAATTTTCCTGCCCTGGGGCAACAAACCTTTCTCCTGAGCCGAGATTACTCCGCTTCCATATATCTCAAAGGCAAGAACTATAAGCATCCCCAACATACCCCATACAAGTGCTCTATATGGAATACCTTTTGGCAAGCTGCTCCAGTCCTTCTTCATTATTCTTACAGCCAAAAGCTCACCCATTGTCGCTAAGATAGAGAATTTAATAAACCCTGATACATAAGGATGTTCTCCTGTAAACTCCATAAATATCTTATTTGTTGCAGGGGCTGCTATGAATCCGATCATGGCTATCATGATCAAAGTCCATATGAAATCTCCCTTTTTCATCAACATTCCTCCAGTCTGTTAAGTTTTGAATGCTACGTCTCATATTATGATATCCTCCAGGCATTTTAATGTCAACGCACCAAGGTATTACAAAAATAAAAGAAAAGGCACAGGAGCTTTTGCTCCCGCACCTGAATGATTATGCCTAGCATTTAACAATGCCTGATTTGTGTACAGCTCCCATGGCTAGTGATGCAATAAGCTTGGTGTTATAGCCAATGTATCGTGGTCATGGAGTGTGTGGTCAGTTCCTCTGTGGATGCCGTTCACCTGGAGTATACCTACATCATACTCGGATATGGATAGGTCATTTAGCACTCTTGCCGGGATTTCCTCCATTTATTCAAGCTCTTTGACTCTTCCCATATCTTCCCTGAAGGTGGCGAACAGCCTGATTTGTACCTTCATAGCTTTCATCACCCTTCTTATTATCTGATTATAGTACACTCCTTTGGATATAAATTAACAATCTAAATCTATACTTTACTCTCCGATTAATTATATAGTTCCTTCAGACTTAAGTTTTTCCAAATCTTCCTCACTATACCCCAGGAGCTTAGAATAGATATCCTCATTATGCTCTCCTACCAGAGGAATCCTCTGTTTCCTGTCACCAGGAGTCCTGGACATCTTGAACACTGAACCTCCAAGCTTTACTTTACCCGAAAGAGGCTGCTCGACCTCGACAATCATTTCACGATGAAGTATTTGTGGATCATTAGCTACCTGGTCAAAGGTGGGAACATTTGAGCATGGAACCTTGAATTTTTTTAATTCTGTTACAGCCTCATCAACTGTTCTTTCCATTAGCCAGTCGTTTAGAATACCTTCAACCTCCTCCATGTGCTTGACTCTTAAGACTCGAGTCATAAATCTTTCATCGTTGCTGAGGTCCTCTCTGCCTAATGCTTTAAGAACATTTTGCCACTGGTCGTCTGTGATTGTACAGATAACAACGTAGCCATCCTTTGCCTTGTATGAGCCAAAAGGAGTTGAGCTGCTAAGCTTATTCCCAACTCTTTTAGGTGTTACCATAGTGTCAAAGTAGTTTGCCCGATCCGGGAAAACCATCGCCCAGATACCATCCTGCATAGAAATATCTATCTGCTGACCTTCACCAGTCATCGTCCTGTAATGGAGCGCAGCCAGTATGGCTATAGATGCGTTGTAGCCTCCCATATAGTCGGCTAATGATACCCCTACCTTCAGGGGCTCTCCATCCTCGTAGCCTGTGACACTCATCAATCCCCCCATAGCTTGACCCACCATATCGTAGGTAACCTCGTCACGGCGTGGACCTGTCTGTCCAAAGCCTGAAATGGAAGCATAAATGATCCCAGGATTTATTGAACTGGCCACTTCATAACCAAGTCCAAGCTTCTCCAATACTCCAGGAGCAAAATTCTCAACCAAGATATCGCACTCAGCCACTAATTTTTTTGCTATTTCAAGTCCCTCAGGGTTCTTCATGTTCAATGTTATGCTTTTCTTGCCACGATTATAGGCAAAAAACTGGTAGGATTCTCCCTTAGGGGTCATAGGAGCTGCTTTTCTTTCAGGCTCACCAGATCCAGGTCTCTCTACCTTTAGAATCTCAGCTCCCAACTCGCAAAGAACAGACGTACAGTGGGGTCCTGAAAGATATTGTGTAAAATCCAATACCTTAACACCCTCCAATGCCTTTTTCATAATGCATCTCTCCCTATTCAGGTTTTCTGGCCAGCACAAAAAACGGCGTGACCGTTATCAGGCGGAATGGGAAGGAACTCTCCCCAAATCGAAAATATGATAAGAAATCCTTGGAATCAAGGCATTCAATAGTTGGCGGCCAAGTCAACCATTGATGCTAACACTGAACGTGTTCTTTCATCTATATATTATCACTGATTTTCATGGATAACAATCTTTATTATGCAAATATTTGAAAAATTGTGTTTGTGAGATACTAAGCCCTATTAACAACAATTGAACTTATCACATATATACCTGTAATGGTCGACATGATTGTCCAAACTCCGGAAAAGCCAATCCATCGGGCAGTCAGGCTGGAAAAAGGTCAAAAAGAATAGTTTTCTCTCTGACCTTTAAGTTATTTATATTGCTATTTTTTTATTCTTTTTTTATTCTTTCAGCTATGTCTATAGTTCTTTTCGCCTGGTGCTTCACCGCTGCTTCGACATCCTCTACCATCTTTCCATCCTGTCCAATGGATACTGAGGTTCCATAGGGATTGCCTCCTGAACCAAATAACACTGGATCAGTGTACCCAGGAGCAACTACAATCGCACCCCAGTGATACATCATTGTGTATAGTGACAATATTGTTGCCTCTTGACCTCCATGTAGATTTTGTGCAGATGTCATTGCACTTACTACCTTGTTTACTGTTTTGCCCTGTGCCCAAAGTCCTCCCTGAGTGTCCAGGAATTGCTTCATTTGTGATGCCATGACACCAAATCTTGTCGGAACGCTGAAGATAATTGCATCTGCCCATTCAATATCATCAGATGTTGCAGTTGGAACATCCTTAGTCGCTTCCTGTGTCGCTTTCCATGCAGGATTATTGTCTATTACCGATTGTGGCGCAAGCTCAGGAACCTTTAATACTCTTACCTCTGCTCCAGCTTCCTTCGCGCCTTCCGCTGCCCATTTAGCCAATTGGTAATTAGATCCACCCATACTATAATAAATCACTGCTAATTTAACGTTACTCATTTTACACTCTCCTCTTAATATTATTTTTATACTACTTAGTTTATTACTAATTTGTTTAATATTTGTAAAAATAATGGTGGTGCTAAAGTTCAACTCCACCTAATTTTTTCAGTAATTTTACCAGGGTCTTCTTTTCCTCTTCTTCAAGGATTTGAAAAATGCTGCTTATATTCTCAACATGTCTTGGAAATATATCTTCCATAATTTTGACACCTTTTTCAGTCAGGCTGATCAGACTTGCTCTTCTGTCCTCAGGATCGGGGTACCTTCTAACCAAACCATCCTTGGCAAGATTATCGATTACTACGGTCATATTGCCACCAGTTGATAAGGTCCCTTCGATTATGTCGCAAATTCTCAGGTCTCCTTTATGGTACAGAATCTCCAACACAGCGAACTGTGGCAGCGTCAAACCTCCTTCCCGAATTGTAGTCGTTTCTCTTTTCCTTACTGAATGAAAGCATTTTGTCAATGCTATCAAAGTTTTTAAGTTGAGATCGTTTTTTTCTCCGTAGGATTTTTTTGTTTTCATGTTTACAGCATATTACTAATTAGTACTAATGTCAATAGATAATTTTATATTCTTCATTACTCAGCACAATATTATGATTTTTCAGGAATCGCTTTATTGTATTATTAGTCTTTTGTATAATTACAGAAAGCGATAATATGTTGTAATTTCAATATTTACATGTAAAAATACGACAGATGGTAATTCTGGAGGGCGTCTATGGATACTCTTAAATTTAATTACTTCGGGAATATCAAGCTATATGATAGATGATTTGGATTTTACTTTTTTCCTTATCGCTCTATTTTATTGCCGGGATATACAATGATCAGTGTATGAATTTAATATCTGTAACAGATTATTTGACCTGGCATATGATCTTTGAATTTGCAAGCATATTGGTGTCCTTTTCAATATTTGCAGTTCCTATGATCCAACCAATAAAAACTGTCAGGCCGGAGACGTTGATTTCGTTGAAATAGGCCACGCCAAAGACGACCAGAACAAACCCGTGCTGAACTACTCCATCGCCTACGACCGAAACAACCGAATACGGTTAACAGCATGTTGGCTTCATCTTAGACAGAGGCTACTTCAGCAAAGAGAACATACGCTATATGGACAAATCCGGTTATGATTTTGTCATCATGATGAAAGGCATGAAAAAGCAAGAGGTCCTTCCATACACGTGATTCAATTCCTCTATTGTGGGAGATCTTCCTAACAATTCATTGATTACATGATAAAATGTATCGACAATTAAATCTTTGGTATCTATAAGTGTCTCATTCAGGCCAAATATAACCGCTTTTATCATTTCTTCACCATCCCAAACAGTGTATTGTCGGTTGAGATAAAAACATGAGAGGGACTGGTGTCACAGTCCCTCTCAAGACTTATCTTCGATTTGTAAAAGATCCAAATAACAGACTCTATTCAAACCATTTACCTTGGATCAGGTCTTTTGCATCACGCGTTAGAGGTATCAAATCCTCCCTATCTAAATAGGCTATGTCAAATTTGCGATTTAAAGCCGCAAAATGCTGAACTCCAAATGCAATTTTTCTAAGATAAGAAAACACTCCAATTGCTCCAGTTGAGAATTCATTAGCCTTCTTGCCATATAAAGCCCTCAAATCTGCCAGATCACCAAATATTTCCTCGACATTATTGCCATATTTCTTGAAGTTCTTAGGTACTTCACCTTTTTTAATTTGTTCTCCAATGTTTTTACCCATCATCGAGGCTGTCATAGCAGCACGGCAAATTCCAACGGCAGTAACCTTACCCTCTCCATAAGCAAGGGATTTAAATACCTGATCCTCTGAAACAAATCCACCAGTTATTGTAATAGCAGGAATCCAGCAGCCCTCCTCTTTCATCTTGTCCACTATTCTGCATATAGCTTCCTCCATAACTACAGGCGGCAACCCCCACTCATTCATCATTTTAGTTGGGCTGTAGCCACTTCCCCCTCCTGCTCCATCGAATGTTATCATATCGACTTCTGCCTTGCTTCCTATCCTGATAACCTTCTCCAAATCTTCGGGATCATAGCCAGCCATTTTAAGATAAATGTTTTTCGCACCCATCTCTCTCAGCTCAGCTATTCTGGGAACAAGGTATTCCTCATCCCATAACGGCAATCTTGAATAGTAATAAAAGTTGGGGCAAACTCCTTCTTTATGAGCCTCTTCCATCCCCGGTCCATTAGGATCAGGATATACCAATGATCCTGATGCCTGCTTCTTTAAAGCTTCCTCTCGGTTTCTAAGTCGGATTACAGGCTGTGTCCCCTTTGCACTCTGACCAAATTTCAGCTCTATGGCCTCAGCATTATGTACCTTTATTGCATACTCAGGAACACCGTTCATGTCATCCTCTACGTTGCATTGAAGGATGATCTGACCGTAACCCCTATAGTAATTTCTGAATGAATCCAATATTTTGCTTAGCATTGGAAAATTCACTACTTTCCCATTTTCCATAATCAACTCAGGATCCTTATTCTTTGCATCCTCACCGATAACACAACACACTCCAGCCATGGCTGCTCCAGCAAAATAATCTTCCCAGTTCATTTTGATAAGAGCAGGCAAGATGACAGGCATGGTCATTTTAACCTCGTTGTACTTTCCAAATACTCGTTCAAGCTTGACATTGTAGATGTTTGCTTCCTCAAAAGTCGTGTTAGCTCCTATTGCGCCAAAAACGCGTCCGTTGATATTGAAATGTGAAAAATCAATTGGATAGTCTTTTTCTGAGGCTACCTGATTCGCTCCTGTGTTTGTTGGATATACCGCCTTCATTCCTAAAACTGCAGCCAATGCTATTTCACATGTTCCGCTGCATTCCTCAGTACAGAAGGAACACATCCCTGACTGCGGTGAAATGAAGGTGCTGCGATTCCATGTATCATTGAATGCTGATGAGGCCTTTGGTGAATAAGTCATAAAAATCCCCCTCTAATTTATATAAATATCGCATTAAATCATTAACAGCTGATTTTATTGTATCGATTTATCAGTAAAAATGCAATAACTGACATAAGTTATTTACTCTAAAAGCACCAAACCCCACTGATTAAATCAGTGGGGTTTACTGTATCTGGATATGGGTGTTATTGGCAAAGTAACTACTTATTGATAAAATGCACCGCTCAAATTAAATCGTTAAAAGATGCACCGCTTTTGCACACCCCCTGGGTTTATACCCAAATCCTAAATTTGTTTATGACAAATACAAACAATAAGGCTATTGTCTAGCATTGCCCAGGAAGAAAGTCGTTCCATTTCAGAGAATGTCACCTGGGGACAGCGAAAACGATTTGCAGACGGCAAGTATTCTCTGCCATATGCCCGTTTTCTTGGATATAGAAAAGGTGCAGATGGGAAGCCGGAAATTGTTGAAGAGAAAGCCGCCATTGTCAGAAAAATCTATCGGCTATATCTGGAAGGCAGAACTCCTTCCAATATTGCGGCAATTCTTGAAAGCGAAGGAGTTGATTCACCCGGTGGCAAGGAAAAATGGCAGGTTAGAACGATTATGAGCATACTAACAAATGAAAAGTACTACGGTGCTGCAATGTTGCAAAAATCCTTCACCGTTGATTTTCTGACAAAGAAAATACAGCAAAATAACGGTGAACTGCCACGTTATTATATTGAACACGATCATGACGCAATAATCAGCAAGGCAGTATTTGATGAAGTCCAAAAGCGAATAGATCAACAAGGAAAAAGTAATGCCAGCCATTATCCTTTTTCAAACAAGATTATTTGCGGAGGCTGCGGTGGAATATATGGAAGAAAAATAGATGGCAGCTATTCAAATAATAAAGAATATCGAAGAGCAGTCTGGAGATGTAACCGAAAATATTCTGCACGAGGGAAAAGTCATGCTCCTGTCATTAATGAAGATGCCCTCGTGCTTGCCTTCAATATGACAGTTTTAGAAATTTGGAAATCTGAAGCCAAGATACGATCTCTTTGTCGAAGAATCCTTTCAAAAACAATACACGCTGATAAACATAACGGTAGCAGAACAAGTCGGCAAAAAGCCATTGATTCTTTTCTCTCTACCCTTTGCGATATTTCTCCTACATGTATTGAGTTTGATGATTCTTCATGGAGAATTCTTGTTCAACAAGTATCCGTATCACTTGATGAGAAATTAGAATTTTGTTTAATTAACGGTAATTTCTATGCCCAGCCACTGCTGAAACCACATGAGTTCAAAAAGATAATCCATCAAAAAACCAAGGAGGGGCGAAAACTCACCCCTCCACTACAGCTTAAAGATTGATTATTTCTTTAACTTTTCGATTTCCTCTTCAACTTCCTCAGCGCCTTCAGCATAGAATTTCTCTTCGTCAGGAGCCAACTCATGTAAAAGGCGAAGGAATTCGCCCGCATGTACTCGTTCTTCATCGGCAATATCCTTAAGCACCTCGATGGCCAGTTTATTATCTGTGGATTCGGCTAGTTGCATATAAAGCTGAATTGCCTCATATTCAGCTGATACCATGAAGCGAATTGCTCTAATCAGTTCAGCATCGGTAAGCTTCTTTTCCTTAGCTAGTCCTGAAAACGGATGTCCAAAGTCTGGCATATTAAAACTCCTTTCATAAATTTGAAAATTATTTTCATAGATTATCTAATTGTTTTGCTTAAGCAGATCACGGATTTCTTCAAGAAGGGCTACTTCTGGTGCTGGGGCGGGAGGAGTAGCTGGTGTCTCGGCCTCTTTCTTTTTCCGAGAGGTAAGTAATTTAATAAATAAGAAAATAGAGAAAGCGATGATAAGGAAGTCTATGATCGATTGGATAAACGAACCGTATAGGATCGCCACTTCAGCAACATCGCCGCTTGCTGGCGTGATGATGTACTTAAGATCTGTAAAGCTGATCCCACCCAAAAGTGCTCCTATAGCTGGCATAAGAATGTCATTGACTAGGGATGAGACTATTTTGCCGAACGCACCGCCAATAATAACAGCAACTGCGAGGTCAATAACGTTGCCTTTTAGTGCAAACTCTTTAAACTCTTTTAGCATTATATATCCTCCTAACCTTTAAAACATTATCTTGCTGTTTGATTTTTCCCGTTTCTCTTTGCTTGATACATTTTGGAATCAGCTAATGATATAAGCTCAGAGGCCAAAACCTTTTTGTTCCTAGTAGTGCAAATACCCAACGAGGCAGACGTCTTTATGCTTTCATTCTGTAAGATACCTAATGCAACAATTTCTGTCCGAATTCTTTCTGCGATTTCAAAGGCGTCCTCATCTGAAGCATTATTTAGGCAAATCAGAAATTCATCACCACCATAGCGAGCTACCCAATCATTATTTTCTCTGATTGAACGCTGTAGCAAATTTGCAACCTCTATAAGTACTTTATCTCCAAAGCCATGCCCGTATTTATCGTTGATTTCTTTTAAATTGTCAATGTCTAAAAAAATAATCGAAAGTGGTTGATGCTTGTATATCGTCGTAGAAATATCTTTCTGAAGACAGTCGCCGACATATCTTCTATTAAACAATCCGGTTAGTTCATCTTGAAAAGCAAGATTGTCATATTCTTCTCTGAGCTGTTGACAATCCATTTGAAAATCACAGCCATCAAGTACAATAGCATCAGAAACGTTTTTTACCATTTCCAATATCAAGCTGTTATCTATGGGCAGGGCAGTAATAAGAAGTGTTGAAGCTGATAGCTGTTCTAGTCCTACACAGCACTTTTTATCTTCGTAAGCACGTAAAGCGAGGGCATCATCAGATAATAATTCATTATGCCAGTAAACACAGTCCTTATCGATAGATGCATATTCTATTCTTTCTATCACCTTTTGATTAACGGGGTCAACAATTCTTAAAGCGTCGTAAAGCTTATTTAACCCCTGCAGCTTTTTCTCTATTTCAGCAAGCGTTTTATTCGTGTCCATCGGATCAGCTTCCTTCTTCGATTAGGGGCATATAATCAATTTGATTTATTAAGGAACAGCAGCCAGATGGTATTGAGCCGTCGGGCTGCTGTTCCTGTTTCATATATTTTATTTAGACAACAGATTATAGAGCATTTGTGCCATTTGCGCACGTGTAGTCGATACGGTTGGATTCAGCATACCGTTACTACCGGAAATGACTCCGCCTTCAACCAATGCACTCATCGCTTCCTGAGCCCAGGATGCTACCTGATTCGCATCGCCGAAGTCTGATAATTGCTTGTCACCGTATGCCTGAGGCAATTCGCCGATAACTTCAAGAGCATTGTAAAGCATCACAAACATTTCCTGACGAGTAACCGCCTGTTCTGGCGCAAACATGTTGTTTCCTATGCCATTTACTATCCCAAGCGATTTTCCTGCAAGCAGGTAATTTGTATAATAGGTATTACCGGCATCTACAAAGTTTGTGGTTCCTTCCTCGGCGGCATCCGGACTGATCCCGTAAGCGTTCATCAGCAATACAATGAATTGTCCTCTGGTCAGTGTAGCCTCTGGACTAAATTTTCCAACACTGGTTCCTGACGTAATCTCGCGTGCCGCGATAAAGTCAATTGCATCCTTATACCAAGCACCGGCAGCAACATCGTTGAAGGACACTGGATTATACCCGATGACAAAATTGGAGAAATGTGTAGTTTTGAAAACTACCGCTTTCAAAGACTCATCATAGTGGCCTCTGACTGCTTTTAAGGTTCCGTCATCAGCAAGATAGTAAATCACAACTGCGTTTGGAGTCTCTCCCGGCTTGAGTTCATAAGGAATAGTCACAGTAGCGTGACCGCCTTTGAAGTCAGAAACTAGGGTGTTGCCATTCATGACTGTTAAGTCATAGACCGGTCTTCCGTTTAAGTCAGCCATCCTGGCCACTGTGATTGATACCGTACCGCCGCTTTCCGCTCCCGAAATGGTGTCCATAGCCTTGCCATCAAATACGATTGATACGAAAGGAGAGGAAATACCAAAGTCTGCACTTGTTCCACCTGCGATTTTTTCGAGTTCGGACTGAGGAATGTTAAAAGCAAGCTTTTCTGTATCGGCAGAGGTACTTACAATTACTTCAATGAGATCTCCCTTTGTTGTTCCACCGGTTTCTTCCGCTTTGTCAAGAAGCGCATTAACCATGGCTTTCGTTATAGAAACATTTGCTATGTCAGAGGAAACGTTGGGATCAACAGTAATACTGTTAGAAGTCCTCTCATTGTTTGTCTCTGTCGTTACAATAATGACTGGCGATATGGTTCCTCCGCCGCCTCCAGAAGAACCACTTGCAGCTGCTCGGTTGATCGTGATCGTGTAGGCATTAGTAGTTACTCCATCCTCTGCTGTAACTTCAACATTGATTATATTGCTTCCAACATTTAAAACTACCAGCTGGCTTGTTGCTACTGTTCCGTTTATCTCAACTATTGCACCGCTGTCATTAGCGGTTGCGGCAACTGTAGTACTGTCAACGTTATTTGCCACACTTGCGGTATAGCTTGTTACAGTACTTTGAAAATCAGGTGATAGTGTTACATTTGTTGCTGAAAGGCTTGAAAGGTCAGCATCATTTGAAATTGTACCATGAGTAAATCCTTGCCATGCAAGAGCTGGGTACCCATTATTATCGCTGCTAAGGGTCCAGACATTTGGAAAGGACCATGTACTATAGGTAGCAAGGTCTTTCATCTCTTCTGTAGTTTTGGGAATCCCCTTTCCAGTATCCGAAAGCCCGCAAAGATCGGAGTCATAATAGCTGTCTACCGCAACTGCCCCTGTATAAATCATGCCAGTTAATCCACCGGAGTCCGTCGCCCCGTCTAAATTCATAGTACCAGCTGAATAGCTGTTCTGAATAGTTCCCCACCAATTGGCACCGGCTAAGCCACCCACATATTGAGAGCCGGAAGCCATGACAGAGGATCTGGAATAGCAATTTCTTACAGCAGCTATAAAACCATTGGCCGATTCGATGACGCCCACAAGGCCTCCTGTATAAGTATTCGAGCCACTGACATTTCCTGCCGCAAAGCTTTCTGATAACAACCCTCCCTGCAGCGTTCCCACAAGGCCACCAGTTCGCTGATTTCCGGAAACATTACCGGTGAAACTGCATCTCACAATTGAATCACTTGCGCTGCCGGAATTATTTGTAGAATAACCCACGAGACCTCCAACCGCCTCTCCTGTCCCGGTCACTGTTGCGGATGAATGGCAATCTTCTATTAGCCCGTTATGGCTCATGCCAACCAGTCCGCCAAACTGACCAGCCCCGTTGATTGTTCCAGTGACCGTGCATCCCGAGATACGCCCTCGGTTTTCGCCAACCAAGGCCCCGGAATGATACCCAGCAATGATGTCCACGTTCTCAAGTATTACATCTTCCAAAACAGCAGTTGAGCCTGCCACGGCAAAGAGACCGGCCCAGCTTATACTAGAGCTTATTTTCAGGTTTGAAATGCTGTAGCCTTGCCCATCGTAGTGGCCATTGAAGGGTAGATTTTGATCATAATAATTGCTAACCCAGCCGATTGGGGTCCAGGATACGCCGCTAAGATCAATATCAGCCGTCTGGATAAAGTTGAGGCTAAGATGGTCGTTGATATGCGCCAGCTGTTCGGGGGTGGACACATGATAATAGGTTTCACCGCCTATTTCACTGGAGGCGATGTAGCCACCGTAGGCCTCCGTTACCTCGCAACCGTCTATAATGCACTCATGCGAGATCGAAACGTCGTCGATGAAGATGTTATTGTCACCACCCGACATCCCCAAGAAAGCTATGCGGACATCAGACTGTCCGGCATAAGTAGCCAGGCTGATTGATTCTTTAGTCCAACCTTCAGTTCCGGAGTATCTATAATATCTACCAAGATCGTTCCAGTGGATGCCCTGATCAGTTGATATTTGAACAAAGACACTGTCAATAGAGTCTTCTGCGCTTGCATCATGGTACATCCAGAATTCCAGCCAGTAGTCGCTTCCGTTGAAAAGGTTGAGCGATTCGGTCTGATAAAGTCGTGACTGGCTGGCATAGGGCATATCATAGGAATTGAACATGGCAACCTGGTTGCCGCTATGGGTACTGGCGGTTGGATTGGATAAAGTACTTGTCACGCTCCAGCCTGTGCCGGATTGGTCCCATCCATCCATGCCGCTCTCAAAATCTTCTTTGAAAAACTCGATCCCCATAGTACGCACGGTGCTTTCTCCATCCGTATAGACGATATATCGACCTTGGTTTACACCTTCTTCTGCTGCTAGACCTATGTCACCAACTTTGATGTAGTTTGACGCTGTTATCGTTCCACCTATGGTAACAAGGCCGCCTTGCGCAGCTGAAGCGCCGTGTTCGTCAGCGCCGGTAGAAGTCGTATTTCCGCCGACCGAAATGGAGGTACCCTCCTGGATAGCGTAAAGACCCTTCAGACTCTGTACATCACCGTCAATCATTACTTCAGAACCGGCGGAAGCTTCGACACCGTAATAGTTATTGCCGGTAACGTTACCAAGAACATGCACATTACCGCCGCCATCCGTCCAGCCGTAGGCGGAAACACCGCGGTAAGCTGCGGTCACATTTCCCTTAACCGTTATTGTTCCGCCGCTGGATGCCTCGACACCGCTGCCGCTGGATGCGGAGATATTGCCGTCTACGACCGCCTCCGCTCCAGAACCGCCGGCATAAACGCCGTTTAAGCTATTAATGTTACCCATGACATGGACAAAAGCGCCGCTGTATACGCGAAAGCCTTCGCCGATATAGCTGGTTACTTTAATATCTCCCGTAACCGTAACAGAACTACCACTTTCTGCAATAATTCCGTAGCCGTTAAGACTGTTGCTGGGGGTGGGGTCTGAAATGGAGGTTACGGTAGCCGTACCTTCGTTTAAGGCCCATACGCCAATATAGCCGGTTACGATATTGAGCTCGCCGCCATCGGAATCATCGATGGTGAGAGTGCCGCCGTCCACTTTGAGGGCCGGCTCGGAGCCGGTGCGGCCGATATTGAGTTTGTATGTGTCCAGGTCGAAATGGAGGTCTTTTTCAATCAGAATGATATCCCCTACATAGCGGATATCGGCGAGGAGGGTGATGATGTCACCACTATCAGCATCCGCCAGAGCGTCTTCAAGGAAAAGATAGGGCGTGCCGTTTAAATTACAGACCTCCTGTCTAGCGCGGACGGTGGCGCCGCCGTATGTATAGACATAAAAGTTATTCACGATCGAATCGTAATCGCCTACCGCCCGGATGTCATCGGGGAGGCTCAAATACGTGCCGAACTCGGAGACGATAATATAGCCTTTCACCGTGATATCCGCGCCGCTCAGCGCCCCAACCCCGGTTCCGTTCGTGCCTTGCGCATATACGTTGCCATCTATTGTTGCGGTACCATAACCAGCAATCCCGAATGCGCCTCCATCGCCATTTGCTGTGACGTCACCCAAGATGGTCGCGGAGGAGTTTGCGTATCCTACCTCAACGGCTACGCCGTTGGAGGCTGTGGCCGTGGCGTTGGTTACTTCCGCCGAGCTGCCTTCGCCGACACTGACGCCGCAGCTGCTCCCGGTTACATTGAATTCGCCTTCTCCGTTGATATCAACACTGAACCCGGCGGGAACCAATAAGGCCGCGCCGGAATCATTGACAACATTGAGGGTATAGCCGTTCAAATTGAAATAAAGGTCGAAATTCGGTGAGATCTGGCCGACATAATCGATGTCGTCCAACAGAGTGATGGTGTCCCAATCCACCTCAGCCGCCGTAATTGCTTCATCCAAAGTTTGGTATTGTACACCGTCCACTTCGGCGACATATGCAGCTTCCTTAACCCAGATGGTGCTTTGGGGATTGGCGCTGTCTCCCGTATCCATAAAAGTAAGGTGTCCCGCTTTTGTGGTAGGCGTAATACACTGTTCAGGACCTGTAAATACAGTGCCGTTTGCGTTGATGTAGTTAGTGGCATTGATCTCACCGTCAATGGTAATAAGGCTGCCGTAAACACCGCTAAAAACGGCTGCTCCGTAACTACCTGTACCTGTGACTGTAATATCACCGGTCAGAGAGACAACGCCTCCTTCCGTCGCATAAACGCCGTAACTGTTATCGCCTGCAACCGTTACGGACGACGGTATATCAACGTTGATCTCACTTCCGTTACTGTTTGCAAAAATACCGCATAACCCAACGCCTCCGGTAGATGTTAAGTTTAGCAAACCGCCAGTTCCGCTGTCAGTAACAGAAAGGTCAAATCCTCCACTCGCATATAGACAAGTCGTGTTCAGCACATTGATAGTCAGCGTATACCCGCTAACATCCAGTGTAAATGATTTGGTATTCGCCATAATCATTGAGCCGTACTCAATATCTGTCAGAAGCTGAATTGTCTGACCTGAAGAGACTGCTGATAGAGCTGCACCCAGGCTTGCATACTCAACTCCCGTCTCAACGATCCGACAGCTGTTCTCCGCCGCGCTAGCTGTTATTGGCATTGCGGCAAACAACGATAGCACCATAGCAACTGTCAATATCCACGATAGTACTTTTTTACGCATAATCTTTTCCTCCTTCGTATTCGCAAATAATTTTTACATTTAGATTTTCCTTTAATAAACCAATGAGCTGTTCAAAATCAGTTTTCTCGGCGAAACTGCCCTGATAATTTTTCTCCCGGGTTTGAATTTCAATCCCCGGAGCCTTTTCATTTTTCAATGTAATGGAAAGGATATCTTTAGCCTGAATTGCGATCCTATCGCTTTCTGCCTCTGTTGAGAATAGCACCAGCCTGTCCCTACTTATCAGCAGCTCGTATTCCTTTGTTTCAAAAAAGCCGGTTTTCAATCGTATGTCGAGACGCACCCATATCACCCCCATTAAACACATATCAAAATTATAAAATATTAATCAAATTATTTATACGATATAGAAGAATTTGACACGGCCATTTTCTTGACACGATTCCTGTCAAATGTGTTGAGTAAGTATGTCGACCTATGATAAAATATTGCAAAGAGGTGATTTAGTTTGCAATTTTATGAAAAGCTTGATTTTCTAATGAATATTACAAATACAACCAACAGTGCTTTGTCGTTATATATTAACCTTGACTCTTCCCATATAAGCCGTTTGCGCAGAGGGAAAAGAAGTGCTGTTAAGGATGAGAATTCTTTGCGCCTAATGGCAGAATTTTTTACAAGACGCTGTATTGATGATTATCAGCGCAAGGCTCTTGCGGACATGCTGGGTATAGATTTTCATTCTCTTGATACAACCAATAGCTCCCAATTTATTATGAGATGGTTAATGGATGAGAAGAAAGAGGAAGCTAAAAAAGTCGAGAGTTTTTTAGATCAAATATCAAACATTTCTGCTCGGCCTTTAACATCTGAACCTGCTAATATTTTGCCAACGGATGCTTCCACCGCTGACACTGAAATTTACTTTGGGCTTGAAGGTAAAAGGCTTGCTGTTAAGTGCTTTCTTTCTGAAGTTATAGCTCAGGAACAACCGCAGACCTTATTACTTTACAGTGATGAGCCTACGGACTGGATGACTGCGGATAGGGAATTTGCGGCAAAATGGGCTGCACTAATGGTACAGGTACTGTCAAAAGGCAATCGCATAAAAATCATCCATACAGTAAGCCGTGACCTTGATGAGATGCTGCATGCCATAAGTCAGTGGATGCCCCTTTATATGTCCGGCTTAATAGAGCCTTATTATTATCCGAAGAAAAGAGACGGCATTTTTAAGCGAACCCTTTTTATTGCACCCAATACAGCTGCTGTGACATCAAGCACAACAGGGAATATGATAAATAATGCGGCCAATTTCTATACTAAAAACAAGGAGGCTATTTGGGCGCTGACAGAAGAGTTTAATCAATATATAAGCTTGTGCAGCCCTTTGATAAAAATTTTTACACCCCACGAAAAAACATCCTATATTAATACTCTTCTGGAGTTTGAAAAAGAAAAAGGTAACTGTATCATAATAACGGAATCTCTATCCTTATTAACAATGCCGGCGGCTGTCGCTTCCAACTTCATACATCGCATAATGGATAATGATTTAAATTATGATGAGCTCGTAGAAAATAGAAGAGAACGCTTTCAGCAACAGCTGCAAGACAATTCATTTTTTGAGATCATTAGGATTTTTGACGGTGAAAAAATAAAGAACGGAGAAGTTAATATCTCCTCCTCTGATATGTTGAGCGGAGAAAAGGCATATTACACGCTGGAGGAATACATAGCTCATTTGGAGAGCATTCAGGGCCTTATGAATATCTATTCAAACTATAATGTTTATTTAACAAAAGAACCCATAGAAAGCCGATATATGGTTTACGTTAAGGAAAATCTGGGCGCCGTTATCGCAAAAACCTCTGAACCATCTGTAGCACTCGCTTTTAACGAAAGTAACTTAACCGCTGGGTTTTGGGATTATTTAAGATCTTTAATTGGTGAAAAAGCTTATCGATACCCCGATAAAAAGGAAAGTATCGATAAACTTTGCGAATATATCAGTAGTCTAAAGCAGTGCAAATAGGAAGATTCATCTTATAACCTCCGTGCCATCCGTAAATTTGAATACCAATTTGCCATCCGTTAGGATAGTAACGTTATCAATTATTGCCGCCCAGAGCCTGTTATCAAATTCCTCAAGGATACTATTGCGCTTTGTTAGATTCTGTACAAAGCCCTCAAGAACAAGACTTTTACTCTGGCGCTCCCGCTTCAATTCCTCAAGCTCGGTCATGCGCTCCAAAGCCTTGCGATTCCGCTCCAGGTAGCCATTGTTCCGCTCGTGCCATTCCTTCTGATTAATGGCAGTATGGGCATTTTCGTAAATGGCCTTTTTGAAAAGCTCAGCGACAACTTCCAGTTCACGGTGCAGCTCGTTAAGCTCAGAATCAATCTCAGAACAGTCGCAGAGGGTCTCTTGAGCTAATCGGCAGTTGGTAAGCAGTTCTTCGCGGTACTCAAGAATGGAATTGACGGCATCGACGAACTTTTCCTTTACTTCCTCTTCCGTGACATGAGGGGTGCTGCACTTGACTTCACCCTTATATTTCTCATTGCAACGCCAGATCATCCGGCGGTATTTTGTATTTGAACCCCAGACCTTCGAGCCGTAAAATCCGCCACAATCACCGCACACCAGCTTTGTTGACAGCGGGCTTTGGCATGCCGCCGGTCGTCCCAGCCTCTTGCGGCGCTCAAGCTCTGCCTGGACTGCATCAAACTCATCAGGCTCTATAATGGCAGGGTGGCTGTTTTGAACATAATATTGGGGAATTTCCCCCTCATTCTCCTTAATGGTTTTAGTCAGAAAATCAACCGTGAAGCGCTTCTGCAATAATGCATCGCCCTTGTATTTTTCATTTGTAAGGATAGAATTCACGGTTGCAACCTGCCACTGTTTTTTTCCACCGGGGGAAGGGATACCGCTGGTTGCGAGGTGCTTGGCTATTGCAGAGGAGGTTTTGCCCTCCATGAATAGACGATATATCAGGCGGACAATTTCCGCTTCGCTATCAACTATCTTAGGGGTACCATCCTCTCCCTTTTCATATCCGAGGAACCGCTTGTAGGGCATGCTGACTTTTCCGTCGGCGAAGCGCTTGCGCTGGCCCCAAGTCACATTTTCGGAAATCGAGCGACTTTCTTCCTGAGCAAGTGAGCTCATAATTGTGATGAGCAGTTCGCCCTTGCCATCAAAGGTGTAGATATTCTCCTTCTCGAAAAATACTTCAACACCTTTTTCCTTGAGCTTTCGAACCGTTGAAAGGCTATCCACAGTATTTCTGGCAAACCGGCTGACCGATTTAGTAACGATCAGATCAAGCTTGCCGTCCAAAGCATCCGCGACCATTTTATTAAAACCATCGCGCTTTTTTGTGTTGACTGCACTGATACCTTCGTCAGTATATATCCCTGCGAACTCCCAATCGGGGCGCTCCTTGATGTACTTGGTGTAGTAATCGACCTGGGCTTCATAGGAGGTCAGCTGCTCTTCGCTGTCCGTGGAAACCCGCGCATAAGCTGCGGTCCGTCTTTTAGTTGATGGATTCATGCTCTGCGCAGAGGTGCGCTGAATAGTCGCAGGTATAACTCTTATATTTGACGCCATAATCAGCACCTCCTTTTTGTGCGTTCTCTGGCAACTTCCCGCATTTCCTCAGTCCAGCTTTCGCTGCGTGATTTGTGCTGCCAGCGCTTTTCGACTGTATGTCTATCGTGAAAAACAAATATCAGCTTACCTGGTTCTGGTACTAATATCTCAGCGATTTCTTTTCTCAAGGTATCGGCGCTAAGCTCCTCCAGTCCAAGCACCTCCGTGCTTAGCGAGTACAGCACCGACTCAGGGACCTGCTTTGAAGGGCAGGCAGCTTTTCCCTCCTGCAGATAGGTGGAGCAATACCATGCCACCTTTCCTTTGCGATCCTTACGTTTATACTTCTTCCCGCAGAGCTCACATTGAAGAATGCTGCTAAAAGGGTAGCGGCTGCAGGTGCTGCTCTTGGTTTTGCTTTTCAACCTGCGACTATTCAAAATAGCCTGAGCTTTATCAAAGGTCTCCTGGTCAATGATGGCCGGGTGTGTACCCTCGGCATAATATTTCGGCAAATGGCCTTTGTTATGGACCAGCTTCTTCGATAAATGGTCTACCACATACTTTTTCTGAAGCAGGGCATTGCCGGTGTATTTCTCATTCTTGATGATTTCTATCACACGTTCGCTTCGCCACTCGCCGCTAAAGGCTCTGGAAATATCCATCCTCTTTAGCTTTTCAGCAAGCTTTGTACCGCCCATGCCGCCAATATAGTCTTCGAAAACCATACGAACAATGGCAGCCTGTTCAGGTTCGATTTCCACCTTGCCCTTAACGATCTGATAACCGAACATGAACCTGAGGTTTGCTAGGTCACCATTCTCAAACCGCTTGCGAATGCGCCATTTGCAGTTTTCACTTGCTGAGCGGCTTTCTTCCTGTGCATAGCTTGCAAGGATCGTCAGCATCAGCTCACCGTCCCCGCTCATGGAGTGAAGGTTTTGTTCCTCAAAGAACACATCTACATCCATGCTTTTAAGCTCTCGTACCGTTTCAAGCAAGTCAACGGTATTGCGAGCAAAGCGTGAAACGGACTTGGTAAGCACCAGGTCTATTTTTCCATCTCGGCAATCAGCAAGCAGCCGCTTGAACTCGGGTCTATTATCCTTTGTTCCGGTCACAGCCTCATCGGCATATACGCCAATATAAAGCCAGCCTGGGTGTCGCTGAATATAATCGCTGTAATGGCTCACTTGTGCTGCCAGGGAATGGAGCATTTCATCCTTCCCAGAGGATACCCTTGCATACGCGGCGACCTTCGTAAGCGTTGGCATCGTCGCGATTGTTTTTTCCTTCTTTATGATAATCCTTTTCAATAATTCTGCCTCCTTTCGCAATTACATATATCACTCTAAAAGCCCCTGATAGCAAGCACTTTAGCGGTATATGCTGCCTTTTGGAAGGCCATATTTATCAGCTAGGAGTGTCTCGAGTTTCGTGAATTCTTCCTCACTGAGGATGCCTGCAGCAAGCCATTTTCGGAAAACAGACACGGCTACACGGTAATGAATGAGCGCCTGATGCTTGTTCATCCCTGCACCGCCTTTGACTTGCCATAGCAGGCTCGAGAGCAGAATTTGCGCTCCCGTTTGCCGTAGCCTTCAAATACTCGGCCGCAGGTCTGACAGGTGAATAGCCGGATGCTTTTATGGTTTACCGATTCGGGGTGCGCATTCCACCAGGCCAGCCGGCACTGATCCGAGCAGTATTGCTTTTGCTTTTTTCCGATTGTCTGCTTAAGCGGTGCACTACACTGCCGGCAGAAGGTTTCGCTTACGGGCTCTGAGGTTGGTAGCGCGACACCGCCAAGGTTATTTCTTCGACAATAGGATTTGACAGTATTATCCGATATGCCAAGCAGCTCAGCGATTCTGCTATAGCTTTGGCCTTCCTCGCGCAGCTGTTGAATTGCTTCCTTTTGCTGATGGTTCATTTGCATACCTCCTTCTGAAGGCAGCACGGCCTTCAAAGTAAGCCAGGAGGCAGGGAAAAATCGGACGGTTTGGTGTGCAAAAAAAAAGAAAAGGCCCATAGAACGAAGATAATCTCCGCTCTATGGGCCTAGTGCAAAATTAAAATCAGTTATATTTAATGTAGCCGTCAAAGCCTGCTGCCTTGAGTTTTTTGAGAGTCGCTTCCGCGTTACTCTTTACGGAAAATGCTCCGACCTGAACGCGGTAGTACTTCTTTTCAGATCCAGAGGATTCTACTGTTGTCGCGGATGCCAAGAGTAGCTTCCCAACCTCTTCACGAAAGCTATCCATGCTCTTGCCGTGCTTCGGAAACCAGTGCATCACATCGCTATGGTTGCTGGCAATGCCGAGTTTGGCTCCCTCGCTGTGGCAGATGATGTTCTTTTCGGTGAGTCCATACTGCTTGCAGAGATATGCACAAAGCTCAACGGATTCCTTGTAAACAGCAGAAAAATACGAGGCATCGGTCAAGCTGTCCTCGCAGATTTCAAAGCCGATATGTGTATCATTGGCAGAGCCGCCGGCATGCCAACCACGATGATTCCAAGGAAGAGTCTGGTAAGTAGCAATGCTGCCATCAGCCAGTTTGCCGATAAATCCATGAACACAGACTTGCCGGCCACCAGGTTTATCTTGGTTCCAGTGGTTGTTGTACTCGTTCTTGCCGAGCAGGCCATCGTCTGGTCCGACATAGCGTTTTAGATTCGGGTTGTTGGCCCCGGTGGAATGCACCATAATTCCTTTTGGCGTTATGATTTTGCCAGCTTTATAGCAAGCATTGTTAGTGAGAATAAGCTTATGCAGATTCATTTAATCACCATCCTTGCTCAGCTGGCCAAGGACGTCTTTTAATTTGCCTGGTATTGGCAAGCCGATTTTTGCTGCGTTCTCAATAATACTGATGCCTTCATTGGATAAATAGAAGAAGATAACTGCGGTCCTAATCGCGCTACCTGTTTGGATCAGTTGCGAATCGATAATGTGACCGACGGCAACCAATGAAAAAATAAGTACTTTCTTGAAAATCCCCCGAAAACCCACTTCGCTCGAAAGCTTTCTTTCAAGGACAGCTACCATAATGCCTGTCAGATAGTCGATGACCACAAAGGCGATCAGTGCGTAAAGGAATCCGTCAAGGCCACCCAAGAAATATCCGACGTAGCCGCCAACTGCGGCAATGACAATTTGAATCGTGTTAAAAATCTCTTTCATATATTTCCTCGCTTTCAATTCAATAAAAAAATCACCCTATATAATCAAGAGCGATTAAGCAACAAACAAATATGAAGCCAAGCTATTCTACCTGCTTTGCATTCATGAGTTCTGAAACAAGCTTTTCCAAATCAGACACTCTTCGTTCTATTGATTTGTTTTGAACAGTTTCTTGTACTGTCTTTGGTGTGAATGAGCCGTTTTTATAATCGTATCGATTCAGGTTTTCGAAGACCTCTTCCGGCACTTCAACAATTTCACCGTCAGGCTTAAATCCACTTACGTACTGCTCAATCTGGCCATTCTTGACTTTTGCGTAGATCATTTCTGACGCCTCCTTTAAACGCTAACAAAATATTCAACCAAGCCGGCACCACCGTTTCCGCCTGCCACACCGCTAACCCCCGGAGCACCACCATTTCCTCCAGCAGCATTAGTTGTTGCACTGCTGCCGGGTGCCATAATCGATATCAGTCCGCCACCACCGCCACCTCCAGGATTGGCATATGACTGCGAGACAATTGCTCCAGCATTGCCACCTTTGGCTTCAATAGTTATGGCGGGGATTGTTTCCATAGACAATACAACCACAGCGCCACCGCCACCTCCGCCGCCAGGGCTTCCATTATTACCGGATACTGATGTCCGGTAGGCAGCACCGCCTTGTCCAATAATACCGCTTCCACCTGCTCCGGCGCTGTTTGAATAATAGGTTGAAGAGTCATCCTTGCCTCCTGAGGCTCCTCCAGCACCTCCCGAATCATTTAGAAGAATCAAATTCATCGCTAATGCAGCCTTTTTCATACGGGTGGCGTCTGGGGCTGAAGGTGCAAGATAACTCGTACCAGCCCCTATAGACAGGCCCTTGAAAGATCCGGCTGTGCCGTCAGTTGATGTCGTTGTGCTGGCACTTCCAGAGGTTGTGTCACCGCCGTCAGCACCACTTGCTTTGATGCTTCCGGAGCCGAGTATTTTCCTGGCCAATATAATCAATATCCCGCCACCGTTTCCACCTGATCCCGCAGGGGCAGTAATAGCACCTCCAGCGCTGCCTTTACCTGAAGCAGAAATTGTTCCATTGATCGTCAACGTTTCTTTTACAAAGATGTACGTCACACCGGAACGTCCACTTAATGTGATTCCGGCATTGATAGTAAGGTTGTTGTAAACATTAATATGCTCACTTAAGGATGTATCACTGCTAATCGTCTCATCATCAGAAGCATAGTTGAACATGCCGTTGAACAATCCAAGCTGTATCAAGTTTCGGCCTTGTTTATAATGCTCACCAGAGTTAATGATTGTCATCAAGCTGCTATTTCCTTCAATGTCCGCAAGTTCTGAAGCGGAAAGCTGATCCTTGAAATTCGAATACATCCAAGCGTCAAGAGGCGGTGTTCCACCCACCGGATACCACGCTGGTTTCGCTCTGTATCTGAAATATCCGCAGACCTCTTCGTTTCCTCTCTCGTCCGTAATCACACCAGTCGTTATGGTAGAAAAACCATTGGCAAGGTAAACCTGTGCCAAGGAAAGCTCCCAGGTATTGCTGTTTTGGATCAACTCCGGCGGACTTGGGCTTTCAGAAGCAGATCCTTGCCTGACTGCGAATTCAATTTTTCTATTGGATAGATTCAGTCTTGCCACAATGCGGTCTATTCTCGGCTGCCCGCTGGTGTTGTCAGCTACGGATAGGTTCGTTACATCTTCCATAACCCGCATTGCTCCGTTAATAAAAATAGCCCCTGTATCCACAAATACCGTTTTATTGGGCGTGGCTTGAGGCTTGATCATTAGCTCGTATCCTATATCTCCTATCACGCCATCCTCAAGGAGTGATCTGAAATATGAACGCCAATCCAAAGCGCTGTAAGCCCTGTCTCCCGCCTGGGAAGTGAAAGGCATTCCAAAGTCGTTAATATTGCTCAATTGATTTTCCTCCTCAGTATTTAATAATCCACTTAAGCGCCATGTAGGGCTGCAGGTTGTTGTGAGCTTCTCCACCGCCTGTACTCAAGGCACCGTCAGCAAGCGTCACATTGTGTGTATCCTCAGATGCTGTCGCACCAGTTCCACCGTCAGGAGTTGTATCGCTGTCTATCTTGATGTCATGGGTATGCGGAGGCAGCTCTGCAACGGTTAGTGTATGGCTTTTTTCGCCGCCAGTTTGTCCAAGAGACGCGAACTCAGTTTGGCTGCTATCTAACCCTACAAGCGTTCGCCCTTTTAGATTTGGTAAATTGAAGGTGGTTGAGCCGTTTCCAGCGCCATAAGTAGTGCCTATGCTTGCAAAAAGCTCCGCGTATTGGGTTCGGCTGACGGCTGCGCCATTGCATTCAAACCATCCTTCGGGAATATTGGACGTCGCAATCGCAAGTATAGCTCCGACCGGCGCGCTAGCCCGGTTCTTGATCTGCTCCGAACTCCATGTTGAAGCGGGAGAAACTTTGTTGTCGTCAATTTTGGTTGAGGATGCGGTCAAGGATGAAAGCTGCTTCGCAACTCCGACAACCGTCCTTCCGAGGGTTCTTTCAGGTGTTCCGAAAACAGGTTTGACAGATATATTACCTTGCTCGTAGATTTCCCTCAGCTCTCTAATTTGAAGGTGCTGAAAGGTGTCCTTGTCGATTACAACCGTCACAAAATCACCAAGATCATAATCTGCTTCATACTGAAATTGTCTACTCAAGGCTTCAAATTCAAAGCTGTTTACAGCTGCAGCATCTGAGAGAGCCTGATACCCGCGCTCAGCCAGCTCATTTATGGTCCCAATATCCTGGGCATCCACGAATAGCTCTTTTCGCCGTCCGCCAGCAGCGTTGTCCAGTTCCACGACAAGCCTGGTTGAACCATCGCCTTGTCCGCCAATATAGGCTACTGTTTTTGCCGAGATAACATCCTTCACTTTCCGAAAGCCTGCAATGTTGCCATACCGCAGTCCAAAGAGTATCCTGTTATTTTCGCTTTGGACAGAGGTTCTGTTGACTCCGTCAAGCACCTTGAATACAAACCGAGAGTGTTCCAAATCCAAATCTACCCGCCAACCCAGATCATCGGGCAAAAGCACTCTTGTGATTTCTTCAGAAAGTGTAGCAAAGCGGCTTTGTTCGGTTATAGTTCCACCAAAGCCTCCTGTTTCAGAAAGGACGAGGGGATACTGCACTCTTGCCGGATTATCCGGATCGATGCAGTTTTCTTCCACCCAGTACCGCACCACTTGTTCTCTTGAGCCGGTCCTGGCATCAGTGTCCTCTCCGCTTGGCGGGATAGTAATATAGTCGTGGAGCAGGACGTTAATATGGTTGGCTGTAATCCTGTAGGTCATAACGCTTCCGGATAACTCTGTTTCGATATGCTCGATGATAAAAGCCTTGTGATACTCATGGTCGAACCAAATGATGTCATTTTCGCTGATCAAACTGGCATTGGGTATTTCTTCACTGATTACAAGCTCTAAAGAACCGATGCCGTTCCATACCCGCTTTATGATTGCGCTTTGGTAGCCTCGGATAGCCGCCTTGTAGGTGAAATCAAGGCTCATGACATTTAGTGTTTTCATTTAGATTCCCACCCACCTTTGCTTGAATTTGATAGCGGCTTCCTCGACTTCCGCTTCACCGGCAGTAATTTTCAAGGTAGTGGTTCCTCTGGGAAGCCTGAAAAAAGAGGTCTGAGCCACATCGATGTATTGAAAGGCTACAGACTTATCACCAGTTAGGAGATCTTCCTTTATTACATTGATATCATCAATTCCGGTGGTTATGGTGAGCCGCTCGTTAGCCAGAAGGTTCATGGCCAGCACGATTTTCTCTCCGGTATCCATGTTTTCTATCGTTAGCGGGCTGTTCTTGGGTCCATCAAGAATAACAGTCAGCGGGCATTCCACATCTCCGCTATTGGTCACAACAATCCCTGTTGTATTTGTATAGTCAAAAACAAAGCTGTCAAATATGTTCACCGGGAACTCCAGACAGTTGTCGCCGGTTGAGACCGAGGCTTCCAGGTACTCCTCGTCAGTAAAATAGGAATCGAACACTTCATAGATAATGGAGGTCACCTGATAACCTATTCCTCTTGATGGCGTGCCAGGCAAGCCCGGCAGGGTTCTTGTTTTCACCTTGTTCAATACATATTTCTTTCCGCCGCGCTCATAAGTGAGTTTGCCAAGTCCAAGCTTTGGATTCAGGAGGCTGTTTAAGCTGCGCAAGGCTTCATCAAGCTCGATTGCCACAACAACAAACTTTACCTTTATGGCTTTTGCCGTAAAATAAGCATCTCCCACTGAGGTGAGACCATCCTGAAAGGGGCTGGAGGAAGTCATAAAATCAGCCTCAAGTCCGCCAAGATCATCGACCTCAAGCCACCTGTAGACACCGCTTTCATCAAAGATAACCGTCTGTCCTAATGCATTTGTGAATATCAATCGCTCCAAACCGTCACCTCCTTAAATACCAGCCATTACTGCAAGCTGTTTATTGAGTAGATCAATCTCATATCTGGCTTGAGAATAGCTTTGCACATTGAAGGTCAGGTTTGTTGTTCGACCCGGATTGCTATCTGAATATCCAGCCGCTGACACTCTCCCGTTTGATAATGAACCCTCTAATTCAAGACTTGCTCTGGAAGTCAATTGCCCGCTCATTGTATCCATAGCTGCCTGGACAAGTCCTGAGTTTCCCGTGATGCCTTTGGCAATACCGGCCGGTATCCATTTACCAACCTTATCCGCCATGACCTTTGAAGGCGAGCTGATGCCGAGCGCGCTTTTTATCCCTGAAATAATCGAACTAGCAAATTCCTTGATCTTCTTCTTGATCCAGCTCATCATGCCGTTCATACCATTCCATAAGCCGGTTACTAAATCTTTGCCGACCTTAAGCATCTCCTCAGGCAGGGCCTTGAAGTACCCTACGATGCTTGCCACAACCTTTGGTATTTCGTCGCTCGCTTTGGTAATCAAGCTTCCTGCCCAGGTTCCTATTGCAGTAATAGTCCCGGTAATAGCTGAGGTTATTTGACCCGGCAGGGAAGCAAAGAAAGTAATGATACTATTTACCACCATTGGTATATTTAATGTCACCCAAGAAGCTAGGTTCATGCCCCAAAGGGAAATGGCATTGAAAACGCCGGTAACAGTTGCTGAGATTCTTGCCGGAAGCTCCGCAAAGAACTGGGCAATGCTTTCAATAACAACCGGAATGGTCTCAATAACCCAAGTGGCGAGATCAATTCCAAACTTAAGGATGTTGCCTATCACAAGCCCCAGCGCAAAACCGATGTTTGCAGGCAGGTCATTAAAAAACTGTATGATTGCTGTTAAAGCTTCGCTAAACGAGCTTTTCACTTTTTCCCAAAGCCCGGCATAGAACAGCTTGATTTCATCCCAATAGGTATAAATGAGAAGTGGAATCCCGATAAAGGGCGCGAGTACTGCCAATATAAAAACGCCCCACTGGCTGAAAAAGCTCTGTAGCCAGCTCCAAATGCCAGAAAAGAAATTCTTTATACCATCCCATGCGCTTATGAATGCGCCGCTTACGCTTTCCCAGAGCTTTGTAAAGAAGTCCTTTATTTCAGACCAGTTGCTGATAATCAAATATGCCGCTGCTGCGATAGCGGTTATGACCAGAAGGGCTATGCCTCCAGGGCCAATGAGCGCTCCAAATGCGGATGCAAGACCGCCGCCTTTTGATAAAACACCGGCAGCTTTGCTCACTGCACCGACTGCACCACCAAGTCCGGTTGTAAGTCCTCCTATAACAGATAAGACAGGACCGATTGCGGCTGCAATTCCTGCCATTGTCAGTATAAATTTCTGAGCGCCTTCGTCCATACTAGAAAACTTCTGAATAAGCCCATTGATTTTCTGCAGGATTGGTGTGATGATGGGGAGCAGGTTTTGCCCCAAGGTGGCAGCAGCTTCCTTCAAGGATTCCTGCACGATTCTAAGCTGATTTGCGGTACCGCCACTGGTTCTTGCAAAATCTCCCTGGGCATTTTTAGTGGCATCCATGACATAGGCATAGCGAAGGGCTACTTTTTCAGCCTGAGTCATTTCATCGTAGGCTTTCTTTTGGCCTGTAGCCATAGCATAGGCTTCAAGAGTGCTGTCCTGCATGACAACACCGAGGGATTTTAGCGACTCGCCTTCGCCTGTAAAGATTCCTTTCAGAGCAGTTTGCGCTTCCTCAATGCCAATGTTTTTAAAGGAAGCCAAGTCTCCAGCAAGGCCAACCAGGCTTTCGGACATTTTTGCCGCCTCAGCCGGTGTTTGTCCCATAGCTGTTCCCATATCTCCAAACAAGGCCGCCATATCAAGGGCCGTCCCCTTGGCAATACCAAAGGTTTCAAGAGTGGTATCGGACCATTTTTTCACTTGATCAGCTGAACCTCGAAAAGCGACATTGACTTTATTGGTAGATTCCTCAAGGTCTGATGCGAATTTAATGGAAGCCGCTGCCGCTCCAGCGATGGGGAGGGTAACACCTGTGGTAAGACTGGCCCCGAGCGAGGATATTTCTTGACCGGCACTCTTCAGTTCCTTGGCAGCTTTCTTAAGGCCCTTTTGCATTTCCGTCAGATCTGCGCCGACCTTGACCATTAATGAACGAATTACAGTGCTCATCTCATCCCTCCCATCTCGCCGAGCGCTTTATTCATCGAGTCTGCTATGGCTTTTACAACCGTCTCTTTGCTTTCATCCGCAGCAGGGCGTAAAAAAGGAAGTTCCTTTATAACGCCCACTTTCTTTCCATCTATAATAAGGTTATGTCCAAGCTCCAGAGGAACCGCATAGGCGGCTCCCTTGGGGAAGGTGACCTTTGAAAAGACACGATAAGGATACTTGGCGCTTTTCTTTGCCTTGATGACTTTAAGCTTTCGTTTTAGGTTCCCAGAATCTACGGGCACCTTGCTGACAGCCTTCCTGAGTACCTCGCTGCCTGCTTCATTGGAACCTTGCATAAGATAGGGAAGCGCATCATCACCCAGCTTTTGAAAGGCTGCAATCAGTTCATCCAGACCCTCAACAGTGGTTTGATTTTTACTGTGTATCGCCATAGACCTCGATCACCTCCCCTCCAAAAGCCGCATTAAGGAGCTTGGCCATGTTCATCATTTCCTCATCGCTTTGCTGTTTGCCGGTTGTTTTATCGTCTTTTAGCAAGCTGCTTAGCGCAGGTAGCTTTTTTTGCCTTGCAAGAGCCTCGATGTGCCAGGCAAGAAAGAGCATTTCATTCATCTTTCTTTTTTGACTTTTGATTCTGCCATCTGCCAGAGTCAAAAGCTCTGCGTAGGTAAGCTGCCAAAATTCCTCGGGCTTTAATTGAAGCTCACCAACGCCAATAGCAAATTCCGCCGAGAAGTCCAGCCAATCAGGCTTTATTTCTTCGGCGGATTTACGTTTGGGTGGCCAGTCTCCTTTTGAAAGGCCGCCTCAATGGCTCTTGTAATAGCGGTAATAACTTCCGTAATGCTTTCTGCGTATTCATCGATCAGCTCGCAGGTTTTTTCCAAGGTCAGTTCCTTGTCTTCCTGCTTGAGCATAATCCAAAGGATTTTTGAGCAGACATCCATAGACATCTCGTCGTTTAGTTCCATAAGTTTTATGCCGGTCAGCTGCTCAAACTCCACCATAGCGCCCATGCCAAAGCGGAGCTTTCTCGGTTTGTCCAGGTTGATCATAATAAAAGGTATTGCCATATCCTTTTCCTCCTAAGAAAATATATGGGCGGATTTCGGGCCGCCCTCCCGGTTATCCATTACGGACGATTGATTCTAATGGTGTAAACCCTCGGTGCTTTATTGGTCTCCTGAACGGTAATGGTAACAACGGTGACGCTTACCGCGGAGCCAAGGAGAATGGCACTGGAGGCTTCTCCAGAAGCCACTACCTGGCTTGCTCCGTTTGTCGTAATGGTAATCGTTCCAGCGGAGGCAGTTGGCGTAATGGTCACGCTGGATACTCCCGTAAGTACGGATGCAACGTAATCGGTCGTACCAGCAGCAAAGGCTGGGGCCAATACTGCGGAGTTCGAAATGATAAGAGCAGACAATCCCGCCGAAGTTGCTACAGCAAAAACTGGTTTCCCAGTAGGCTTGATGGTGGCAGAAAAGGGAATTTTGTCGTCAATAGGCGCATCACCGATTTTCAGGTTGGTGATATAGCCCTGGAAGGTCCAGCTACTGCCGGTTGAAGCAGGGAAGGTGATCACTCCGGTTCTCGCTGTCCTGCTGTTCAGATCCGCAAGCATCGCCTGCTGACCGGAGACATCAGTATAGTCAAATTGTCCTTCGATGCTGACCTCTCCCGGATCAATCAGACCAGGGAGGATCTCTTTATAGTAATTTGCGGACTGGTGCGTGGTAACATCGATGGTGTCCACCGAAAGCTCAATACCGTTGATGGCGGTAAGCCCAGCGACCAATGCGCTGTTCCAAGAAAAAGTTGTACCAAATGCATGTGTTCCTGGCATTTATCTCACTCCTTTAAATAGTTAATTTCAAATTCTAATATTTCCGTGTATATTTTGAGGGTGCCGTCCGGGGTTCTTTCGAGGCTGGAAAGCTCATTTTCTAGCCGGATGTATTGAACTTCAATACCGGACATCATCCCTTGAAAATCGCATAATGCTGCCTTTAGTTGGTTTGCAATGGCTCTAGCAGCAGGTTTTGTTCCGGCAAAGGCGGTAAACTGCAGCATAGGGCTTTCCAGGCGGTTTTGGCCGACGAGGGTGTGGTCTTTCACATCACTGATTTTGCTGTAAAGGACAGCCGGAAGCTTAATCCCTTGGGGCAGCTCATCCGGGTAAAGCTTGTCGTCAATGAGAGCAGCAAGCTCCGGAAAACCCAGGAGATATGAGGTTAGTGCCTCCTCTATTTCCATCAGGCCACCTCCTTGCACATCAGAAGAAGAGAAACGTTTTTTTCCTCAATATTGATGATCGAGTTAATTTCAAAAATCCGATCCTTGAACAGCACTCTCATTTCTGTGGTAACCCCGGCCAGATAACGGATAGTCACCTTCGTTGAAATCTCAGCATTGATCTGCTTGAAGGCTAAAAATTCTCTGCCTGAAACAGGAGCGACATCTGCCCAGACTTTAGCAAACTGTATCCATCCGGAAGTCTCTGCGCCAAAGCTGTCTCTGCCGGCAATACTTTCTTCTATAACGATCCGCTGCCTTAACCTGCCGATTTTCATTACCATGCCACCTCCCTGTAGGAAAAAAGAAGAGCCTTTAAAACCTCGTTAAGCGACTCGGTGTTAAGCTCGTTTCTTTCCTCATATAGCTTGGAAGCAGCAAAATATATGGCATGCTTGACCGGCTCAGGGATTGCGTCTGCAAAATTGCTCAAAGGAAAGCGGAGGATACCTTCCACGATATCCTCCGCTGCTAAAATGAAGCTTTCGATGAGCGCATCTTCGTCATTTGACTCGACTCTAAGCCACTCTTTTGTGTTTTCCAGTGTAACGACCAAAGCGCCCACCTCCTCATATTATTCAGATGCCATCAGTCCTGCCGCTTTGAGCTTGGCAAGCAGAGCATTAAAATCGGCAACTGTTCCGGCTATGGTTGTAGCCTCGCTGTCTGCCTGGACGGCAGCAGGCTTAAGCTCAGCGCCTGTAAAAGTGAGCTTACCACCAGAGGAGATTTCCAGTTCTCCGCCGATGATGGTTTTTTCTCCGCCTTGCTCGGTATAGTTCTTTACATTACTCATAGAAAATCACCTACGCTTTCTGCTGCAGGCACTGAATGGCTTCCGGCAGAATCAGCTTGCCATCCACACGCTGATTGGCCATAAATCCAACATAGCCATTTGCCGCATAAAGCTCGTTCAAGCGTTTAAAGGATCTGACCTGACGGTCCGCAATCCAGAAATAGCTGAAGTCGCCAAAGGCGATCGTCTTTGCAGAAGACGCAACAGTCGGAGCATAAGCTGAAGTATAAACCGGACGGTTCATCAAGGTGTCCGGAGTTCCAGCCGTGACCGAAGGCTGCCACAAATACTGGCCGTTACCATCCTTGAGCTTTCTGATCAATTTGATCGTAGCGTCGTTCATGACAAATACGGCATTTCTCCTATACGGAGCTTTTAGTGAGTAGAATAGATCCATGACCTCATCCATGGTGATGGCGGTTGCACTTGCTGCAGTAACACCAACAGTTGCACCGCCGCTGGTGGCAAAGATACCAGTAGGTTTTCCGGAGCCGTTTCCTGTCAGGAAGGACTCCTCCTCAGCAGCACCAATTCGGCGGGCAAATTCACCGGCGATGTAATTTTCAAGGTTGAATACGCTGTCGTTTAAGAGCTCCTCTGTAACCTTCATGAGGGTGCCGAGCTTAAACGCTGACAAGGTAACCTGGCCGAAGACTTCATCACTTTCGGTATACGCGCCTTCCTCGTCGATCCAGGCTGCTGTGCCGTGAGTGGATACGACAGGAATCTTGCGGTCACCGCTGGCAGTCTGGATAACCCTTGCGATCTGGCGGAATATATTCTGCTGTTCAAGTCCCTGGATAAGCATTTTTTCAAACTCGTCCGGAACAAGGTAGCCACCTTCGGAGTCAGTGCCAACCTCAAGGGCATTTCTGATTTCAAAGCTATTCTTATTGCGCATCACATTCCAGAAGGCTTTGTGATAATCTGCGCTGGCTCTTCCTGTTTTGGCTTCGGCAGTTGGTGCTGCCGGCTTATCTGTAAGTGGAGTGCTCACTGCTTTTGACAGTTCATTCTCAATCGCTTGCTGGCGTTCTAAACGGTCGATTTCCTTACCAAGATTGACAACATCGGCTTCCATCTTTTCATAGGTGCCAACATCTTCAGCGGATAACAGTCCATCAGAGCCGCGTTTTGAATCCAGGAAAGCCTTGGCTGCCTCCCATGCCTTTGCGCGTTTTTCACGCAGTTCAATCGTTTTGTTCATATTCTTAATTCCTCCTTAGAATTTAAGTAGAGCTAATCTCGTATCAAGATCGCTGATGGGTGTTCCTGCTTGGGATTCTTCTTTTGGATGGATGAGCTTATTCATAAGTGAATTGGTGACAGCCCGTCTGCTGAAAATAAAATCGTTCTTTGGCAAAGCTGCTGCTTGCGGCATATCTTCCTTGAACATGATTCCATCTGCAAAACCATACTCTATAGCCTTGTTGGCATTCAGCCATGTCTCCGCATCCATGAGGTGTGCGAGCTTTGCTCTAGACATGCTAGTTTTGATTTCGTAAGCGTTGATGATGCTTTCCTTAACCTCATCCAGCATGGAGATGGCTTTTCGCATTTCCGCGCTGTCGCCGATAGCAATCGTAAGCGGGTTATGGACCATCATCAGAGATGCCGGGGACATCAAAACTGTTGTGCCGGCCATCGCTACCACCGAGGCTGCGCTGGCAGCTATGCCGTCGATCTTGACTGTGACACTGCCTTTGTAGTCCATCAGCATGTTGTAGATCTGGGCTGCGGCGATGCAATCACCACCTGGGGAATTGATCCAGACCACAATGTCTCCTGTCCCTGAATTTAGCTCAGACCTAAAAAGAGCCGGCGTGACATCATCATCAAACCAGCTCTCTTCGGCAATTGCCCCATTAAGATATAGCGTGCGCGTTTCATCTTCGTTTTTTATCCAGTCCCAACAACGCTTTGAATCAAGCTTGAGCCTTGGACTCAAAGCATTATCTGGACCTTGGTTTTGATTCTTTGCTTTCAAGGTTTTTATCCTCCTTTTGTGTCGTAGTCTTGGCAAAGGCTCCCGCATCCTCAAGCTTCGTCATGTTTCCATTGATGAGATATAGGTCGCCGCCAAGCTCTGGCGAAATGCGATCGAGGTTTTCAAGCTCCCTGATGTCGTTTGCGGAAAGCCAGCCATTTTGCCTTCCCGTTGCATACCCGTTCATCCGGCTTTGGTAGTCACCGCGAAGGAGACCGTCCACATTGAACTTGATAAAGTATTTTTTCTTTTCCTCGCTCGTAAAAAGCAACCTCTGCATTGTCTGCTCCCAGCGCACCACCCAGGGATCAAGCGTGTACTTCACAAATTCCAAGGACTGCTGCTCGATATTGGAGAAGCTGGACTTTTCCAAATCACCGATCATATGGGGTGGAATCCTAAAGATTCGGGCGATCTCATTGATTTGAAATTTGCGTGTTTCTAAAAATTGAGCCTGCTCCGGTGAGATGCCAATCGGCTGGTACTTCATGCCCTCCTCAAGCACTGCCACCCGATGAGAGTTGCTGCTGCCCTGATAGACTGAGTTCCAGCTTTCCCTGACTTTGGCGGGATCTTTAACCACACCGGGATGCTCCAAAACACCACCTGGGGCCGCACCGTTTGCGAAAAACTTAGCGCCATACTCTTCGCAGGCAATGGCCATGCCGATGGCATTTTTAGCCATAGCGATTGGTGAGTATCCTACCAGACCATCAAAGCCCAGTCCCGGAATATGAAGGACATCGGATGGATTTAGTACCACCTGGCTTAGTCTGCTGTTTACTGTCGGTGCATCCTCTGAAGTCCGGGAGTAGAGATAATACAGCCTACCGTTTGCATCCCGGTCCACCGTCATGCGGTTTGGCATGAGCGGGTGCAGGGCTATCACTTCGCCACGCCCGTTTCGGATGATCTGGGCATAAGCATTGCCCCATAATAAAAGATGACTCATCAACGTTTCTCGAAACGAAAATGAAGTCATCTCAGGATTGGGTTCGTCGTGAAGCAGAAAATATAGCGGATGATCTGTAGCTTTTTCTTTGCCGCCAGAAGCGTTATATCGGTAAAGGTGTAGAGGCAGTCCCGCCACTGCCTCTGCTAGTATTCGAACACAGGAGTAGACCGCAGTCATTTGCATCGCAGTGCTTTCCGTGACAGCTTTCCCGCTGGTTGTACTGCCAAATAGAAAGGTGTAATAGCTTCCTGTCAGGCTGTTTTCAGGTTTGTCCCTTGACTTAAAAAACCTGCTGAATATGTTCATAGGATCAAAAGCCCCCTTTCGTTGTAGACACTCTCGACAATCCCGTTGCCGCCGATGGTGGCTCTAGCAAGCCCCATGACAAGCGCGACCGCGCCGTCTATTTTTTCAGTAGATTTCTTCTTGTTTGGCTTGATGTTGCCCGCCGCGTCCTGATCAACTATGACGTTTGCCATGTTCCAGTCCAGTACAGGGTGACGACCATGCCGAATCCGGCCCTCCATCACAAACTGGTACAGGTCCTTGGAGGGCGGGGACATACTGATGAAGCCCTGCCCGAAGGGGAAAACAACAAAGCCGTGTTCTGCTCCCAATTCCTCCAGATCTCTCCGTATTTTTTCAGCACCATAACGGTCGTAGGCGATTTCACGGATTCGAAATTGCTCTGATAATTTGGAGATGAACGCCACAATGTAGTCGTAGTCGACAATATTGCCCTCAGTAGTATTGAACACCCCTATCTTCTTCCATACAGCGTAGGGAACATGATCACGGCGGGTGCGGAGATCGATAACATCCTCCGGTAGCCAGAAAAACGGCAATACGGTATACTTCGAGTCACCCGAGCCGGGTGGGAAAACCAGAACGAGGGCGGTCAGGTCGCCTGTAGAGGATAAATCCAGCCCACAGTAGCATTCACGCCCTTCATAATCTTCAGGTTTCAAGACCTCCCCACAAGCGTCCCATTTATCCATTGGCATCCATCGGATGTCGGCGTTGCACCATTCGTTCAAGCGAAACTGCCGAAAATGCATTTCTTCAGCGGGGTTTTGTTTTGCCTGCTCGTAGGCGGCTTGCACCGTCTCAAATGGAATCGTCACACCGATGGAGGGGTTTACGCGCCGCCAAATGTGCTCATCCTCCCAGTTATCATCCTCCTCAATGCCAAAAACAGCGGGGTAAAAGGCTGGATCAATTTTCGAACCGTCTAATACAGCCTTCGCCTTGCAGTGGATTTCGTAACAAATCGAAGTCTTGTCGCGCCCCGCAGTGGTGATAAGAAAATAGAGAGGCTGCCGTCTGGCATCACCTGTGTACTTGGTCATGGTGTCGAACAGCTCACGGGTCTGCTGGGCAAAGAGTTCATCGAATATAAGCCCCGACACGTTGAAGCCCTGCTTGGATTTAGTTTCCGAGGACAGCACCCTGTAGAAGCTGTTCATATGGGGAAAAATGATTCGCTTAGTAGATGGCACGAGCTTGGAGAGATCTCGCAGGTCACCGCATTGCTCCACCATAGCCTTGGCGGTGTTGAATACGATGCTCGCCTGATTAATGTCAGCAGCACAGGAATAGACCTCCGCTCCGGCTTCACCGTCTGCAAATAGAAGGTAGAGGGCGATTGCCGCCGCAAGCTCTGACTTGCCATTTTTCTTTCCAACCTCAACATAGGCAGTACGGAATTGCCGATAGCCGTCCGCATCCACAATGCCGAAAATGTCACGGATAATTTGCTCTTGCCAGGGCATGAGGTGAAATGGCTTTCCGTACCACTCACCTGTGGTGTGCTTGAGCATTTGAATAAAACCCACCGCAAAGTCAGCTCGCCGCTTGTCATAGTGGCTTGTCGGCAACATCAGTTTTGTCGGTGTGTATGTGAAAGTGCCCATCGGCGAACCTCCTTTCAAAACAATAAAAAAGACCTCCGTAATGGAAGCCCTGAAAGATATTAATACGAGGAATAGCCCCTGATGGGGCAACCCTCTGATGTATGTTAGATTATGCCAGCTGTTTAATTACGTCCTCACCGCAAACCACGCCGAGGGTGGAACCGTTGTCCCAGAGCACAAATACTGTGGCGGTGTCATCCACGAAATCAACTGTTCCTTGGTCACCGGGTTTCGATGCAGAGTAAGGATCGTTCATGGCTACCAACTCAACTCTAGTGCCCCGCGGATATTGCTTGCGAATTCTATCAACCGTTTCTTTATTCGGAAACATCATCGCACACCTCCGTGCTTTTCTTGGTGCCGGACTTGAACGCAGAATTTCCGACAAGGTTTTTCAGGAGAATTTTGCGCACCTGTTTATACTCATCCCCGATAAACCCGAGCCGCAACAGAAAGCAGCGGAAGGCGTATTTTTCATTATCGACTGCCTTCTCATGTGCTGTGACTCGTTTTTGCTTTTTGGCTGCTGCACAAAGCGCGCCGATGAAACGGGAGTATGCAGCTACTTCATCGCTTTCGGCCGTGAACTTGAACCACGGAAATTTGAGCGTGGTCTCCGTCCGTTCAACAGGAAGGGCCTCTACGTCAAGGGCTTTCTTGATGAGCTCCGCTTTGCTGGCAATCAGCTTTTCCAGATTGGTGATTCCTTCATCGGTCATAAAGGAGAGTGGCATTTCAATGGTCAGCTGGTCGGATTCATCTGGTTCGGGAACATCGCTAGCCTGCATGCCATTTTCACCCTGCCAGTCCTCGCGGAGAGTACGCCCAAGCCCAAGCTCCTCGCGCTCGTCCATCCGTAAATCCTCAAAGGCGTGAATGTCATCGCCGCCGTACTGCCCGCGATTTGAGTAGTCGGGTACATTCTCGGCATCGAGCTTCATGCGGCGCATTTCACGCTCAGCCCAAAGCTCAGCTTCACCATTTAACTCTTCAATGGAGGATGTTGCACCCATTCCGCCAAGCCCACTCTCGTAGGTATCGGGTTCATCATATTCGCGCTCCACCGCTTCAAAACCATGAAGCCCATGCAGGTCAGCCTCGAGGTCAAGATTGTCTGGGCCTTTGACTACGCCGTTTTTATCGATGTGGTATCTGCCTACCTCGTAGGCGAAGGTCGGCGCTCCAAGATAATTGGTCGGGGCATTCAATTCCTGACTGATCGCTGTTATTAGGGATTTTCGTTCCAGACCCGTTACGTTGTAGTTGATTTTCATGGTATAAACCTCCGTTTATTCTGGATTCCGAAGGCTTCACACGCCTTCCGGTGATTACATTCATCACTCTAAAAGGCTGTAATAGCAAGTCTTTTGTGTAGTTTTAGATTAATAATTACCTACTCGCGACCTCTTTCACCAAATCAGCATATTTAAGCGTAACGCCTCCTCGCTCACAGGTAATGTCCTCGCCACCGTTTTGCATGAATTCAGCGTAGCGGCGCAGGATGACGCTTGCGTACTTTTCATCAAGTTCAAGCATAAAACAGGTGCGGTCAAGTTGCTCGCAGGCAATAAGCGTCGATCCGCTACCGCCGAAGGTATCCAGCACGATTGCGTTGGCTTGACTGCTGTTGGCTATAGGATATGCCAATAAATCCAGCGGCTTGCTCGTCGGGTGGTCGGCGTTCTTTTTCGGCTTATCGAAATTCCAAATCGTGGTCTGCTTGCGGTCGGAGTACCACTTATGCTTGGCTGTATCCTTGAAAGTGTACAGCACCGGCTCGTGCATCTGTTGATAGTCGCCTCGCCCAAGCACGAGGGAGTTTTTCACCCAGATGCAAGTGGTGGAGTAGTGGAAGCCAGCGTCCACGCAGGCGCGGAAGAAGTTCACTTTTTCTGAATCCGAATGGAAGCAGTAAAAAGCCCCGCCGTCAGCGAGGTTTTCGTAAAAGCACTTGAACGACGAGAGCAGGAAGTTGTAGAACTGATCCGCTTTCATGCTGTCGTTTTTAATTTTCAGTCCGCTCGCCGATTCAAAACTGACGTTGTACGGCGGGTCGGTCAGGACCAGGTTTGCCTTGCGACCGTCCATTAGCTTTTTAACTGTGACTGAATCAGTAGCATCGCCGCAAATCAGCCGGTGACGCCCAAGTGTCCATACATCGCCGGGCAAAACAAAAGCCGCCTCGGTGAGAGCGGCAGTAAGATCAAAGTCGTCGTCTTGCACGTCGCCGCTATCCGCAGCGAACAGTTTCTCAATTTCCTCAAGTCCGAAGCCGGTGAGTTCAAGGTCGAAGCCGAGGTCTTTCAATTCTCCGAATTCGATAGCAAGAAGTTCTTCATCCCAGCCAGCGTTCAAAGCCAGTCTGTTGTCAGCTAAGATGTAGGCGCGTTTTTGAGCATCGGTTAGATGTTCTACAAACACGCAGGGTAATTCCGATAAACCTTCGGCTTTGGCGGCTAGGACACGCCCATGTCCCGCTATAATGTTCAAATCCTTATCCACAATGATCGGACTCACAAATCCGAACTCACGGAGCGAAGAACGAAGCTGTAGAATCTGCTCCTTACTGTGGGTGCGGGCGTTCCTTGCATATGGGATTAGGCGGTCAATGTCCACCTTTTCAAATCGTTCTGTAGTTTGCATTTATTAAAACCCCCTGTTTGTGAGCAGTTCCAAGAAGGCATTCTTCTCTTCATTTTGGTTACTGCTGTAACGGTTGATGATTTGCATGATCAGGTTGAAGTCGGCTTGCATCGCTTTGTAATAGCCTGCGCCTGCTGTGACGTAGGGCGACAGCTTCAATTCCTTAGTCATACGTCCGATTTTACGATTCATCGCTTCGCAGGCGAGGAAGCCCTGCCTGTTCAGCACATAGTCGGTTATCGTCTGCGGCGCGACCAAGCCGTCGCAACCGCGAGCTGCTATGTACTCCTCAATTTCTTTTCGAAGAATATCTGCTGAGGGTACTTCCTTTTCGCATTCCTTCATTGCCATGGAGAAATACTCGGTCATGACATTTTGCGATGCTATCTTTTTGGCAGCCGGCTTTGGTTTTGTTATGCTGACTGTCGGTTTGCCTTCAAGTTTTTTGTCTATTGGAT
The DNA here is from genome assembly GCF_004101785.1 of Gudongella oleilytica. Lineage (NCBI taxonomy): Bacteria > Bacillati > Bacillota > Tissierellia > Tissierellales > Tissierellaceae > Gudongella > Gudongella oleilytica. The sequence continues at coordinate 1,676,850 of NZ_CP035130.1, forward strand.
TTTTCCGAGGACGGCCTGCCCCCGGACGGTAGCCTCCGCTGGGCATTTGCGTCACCTCATTTTGATTTTGATTTTCCGTTTTGATTTTTTGATTTTTGATTTTTGAAAAATTCACACGAAAGGTCGCGCCCGTTCTCCAGCACATAGATCACAGAGATTCAGACCGCCCCTCCGTGTTGATGGTTATGCCAGCGATCGCCTCGCCCCGCATGGATTTGTGCGTGACAAGACTTACATAAAGCTATAAGATTGCTGCGTGCATGCGTGCCACCTTCAGCAAGAGGAACAATATGATGGACCTCTTCAATCGGCACCAGCTTGCCTTGCTCCAGGCACTTCTCACAGAGAGGATGTTCCTTCGCATAACTGTCGCGGATGCGTTTCCATGCTCGTCCATACCTACGGCGTACAGCAGGAGCTCTGTCATACTTCTCGTAGCGAGCGTTTTCTTTTTTCTCATGCTCCTGACAAAATCTTCGGTCCGTCAAATTTGGACAACCGGGATAAGCACAAGGTCGCTTTGGTTTATATGGCATGAGTTCACCTCACTTTCTGGGCATAACAAAAGCCACCCCAGATTTCTCCAAGGTGGCCTTCTGTATTTTATTTCGCTATTGTAATACTATCAAAAGAAACTATGAACATCTACTAACATTTCCTATCATATTTTCATGCACGGGTGGAAATTCTTGCAATAGCCTTGTCTCTGATGCGGTAGATATGCTGGATACTGTAATCCATATCAACAGCGATCTGCTCCCATGTTTCAAAGCAAAGATAGCGTTTTTCAAGCAGCGTTTGATATTCCGTATTGTCAACCGTTTTAATAAGGGCTACGATTTCACGCTTAAGGTCAACGAGACAGTCGATATCCCGATTGATCTCAGCTTGAAGATCAATTATTTTTGTAACAGCATCCGCCATTGTGGAAGTTGCATTGTTAGGGTTCTTTGGCATGCCCGTAAGTGTTGACGTTGCCTTTTCAGCAAGATCGTTGAGTGAAGCAACTTGCTCCAGCTTGCTTGTTATGCGTTGGTCTAGGCGATAAGCCTGTCCCAGATATTCTTTTACCGTCATCATATAACCTCCTCCTTGAGTTTTCGGATAAGTATTTCTGCGTCAATAGAGGAAAGCTCCGTGCACCAGTCGGAACGGAAGAATCGCTCGACCTCTATTTTTGTATATAAAGCAGTCTCGTTGCGGGGATGTTTCTTCAGCCTTTTTAGCGCATTGCGGTAATCCTTGACCGCTTGCAAAATGATTGCATTTGCCAATCTTTCGTATGAGTCGTTCATGCATTTTTTCTCCTTTCCGTCAGGTTCGCTTTGACCGCAGCAATCAGCGCAGCCTGGATATTATCTTTAAGCCGCAGGGCCTTCATGACCTGCTCGTCAATCGTGTCCTTTGCGATGATATGGTGAATAATAACGGTATCCTTTTGGCCCTGTCGCCAGAGCCGGGCATTGGTTTGCTGATAAAGCTCCAAGCTCCAGGTAAGTGAGAACCATACAAGGGTGGAACCGCCTGCCTGCAGGTTCAAGCCGTGGCCAGCAGACGCCGGATGGATCACTGCAATGGGTATCTCACCATTGTTCCATCGACGGATACTATCAGCTGAATCCAAACGCTCGGCAGGGAAGCGCTCCAGTATCCTCTCAAGGTCATGCTTGAACCAGTAAGCGATAAGTACAGGCTTGCCATTGGCGGCTTCAATCAGATCCTCCAGGGCATCCAGCTTACGGTCATGCAGGTGGGCTAGCCCGTGGTCCTCATCATAGACCGCACCGTTTGCCATCTGAAGCAGCTTCCCTGAAAGGGCTGCAGAATTAGCTGCATCAATCTCCTTCTCCTTAAGGGACAACACCATATCATCCTTCATGGTTTTATAGTGCTTTTCCTCAGTAGCTGACATCTGGACGAAGACCTCGTTCATTATTAGTTCTGGTAGCCTCAAATGGTCAGTACCCTTCATAGAGATGGTGATGTCTGAGATCAAGCGATAGATAGCTTCCTCAGCACCCGGCTTTGGCTTATAGGAAAACACCATTTGAGCGTTTCGCTTATCGGGGACAAAGAAGGTGGACCGATAGTTACCGATAAAGCGACCCAGGCGCTGCCCCATGTCCAGTAATCTGAACTCTGCCCATAAATCCATCAATCCGTTACTGGAAGGAGTCCCCGTAAGCCCGACAATCCGCTTCACACTGGGTCGCACCTTCATAAGGCTCTTAAACCGCTTTGCCTGATGGGATTTGAAGGAGGACAGCTCATCGACCACCACCATGTCATAGTCAAAGGGCAAACCGCTTTTCGTGACCAGCCATTCGACATTTTCGCGGTTAATGAGGTGTACCTGCACCTTTTGCAGCAGTGCTGCTTTCCGCTCTTGCTCGCTTCCAACCGCAACCGCATAGGTTAAGCCGCATAGATGCTCCCATTTTTCAATTTCAGCAGGCCATGTATCCCGAGCCACTCTGAGGGGTGCGATAACCAGCACCTTTCGAATCAGGAAGCTGTCGAGTGTCAGGTCGAAAATGGCAGTCAGTGCGATTACACTTTTGCCAAGACCACAATCAAGGAAAAGTGCAGCGATTGGATGGGAAAGAAGATAATCTATCGAGTGTTTCTGATAGTCATGAGGTTCGTATTTCATCGATCATCCCTCCAATCAACCCTTCATCGTCCAATACAAATACCAGAAAGCCCAAGGCCCTTAACAGCTCATGCCTTCTCATCTGCAAAGGTCGTGGTTTACAGCCCATCGCCTTAACCTCAACGAAGGCTATTTTTGCACCCGGTAAAAGAAGAAGTCGGTCTGGCATTCCATCAAAGCCAGGCGAAACCAGCTTCACGGCAATTCCACCGACAGCCTTCACCGCCCGGACCAGTTTTTGCTCTATTAATTTTTCACGCATAAGAACCTCCTTGTGCCCATGTCTATGCCCAAGCACTTAAAACTCTTACGCGCGTATATGCGCTTATACGTGCCTATTACTCCTTTACTACTTATAACTACAACATTGAATAGATGAGTTATCGGCACAATAGGAACAAGCACGCCTTGAACCCAGGCATATGAAGGGCTTGCGACTTTGCCCATCTTACGTGCCTTACTACTGATAAGCTTAACTGGCATGCGCTACACCTCGTCTTCCAAGCGGACGAACACCCGCTGAGGACCATAAAGCGGCACATGTTTTTTGCCCGTCTTGTTGCCGTCAAACTTTCTCCAGCCGCCAATCTTATTCAGGATGCCTTCAATTTCATAGGAGTCACCCTTCCTAATCGATTCGCGGGCCTTGCAGAAGCACTCGCACCAGATCTCCATGACGCAGACCTGGTTTCGTTTGACACTGCCAGCCTTAAGCGGCTCGCCAAACTCGCCACCGTTGAGATGATTACGACGCTGATACAGGTCTAGCTTGTCCCAACCATCCGGCAGCATGACCTCCAGGTATTCAGCAACCAGACCCTCGCGGTCGTCACTTTCCATCGCATCCCGCTGCTGCGTGACAGCTTCCTCGGCCAGAGCACCCTTAAGGAAAAGCTCCTCATGAGCCTTGTAGCGCTCAATTGCCTCAGCCCAGATCTGATCCACCTCAGAAAGCTCCCAGGCATAATGCTTGCCATGACCCATGACACGCACAGGCCAGAACCGACGATTACCCGTGATATCCCGGAGGAAGCCGCCATCAGAGTTGGTGGTGCCAACGATAATGCAGGAGCGCGGATGGCTCTCCACCGAAACGCCATAGGACTGTCGATATTTGTCGTCAGTGCGCGTAATGAACGACTTCACTGTTTCCACATCCATCTTTTTGATGCCAGCCAGCTCTCCGAGCTCTAAGATCCAATAGCCCTGAAGCTTCTCCGGTGCAGTTTTATCCTTCATATCCGAGATGGAAAGTGAGTCGGAATACCATGGACCGCCCAGTCTGGAAAATAGCGTAGACTTGCCGATACCCTGGGAGCCGTTCAGAACTAAGATGGAGTCGAATTTTGTCCCCGGCCGGTAGATCCGGGCCACCGCTGCCACCAGCGTTTTTCGCGTAACCGCTCGGACGTAGGGTGTATCGTCGGCACCAAGATAGTCAATCAGCAGTGTGTCTAACCGCTCTACTCCATCCCACTTGAGAGTGCTGAGATAGTTTTTAATCGGGTGATACAGCCGTTCCACCGATACCACACCCAGAAGCGCATCCTTGAACTTGGTTGGTGACCAGATCCCATAGCTGCGCTCAAAATAGAGCTTAGCGCAAGCCAGGTCAGTGTCACTCCAGCCGGGCTTGACCTGCGGCCACGGCAGCTCGCTGATGACGTCAATCAGGTTCTTGAACTGGTTGAACACGATGGGCTGCAGTGCCGGGTCATATCGCAGAATGGTAGAAATGTTGGAAAGCGTATCCTTGATCTTCCCGTTCTTTTCAAGCTCCAGCCGACCTTGCCAATCCTCTTCCTCGGAGAACTCCTCCTCGAGCTGGAGCTTTCTTTCCTGGGTAAGCTGTGCCTTCACCCGAGCATCCTTCACAGCAAATTCAGACATTGCCTTAAAGGATGCCTTTTCCTCAAGCTCTGCATATTTATGGAGCCGAACTAGATCAAAGGCATTTAGGAGCTTCCCGCAAACCGGATCTGTTGCATGGTGGGAATAAGCAAACTTGCCTCCGTAAACAACCACACCGGCACTGGAGTCGGCCGGAATATAGTCAAACCTGCCCTCCATCGCAGAGGGCTCATAAACCTCCGGTAAAAACTCGGCAATGGCATCCTCTATGGAGTAAGCCCTGCAAAACGCTCCAATTACTCCGCTTTTTTCGAGTGGGTCCTTTTGTTGTTTCAAGCTATGCTGGATAACCTCCGATTGCCGTTTTGAGGTCGGCCACATGGAGGTATCACGCCAATCGGCGTATTTTGATAGGTAGGTATCCGGATCAAGCAAGGAACCGTCCTTTTCCTGGAACACAAACTCTCCGTCCGATGGCGTGGAGGGCCAGTACATCAAGCGAGATGGCTCATAGGTGGTATCATCAAACATGTCGATGCCAATTTCCTTGGCCACCATGCGGCCCAGAGCCGGATATTCGTCTTCACTGACATCACGGGCCAGCGGGATGACCAAACGAAGACGATGAGCCTCCGGTGTATGCTTATGAGTGGAATACAGGCAGCATGCCCAGTCATAGAGGGACTCAAGCTGCGCCCAGGTGTCCGGCGTTGCATAGTCCATATCCAAAGTAAGCATCGATCGGCAAATCACATAACCATTTCTGCGCTTACCTTCCCGGAGTGCACCACCTACGAAACCACCGATGTCCTTGATGGAATCCTGACGAGCCTTAGTCATCTTGCGAAACTCTGATACTGTCTCAGTGGTACGCTTCGTGGTGCGAACCGTGTCCTTGAAGGCTGGCCAGGTAATCTCCTTGTTCTTCCACTTTTTATCCATACGGCTATTGCCGACAGCAAGCTTCATTCAAATTCCTCCTCACACTTGTCGTTGAAACGCCGGATGGGTATGCCGCGCTTTTTTGCCTTGGCGATTTCCCGCGACATGCCAGCTGATATATGGCGACCGAACACCCAAAGCTCGTCGCATTTCCCGAGCCAGACCAGCCCGAAAAACAACCCAAGCTCCCGCTCGGTAAGGTCATTTTCATCCAGCACCTGCGGATAAAGCAGGTGGGGAGCGAAGGGAATCGCCCCACTTACCACCGCAAAACGTGTGTACCGGATAGCCCTCATGGTGTTTGTTTCAATATCTCCGGCAAAGGGTGAGCAGATGAACACGCAGGGCTTCCATGCTTTCGCTTTTTCCTCCCGAGCTACAGCCGCTAAAGCATCGGCAGCTGTTGGGTCGGGGTAGTGCTCTGCGTTAAATCTGTCCATTGCCGCCACCTCCAACGAGAAAGTAATTGACGAAGTACTGCTGACCCTTGCCAGTGACCTTGGTGGTCTTTGAAATGGTGACATGACCATCTGAATGGGTGATGGCCGTTTCCTTGACCTTGAACAGCCCCAGTTCCATTGCCTTTTGTGTTGGTGCATTGTAGTCTGTGCCCTTGCGCTTAATCAGGAAGCCATCCTGTCTTAACCTTTCAAACAAACGGTTCTGGCCGATATCAATTCCGTTGCCTTTGAGAATCTTGGCAAGCTCGCCGATAAGAATGGTTCCGTCTGATACGGACACCGCATCGGCAAAGACCACCTTGGGCTTGTCTACCTCAGTCTGAAGCTGCAGGCGTTCCTTTGCCTGACGTTCCTCCTTCAGCGCAGTCAGTACCTTGATCCAGACATCTGGGTCATTCATGATTTCTTCCAGCTTATCCGAGGTAAGATAGGCTCCGTGCTTTCGGATGGTTGGCAGGACCTCGTGGGTGACCCAGCGTTTAAATTTCCGGGCCTCGGGTTTGTCTGAACGCAGGATAACGTTGTAAAGCCCGCTCTCATTGACGATGTTTGTTTGCTGCTGCCGCCCCATACTGTCGATGACGTAAGCCTGACTTACATCATCCGAATCAAGTCGATCTGCAATCATGCGAGCATTACTAAGCTCCAGCACATCACACACATCCTTGAGCACCCACCAAGGCTCGCCACCTCTCTGGATTGTTCTGACTTCCTTGCCCTCGTAGGAGAAAACCTGTAAATTGTTCATAATAGAACCGTCCTTTCTGAAGGCGCGAAGATTTTGTATTTGGCCTTCGCTTTAAGCCAGGAGAAAGGACGGTTTCGGACGGTCTATATAAAATTTTCTAATCTTTTTTATAGAATGGGCACACATAGCCCTCGGCACGAAGCAATAACCCTTTTGCCCAAGACGGAGTTTTGCTCATTTTTGAGCATAAGTCTTGTAGTGAGAGTTTTTCATCCGCTTCGATTACAATTTCATCATGCACATGCATGACAATCTCATAAGCCTTAAAAGCCTGCAGCGCATGACAGAGGATATCGCGTGAAATGGCTTGGACGATGTTTTCCACAAGCTTTGGGCCATAGGTTTCGATGCGCTCCCATTTCTTCGTTGCGCCTACACCCTCATAGGTCACCGCATCGCTTCCAAAGCGATTCTGGCCGAGCTTCGGCTTCACATATGAAAGTCGTCTGCCTGAAGGTAGCGTTATGAACAGCATGCCGCTTCTGCATTCAAATTGAATACCGTGGGTTGTCGTTACAGCTCGCTCCCTGACAGCGGTCATGACAGCCCTGTCTACCTCCCACCAAAACCGGACGATGTAGGGGTTGGCCGACCTCCATGCATTGACTAGCGACTGAAGCTCAACTTCTTCAACACCCATATCAAGGGCACCCATGGCTTTCAGCGCACCGACCGAGCCCCCATAGCCTAAGGCAAGCTCAGCAATTTTACCTTTTTGCCTTAAAGGACTGCCTTTAGTGATTTCCTCAATGGGGACATGAAACATCTGACTAGCCGATGCTTCATAGATCCGGCCGTGGGTAGCAAACACCTCGTTTCGCCAGGACTCGCCAGCCAGCCACGCAATAACGCGGGCTTCGATCGCTGAAAAGTCAGCTACAATGAACGTATAACCGGCTTTTGGAATAAAGGCGGTTCGGATGAGCTCCGACAGCACCTCCGGCACAGTATCATAGAGCGCTTCCAGCAGGTCATACTGACCAAGCCTCACCATCTGCCTTGCTTGCTCCAAATCTGGCAGGTGGTTTTGGGGCAGATTCTGCACCTGCACGAGTCTTCCGGCCCAGCGCCCGGTCCGATTCGCACCGTAAAACTGTAAAAGCCCACGAACCCTGCCATCAGAGCAGACGGCATTTTGCATGGCAGTATATTTCTTGACACTGCTTTTGGCCAGAGACTGCCTGAGCTCCAGCACCTGGCCGAGCGGCTCAGGCGCTGTTTTCAGAAGCTCCTTTACGGCAGCCTTGCCCAGGGTGTCGGTTTCTAAGCCCTGTTCTGCCAGCCACGCCTTCATCTGCGCGACTGAGTTTGGGTTATCCAGCTCAGTCATTTGCTGCATCCGATAGGTGAGCTCCTGTTTGGCCCTGCTGTCAAAGCGAATGGCCTCACCTACGAGCTCCAGATCCAGACGGATGCCACGATCATTTATTTCTTGATCAAGAATATAATTCGGCCATTCAAAAGATGGTACAGGGAACTTGTGAAGCTTGGCTTGGATCTCAAGCTCGGTTTCCACATCACGGGCATTGTATGCTTTATACTTCTCCCACTTTTCCGGGGCATCAGCCGGCAGGTTCCTCTCCCGCCCGCCATTTACCTTTGACGGCTTGCAGGGCATCGAGAAATATCGGATCAGGTCTTTTCCTTCCTTGAGCTTTTGCTTTTCAAGTCCCAGCACCGCTCCGGCACCTTCCAGTGAAAGAGGCAAGCCCAGATAGGCCGACCAAACCATGGTACAGCGCCAGGATACTGGGCTTATAAATTGGCTTTCAGGATTATTCTGATCCAGCGTTATACCTTGCCTAGACAGCCATCGTGATAGGCAGATCCGTTCAAACTGGGCATTGAAGGCCCACTTTATGACTGCATCATCCGTAAGAGCTCTGATGATTTCCTCCGGCAGAGCTTCACCGCTGGCAAGGTCAACAACCTGTACTTCACCACCATCAATGGAATAACCGAACAGCAGTATGTCAAAGTCCGGGACCTCCGAGTAACGGTAAACACCGCTTTTCATCAGATCAAAGCTGGAGAACGTTTCAATATCGCATGAGAGTGTTTTCATATGGCCTCCTTAGCGGAAAAGGGCGGCAAGAAATCCCGCCGCCCAATCTTTAGTATTTTGCGTATCCCCTTAGCCAAGGAAGTCCTCGCCGTCATAGTCTGATGCAAAATCATCTGCAGCACTAGTCCTTCCACCCAGGGGCTCGCCATCCTGGACCTTCTGGATATTGCCTAAGCCGCAGGCGACACCTCGGTTGCCGTTGGAGTTGAAGGCGTAAAAATTGATGCTGACCCTTGCGTATACTCCGGAGTAAACCTCCGAACGGCTTATGATCGGATTCAGGGACTTGTCCACTATCTCCGGAGCAGAATTGGAGTTGGCGTTCACAAAGTAGCTGTCTGCGTATGCCTCATCGTCCGGGCGGTCGATATCACCGTCACGAAGTGGAAGCTTCAGAGCGGCCTTATTCGGAATCTTCCCACCAAACTTACCGCGACCTTCCTCGATGGCAGCATCAACCGCTTTGTTAATAGCCTCAAGGGTTTTGGTATCGTACTTTGGAATGATGAGAGAAACGCTGTATTTTTCTGCGCCTCCATTGATGCTTTTGGGCTCATGGACATTGGCATAGCTGAGACGGACTATGCCTGTGACAACCTTAGTGGGATTCACCCTAACACCTGTGTTTGTTTTATTTGCTGTGTTTGACATATTAAATTTCCTCCTTAAAATCTTGTTTTGCGGATGTATTGATTTCCGGTCGTTTATCGGTAATGGGTACCAGCGCCGGCTTTCCCGGTGGCTTTTCAATGAGCTCACCAAGGATTTCACTAAATTTTGCTTTGCTCATCAGCTTCTCCATTTCGGTGAGGGTAATCAGGGATTGTCGGTATATATCGCGGTAACCGGCAGCCTTTGCAGCCTCTGCGACGGCTTCCTCGTTCTTATACCTTCTGTTTGAGCGGCCCTCCACCAGCTTGAAGCCACACCAGCGCTTGCCGTGGTTGAGTGCTGCTTCAAGGGCATAGTTTCTGATGTCATTTGCCCAGGCTGTCAGGTCGTCCAGCTTTGCTATGATGCCTTCGATGTCGTCGTCCGTGAGGACTGGTGGCAACGAGAACTCAAACCGTGCAAGGTTCAGCTTTTCCTCAGCCCTTGCCCGACACTTGACTGCTGCCCGGCAGAACTGACAATGATCGCCGGGTACAAATTCACCGCCACCTTCAAAGGCGAGCTTTGCAGTCGGGACCAAGATCTCTTCAGCCCACTGATAGAGAGACTCCTTAAACACTGTGTAGGTGCTGGCATTTTCTCTTCGTGGCTGGTAAATTGACATTGACACTTCGCTTATGTCGTATATCCCGTCGAATAGCTCTAAGGCAGATAAGCCATAAAGCTTCATTTGTGGATTTTCTTCAGCGTGGACCAGGGTCCATCCGAATTTGAAATCTACGATATGAAGCGTCCTATCGCCGATAACCACACAGTCACCGGTGCCAAAGCCATCCGGTACGAAGCGTGAAAAGTCCAGGCGCTGCTCAATCAGGATCGTTGGATCTGAGCAGGTTTGCTTTAGCCCCGCAAGAATCTCCAATACGAAATCAACGTAGCCATCGGTGGCGGCTTCCATTTCATCTGAGTCATACTTTGAGACTGGTCTTTTCGTGCGTAGCTTGAGGGCCTTTCGCAGCTTGTGTTCTGCTAGTGCATGGGCAGCAGAGCCCTCGGCGGCGGCCTCGCCGCTGTTGTCTGCAAACTCCTGTTCCAGTCGAGGTGCTCTTGTACAGATCAACCAGCGATGCGCACTTGATGCGGATAGAATCGCATGCTTGCTCATTTGAGTACCTCCGCATCCGCCAATAGAGCTGCATAATTTACCGGATCAATCTGGCTGAGCTTTGGTGCTCCGTACTTTTCGAGAAGCCCCCGCACCTCTGCAGTAAACCCTTCCTGGCTTTTTTCGGCCAATGCTGCTCTGACGTGCTCAAGTGATACCGGCTTTTCTGTGGTTTTTGGTTCAATAAAGGTCGGTACCCCTGGTGCAACCTTGGCAGGTTCATTGCCCGCCATCGTCTCAGCTGCAGCTTGGATGCTGTCCGCCAGAGAGCGCATGTTATCGACCACATCAAGGAGTAGCTTGATTTTACTCACCGCTTTCACCTCCCTCCTCAACGATGGACAGCGCTTTTACGCTGTCGCCGGGTACAATGACCGTCAGCCTTTGCTTGTCTCCAAGCAGGAAGCGAAGTAGTCGCTCCCGCATGGTGACATGTCGGCAGCCGACGATCCCGCCACCTGGCGGTTCCTTTGAAACACTGATTCTGAGTGTGTGTCTCATGTGCTTCACCTTGCCTTTCTGAAGGCTGTATTGTTTGTGCCTTCTGATGTAAGCCAGGAGAAAGGACCGAATCGGACGGTCCTAATCAAGAAAATTTCTGAGCTTCTTTTTTGCTCTATCTACGGCATGGCGAATGGCAGATTCATCCTTACCCTCTAAAGCGGCAAGGTCGGTATATGACCAACCCTCCAGCAGGCACTTGCGAAGCAGGTATTGCTGGCGTTCGTTCAGGCAGGACATGGCCTGGCCGATAACCTCAGAGTCGATTAAATCCGCGAGCAGGTCGGTGCCATCGCTAAAATAGCGAACATCCTCGTATTCAAAGGTAGAAAGCTGTGTGTGGCGATCTCTTCGAGAATTTTTGCGGTCATTTTTCTTCTCTGCTTCGATTGACTCCAAATAGAAGGTTCCAACCTCTTCGGATACCTCCAGTTCGATGATTTTACCGTCAGCATTTTTGTAATTGATTTTCATTGTTTGGCTCCTTTCAGTGCAGGAGCCAAGCGTGAGATATGTAAAAGAGCCGAATGGTCACAAAACGCAAATGGCCGGATGGTTACGAATTTGCATTTCGTAACTCATCCGGCCATTTGGTAGCTCGCACTCGGCTCCGTTGCTCGGTATGAATTTATTGTCTTACTTTTTCTTTGGCGACGGCCTTGTCTGTGACAACGCACTACCCGCCACTGATTTGGTCTTTGCGCTGGTTCCACCGTCTCTTAAAATGGACGACGCCTTGCGCGCAACTGATGGGGAAGTCTGTTTACTATTGCTTTTAGCCACTGGAATCACCTCCTTTCACTGATCTCATAGCACCAACTAAGATGCTTTGAGTTCTGATTTTTCGTTGCAGGTAACTGTAACGAATTTCCCACACTGTGGACACTTGAGGTTTACCTCGACTTCTTCTTTTGGAAGGTCCGATATATCAAAGGCTCTCCGGCCGCAGTTTGGGCACTTCATTTTCTTCATAGGCAGTCTCCTTTCAACGTAACAGTGAATTGTGTATATTTTGTAGTTTTATAGATCCGCGCTCTCATATAACTGTTTTGTCTAATATTTATTGACATTGCCCACATTCTGTGGTAATATCGTATTGCGGTTGAGATTTCAGAGTGTTTGTCCATAAAATCAAGTTTCTGAAATAAAATTACCACGAATAGTGGGCATTGTCAATATCTAAACCACAAATAGTGTTTATGTTAAGGAGGTGCAGTATGGGCATCGCACTAGGGCAATATATAAAAGCCGTAAGAAAAGAAGCAAAACTGTCGGCGCTCAAACTGAGTAAAGACGTAGGGATTTCAAAATCATATTTAGATTATATTGAGAGTGGGGCTCGTGAACCTCAGATTGATATCCTTGTCAAAATAGCTGCTGCACTTAAAACTCCTCTCGAGGCTTTGTTTGACATACAAAAAAAAGAACAGCTCGAAGCTGCTATAAATAAGTGGAGAGCTGAAAACACAACTATCAACGATTCAGATCTTAGAGCAGTCGCAAGAACTGCTGATGGAGGACTGGCCATTGATGAACAGGCTTTGGCTATGGCACAGGAAGCCTTCCGGGATTCTAATAACGCAGCAAAACTTGCAGATTTCATAGAAAATGAACATCTTCGTGCGATAGTAAAAGCGGGGGCTGAGCTTACAAACGAGGACCTTGAAAAATTAAGAAAGGTTATGGAATCTCTTTATCCAGATGAGTTTGAGAAATGAATCTGAAGCCGCGTTGAGGGTTTACTATGCGGCTCATAAGTTTCTGTATGATTTCGGGATTCGCTGGCTCCCCGTGAACCCCATTGATATTATCAGTTCTCAACCAAACTGGAGATTAAAATATGTTCATCAACTCGCCTACGAAATCGGGAAAAGTACAGATTATGTTTGTAACCACGTTATGCGAAGTAAAGATGGACTTGCAATGTATGATGTTGCTCATGACCAATATGACATCATATTAAATGCCGGGGATGAAATTCCTCAAACGAGGATGCTTTGGACGGCGACTCATGAGATTGGTCATATCTATCTTGGCCATCTCAAGGACAATAAGGTTAGCAGCATTACAGCAGATAACCTCGATTACAACCTTTATAATCAGTTAGAATTTGAAGCAGATATATTCGCCGGAGAAGTATTGGCTTCCAAGTGGATTATGCGGCACTTGGACATTGTAGATGAGCGCGACATCGCTATGATATGCGGTATTTCTGATGATGCAGCGCTCAACCGCTATAAAAAAGCAACGGAGGATTACTCTTTTGAGCCTGCAAATGCCGTGTTTACCCTACATAATTTCGGGGAGTACATGAAAGAAGTAACAATTTGCAGGGATAGGCATGACTTTGAGCTTGGAAGATTCATTTCTCTGAGCTGCTACAGTAAGGTTGTAATAGGCATGTGCGTTTTGTAAAATATTATCAAATCGAAAGGAGCATGCCAAATGCATTATGTAGAACCCGAACTCAAAGAGAGGATCATCAAGCTACGCATTCAAGAGGGCCGAACCTATCAGAGCCTATCCGATGAATATGGTTTCCCTCGGACTGCCATGAGTCGTTGGGTGAAAAAGTATCGAGCGGATGCGGCCAATAGTGAGCGAAAGGCCAAACAGATCGCCGACATGGAAGAGATACGGAGCCTCCAGCGGGAAGTGGAAGAGCTTCAAAAGGAAAACGACTTCCTAAAAAAAGCGGCGGCGTTCTTTGCCAAGGAGAGCAAATAGCTCGATACCACTTTATCGACAAGTATGCCAGGCGCTTTGGAACCAATTGGCTCATGGAGCGCCTGGGGGTTTGTCCGAATGGGTATTACAACTACAAGAAGCATCGCAAGAGCGCCGGTGAAAAGAAAAAGGCTTCTGTATTGAGAACCATTGAACGGCTGTATCATGAGACCGGCGGGAGACCCGGCTATCGCATGATGAAACAGCTTTTGGCCAACCAAGGCATTGTACTCAGCGAGCAAACCGTGCGCAAGTATATGAACGTGGAGCTTGGACTCAAATCTGTGACACGGAAGCCGAAATACCGCTACCGCAAAGGGCCGAAAGCGCTGACAGTATTTGACAACCTTCTGCGGGAGGGCTTTTGTGCAGATAGGAGGAATGTACGCTGGTGTATCGACTTCACATACCTCTTTCTTGCCAATCGGAGCAAGCGATACAACTGCTGCATCATGGATTTGTTTGACCGTCGTGTCGTAGCCAGCGTGAACAGCGATCGCATCGACACAAAGCTTGCGATCGCCGCCTTAGGCAAGGCCATTGCGAACACCGGGGGTGAAACCGGAATGATTCTTCATTCCGACCGCGGCAGCCAGTTCACATCGAAGGAATTCATCGAATTCTGCGAAGAGCACGGTGTGATCCAAAGCATGAGCAAGCCTGGCTGCCCTTACGACAACGCTCCCATCGAGCGCTACTTCAACACTTTGAAGGCGGAGCTGATCAACTTGAGATCCTTCGAAACCGAAGCCATGCTGTACGAAGAAGTAACCGCTTACGCCTACGGTTGGTACAACAATCAGAGACCTCATACCTACAACGGCGGCTTGCCGCCAGCTAAGGTCGTTGAAAAACAACAGAGCCATTACAATTTTGCTTGACCAGAACACTCAGAATCCAGCTCAGCAGAAATTGCCTAAACCATTGCCTCCCTTCCTGAGAAAACCCGATACTTGTCCGCATTGTGGAAACACTCGCGGTATAACCACGCAATCAAACTTCTGCATTGCTTGTGGAAGTGCATTAAAAAAGGGACTATTAATATCGCTTGAACCTTGTGACCACATCAATGGTAAAGATGCAGCATTTTGTGAAATGTGTGGGTACAGAGTTCATCGAACTAGGCAAGGCTTTTGTTTTGAAGACTGGGAAGTATAAAAAATAATATGAATGTGAGGTAAGGTGATGATCGTGGGAGAACTCAAGGTACCGTCCAGTATTTTTCGCAAATTAGTTTTTGACCGTTTGGGTTCTGCCTATACGACAACCGTTTCCGGGATCGTCAGATCCATCATCTCCAGCCGTTTCATGTTCAAATAGCGTTTCGATCCCCACTGGGTGCCGGCCACGTGCCTGAGCCTCGCACAGACGAGCATCAAGGCGGAATTGCCATCAGGGAAAGTGCCCACGACTTTTGTACGGCGCTTGATCTCCCGGTTCATTCGTTCAATGGTATTGGTCGTTCGGATCTTGGTCCAATGCTCGCTGGGGAAACTCATATAGCTCAGGGTTTCCTCAATTCCGGCTTCCAGTTTCTTCGCCGCCTCATGCAGTTTCATCTCTCGAAGTTGAATGGCAACCTGTTTGGCCTTCTCCCGGGCCGCCTCTTTGCTCTCCTGTGCGTGGATCGCTTTCAGCATCCGGCTGATCAGCTTCATCCGGATTCTGGGAGTCGTTGTGAAGATATTTCGGTAGAAATGGACCACGCAGCGTTGGTATTTGGCTTCCGGGAAGACTTCAGCCACCGATTCCACCATTCCAAGGCAGCGGTCTCCAACGATGAGGCGTACTCCGGATAGTCCTCTACTTTTCAACCACTTGAGGAACTGGGTCCAGCTTTCCTTATCTTCCTTCATTCCTTCTGCTGCGCCGATCACTTCCCGGTAGCCGTCTTCGTTAACGGCGATGGCGACCAATACGGCCACGTTCTCATATTCGCCGCCCCAGTTGCGTTTCAGGTAGATGCCATCCACGTAGACATAGGGATAACTTCCTCCCTGCAGCGGGCGATTTCGCCACTCCTCGATATGGACATAGGCCTTCTTGTTCAGCTCACTAATCGTGGCAGGAGATACACGGCTTCCCCAGAGTACCTGGGTGATATCCTCCACCCGCCGAACCGATACGCCAGCCAGGTACATCTCGATCAAGGCTTCCTCAACCGAGCTTTCTCGACGTTGGTATCGCTCAATGATGGCTGTCTCAAAGGCAACACCTTTCAGTTTCGGAATCTTTAGATTCACATCGCCAGACGTTGTTGTGAGGTTTCGGTCGTAGTGACCGGATCGGTAGCCGGCACGATCCGCCGTCCGTTCATACTTCCCGGCATTCGTAAGGGCGTCAGCTTCCGAATCCAGAAGCTCATTGAGAGTCTCTTCCACGCTCTTTCGGACCAGGTCTTTCAATTCCTCTTTGATTACGCCTTCGTTTAATTGTATAATCTTATTGGACATGTGTTTGGCCTCCTTTGGTAGTTTGTGTGTTGCAACTCTATTTTACCAAACGGCCTCGCCCATGTCCTTTCTATTTTTGGGCTGGAATTCTAATTTGCGAAACTTATTGTACATTATCGAACTCAAAAACCAAATCGATAAGATTTGGGATGATATGTATTCATACGGTATCGCAAATCCATTAGTAGTTATAGAACAGTTAACATATCTGTTCTTTATACGATCATTGGATGATATTGAAACAGCAAATGAAAAGAAAGACGCTATGCTCGGCGGAGCGCCGACAGAACGTATATTTCCGAAAGATGAAATTGGACAGACATTACGTTGGAGTAAATTCTGTGACCTTAAGGCAGAAGAAATATATGACCGATTGCGAGAAAGGGTGTTTCCTTTTATAAAGGGAAATAACACGTCAATTCGCATGCCCGACGGTACACGGCATACGATAGATGGTTTGAAAATCAATAAAAAGAGTGCTTACGCTCAATACATGAAGGATGCAAACTTCCTATTGCCGAATGCGCTGATTACGCAAAAGGTTGTCACAGCGATCAAAGACTTGCCATTGCAGGACAGGGATATGAAGGGTGATATTTATGAGTACATGATATCCAAGCTTCAGACAGCCGGTCGTATAGGGCAATTTAGAACACCGCGCCACATAATCAGCATGATGGTGCGAATGGTTGACCCGCAGCTCACAGACACCATTGCGGACCCTGCTTGCGGAACGGGTGGTTTTCTTGTCGTAGCCGGGCATTACGTTCGTGAAAATAACGAGTATGAACTTCGGACAAACACAAAAGCCCGTGAACATTATCAAAACAGAATGTTCACAGGCTATGATACCGACCAAACCATGCTCCGAATTACAGCAATGAACACTATTTTACATGGCATGGATAATGCAAATATTAAGTTTAATGATTCGCTTTCCAAGAGCAATACAGATGAGGATAAGTACACAGTAGTTCTTGCAAACCCACCATTTAAAGGTTCTCTCGATCATGACTCAGTTGCACCGTCATTAATATCGGTTGCTGATACAAAAAAGACTGAGTTATTATTCGTAGCTCTTTTTCTTAGAATGTTAGATGCAGGCGGTCGTTGCGCTTGTATCGTGCCGGAAGGTGTATTATCAGGACCATCAAACGCTCATAAACAAATACGGAAAGAATTAGTAGAGAAGCATAAGCTTCAGGCGGTTATTTCAATGCCATCAGGAGTATTCAAGCCTTATTCCGGTGTCTCAACAGCGGTTCTGGTCTTTACTAAAACGGGCACAGGCGGTACTGATAACATCTGGTTTTATGACATGCGATCTGATGGTCGTTCCCTTGATGACAAGCGAACGGAATCTGGCACTGATGGTGATGTCGATGACATTGTTGCTCGTTATAAAAATCTTACGGTTGATCCTGCCCAAGAAGCAGAACGAACACGCAAAGATCAATCTTTTCTTGTGCCAGCGCAAGAAGTAATCGACAAAAACTGGGATTTACGCTTTAAAACATACAAAGAAAACAATGGAGAACAACTTGAGTTTGATCATCCATCTGTCAGTATTGCCCGCTTCCGAGAACTTGAGGAAGAAATTCTCGTGGGTATTAGCGAATTGGAGGCAATGTTTGAAGATGAATAAGACATTCTCTGAATTATTTATATTTCAGCCAAAATCAAAAATAAAAGCAGGCGAGGGCAACGAGCAAGGTACTGTTCCTTTTTATACATGCAGTCCTATTCAAGATAAGTTTGTAGAAACGGCTTTATATAACGGCGAAGCGTTAATACTCGGAACAGGTGGAAATCCAACTCTTCATTACGCTCACGGGCAATTTTCAACATCTACAGACTGTCTTGTCGCATATCCAAACGATGGAATTAATGCTCAATATGCATATTATTATCTTTTGTCGGATGCGGAAATTCTTGAAAAGGGATTTAAAGGCTCTGGGTTAAAGCATATCTCAAAGACCTATATCAAAGACATAGAAATACCTATTGAAAATGAATCAGTGCAAGATAAAATTGTTGCTGCCCTGAACAAAGAGCAATTTCTCATCAATAGGCGGCAACTTCAAATTGAAACGCTTAGTAAAGCTGAAACTGATACTTTTGCAAGTATGTTTGGAGATCCTTTAACCAACCCCAAAGGCTGGCCGACTTGTTCATTGTCTGAAATAAGCAAACTCGAACGTGGTAGGTTTTCACCCCGGCCTAGAAACGATCCGAAATATTACAATGGTTCATACCCTTTTGTACAAACCGGCGATATTAATGGATGCGATCATCGTTTATCAACTTATACGCAAACATTAAATGATTTAGGAATACGCGTAAGTAAGGAGTTCCCGGCAGGTACAATTATGATTGCGTTGGTTGGTGCAACAGTTGGCGCTACTGCTATTCTTCAGAGAAATGTATATGCACCGGATAGTGCAATTGGTATAACTGTTGATCCGGAAAAATGTACGAATGTTTTTCTGGAGATGCAGCTGAGATATTGGAGACAATGGCTCTTGGATTATGCGCCTGATGCCGCGAGGGCAAATATCAATCTGGAAATTCTATCACCCTTGCAAGTTATAGTTCCACCACTCCCATTGCAACTTGAATTTGAAAACAAGATGAACTTTCTTGAGGAACAAAAGCTACGTCTCCGAGCTAGTCTTGAGATATTAGAGACGACGTATAAATCCACCTTGCAGAAAGCCTTTAATGGCGAACTATTCCAATGAGTGAAAGGAGGGATATTGGATGGCAAACTTTGATTTTTTATTAAGCAACCGAGAGTTTCAGGCTTTTTCTTCCGCTTGTATAGAAGCAGAGAGTTCTATTGCTGCTAGCCCTGCCTTGTGTGCGCTTGGGACTAGAAAAAGTGCGGAACTCGCTGTAAAGTGGCTCTATTCAGTAGATAAGAGTTTAAAGATGCCTTTTAAGGACAATTTGTCTGCACTTATCTACAACCCCTCATTTGCGGACTCGGTTGATGATGAAATAATGGGCAAACTCAAGTTCATCATTAAGCTTGGCAACTTTGCAGCACATACAGGAAAAAATATCAGTCGTCATGAGGCTACCTTATCGCTTGGGTGCCTTTTTGACGTTGTGCTATTTATCGACTACTGTTATGGCTCGGCATATGAAGATAGAAAATTTGATGAATCCCTTCTTCCATCGGAGCTGGCTGAATCTATATCAAAGGATGAATTTAACAATCTTAAAGCTGAATTAGATGCTAAGGATGAAGAACGTCAGAAATTGCTCGATGACCTAAAAAAAATGCAATCCGAGATGGAATCCCTCCGAGCAAGCAATACCGCTTCAAGGGCATATTCCGCAGGAACGAAGAGTGAAGCGGATACCCGTAAAAGCTACATCGACGTTGACCTAAAGGCGATGGGCTGGAAGTTCCGAGTTGACTGCTTTGAAGAGGTACCAGTTTTCGGTATGCCTAACGATTCTGGAGATGGCTATATTGATTACGTCTTAAATGGTGATAATGGTCTGCCCTTAGCAGTTGTAGAAGCTAAAAGAACTACGGTCGACCCGAAAGTTGGTCGACATCAGGCGAAACTTTATGCCGATTGTCTTGAAAATCAATATGGACAACGTCCCTTTATTTTTTACACAAATGGTTACGATACTTGGTTTTGGGATGATACAAATTACCCAGAGCGCAAGGTCTATTCAGTATTTTCAAAAGAAGATTTGCAGCGAATCATGAACCGTCGCGAGCAGCGAATTCCTTTTGACAACATCCAAATCAACCCTGAAATTACGGATCGTCACTATCAGAAGACTGCCATACAACGAATTTGCGGAGAATTTTCACAGAGCCGCCGCAAGTCTCTTTTAGTTATGGCAACCGGAACTGGTAAAACTAGAACGGCTGTGTCTCTCGTCGATGTATTGACATCACATGCATGGGCGACAAATATTCTATTTCTGGCTGATAGAGTTGAACTGGTCAAGCAGGCAAAGTCAGCGTTTACAAAGCACATGCCGAACTTATCATCCTGTAACCTTTGCAAACGTGGAGACGACAAACCTGCTGATAGAGCAATTTTCTCTACGTATCCAACTATAATGAATGCAATCAATGAGGAAAAAACTGAGGACGGGAAAAAGCTGTTTACTCCAGCGCACTTCGACCTTATCATCATTGACGAAGCGCATCGAAGTATTTTCAAGAAGTACAGAGCCATTTTTGATTATTTTGATGCTCTTCTGGTGGGGCTGACCGCTACACCAAAAGATGATGTTGGACACAATACTTATGAGTTTTTCGGTCTAGAAAATAATATGCCCACTTATGCCTATGAGTATGGTACAGCAGTGTCCGAGGGGTATCTTACAGATTACCATTGCATCGAAAAACTATTTCGTATACCTACAGAAGGCATCCATTATGATGAACTTTCAGATGAGCAACAGACAATGTTTGAAGAGGCTTTTGATGAGAATGAAGAAATCCCTGACTTCATAAGCGGAGAAGCCATAAACTCTCAGTACTATAACATTCACACTAATCAAGCAATAATTCAAGACCTGATGACTAAAGGGTTAAAAGTTGAAGGCGGCGACAAATTAGGCAAAACCATTATCTTTGCTAAGAACCATTCACATGCAGAATTCATAAAGAATCAATTTGATGCTCTCTACCCACAGTATCATGGCGATTTTGCACGTGTTATTGATAATTACGAGAAGTATTCTGAGGATTTATTAACCGCCTTTAAGCAAAAAGATAAATATCCGCAAATTGCCATATCTGTTGATATGCTGGATACAGGTATCGACGTACCTGAAATCCTCAACCTTGTCTTTTTCAAACGAGTGCTTTCCAAAACTAAGTTTTGGCAGATGTTTGGACGTGGCACGAGGCTTTGTGAGAATATTTTCGGCCCGGGCGAAGATAAAAAGCAGTTCTATATCTTTGATTACCTTGGTAACTTTGAGTTCTTCCGTCAAGATCCAAAGGGAAAAGAATCGGATGAAACTATCTCTTTGGCTGAATATACTTTCAAACTGAAAGTGATGCTGATTCGCGAACTCCAGGAAATGAAATTCCAAGAATCTGAGCTCATCAATTTCCGACAAAGCCTTGTCCAGGATATTTCAACCAGCATTTCTTCGTTAAACAAAGAACAGTTCCAGGTTAAACAAAACCTGCAGCTGGTGGAAAAGTATGCCGACTCAGACGCATTCCAGTGCATTGGTGCAATTGAAGCCGGTAATATCATATCCCACTTAGCGGGACTAGTTCCAGCTCTTGATGATGATGAGTCTGCACGTCGGCTAGATGCACTAATGTACAAATTATCTATTGCTCATGTAACTGGAGATGATAACACTCAGCGTTCTATCATTAATCGAGTTAAAACAATTGCTCGTACCTTAGAGCCAAAGGCAACAATCCCTCAGGTACTGGAGCGCCGTGAAATAATAAGCCAAGTGCAGCAGGATTGCTTTTGGGCATCAGCAACACTTCTTGACATTGAAGAAATACGTCAGCAATTACGTGATCTGATGCAATACCTGAAGAAAGAAATGCGCGCTAAAGTCATCAATGTAACTGATAGCGTCTTGCTTGAAAAAGAAGGAGAGCGCTTTGCTGATGACCCTGCCATGGAAGGTTATTATCAAAGAGCTGAACGGTACGTTAAGGATAATGAAAATAAACCTGCCATTCACAAATTAAAGAACAACGAAACGCTGAATGATGCAGATTGGGACGAGCTTGAGCAAATATTCTGGCATGAGGTAGGGACGGAGAAAGAGTATGAAGCAGCAGCTAACGGCGTTTCATTAGGTCGGTTTATTCGCGGAATCACCGGACTGTCACAGGAGGCAGCTTTGGCAGCTTTCTCTGGTTTCCTAGATGGTCAATTATTCACCGAACCGCAAATTACATTTGTCTACTATATCGTAGACTGGATTACTCGCTGGGGCACGCTGACTCCGGAAGATATGAAAGATGATGAATTTGCCGGCGGAGCAGACATTTTCGAAATATTCAGTGACAACCTTGATGCCTTCCGACGTATTAGGTCAACAATTGAAAGTATAAATTCGAACGCTATACGGACGGCGGCATAGACAATATAAGCAAGGGTGGTAAGCCATGATTAATTACAATGTATATTGCGACGAAAGTTGTCATTTAGAACATGATGGAATAAATATCATGGTTCTCGGAGCTGTTTGGTGTCCTCACGACTGCGTAAAAGAAATCAATGAACGCATACGCAAAATAAAAGTCAGAAATGGCATATCTGAAACAGCAGAAATGAAATGGACAAAAATAAGTCCTGCTAAAACCCAATTATATGAAGACCTGGTCAATTATTTTTTTGATGAAGCAGATCTTCATTTCAGAGCTTTGCTGATTCCTGATAAAACAAAGCTTGACCATGAAAGATTTAATCAGACGCACGATTTGTGGTACTATAAAATGTATTTCGAGATGCTTAAGGCTATACTCTCGCCTACCGATTCCTATGAAATCTATATTGATGTCAAAGATAGTCACACAAATAGGAAAGCACAAAAATTAAAAGAAGTCTGCTGTAATTCCATGTATGATTTTGCATCACGCACCATTAAAAAAATACAACCCATACGTTCAGATGAAGTGCAAATCATGCAAATCGTCGACGTCTTAATTGGAGCTTTAGGTTATAATAATCGTATTTTCCCTGAAAACCACCAACTGAGCAAGGCAAAGCTCGACATTATCAAACTAATAAAAGAACGATCCGGTTATTCTTTAGATCGAAGTACCCTTCTTCGTGAAGATAAGCTTAATTTGTTCTTTTGGGATGCGAGGTAACTGATAATGGAAAATAATTGTTGGTTGCCAAATCTAGAGTTTTTTGAAGACTATAATAGCGAATGGGCCGCATACCAAAACGCTCTTTATACAATTTTCAAAAAAGATTTTATAGATTCCAGACCGTCTTTTAAAGGGATACGAGTTAGTATTAGAAAGCACCCAGTGGAGTATGGAAAGGAAGAAGCTTTTTTTCATGTCACTTGTCAGGATTATAACGGTGATGGTGAACGAGCACCAGATTTTCGCCGTTGCGAGAGAATTCGCTGGGTTAAGAGTTTTATTGAAGAACATAATTGCGACAGTTCAGCTTGCGCAGAATGCGATGGAATTAAGCTTTGGGAAGAACCCGCCCCTAGAGGAAGCTACAAAAGAGTTCACTTGCTTTTAGAAGAAGAGCGATATATGGTTGTAGTTGAGCCCCGCGATTCATATTGTTTATTGATTACAGCTTTTTATTTTGAGCAAGATCACTCATTAAGAAAAAAGCTTCAGCACTATGCGGAATATTCGAATAGTTGAAAATCATGAACAATTTTTAAATTCTTGCGTATACTATTACTAAGCTAGGATATAATATGCTTTAGAACGTGCGTTCTGGTCCGAAATTTTTCTGGACAAAATGCGTATCATGTGCTATGCTCTAAGTAGCTCATTTACCATGTGTAAAAGGAGTTCCTGAAAACGTCTTGTTTATAGCAAGGCGTTTTTTGCTGTCTAAAAAAGAAATAATATATTTTTGGACTAAAAGTATTTTGCTAACTAATGTCCAACGATTACTTCAAATGCTCAACGATATGCCCGAAAAATGCACACCCCCACCTAATGTCAAACGATTTGATGCCACGCTACCAGCTCTTAAAATCAGCGAACAATGAAAAATTCCAATGGCAGCGGCCCAAAAAATGAAACAAGCAGTCTCCGAAAAACCTCGTGAACCGCTTGTTTCAAGCCGTTTCAGGGTAAAATAAAACCACCAACCGATAAAATACTTTTTATCAATTGATGGTATTACTTTTGGTGGAGGCGGTGGGTGTCGAACCCACGTCCGAAAATCCTTCCACAAGAGCTTCTCCGAGTGCAGTCAGCAATTTCACATTCCCTCTACCCATCTCCTGCTGACAGGATATGGGCTTTAGTAGCTTCATAGGTTCCGTTTCCAGCTCAAAGCTTTGCCGGACTCGGTTCCCCACTTAGATGACGATTCTATCCAGGTCGTGGGAATCCCGGCAGAATCGAGCAGCTATATTAAGCTGCTAGTGCGTAATTATCGTTTGCGTTTAATTTAGTTGCCACTTTTAACGTTGCTTGGCGACAACGACTCGCTACTCCTGATTCCGTATCCCCGTCGAAACCAAGTTCGCCCCCGATACTTTTTATTGCAGATAAATTATAACATATGTTCGAGTTTGTGTCAATTTTCGCCTCTATTGGTACTTCTCGCTGGAATGTTGTGCTATCCTTCTCTCAGCATCCTTTTTAGCAATAGTGTCTCGTTTGTCGTATAACTTTTTTCCTCTTGCCAGAGCAAGCTCCAGTTTAACCTTACCATCCTTGAGATATATTGAAAGAGGAACCAGAGTAAACCCCTTTTGCTTCGTTTCACCTATCAGCTTCCTTATTTCCCTTCTATGAAGGAGTAGCTTTCTTTTTCTTAAAGGGTCTACATTGTAAATATTCCCCTGCTCATATGGACTTATATGCATCCCGTTAACATATACCTCGCCGTCATCAATGGAAGCATAGGACTCCTTGATATTGACCTTGCCCTGACGTATGGATTTTACTTCAGTACCGGTGAGGACTATGCCTGCCTCCATGGTATCCTCTATGAAAAATTCGTGTCTTGCTTTTCTATTGGTTGCAATTACTTTAGTTCCAAGCTTTTTCATGCAATCACCCTTTGAAAGTTTTCGAACTTCAGTGTAGCAAATTTAGTCATCTGTGTCAATATTGGCAGAGGCTATGGCAAAGTCAATATTCTTTTTACCAATATCCGCTCCTATGACTTTTATCCTTACCTCGTCGCCCAGTCTGTAAGTCCTTTTGGTCCTTTCGCCAACTATCATGTAGTTTCCCTCATCGAAGAAGTAGAAATCATCCTCCATATTACTGAAGTGGACTAATCCTTCAATCGTGTTTTCAAGCTGCACGAACATCCCAAATGATGTCACAGAGGACACAATCCCGTCGTATTCCTCGCCGATCCTCTCAGCCATAAATTGAGCCTTCTTAAGGTCATCGACCTCTCTCTCGGCCTCCTCAGCCCTTCTTTCTGTCATTGATGTATGTTCAGCAACCTCCGGAAGCCAGCCTTCAAGGTGCTCCATCCTCCTATGGCTTAAGCTTCCCCGCAGAGTTTCCTTTATGATCCTGTGGATCTGAAGGTCAGGATATCTTCTTATTGGAGAAGTAAAATGCGAGTAATACTGTGCAGCAAGCCCAAAGTGTTTGCCTGGCTCTGAGCTATAAACAGCTTTTTGCATCGTCCTAAGAAGCAAGGTTGAGATTACGGGCTCCTCTCTCCTCCCTTTTATCTCATCCGTAAGTCTTTGGAAGTCCTTGGGGTGAAGCTCCTTACCCCTTACTGAATAACCGAAGTTATGGATGAACCTAAGGAAATCAGCTAACTTTTCAGGATTTGGATCCTCATGTATCCTGTACAGGAATGGTACTTGAGCCCAGAAGAATCTTTCAGCAACAGTCTCATTGCAGACCAGCATAAACTCCTCGATAAGTCTGTTCGCAACCCTTCTTTCCAGCTTCCTTACATCTATTGGCTTGCCATTCTCATCCAATTCGATGTAGCTTTCAGGGAAGTCAAAATCAATGCTTCCTCTTCGTTCCCTTCTCGATCTCAATATATCCATAAGCTCCTTCATGACGAAAAGCTCCTCTGCAACATCTCTCAATTTCCCCTCAGTTGAGGTCTTGCCTTCAAGCAAATCGGAGACATCATCATAAATAAGCCTTGCTTTGCTGTTTATTACTGATTCAAATATTTCATGGGCATAAACCTTGCCTTTTTTATCTATGTCCATAATAACTGACATGGCAAGTCTGTCTTCCTTCGGATTCAGAGAACAAATACCATTGCTTAATTCATGGAGCAGCATTGGGATCACTCTATCGAGAAGATATACTGAGTTTCCCCTTTTAAGGGCTTCCTTGTCGAGTGGTGAGCCATCTTTCACGTAATGCGATACGTCGGCGATGTGGACCCCAAGCCTGTATCCTCCATTATCGAGGCTTTCTATGGATACTGCATCGTCAAGGTCCTTGGCATCTGCACCATCTATTGTGAACAGCTTAAGTTGTCTTAGATCTCTTCTTCGTGAAATCTCATCTTCAGGGATCCTCATTGGAACTGCTTGCGCTTCCTTAATGACATCTTCAGGGAAAACACTCGGCAGATTAAACATCCTTACTATGGATAGTATGTCAGTTCCCTTCTCCCACGGGTATCCCAGAACCTCAATAACGTTCCCTTCGGGATTTCTCCTTGGTTCAGGCCATCTTGTAAGCTCCACGATTACCTTTTGCCCATCCTTTGCATTCATTGATCCGGCTTTTGGGATGAAAATATCATAAGAGAGCTTATGATTGTCAGGAATAACAAACCCGAAATTCCCATTCCCCTCGTAGGTACCGATTACAGTCTCATTAGCCCTTTCAAGGATCCTGATTATCTCACCTTCCTGCTTTCTTGACGTCTCTCTGCGTTTAAGGATGTTAACAACTACCTTGTCCCCATGCATAGCACCATTCATGTTCTCTGCGGATATAAATACGTCCTCGCCAGGTCTGTCCTTCGATATTACAAAACCGAATCCCTTTTCATTACCTTCCAAAACTCCCAGTGCCATATATTCGCTATTTAACAACCCATATCTTTCGTTCCGTGCTTTAAGTATTATACCTTCCTTTTCCATGCTTTCCAGCGATTTGAAAAACTCCCTTTGATCCTTTCTATCGATCTTAAAGGCAACGGCTATCTCCTCTTTCAGCATTGGCTTATATTTTGGCTGCTTCATAAATTCAATGATTATCTCTCTCATCGACATATCCACTCTCCCCTTCCATCATAATCATTATGTACCCTTGCGGGCAAAAAAATGTAAGATACTTAAAATATCCTACATTTTGCCTGTTTTTGATCCGAACTGGGTTCTTGCAAACAGATTTGAATCAAAGGTGTACATGTTTTTCTCTTTTTCCTTGTGGGTTATCAGGGCGATTTCTATCATCTTATCGATAAGAGTTTTAAAATCGTATCCTTTGCCCTCCCATAGATAGAAAGCAAGAGATCCGGGGAGAGTGTTTATCTCGTTTACATACACACTGCCGTTTTCAGCTAAAAGAAAGTCAATTCTTGCATTTCCTCTTCCATCGATTGCCATGAAGGCATGTTTTGCAAGGTTTTCGATTTGCTTTCTCATATCGTCCGGTATATTGGCAGGAATTGCTCTTTTAGAATCTTCCCCTTTTTCTGATTTGTCCCCGCGGATATATTTATCGTCAAATGACAACAGGTCTGTCCAGCCTATAGGCTCTTCGCAAAGAGATGCCTCTACCTGGTCATCATAACCAAGAACGGCACAGTTTATCTCTCTCGGGTTTTCAACAGCCTTCTCAATTATTAGCTTCCGGTCGTAGCTTGCGGCAATCTGGAAGGCAAACTCCAGCATCTCCCTGTTTTTAGCCTTTGATATTCCTATACTTGATCCAAGGTTTGCCGGTTTTACGAATACAGGATACCCTAGCTTCTTCTCAATTTCCTCTATGACCTGGGATTTCCCGGAGATCCATTGTGATCTATAGAACCATAGGAATTCTACAACAGGAAGATCGTTTGCCTTATATACGTCCTTCATTACAATCTTGTCCATCCCTACTGCCGATGCCAGAACACCTGCACCAGCGTAGGGCAGATTCAGCAACTCAAGAAGTCCCTGTACGCTTCCATCCTCACCGTTAGTTCCGTGGAAAGCTGGGAAAAATATATCCACCTTATCAAATACCTTCTTGCCGAAAATCCCTGCTTCTTCAGGATGAAGATATAGGTTCCCATCCCCATGGATCCCTGAAAGCATGATCCTCTTTGTGTCTTTCAAATTGTTCTCCTTAAAGGATTTAAAGCTCAGCAGGCTCCTTCCCGTTAGCCATCTACCGTCTTTGTCTACGTATACAGGAATTGGATCATATTTGGTTTTGTCCATATTCTCAATGATCTGCATTGCAGTTATCACAGAAACCTCGTGTTCTACACTTCTACCGCCAAACAGCACTCCTACCTTTTTCACAGATGGACCCCCCTACTCACTGTAGTTATCCGGCAGGTCGTTTTCAAACAAAACGACGTCACCAGATTTTGAGATTTTTCCTAACTCAACTGTAGCCTCACTTAAATTATTTACGACAATTATATTGTCTAATTTAAAATTGCTTTCCAGCAACCCCTCAAATATCGGCCTGGTTCTCTTCTCGCCGACAAGAATTGCATAATCACATACCTTGCCGATGTTTACTCCAAATTCTCTGTTGGCCTCTTCCTCCATATCACCCAATTCTATCATACCTGGTGTGACAATGATTTTTTTGCCATCCTTGAATTGACCCAACACCTCCAAGGCTGCTTTAGTACCTATCGGATTAGAGTTAAAAGCATCGTCGATAATTATTATCCCATTAGGGGCTTTTATCAGATTTAGCCTATGTTCAACCGGTTCTACCTTTGAGATGCCCCTCGCTATCTCTTCAAAGCTAAGACCTAGTATTTTTGCAGCACAGGCACCTGCGAGCAGATTATATATATTATGTTTGCCTAAAAGCTTGGTTGAACACATTATACTGTTTCCTTCCCTGTCCCTCAGCGTGAAGGTTGAACCCTCCTCAGTAACCTGGATATCCTCAGCATATACATCGAGCTTCTCGGTGTTTTCAAATCCATAGAGGAGCTTCTCCTTAAATGTTTTATCAGCAAGCTTCCTGATGTGTTCATTGTCATAGTTGAAAACAGCTACGCCATCAGTTGGAAGCTCTTCTATAAGCTCATATTTGGTTTTCATGATATTGTCGATGTTTTTAAAAGTTTCAATATGGACAGGGCCTATTGATGTCAGGATACCTATCTTTGGCTGCGCAAGTTCAGCCAGTTCTCTGATCTCTCCAATTACCTTGGCACCCATCTCTGCTATGAAAACCTCATGTTCATCCTTCAGGTCGTTGTTGATCACCTTTGATAAGCCCATTGGGGTATTGTAGGATTCGGGTGTGTTCAGGACATTGAACCGCTCTGAAAGTATTGTCCCTACTATGAATTTGGTGCTTGTTTTACCAAAGCTTCCTGTTATCCCTACCACTTTAAGATCTTCCCTTGATCTAATCTTGTTCTGAGCAGATGTGTAAAATCCCATATTTATTCTGTTTTCCACAGGCTTCATAAGTATGGTGGACCAAGCCAGAATAATGGGCTGAAGATAATAAACAACACCAAGGGAAATTAAGACCAAAATAGCAGTAAATATAACATTATCAACCAAAGATCCCAATAAAATCACAGGAATGGAATATATAATGACTGACAGAACAAGATTCGCCCTAAAAAGCCTCGTTGCTCTCTGAGTCATTACAAGTGGTTTTTTTATAGGCTGTGATTCCTTAGAGAAGCTGTATGCTCTTTTTTTATTGCTTCCCAGCCATTTGAGATAATGTTCAGCATCATAGCCCTCAAGCTGCACCATATGAAGCGATTCCTTCGTCCTTTTTTCAGCAGCGACCATGAATACTGACCCTATTACTACTACCAACAAAATAAATTGTAATTCCATCATATTCCTCCAGAGTCAGTTCCACCCATCTTACTCTCGCCCTCTTTGAAAAAGGCTTTGAGTACTAAGGAAAACCTGTTATATTCATCTACATACGAGAAGTGACCTGCACCCTCAAATATCACGAGACCGCTGTCCTTTATTTCCCTCTCCATAATCTTTGCCTGATATAACGGAGTAGCTTCGTCCTTGTCTCCCCATATCAGCAGAGTGGGAGCCTTTATATCCTTCAATATGGGCTTAAGGTTTTCATTAACTACCCTAACAAGTATTTTCCTCATTATGCCCTGAGCATTCTGATAATCATCAGATCCAAACTTTTTGCGGAGTCTTTCCATCCTTACAGGATCTTCCTGCCAAAAGAAAACCAGTCTCCATAAAAGCTTCATCAGCTTGAATCCTTTGACCTTCAGATGATACTTTATAGTTCTCCTTGGTATTAAGCCAGCGCTATCTATCAGTACGAGCTTATCAATCAAATCAGGGTGCCTTGCTGATAATATTATCGATAGCTTTCCACCGAAGGAATGTCCTACGAGTGATAACCTTTCGATCCCAAGCCTGTCAATAAATATCTTGAGTATATCCGCATAATGGAAGGATCCGAAAACCTCCTTTGGGGTTCCTGAACTGCCAAATCCCGGCAGGTCCAGAGCAATCACTCTATGCGTACCGGAAAGAATGTTGACAATGGGTCTAACCGAAGCGATGCTTGCACCCCAGCCATGGAGTATGAGTACTGTCTCACCTGAGCCCTCAATAATGTAATTCAGTTCTATTCCTTCAATATTAATATTCAAATATGATCCTTCTCCTATCTGGACTATTAATGCTACACGTTAAAATTATACCATATCGGGGCACTTTTATACAGTAGTTCCACTACACAAAAAATCCCTCTCGCGAGGGATTCTCTTCTAAAACAGCTTGCCTCCGTAGGTAACGAATACCTGGGCGAAAACAAGAGCTACAATAGTCATAAGTTTTATCAGGATATTCATCGATGGTCCTGATGTATCCTTGAACGGATCTCCAACAGTATCGCCGGTTACAGCAGCTTTGTGAGCCTCACTGCCCTTTCCACCATGATTCCCCTCTTCGATGTACTTCTTGGCATTATCCCAAGCTCCACCTGCATTGGACATGAATATCGCCATTAATACACCCGTAACAAGTGCACCTGCGAGAAGCCCTCCCAGAGCTTCCGCACCAAGTATCAAACCAATTGCTATTGGAACTACAACTGCCAGCATCCCTGGAACTATCATTTCCTTGAGTGCCGCCTTTGTACTTATATCTACACAGGTTGCATATTCAGGGGTCGCAGTTCCTTCCATGATACCTGGTATTTCCCTGAATTGTCTTCTTACTTCCTCGATCATCTTGAAAGCAGCTTTTCCTACTGCATCCATGGTCAATGCACCAAACAGGAACGGAAGCATCCCGCCTATCAAAAGACCTGCTATAACGGTTGGTTTAGTTATGTCGATCGATGCAAGCTTAACAGCTTGCGTATAGGAAGCAAATAAAGCAAGTGCTGTAAGAGCTGCTGAACCTATGGCAAAGCCTTTACCTATAGCTGCTGTAGTATTTCCTACTGAGTCGAGCTTATCAGTTATTTTTCTAACTTCTTTAGGAAGATGGCACATTTCTGCAATACCACCGGCATTATCTGCAATAGGACCATAAGCGTCAACTGCAATGGTCATACCTGCAGTTGACAGCATTCCAACCGCTGCCAGCGCAATACCATAAAGTCCTTTTGCCGGCTCAGCATTTCCGCCTGCCACATAGTATGCCACAAGAATACCGATTGCAATTACAATGATTGGAGCTGCTGTTGACATCATTCCAACTGAGAGGCCCCCGATTATATTTGTTGAGGCTCCTGTTTCAGATTCCTTTGCTATCCTCTTAACTGGCCTGTAGTCTGCTGATGTAAACATCTCAGTTATTTTTGCAATAGCAAGTCCAACTACAAGTCCTGCCATTATAGCTACAAATGGCGCAAAAGCTCCCAATATGACCTGACTTAAAAATGCAGCTGCTACCATTGTCACTATTGAGCTTACAAGCGTACCTTTGTTAAGTGATTTTTGTGGGTCTGCATCACCCTTAACGAAAAATGCTCCAACAATTGAAGCTAAAATACCGACTGCTGCCAAAGCAAGTGCAAACAGTACACCTTGCTCCCCAAATGCTACCAATCCAAGAGTTATAGCCGATATTATCGCTCCGACATAAGACTCAAAAAGGTCAGCACCCATTCCTGCTACGTCACCAACGTTGTCACCAACGTTATCAGCGATTACCGCCGGGTTTCTTGGGTCATCCTCTGGGATCCCTGCCTCCACCTTACCAACAAGGTCAGCTCCAACGTCTGCTGCCTTAGTGTAAATACCTCCACCAACTCTTGCAAAAAGTGCAATTGATGAAGCGCCCAATCCAAATCCTGTAATGATCGCCGGATCTTTAAAAATAATGTAAGAAACTCCAACGCCAATGATGCCAAGTCCTACTACGCTCATTCCCATAACTGCCCCTCCTGAGAATGCAACGTTAAGAGCTTTGGTCATTCCACTTTCCATAGCAGCATTAGCTGTTCTTACATTTGCTTTTGTTGCAACCTTCATTCCAAAGTAGCCTGCAAGCATTGAGAATGCGGCCCCGAATACGAAAGTTATTGCTGTAGTAATATTGATCAATAATGCCAGTACTACGAATAATGATACGATAAAGATTGCCAATGACTTATATTGTCTTGACAGGAATGCCATGGCACCTTCCTGGATGTAGGTTGAAATTTCTTTCATTCGGTCGTTGCCTGGGCTTACCTTGTTGATAGTTGATGCTTTGTAGAATGCAAACAACAAAGCAACCACTCCAGTCAATGGAGCGGCGATCAAAATAAAATCCATTTTACCCTCCTCCTTAAAATGCTGCCAGTGCTATAGCAGAAATTATAAACACTATTGACGAAGCAATAGTAACCTTCCTCAACATAGCTTGTCTGCTGGTACCAATGCTCTTTCCGAACAATGAATCGGCAGATCCGCCACCCATGGCTCCAAGGCCCTCTGACTTGCTTTCCTGCATGACGATGCTGACTATCATGGTGATGCTGGCTACCAGCATTAAGACTGAAAACAAAGTTGACATTCCCACACCCCCTGTATCCCAAATAATTATTTATCCAAGTCTATAACATTAACATTTTAACATAGCCTAATAGTAAAAGCAACGGCAAAAGTCATTTGTGTTTATTCCCTTTTTGCTTTTTGACACTTCGGACACACTCCTCTTATTTCAAGATTGTGGCCTACTATCTCGTAACCGGTGGATTTCCTGATCTTAATTTCATAGTCCCCCAGAGGACAACCCTTTATCGGTATTATCTCATTGCACACAGTGCAAACGATGTGATGTCTGTGCTCTCTGTGATTCAACTCATAGGTGGCCTTTCCCTCGAGATTGAGATTCGTTTTTATAAGGATATCTTTTTGAGTAAAGGCATCCAGTATTCTATATACAGTTGACAGGTTGGCAGTGCCTTTTTCTCCTCCCGAAAGTGTAAGATATATATCCTCAGCAGTCAATGGCGAATCTGCTTCAGAAAGAAGCTGTAATATCCCTACCCGTTGCTTTGTAACCTTGATGCTGCTTGCCTTCAACAGTAATACTATATCGTCCTGTTTCATCATCCACCCTCCTAACTTCTTAGAATAGGCTTTAATGCAAAGAATACAATGAAAACCAGTGCATTTACCATTACTATTGTGGCACCTGACGGGAAATTTAAAACGTAGGATGCAAGTACCCCTATTATGACTGCTGCAACTGATATCAATGCTGAAATCACTATAGTTGATTTGAAACTCCTTGAAACCTGAAGTGCAGTGACCGTTGGGAATACTATCATGCTTGAGATTAACATTGTACCTACTACTCTTATCCCCAGGACTATTGTTATGGAAGCAAGAGTTGCAATAAGGTAGTTCATGAGCTTTGTTCTGATGCCTATTACGCTGGCAAATTCCTCATCATGCGTGACTGCAAACAGATCATTGTAGAAAAATACGACAAGCGCGATCACAAATCCTGCCAAAACAATAGACAAGTACATATCTGAGTCCGTTATTGCCAAGATGCTCCCAAACAAATAGCTGAACAGGTCTATGTTGAATCCACCGGCAACACTTGAAATCAAGACACCTAAGGCTACGGAAAAGGATGAGACCAATCCAATTGCAGCATCTCCATGAAGCCCCGCCTTTTCATTCAATTGCATTATGAATATAGATGATAGTATTACAATGGGGATAGAAACCAATAGTGGCGAAGTTCCAAAAAATAGTGCTATTGCAACTGTAGCGAAGCTCACGTGGGCCAGGCCGTCGCCTATCATGGAATATTTCTTAAGTACAAGGAAAATACCGAGGAGCGCACTACTGAGTGCTATGAATATCCCAACTATTATGGCTCGCTGCATGAAGCTATAGCTTAAAGCCTCCTTAATCAATTCAAATATATCGGTCAATTTGACACGTCACCTCTCAATGAATATGGTCGTATTCCGGAAATTCTGCAGCTGGGCCAAAATAATCGATTTCCCTATCCAGCAGCATAATCTTTCCAGCATATTTTCTGATCGAAGCAATGTCATGAGATACCAGAAGGATACTATTTCCCTCATTTTTATTGATGTCTCCGATCAGCATGAAAAAGTCACTTCTTACCTTTGGATCCAAAGCACTTGTCGGCTCGTCCAATATCAATAGCCTGGGATTGTTGACCATGGCTCTCGCCAGTAGAACTCTCTGCTGCTGTCCTCCCGACAGGTCGCCGATTTTTTTATGCTTCAGGCTGTATATATCAAGCCTTTTAAGGATATCGTCTATTTTCCTGTCGTCCTCCTTGCCTATCCTTTTAGGAAAGCTTTTTGAACCGATCAAGCCGACTGCAATGACCTCATGTACCTCAGCTGGAAAAAGAGTATTCCCAGTCACAGCAACTTGCGGAAGATACCCTATGCTTCCCCTGGACCCCTTGGCTGAATAGGAGACTACCTCTCCTGATGCAGCTTCAACCAAACCGAGAAGCGCCTTGACCAGTGTTGTTTTTCCTGATCCATTTGCTCCGACAAGCCCAATATAATCTCCCTCGTTTATCTCAAAGGAAATATTTTTCAAAACCTCCTGTTGCCTGTAATTGACGCACAGATCCCTGACTTCTAATATTTTATTCATCATATCCCAGCCCTATCTTTAGGTTCTCAAGATTTTCATACATAAAATCAATATAGCCTTTTCCTGACTCAAGGTCATCAATGGATACGTTGTGAACACCATGCAGAAGAAGTATCTGGATCCCAGTTTCCTCTGCAATCACTCTGGCAACTTTGGGATCGGCAAGCTCTTCATAAAATATCGCCTGGGCATTTGTAGAAGCAATAGTCTCCATAAGACTTGCTATGCTCTTGGGACTTGGTTCAGAATTTGGTGAAAAGCCTTCATAAGGGGACATATGCTCAAGGCCATATCTGTGGGCGAAATATCCGAATGCGAAATGCCCTCCAGATAGAATTGTGTTTGACTTCGAATGGTCAACTACATCTCGTATGTCCTGATCCAGCTTGATCAGCTTTTCCTTGAGTATTTCGGTGTTCTCAGTATAGTATGCGGAGTTCTCAGGATCTTCTTCATGTAGAGCGGTATTTATACTGTCAGCCATAATGACAGCCATGTTCGGATCAGTCCAGTAATGCGGATCAACTCCATGATCCCCATCCTCGTGGCCATCTTCATCCCCTTGGTCATTTACATGATCGTCCAGCTTAAGCGCAGGGATATCCTCTGACAGATCAACAACCAATACCCCCTGAGATTTCAAATTCTCTACTATATTAGCTGCCCAGGGCTCCATGGCTTCACCAGTATACAAAAATATATCTGTTTTGGATAGGGATACTATATCCTTCGGTGTTGGCTCAAAGGAATGTGCTTCCATTCCAGGAGGCAATAAAAGTGTGACTTCAACCAATTCTCCCCCTATTTCCCTGGCAAAATCATACTGAGGAAATAGCGTCGCTGTAATGGATATCTTTCCACCTACAGTCTCATGATTTACAAGCTCTTGTTCATTAGTGGCTGTACCTGCTTCACAACCACCTGCAAATATTAAGGTAAAAACCGCAATCATTATAATAAGAATTTTCATTGATTTCATTGTTTGACCTCCTTAGCGATTACTTGTAAGTTATACCCTCGCAGAAAAAAATAAAACGCAAATGCAAATTATTTGCATGTGCGTTTTATTTTACCTCTGTATCAATAGGTTGTCAAAGATTATTTTTTGATATTGTAAAAGGTCTTGATGCCCTTGAATTTTGCCATTTCACCAAGTCCATCCTCAATTCTTAGCAGCTGGTTGTACTTAGCCACCCTGTCTGTTCTTGACGGAGCACCAGTCTTTATCTGACCTGCATTAGTAGCCACTGCCAAATCTGCAATAGTGGAGTCCTCTGTTTCTCCTGACCTGTGAGATATAACTGCAGTATAGCCATTTACTTTTGCCAACTCAATTGCATCCAGGGTTTCCGTTATAGTACCTATTTGATTCAGCTTGATGAGGATTGAGTTGGCAACACCCATTTCAATACCTTTTTGCAATCTATCAGTATTAGTAACGAAGAGGTCGTCACCAACGATTTGGATCCTATTGCCAAGCTTATCTGTCATAAGCTTCCAGCCGTCCCAATCATCCTCTCCCAAGCCGTCTTCTATTGATACTATAGGATATTTTTCGACAAGCTCCTCATAGTACTTGACCATCTCCTCAACTGTCAACACTCTGCCTTCGCCCTCGAGATTGTAGGTTTTGCTTTCTTCATTATACATTCCTGATGCTGCCACATCCAGTGCAAGTACGATGTCTTTTCCTGGTTCATAGCCTGCCTTTTTTATCGCCTCAACTATCGTTGCCAGAGCTTCCTCATTGCTGGACAGGTTAGGAGCAAAGCCTCCTTCATCACCGACTGATGTGCTGAGACCCTTTGATTTTAAAACAGCTTTAAGATTATGGAATACCTCTGTACCCATCCTAAGTCCTTCCTTAAAGCTTGTTGCTCCTACAGGCATTACCATGAACTCCTGGATGTCAACGTTATTGTCGGCATGCTCGCCGCCATTTAGGATGTTCATCATGGGAACAGGGAGAGTTTTGGCGTTTACTCCGCCCAGATATTGATACAAAGGCACTCCCAATTCATTTGCTGCTGCCCTTGCCGCTGCCATGGATACTGCCAGTATAGCATTGGCTCCCAGCTTTCCCTTATTGCTGCTATCATCAAGCTCTATCAGTATCTGATCGATAAGAACCTGATCGAATACTTCAAGACCAATTATTTCATCAGCAATTATATTGTTTACGTTGTCTACAGCTTTCTGTACTCCCTTGCCCAGGTACCTGGACTTGTCCATGTCTCTAAGCTCTACTGCCTCGTATATACCTGTTGATGCCCCCGAAGGCACTATTGCCCTCCCAAATGCCTCAAGCTCTGTCCAAACCTCGACTTCAACGGTAGGATTACCTCTGGAATCTAACACTTCTCTTGCGTATACATCTGTTATCAAGCTCATTCTATCACTCTCCTGTTCAATTTATTATCAGGGACTCCCCTGTCATTTCAACTGGCTTATCAAGTCCTAAAAGCTCAAGGATCGTAGGTGCAAGATCAGCCAAAATACCGGCCCTTAGTTTAATATTTCTTTCCCCAACCAATATCAGCGGCACATCATTAGTCGTGTGGGCGGTAAAGGCACCACCATTAACGGTATCGATCATCACTTCAGCATTCCCATGATCTGATGTGATTATAACTCTTCCATCGTACTCCATCATCTTTTTTACTATTTCGCCCAGACAACTGTCCACTGTTTCCACTGCCTTTACTGCTGCGTCAATGACTCCTGTATGGCCTACCATATCAGGGTTGGCGAAATTAAGGATAATTAGGTCATATTTCATAGATTCTATTCGCTTAAGGACCTCATCCTTAACCTCATATGCACTCATTTCAGGCTTCAGATCATAGGTAGCGACCTTTGGCGATGGTATGAGAGCTCTGTCTTCATTCTCAAAGGGAACCTCACGCCCCCCATTAAAAAAGAAGGTTACATGAGCGTATTTTTCCGTTTCAGCTATTCTTAGCTGTGACATGCCTTTGTGGGCAATATACTCCCCAAGCGTATTCTCAAGTCCGTCATTTCTGTAGGCAACATGAATGTTCTCGATCGTCTTATCGTACTCGGTCATTGTAACAAAGTGCACATCTACTCTCTTGTTTCGCTCAAAACCGGTAAAATCATCGTCCATTATCGCCCTTGTTATCTGTCTGGCTCTGTCTGGCCTGAAGTTGAAATAGATTACTGAATCCTTATCTTCTATGGTCGATACAGGATAGTTATCCTTAAGGATCACAGTAGGCAACATGAACTCGTCGGTTATTCCTGCAGCATAAGAATCCTCTACTGCCTTAACAGGATCATCTGCGATTGGACCGATTCCTGATACTATGGCATCATATGCCAGTTTAGTCCGCTCCCAACGCTTATCTCTGTCCATAGTGTAATATCTTCCCGACACAGTTGCAATTGAGCCAACGCCTATAGCTCTGATCTCTTTCTCAAGCTCGCCAACTTGTCTGGCGCCGATAGTTGGAGGAACGTCCCTCCCATCAAGGATAGCGTGAACAAACACCTTGTCGATGCCCTCGTTTTTCATGAGCCTCAATAACGCATAAAGATGAGTGTTGTGGCTGTGTACTCCGCCATCCGATACAAGACCCATCAGATGCACTGAGCTGTTGTTCCTTTTTGCGTTTTCTACGGCTCCAAGAAGAGCTTCATTCTTAAAAAACCCGCCATCATCGATATCCTTGGATATCCTTGTCAGCTCCTGATAAACTATCCTCCCGGAGCCTATATTTAGATGTCCGACCTCAGAGTTACCCATCTGGCCCTCAGGAAGACCTACAGAAAGGCCGCTAGCCTTTAGTTTTGTGGTTGGCCACTTAGCCATGAGATCGTCAAAATTCGGTTTCCGTGCAAGCTTGACCGCATTCCCGGGACCGTCTGGTCCTATTCCAAAGCCGTCTAATATCATAAGCATTACAGGTTTCTTAGACATTTGCTTCCTCCGTCTTATAGTTGATTAGTCTCCCAAAATCACTGGCCTTAAGGCTTGCGCCACCTACCAGCGCACCATCTATGTGCTCCATGGACATAAGCTCCTTTATGTTGTCCGGTTTGACACTCCCACCGTACTGGACCCTTATAACAGAGGAAGTGCCCTTGTCATATAGTGACTCCAGGGTCTTTCTTATAAGGCCGCACATCTCATTCGCTTGCTCGGATGTCGCTGTCTTGCCTGTACCTATAGCCCAAATAGGTTCGTAAGCTACAACTGTTTTTTCAGCATCCTTTGATCCAATATCTTTAAAAGCCTTCACTATCTGATCCTTTACCAGGGTCAGATGAATTCCATCCTCTCTTTGCCCAAGGGTCTCGCCCACGCATACAATAGGTATCAAGCCATCATTTAATGCTGCCTTGAGCTTCATATTGACAGTCTCGTCAGTTTCACAGAAATATTGTCTGCGCTCGGAATGACCTATTATTACATATTCCGTCCCTAGCTCCTTAAGCATTACAGACGAAATTTCGCCTGTATAAGCTCCTTTTTTTTCCCAGTGGAGGTTTTGTGCTCCGATCTTTATCCCAGTTTCCCTTGTAAGCTCTATTGCAGCCTGTATCGATGTGTAAGGAACACAAAGCACAGTC
The DNA here is from genome assembly GCF_004101785.1 of Gudongella oleilytica. Classification (NCBI taxonomy): domain Bacteria; kingdom Bacillati; phylum Bacillota; class Tissierellia; order Tissierellales; family Tissierellaceae; genus Gudongella; species Gudongella oleilytica. The sequence goes on from NZ_CP035130.1 coordinate 1,716,535, forward strand.
TCAACATCTCCACTCAATTCTATCTCAAGGATCTCCTTTATGAGATCATTCGTCTGCTCGATTGTATTATTCATCTTCCAGTTTCCTGCTATTATTGGTTTTCTCAACCGAATTCCTCCTTATTCACTGATGGCGTCTATACCGGGGAGCAGTTTCCCTTCAAGAAGCTCAAGTGATGCTCCTCCTCCGGTCGAAACATGAGTCATCCTATCTGCAAGCCCTGCTTTCTCAACAGCAGCAGCAGAATCTCCTCCACCAACTATAGTTATTGCACCCGACTTTACCATAGCCTCAGCAATCGCATAGGTTCCCTTATTAAAGCTGTCCATTTCAAAAACACCCATTGGCCCGTTCCAGATTATCGTCTTCGCCTCACTGATTACACTCTCGAACAGTGCTATGGAATCAGGACCTATATCAAGACCCATCATATCAGAAGGTATACTCTCAACTGGAACATTAAAATGCTCAGAGTCGTTCTTAAACTCCCTTGCAACAACTACATCTATGGGAAGTATCAGAGCTACACCATACTTCCTTGCTTTTTCCATAAGCTCTTTGGCAAGATCCAGCTTATCCTCCTCTAAAAGTGAGGTGCCTATTTCAAGCCCCTTGGCTTTAAGGAATGTGAATGCCATGCCTCCTCCAATTATTATTGTATTGACCTTGGTAATAAGATTTTCTATAACTCCTATCTTGTCTGATACCTTAGCTCCACCTAATATAGCCACAAATGGTCTTAGCGGTTCATCAAGCGCTTTGCCCATTATCCCTACTTCCTTTTCTACCAGGAATCCCAGTGCTGAGGGAAGATGTCTTGAAACTCCAACATTCGATGCATGAGCACGGTGTGAGGTTCCAAAGGCGTCGTTGATATAAATATCCGCCAATGAGGCTAAGCTCTCAGCAAACTCCTCTCCGTTTTTCTCCTCTTCCTTACGGAATCTTGTATTCTGAAGCATCATGACCTGTCCTGGTTTAAGGGACTCAGCCATTGCCTTCACCTTGTCACTGACGACCATATCATCGTCTGCGAAGATGACCTCTCTGTCGAGCAGCTCAGACAGTCTTTTGGCCACTGGAGCCATTGAATATTTTGCCTTGGGTTCTCCCTTTGGCCTGCCTAAATGTGACATAAGAATGACGGATGCATCGTTGTCCAGAAGATATTTTATAGTGGGCAATGATGCTGTTATCCTTATGTCATCAGTTATATTCATTTCCTCATCCATAGGTACATTATAGTCTACTCTTACGAGTACTCGCTTCCCTTGAATATCCATATCTCTTATTGTTTTTTTATTCAACATGCCATCCACCTTCTTTATAGTTTTGTGGTAACGCAAAACGGGTCGGGTCATATGGACCCGACCCTGATAATACTACATCTTTGAAGCTATGAGACTTGCCAGGTCGACTACTCTTCTTGAGTAACCCCACTCATTGTCATACCATGATACTACTTTAACCATGTTGTCTATTACCATTGTAGAGTCGGCATCCACTATAGATGACCTATTATCTCCAACGAAATCTCTTGATACCAGAGGTTCTTCACTGAATCCGAGGATTCCTTTTAATTCTCCCTCGCTTGCTTCCTTGAGGAATGCATTTACCTCTTCCTTGGTAGTCGGTTTTTCCACTTCGAAAACTACGTCCACAAGTGACACTGTAGGCACTGGAACCCTTAATGCAAATCCATTCAGCTTGCCCTTAAGCTCCGGAAGAACAAGGGAAACCGCTTTTGCTGCACCTGTAGTAGTCGGTATTATATTCTCGGCTGCAGCTCTTGCTCTTCTAAGATCCTTATGTCTCTTGTCATGGACCATCTGGTCATTTGTATACGCATGAACAGTGGTCATAAGGCCTTTCTTTACCCCCAGCTTGTCAAGTATCACCTTTGCAACAGGAGCAAGACAGTTTGTCGTACAGGATGCGTTGGATATTACCACGTGTTTCTCCGGGTCATACAAATGGTCATTAACACCCATTACAATGGTTATGTCCTCATCCTTTGCAGGAGCGGTTATCATCACCTTTTTGGCACCTGCTTCAATGTGTTTCATAAGGTCTTTCTTATCCTTGAAAGCTCCGGTGGAGTCTATAGCAAGGTCTACTCCAAGCTTTCCCCAGGGAATATCTATCGGATCTCTGAAAGCAACCACTGGAATCTTCTTCCCATTAATAATAAATCCTTTGTCATAAGTCTCGATGGTTCCCTCGAACTTCCCATATATACTGTCATACTTGAAAAGATGAGCCAAATCCGGAATGTTGCCAGATGCATTTATAGCAACTATCTCAAAGTCCTCTACATTTTGCTCAGCCCAAACCCTGACCACATCTCTACCTATCCTGCCAAATCCGCTTAATCCCACTCTTAAAGTCATATAAATTCCTCCTCTTGATTAGTTTTTAATTTCTAATATTCTATTTGCCACAGCTTCATCTATGACCAGAGTCATGTCCTTTCGGATCGATGAAACGGCAATAATCGCCTCTGCCTTCTCAGTTCCGCCGGCAACTCCGATAACCTCCGGAACTTTTAGATATGTTTCCAGTGAAAGCCCCACTGTTTTATACTCCCAAAGATCTCTTCCTGAAATGTCAAAATAATGTCCAAACGCCTCTGCCACCGCATTATTCCTCATCAGGTCATCAAACTTGCTTTCAGGGAGCGTCCTCCTCCTTGCCATTGTATCGGCGCGACCTATACCAAATAGCAATACTCTCATGTGATCGATCATTTTCAGTATTTCTTTTATCTCCTCGTTTCCGAGGGCAAGCCGTTTTGCATCTTCGCCCATGCTGTCAGGGAGATAAAGCAGTCTGTATTTCGCTCCCAAAGCTTGTCCGATCTTTGCTGCTATTGAGTTTGATTGAGTGTATATATCAGTCCCAAGTCCTCCTCTGGCAGGTATTATAGTAACATCCGGATATCTTTTCTCTGATGTTATCACGTCTGCCACGACAGCCATAGTACTGCCTCCTGTAACGCCAACGATATCTCTGCCATCAAGCTTTTTCTTCAGTATTTCCGCTGCTGAACGACCCATCTCAGCGAGAACCAGATTGCTTGTTGAAGAATCTCCAGGTACTACCATTAAACACTTTACTCCTATAGCTTTTATAACCCTTTCTGTCAGCTCAGGTATCCCCTTGATGGAATTATACGCTTCATCCAGACTCTCCAATAGCTCCAGACCCGAGTCTGTAACATACATACCCATATTGTCTGAGTTTAATAACCTAAGACCTTTCATAATATCCAGCTCTGACCTGGCTATCCTTTCAGATAAGCCAAGCTCAGCTGCCAAGGTTCTCCTTCCAACCGGTTGTCTGAAGGCAACTGTCTTAAGGATAAGATATCTCCTTTCGAGGATGTCTATTGCCTCAGGTGCTATTATTGACAATCTATTCAAGAATTCTATAATACCACCTCCTATACTATGGACTAATTATGTCCCGGCGATTATATATTTGTCCCACCATGGGTAAAAAAATATAGCTCACTTATATTATAGTACAGGGTTGGCTTATTTGCAAGGCCAACCCCAATTAATATCTCCTTCTGAGTGTCGATGATGGAATATTCAACTCATCTCTGTATTTTGCGACTGTTCTTCTGGATATCTCGACGCCTTTCTTTTCGAGGATCTCAGATATTTGCTGGTCACTTAAAGGTTTTTTGGGATCTTCACCAGCCACCATGGATCTAATCATCGATTTCACGCATGTAGCGGATACGTCCCCGTCAGTGCCTGAAAGCCCTGTGGTAAAGAAATATTTAAGTTCAAATACTCCTCTTGGAGTTTGTACATATTTCCCATTAGTAGCCCGTGAAATCGTAGATTCGTGCATCTTTACGTCCTCTGCGACTTCCTTCAGAGTCATCGGCACGAGAACCTTTTCCCCATGCCTGAAAAATTCTCTTTGTCTGTTCAGAATCGATTCAATTACTTTATAAAGCGTTTTCCTTCTCTGTTCAATGCTCTTGATTATCCAAAGGGCTGAATTGAACTTTTCCTGTAGAAATTCAGAGGTTTTTTCATCAGTTGTGTTTATTATAAGATTCTTGTAATACTCATTAATGTTAAGCCTAGGTCCGGAAATGTCGTTAATGGTTATAATTAACTCTCCATCGATCTCTTCAATGGATGCATCAGGTACGATATACCTAATGTCCTCTCCATCGCTTCTGAAGGTTCTTCCTGGTTTTGGTTCAAGGGACTTGACCCAGTCTGCGTATTCCTGTGCATCCTCGATTGTTATGCCCAAATCCTTTGATATCTTTGCCAGCTTATTGGAAGCAATATCCTCCAGGTAATTCATGATGATATTTTTAAGTATCTGATCTTTAGTATCTTTCACCTGCAGCAGCAAGCATTCTTTAAGATCCCTTGCACCGACCCCGGTTGGTTCAAAGCTTTGGATCACTGAAAGCATAAGCTCGACCTCTTCAATCGAGACGCAAAGCTGAGCGGCAATATCCTCAGCAGTTGAGGAAAAATAACCATTGCAGTCTATATTGTTTATGATGTAATCGGCTATTCTGTACTCTCTTGAGCCTATGCTTATCATGTTCAGCTGCTCAGTAAGATGATCCCTGAGGGTAGGCGAATAGCTGATGTAATTATCCATGGAGTACTCATTTCTGGATCTGTCGATTTCACTTTTGTAGCTTATATCATCGAAGCTTTCAAGAAACTCCTTCAAATCAACGTCCTTATCTTCCTTCAGGTTTTCTATCGTTTGGGAGTCCACGTCGCTTCTTTCCATTTCGAGCATCGGATTTTCCTCCAGCTCCTTTGAAAGATAATCCCGAAGCTCCAGGCTTGTATATTGGAGCAGCTGAATAGCCTGCCTGAGTTCTGGAGTCATTACCAGCTTCTGGCTTTGCTCTAACGTTAAATCATAATTTAACCTCATAATGCTCCCCCCTCCCGAAATACTACATTTATATTATATCAAATCAGGGTGGGGTAAACAATTGTTTATGCAATTTTCATACCTATTTCAGTGTAAATCGAGAAAAAAGCAAAAAATAATATCGGGGAATATCCGTTTTATGACATTCCCCCAATAATATCTTAGTTTAGCAGTCTTCAGCCTGTCCTACTGAATAGCCTGCTTTAGAGAGTACTCCCAGTGCTTCGCTTATCTTTGTTTCATTTACCATCACTATTGGTCCTGTGCATCCCATTCCGGACTCTGCATAAATTCCACTTGACCATAGAACCTTGACTGCATCCTCAAGCTCCATAATATCTATTCCATCTATAGTGCCTGTTACAGGCTCTTTCTCAGGAGCTTTAGCTACTGCTTTGGATTCCTCTTTTTTCACTTCTTTTGTAAGTGATGAAAGAAGCTCTTTAAGCCCAGCCTTGTTGGCTGCCTCAAATTCTTTCTTTGCAACTGCTAAAACATCTCCCTGTACCAGCTCGACAGCATATGAAATTGCGTTTGCAATCACAGGAGCACCTGATGCTCTTGACAGTATCATTATAAGTCTGTCATAGTTTTCACCTATGCCAGGACCATATCCGTAGCCTTGAGACTCGTAGCTGCCACCTGTTGTAAAGGATGAAAACACCTTCATCATAATATTGCCAGTCAAGGTATCTGTTATCATTACATCAGGAGTTCCTGCAAGGAGGTCATTTCCTCTCATTACAGCTCCTCCGTCAGCTCTTGAGGATTCAGTGAAGTTTATTTGATAACCCTTCACAGTCAGTTCCTTGAAAGCCCTTTCTACCTGTCTGGCTCCGTCAACATTGAGTATGCCTACTGTAGGGTTCTTTATGCCAATAGCCTTGGCTGCTATAACACCATAGATACCATTCTTTACCATAGCCTCAACTCTATGCGCTGAGGATGTACCGGTAGTCGTAGCAATGATCATTTCCCGACCTTTACCCGGGGTTACAACTCTTCCGACAGTCGATACTCCTATGGGGAAGCTGTAATGAAGAGTAACGCAAGCATCAAGCTCCTTGGAGTCCAGCATTCTCTCCATCTCTTTATAGCCCTGGTCCTCATTCTCCACAACTACCTGGGTCAGGGCCGAATCAACCTTTGGTCCTATCAGTACCACTTCAATATGAGACGCTCTTTTTTGTGCCATTTCAGCACCCTTGATCATGTTTTCGACTCCCAGTTCGCTGCCAAGGGTAGTCAAACCTACTCGGACCTTCTTGCCAAAGCTACCGGTCTCCATTGCATCTGCGATCTCATTAAAGATGCTGCCTATCATTGTTTTTATATTATCTGTTGCCATATCGTCACCTCTATCCTTGCAGAAGGTGTGAAGCAAAATCTCTCATGGCTTCTGCCACAAGGCTTCTTACCTCATCCTGGGATACACCCTTGCTTTCCTCCACGATTCCTTGGTTTTTCTCCATTACTATTGAAACACCGTCGAACAGATTTGTCATTCTGCCCAGGAAAAGACTTCCCTTACCAACTATCATAACTCTTTTGATGTTGCCCTTTTCAAGTTCTTCCTTAGCAAACCCTACATAGGGAACCCCTGAAGGTATATGACCTTGAGTTGGAGCCCAGCCTTCCATGCCGTGCTTGATTATAAAGTCATTGATATCATTTCTGTCCAGCTCGCCCCTCTTTACTCCCAAAGCAGCGATCATTTTATAGTTTGCATTTGGAACATCGCCTGCTCCAGCCGGTTTTGTTACATCCGGATTCTGCATTTCAACTGAGTACTTATCGATATCAGTTATCTTGAGATTCCCTCTGTCCAGTGGTTCAGTTACGAGAGAAGTGATGACTGCCTGCGGTGATGATCCTGTTCCAACTGTATGTCTTCCAACCAGATCTGTTCTCAAAACCGGGCTGACACCATCGTTTTCACTGATAAGAACTGCAAAGCCCCCGATTACATCCTCGAGAACAGGCAGACCTTTCTTGACATGGTCTTTCCCGTTCATACCCAACTTAGCTGTTGAGCCACCAGATACTATAAGAACGTTCTTGAAGGTTCCTGCTTTAACTAATGACGCTGCCGATATCATTGCGTGAGTTGGTGCTGCACAGAAGCCTCTTACGTCTGATCCTGAAGCATTTACCAAACCTGCAACCTCAGCTATGGCCTTTGCGAAATTTCCTCCTCCACGCTGATTCATATCACCACATGCTTCCTCTGAGCATTCCAGTACATATTCTATCTCAGCAGGATCTATTCCTGTGTTCTTTACGAGGTGAAGAGCTGCAAGAACTCCTGAAGCCTTGGACACAAGATTCTCAAAGATAACATGTGCATTTAGATTCACGTCGACATCATGGGCTCGTTTAACACAACCTATTAGCTGATTATCCAGGTAAATAGGCTCTGCTCCCTGTTCTGCAATTAGCTTCTCGATATCAGCAAGCTCGTCTCCAGCCTTCATTCTTGAAATCAGCTCATCGCTAATGAGTGGATGGTCACCAAGCTGCTTTTTGACCTTAGCGGTGAAGTCAGTGGTTAGCTTGACGAGATCGAAAGCATCGACTATTTTAATAAGACCGATAAATTCGTCCTGGGGCAATATTTCTCCATACTTACCGTTCCTGGATGCTCCCGGGACATCCAGTCCTACCCACGGCTGTGGATTTGATCTTAGATCCTCAGGTGTATTGTTCCCTATATATACTTGATTTGGCAGATAGTTTACAGCCTCCTCATAGCTCCTGAGACTGTTGGGAAGATTCTTAAGATACTCTGAATTTGGATTAAGGTGCTTCTCTGTTGTCTGAGTGGTACCGTTATGGAGTACCATGTCAGGAGCATGCACCAGAATATAGCTTGTTCCTTTTACTACTGAATAACTCAAGTGAGTCACCTCCATAATATATTTCTGTATGGAAATGGGTGATTTGTCAATCACCCATTTCCAGTAAATTATTTTTCGAATACTGTTTGTTCAGTTACTTCAACCGTCAATGCGTTAAGAGCTTTTTCAACGATTTTTCTTCTCAGAGCTTTCTCCTCCGCCGGATCCAATGCTGGATTTCCAAGCGGGTGAGGTATAGCGATCGCAGGAACGATCCTGTTTGCTCCTACTGTCAGCGATATTGGAACTACAGTACAGATGTGGACTACTGGTATCCCGGCTCTTTCTACTTCTTTTACCATCGTTGCACCGCAACGAGTACAGGTACCTCAGGTTGAGGTCAGGATAACTGCATCTACTCCATCAGCGACAAGTTCTTTGCTGAATTCAGCAGCAAATTTCTTGGAGCTGGCTACTGCAGTACCATTACCTACTGTAGTATAGAAGTATCTATGAAGCTCACCAATCTTGCCTTCCTTCTCAAGATCTCTCAATACATCTACAGGAAGAACTCTGTCAGCGTCAAGATTTGCATATACAGGGTCGTATCCGCCGTGAGCAGTTGCATAGGTATCAACAGTCAGGTCATAAACTCCATCTATGTCGTATTTCCCGTACTTGGAAGCTGATGATGATTCTATGTGATCCGGATTTCCCTTTGGCACAATACCGCCTGAGGTTACAAGTGCGATCTTAGCTTTGGAAAGATCCTTTACTGCAGGATTTGGTGGTACTCTGTCAAAGTCTGGCATTGGATATTCTGTCTCGAACTCCTCACCCTTCAATTTCTTAAGGAGCATATCTACAGCTCTCTCTGATCCTCTTTTTTCTGCGAAATAGTTCTTTCTGACTCCTCTTGGAAGGTAGCCTTCAACCTCAGGAGCACCTATCTCTTCCTTGCTGACAAGCTTCTTTGCCAGCGGAACCATAGCTGCAACTGCATCCTTCATTCCTACAGCACTATTCTTGGTGGATATTATATAAACTGACTTCTTATACATATCAGCGCCCGGGTTTTCGATATACATGCCAGTCAAAGCAGGTATCCCCAGTTCCGCTTGAACGGCTTCTGTTATCGCACCACAAGCAACTCCGTATCTTCCTGCATTGAAAGCAGGGCCTGCTATAAACAGATCAGGCGAGTAGCCCTTGACCATCTCCAGCACAGCAGCCTTGGCATCATCCATGTTCTCACCAAAATAGCTGTCCCCGCAGATAACAGTAGCAACGATTTCAGCTTCCCCTCCAAAACCAGCCTGAATAGCAAGACCAGGACCAAGTGCACCTTCTCTGACCTCTGGTTTGTGGTCAGCTTTTTCCTCTCCGCCTATGCCGGCAAAGAACTGGTTAATATAATGTACAATTCTTAATTTCCCCATTTGGTTCCCTCCTCTCCTTATATTAGTGGAGTATCAATATTTAGTATGCTGATTTCTCATAGCACTGACTTCAGCAATGATCGCATCCACGTCAAGCACCATTTCCATCATGCCTATTTGATCATCATAAACTCCTGCATCTACTGCTTCCTTAAACTCAGGCTCTACTGCGTGGTATACTTTGAGTCCCAACGGAACTCCTGCTAATGGACCTGCGAATGTAGGGTCTCCAGCTGTTACCGTCTCAGCAGCCAATCCTGCTGATTCAGCCTCTGCTCCACCGATCAACACGACTATGTTCTCTGCGCCGTATTTCTCAGCCATGTCCTTTACCCTCTTTTGATTCTCAAGATCCATCGCTCCTGCAGCCGTTCAGACAAAACACTCAGTTGCTGAAAATACTACCTCTGCAGGTGTGGTCTTTATGCATTCTTCCATAGCCGGTCCTGGTATACCATCTCTGTCGCCAATAATTATTACCTTTGAATTTTCATTGAAGATTGACATTCTTCCACATCCTTTCATTTCGATTTATATTGCTGATATTAGAATCCTCTTGCAGACATCTTATTGAAGCCTATTTCATTCGTAGCTCCTGTTATTGCCTGGATCTCAACAGTTATTGTACCATCTGGTGCAAGGCTTCCATCAAAGCCACCTGCTATGATATCAGTGTATGCAAGCGTACCAATTACCTTGTCCATCTTTGGAAGTACGATTACCTCATTTGCATTTCCGCCTGTAACTACTGCATCCGCTGCTTTGTCAGCATCTGCCAGTGACTGGCTTGCACCGTCTCTGCCAGCATACTCGTCAGTTATAATTACAGTTTTGATGTTCTTGGCTTCTATTTTCTTACAGTTCATAATAAGGTCCGTATCTGGATTTCCAAAGCCCTCCTGAGAGATTATTACTCCGTCAAGGTTAAGGAACTCAGCCAGCTTAGCTGTCCAGTTTGATGATCTTTCCTTATCGGCAAGGTACACGTTTTCGTTGGTGATTATTACTCCTGCAAAGTTAATCTCTTTGCCATGAACCTTCAACATATCGTGAACGACCGGATTGTTCTGGTGATGGTAGGTTGTATTCTTATCACAAGCTGATACGCAGTTACCACTTACTATAGCGCCGTCCATTATCTCTGTTGGGTACATTATTGTTGGAACTATCTGCTTTGCATCCACTCCATATACATAGGTGTCATGTAGCAATCCTTGAGTCTGCAGCATTTGGACATATCCGATCCTTGGAAGGTCAGGATATTTTTTCATACCGTCGACGAACGCATCCACTTCGAAAACCTCTACTAAATCCGGCGCGACCTTTTTTGCTGTCTCAGCAAGGTAAGCTGCCGCTTTAAATCCTGCAAATCTGACCGCCTTTTCATGATCATGCTGCTTCAGACCTTCAACAGGCTCACAATTCATCACTACGTTGATCGTTTTGGAAAACGGCGTGTATTCTGCTCCAGGACCTGTCATGTCGACTATACCCTCCTGGAATCCAACGATCTTGCCTGTAGTCATTACTGCACAGCCCTTAAGTACATTAGTTTTACCTGAACCGACGACATCCACTTTTGATAGTATTCCTGGGAATACTCCACCGGGTCCTTCCACCTTGACCCTTGGTTCAACAACGTCCTTTACAGGTGTGATCCTTACACTTTCACCTGGCTTTGCGATGTCGACGCTGACCGAAGCAATGTGCTCATCCTCCATAATCAAGTTGATTAACTCTTCCTTCTTTATGGTAAGCACTCCGTTCTCCAGTACTGTCGATTCACCGAATTTTACATCCTTAATTAGTACTTGGCCTAATTCAAGACGCATTGACTTCACCTCCTCAGATAATTGGTTGATATCGTATTATCCGGCACTCCGGACTTATTGCCACAATTAGCAATACTTCTTGATCAATTCCTCTACTGACTTAGTAGTAGCTTCATCTCCAACAACAGCATCTACTCTTTCACCATTTTTATATATAGCAATTACAGGAAGTCCAAGAACCTTCTGTCCTATAGCTACTCTTCTCGCAACTGTGATATCAAGTGATGTAAACTTGATCTTGTCTCCATAAACCTCTTCATATTCATGTACATGAGGCATAAGAGCCTTGCATGGTTCACAGGAAGGGCTCCAGAAATCAACCAGTACTGTACCTTCTGCGTTTAGGACCTCAGATTCAAAATTCTCTTTGTTCAATTCAATCATTTCACTACCTCCTATTAAAAGTGTTCTTCTATATACTTCTCAGCCTGAGTCGCCGCTATGGCACCATCAGCTGTAGCAGTAACCACTTGTCTGAGCGGCTTGACCCTGTTGTCTCCCGCTGCAAATACTCCTGGAATATTTGTCTTCATATTGTCATCGGTCTTTATGTACCCATTCTCCATATCAACCATACCCTCAAAAAGCTTCGTGGCAGGATCATAACCCACAAAAACAAATATACCAAAGGTACCGTCATCCTCATCGGCAAAATACTCAGTTTCTTCGCCAGTCTTGACATTCTTCACTACCATTGACTGAAGTATCCCATCACCCTTTACCTCAGTTATAACTGAATCCCACATGAAAGCTATCTTCTCATTCTTGAAGGCTTTTTCTTGTATGGATTTCGCGGCTCTTAGCGCATCTCTTCTGTGAACAATGGTAACTTTCCTTGCAAACTTAGTCAGATACATTGCTTCCTCAACGGCTGAGTCCCCACCGCCTACCACGAAAACCTCAAGGTCCTCAAAGAAAGCTCCGTCGCAGGTTGCACAGTAGGAAATGCCTCTTCCTGTCAATTCTTTTTCTCCCGGGCAGCCTATGTGTTTTGGAACAGCACCGGTCGCAATGATTATGGTCTTAGTTTTGTACTCATTTTTCTCACATTTTACCGTCTTAATGTCACCCTCAAGATCAACTGATACTACTGTGTCAGAGACCTTTTCTGCTCCGAACTCTTCTGCCTGCTGCACCATTCTGGCAACCAAGCTTGGTCCTGTTGCGTGTTCGATCGAACCAGGATAGTTTGCAACCTCATCAGTGGTTGCGATCTGGCCGCCTGCAGCTTCCTTCTCAACGATAAGAGTCTTAAGTCTTGCTCTTGCAGCATAAAGTCCTGCAGAGAGTCCTGCTGGTCCGGCTCCGATAATAACTACATCGTAAACCATCAAAGTACCTCCTTTATAGTTTTGTAGTATTCTGTTCTTTATCCAGCCCAATAAAAAAACAGAATAAATAGACCTATTCGCCTACTTACTCTGTTTATTAACCTGAGAGATTCTCCCGATCCAAATGAAGGGATTGCTCCTTCGGTGAGTGACGCCTTTCCAGAGTTCTGTCCTATTGCGGTCCTTTTGCCTGAGAGGTTCGCAACAGAGGGGCTATCTCTGTCATTTACTCCTTCGGCGCCACCTTGTGGGCTCTCCCGCAATGATCATCCAAAATAATTCAAAATTTTTCATGACATTTTGTTACATTTTTAACAACTTTACAAGGTAATTATATCCTATCTCATTCAAGGTAGTCAATAGTATTATAGAAATATTTAATTGATAACATTAATCCTTAAATTTGTCCAATACGTACATTGCGATATTGCTTGCATGGTCTGAGACCCTCTCCAGATTGCTTATGGCATCCAGAAATACGATCCCTGAGCCTGTGCTGCAAAGCATCTTGTTTAACCTGTCGATATGGTTTGATCTGTTTTGCTTTTCAAGCATATCAACCTCATCCTCAAGTACAAGGACCTGTCTGGCCATAGCCTCATCTGTGATTCTATATGCCTCTATCGAGGTCCTGAATGCGTTATCGCAAACATCGAACATCTCACTCAGCTCCTCAACTGCCTGTGGAGTGAAGTACAGGTTGTTATCATACTTGTACTGAGCTAATTCTGTAATATTCTCGATGTGGTCTCCAACTCTCTCGATGTCACCTATTACGTAAAGCAACGCATTTACATCAGCATGCTGCTCATCGGACAATGGTGCATTGGATAGTTGGACCAGATAATCAGTGATTTCACGTTGTATCTTGTTGATCGATTTTTCCCTTGCAAGTATAGCGTCTACTCCATCAATTTTATCCTCGAGCATAACCACCTTACATGCGGAAAGATTTTCCAAAACAAGGTTCCCCATCCTATTCGCCTCTCGCATTGCTTGCCCTAAAGCTATGGACGGAGTCTCTATAATACGCCTGTCCAGGTACCTGGACTCAGTGATATCGGCCTCGTCCTTCCCAGGAACCAACTTTTCTGCTGCTCTTACTAAAAACATGGCAAATGGATACTGAATTATTCCGTTTATGATGTTGAAGGAAGTGTGGGCATTTGCTATCTGCCTTTGAACGTCATCCGGAGACAGATATGTTACCAGCCACGCTATAGGGTACCTAAGAAAAGTCATGAATATTATCGTACCAATAAGATTGAATAAAAAGTGAATAATTGCAGCTCGCTTAGCGGTTTTGTTGGCACCGATGCTTGAAATCATGGCTGTAGTAGTTGTACCTATGTTCTCTCCAAAAAGGATGGGAAAAGCTATATGCATCGAAATAAGGCCTTCACCTGCCAACGCCTGTAACAGTCCAATTGAGGCTGAGCTTGACTGAACTATAGTAGTAAGTCCTAAGCCAACAAGCATGCCCAGTATTGGATTATTCAAGCTTGACATTATGTTGGTAAAAGCAGGCAGATTCGCGAGGGGTTTAAGTCCATCTCCCATCATATCCATACCGATAAAAAGAATACCAAATCCAATAAGTATTTCTGACATATTTTTTGCTTTTTTGTTCCTTGCACCTATCCACATAGCCACACCAATTGCAACAGCCAAGGGTGCGTAGTCTGTAAGCTTAAAAGCTATTAATTGGGCCGTTATGGTTGTACCTATATTCGCCCCCATAATAACTCCCACAGCCTGTGGCAATGTCATCAATCCTGCGTTTACAAATCCTATAACCATGACTGTTGTTGCACTGCTGCTCTGAACAATCATAGTAACGATAGTTCCGACTATAATACCAGTGAATCTGTTGGTCGTTAGTGCTTCAATCATTTTCTTCAGCTTATTCCCAGCTGCCTTCTCCAAGCCAGCTCCCATAAGGTTCATACCATAAAGGAACAAACCCAATCCTCCCAATACTGGAAGTGCCAAATCCATAGCGTCATCCTCCTTTTGTCTGAATCACCCAAATATATTAACATACAATGATGATTTTTGTACACCCAATTTATCAGGCCAGTCCAGGGAATCCAAGCTGCCTTAAAGCTTCAAAGATAATTATATTGGCTGAGTTTGACAAATTCAGGGATCTTGCAATATTTTCTCTCATAGGTATCTTTATGGCTGTGTCAAGATTCCTTGCAATCAGATCTGGAGGCAGTCCCTTTGTCTCCTTGCCAAATACAAAGAAGCTCCCATCCTCGTAAGTAAATTCTGAATATAACCTGTTAGCCTTTGTAGTTGCATAATAGAACTTTGATCCTGTGTATTTGTCGAGTATTTCGTTGAAACTGTCATAGTAGCTTATTTCTACGAGATGCCAATAATCAAGCCCGGACCTTTTCAGGTATTTGTCGCTTACAGAAAAACCAAGAGGTCTTACCAGATGAAGCCTGGTACCGGTCAGAGCACATGTCCTGGCAATGCTTCCGGTATTGTGAGGGATCTCAGGTTCTACCAATACTATATTAAGAGCCATGGCATCCTCCAATCAAAATACATATTTTTCTATTGCAAGAGCTACACCATCTTCTTCGTTGCTGCTTGTAATGAAATCTGCCTGCTCTTTGACTATATCTTCTGCATTTCCCATAGCAACTCCTACTCCAGCAAATTTAATCATGGAAAGGTCATTTTCATTGTCGCCGATTGCCATTACCTCATCAGCAGTTATGCCAAGTCGTTCACATAGGAGCTTTACTGCCGACCCCTTTGATACTCCTCTGTCCATTACCTCCAGATTGTCTCTCCAGCTCTTCGAAAGCTCCACTGATTCCAGACTCTCCAGGTTTTTCCTGAGCTGTATCAGCTTGTCCTGATCCTTGTCAATAAAAAGGAACTTATAAATTTTAAGCTGTTCATTGTTTACAATATCCTCAGGGGAATTATAAAGCCTTATGTCTATTGACTGACCCTTAAGCTTTTCAGTTGTAGGCGTGTAATAATCGACGATTTCCTTAACATAAGTCCTGGTGAAGAAGGTATCCTCGTTGTAAAAATGAAAATATATGCCCATCTCATGTCCTGCTTTCATTACTCTCTCTATATCTCTCCTGGAAATTGGGCGGTCTATGACCTTATTAAGGTCCTTGTCAACCACAACAGCTCCATTGCTGGCTGCTATATAGCTTTCAAGACCCAGCTCCTTCGAGTAGTGAACAGCTGACTTAAGTACTCTGCCGGTTGCGATTACAATCTCTATCTCCTTGTTTTTAGCCATCTCGATTGCTTCTCTCGTTCTTCTTGTAAGCAGGTTCTGTCTATTTAACAGTGTTCCATCCATATCGATTGCAATTAGTTTTATGCTCATTTCAGTCCTCCCAACAACCTAAATATAACATATCACAGGACAAAATAAAACAAAAAGACCGGCTTGCGCCAGCCTATATTTTACGTATCTCAGTTATTAACGCCTCAGCGTCAATAACCTCAACAAGTCCCTTCAGTCTCATTTCTTCAAGGATCTTATTTGCCTCTCCGCCTGTAAAATCAAACTCCTCATCAGTCGAGAATAGCCTGATTACCTTAATTCCATTATCAAGAGCTGTTCTTGCAAGTTTAAGATTCAAAAGATTCCCACTACCCATCGGAGTAGGTGATATGACTACTGCATGAGAGTTCATTATCTGTTCAAAGGCTTTTTTTGACGCCTTTTCAGATATCGCTGAGAAGGGCTTTTCCTCAATTAAAGTCAATCTAAGTGCTTTGGCGTGCTGCCAATCTGTATCTCCAACGTTGATAACGCCGAGGCTCAAATCATGTCCCTCCTGATTCAGGATGTTCATCAGTTCAAGACTTGTGCCCCCTCCTCCAATTATATGTATCCTTCTCTTCTCCGAACCCCTTAATCTTCTTTTGATCTCAATTGGCGTTACTGTGACATTCCCTGTGTATCTGCTAGTTTCTACTACTACCCGCATCCCATAGGTGTTTTCGATATTTTCAGGAGTTATAACAGCTTCAGGACTCCCCTGAGCAATTATTTCTCCTTCCTTCATAAGTAATATCCTGTCCGAATATCTGGATGCAAGATTAATGTCATGAATTACCAGTACTATTGCCAGTTCCTTTTCTGAGTTCAGTCTCTTTAAAAGGTCAAGTATTTCTATTTGATGATTTATATCCAAATGTGAAGTGGGTTCGTCAAGAAGCATGACCGAGGTGTTTTGTGCAAGCGACTTCGCAATAAAAACCCTCTGTCTCTCGCCTCCTGAGATCTCGGTTATAAGTCTGTCCTTGATATGCAATGTATTTGTTCTTTCCATAGCCTCATAGGCAAGATCCATATCCTTGGAATCTTCCCTTGCAAACCTTCCAAGGAAAGGGTGGCGCCCCATCAACACTACCTCTTCAACAGTAAACTCAAAATCAAGGGATGTGTCCTGCGGAACCATGGATATCCTCTGCGCGATCTCCTTACGGTTATAGGTATCCAAAGATTTTCCCATGAGGGTTATTTCTCCGCTGTCAGGTACGTAAATATGGCTCAAGGTTTTGAGCAATGTTGATTTACCTGAGCCATTTGGACCAATTATGCTCAGAAACTCACCCTTCTTGACCTCGAGACTCACATCGTTTACCACTGGCTTTCTTGAATATGAATATACTATCCTATTCGCTTCCAAAACAGTCATAGTTATACACCAGGCTTCCTACAATGATTTCTTCTTGCTTCTTAAAAGGAATATGAAAAATGGCCCCCCAAAAAGAGCTGTTATTATGCCTACAGGTATCTCGACAGGAGATATTGCAGTCCTTGCAACAGTATCGGCAAATATCATGAATATGCCACCGCCTATGGCAGATACCGGCAATAAAATCCTATGATCCGGGCCAGTTACAATCCGCGCCATATGTGGGATTATAAGCCCCACAAACCCTATTATGCCACTAACAGATACCACTGTTGACGTAAGGAAGGTACCAATAAGCAACACATATAGCTTTGTTCGTTCTACGTTAACTCCAAGAGACTTTGCGGATTCCTCTCCTGTAAGCAGTATGTTTATATCCCTTGAAAAGTATAAGAGGAGCAGCATACCTGTAAAAACAGGCAGAGCAAGAGCAGTAACAGGTGACCACCCTTTCCCTGCAAGACTTCCAAGGGTCCAATAAATTATTTTTGTCATGTCCTTGTTGTATATTACCATCAGAAATGACATTACAGCAGTAAGAAACTGACCCACTGCCACTCCCGCGAGCAAAAGTGTCGTAACAGGTACCTGATTCTTTATTTTTCCTATGTTGTATACAAACGCAACAGCAATCAATGCACCAAGAAAAGCTGCCAGGGATATTCCTGAAAAACCGGCAAAGCTCATCTCAAGCTTGGTTATTATTGCTATGGTAGCTCCTAAGGCAGCTCCTGATGATATTCCCAGTATATATGGGTCCGCCATGGGATTTTTGAGAAGTCCCTGAAAGGCACCTCCAGAGATAGACAAAGCCGATCCAACCAGAACACCCAGCAAAACTCTGGGGAGCCTTACGTTCCAGATAATTGAATTTACTGCTGAAGATATGCCCTCCATATTAACATAGTTATCCAGACCAGGCAATTTTGATCCAACAACTCTGAAGGCGTCAAATATGCTGATGTCGGCAGAGCCTATGGTGCTTGCTGCAACAACAGCAAAAACAAGCACAGCAAGCATGGCTGCCGTTACGATCCCGTAGGAGTTCCTCTTTATCTTACCTTTCATTCCACTCACAGCCTTTACTCGATCTCCGGGTGAATAGCCTTGATCAACATTTCCAGAGCCTCAATTATTCTAGGTCCCGGCCTTGACATAATGTTGCCGTCCAGTAGGTATATCTGCCCATTCTTTATTGCGTCTATGTTTTCGTACCCGGGTCTTTCCGCGATAGACTCAGCGGTCTTTTCCGGTAGGTCATTGGCAGTAAGGTATATCTGTGGATTTCTTTCGATTAACTGCTCAATATCGAACTGAGGATATTCACTTTCAGCATCTCCAGCCACATTTATTCCACCGGCCAGGAGTATCAGCTGATCGACGAAAGATCCAGGTCCTGCAGCCATCAATGGCTCATGCCAGATTTCATAAAATACAGTCTTTGCTTCAAGTCCCTTCACTTTTTCAATAAGCTCGGCTTCCTTCGCAATCATTTCCTGTGAAAGTGTCTCAGCTTCAGTGTTGTTGCCTGTAAGTACGCCTATCCTTTTTATGGTTTCAATTATCTCTTCAATACTTTCAGGCTCAAAACCAGCTATCTGGATCCCTGCCTCTACAAGTCTCTGAGTTTCCTCTGTGATGCCTTCACCATAATTGATGACCAGATCAGGCTCAAGCTCAATTATCCTCTCCAGGTTCATTCCATTGAAATCACCAATTTTCTCAACCTGCAGCACTTCCTCCGGATAATCGTCAAAGGTTGTAACCCCAATTACTCTGTCTCCTGCCCCTATGGCATAGAGTATCTCAGTATTGCTTGGAGCTAATGATATGATCCTCTGAGCTGGTTCGTTGAGACTGATTTCATTACCAAAATCGTCCAGTATCGTAATAGTTTCGCCCTTAGTGTGTTCTTCAGGTGTTTCCTTTGGTATTGCCTCTGTTTGCTCCTTGGGTGCACATCCGGATACTACTGCCGCAAAAATCATCATAGCTGTTAATAGTACTAACCATCTTCTTTTCAATCTTATCCTCTCCCTTTTAATTATGAAAAACAAAAACCTGTCCGGAGACAGGCTGATAGCGGTAAAATAGATCCCTCCCTCCGAGTCAAGAACCAATGGCTCTTGCTAACACAGGCAGATATCCTGACTTACGGATCATCCTAATTTCAGCGCCTTCCCGGTTTCCCAGTGGCATAAAGCTGATTTCGTTCCCGTTCACAGTAGCGGGGGCTGTAGTGGATTTTAACCACTTTCCCTTTTAAATCTCTTGGAGATACCCATGTGGTATATTTAGCTGTGGTAATCATATCAAAGTTCCGCTTCTATGGCAATACCTCCGGTAAAACTCCCTCTTCAACTGGCATGACAGGAGTTTGGTCAACCGCAGCTGGAGGTTGGATTATCGGCTCAGCAGCAAGTGCAGGCCCTACCCTATAGATAAAATCCCTTTCTTTGTAATAATCTGAGGATATCCTTTCTCTGCTTATTACCTCTCCATTTTTGATTATCGACTTATAGGTGCTGACCTTGTAGCCCGTTCTACCCTCCTGAACAAGCTCTCTATAACCTGGAGGGAGAGAAGGATCAAAATTTTCATGAACCTTATAGGGAATGGTTGCATGATGCTCAGTGTCTATCTTAACTGTATAATCCCTACCCCTCATGTCGCCATATATATAGAAGTATACCCTGGTTCCAATGACCTCTGAGTCGATGTAGACTGGATAGTCAAAATTGTTCTTAAACCTTAGATCCAGATACCCTGTCGCTACAGCGCCGTCAGTTCCTCTGGGTACATACGCAGGAGGCATTGAATGCGGATGTCTTTCAATGATTTCCAGGTCTGCAAGAAGAAGTGCATTATATAGTGTAGTAGATGTCTGGCAAACTCCTCCCCCCATGCCTGGAGTCAGCTCACCGTTCAGTATCACTGGAGCTTCCTGATAACCGGCATCAGCTCTTCTGGGCCCGGTGGTCTCATTATAGGACAGCTCATCGCCCGGCATCAATAGAATTCCTTTAAAAGCTTTTGCTGAAAGCCTTATGTTGTTAACTCTTCCAGGAGCGCTGCCTTTGAAGCTTGTGGAGAATTCTGCTATCTTTCCGTTGATCCTTTCATAAAACTCAGCTTTTATTTCAGGCTCGATTATCTCGATCGGAAGCTCTACTCTTCCTCCCTCGGAAATTGCCAGCTCTGCATCCTTTCTTAGTGTATCAAGGTCAACCGCAGTTCCATTGACATGTTTGGTGACATTGATCTCCCCATTGGAAAAATCAAAGTCGGCATCTATCGGGTCCCTTTTGTACTTTTCTGCTAATGTGTTCAATTCAAAATCTAGTCTCGGGACGCTGTATAAAGACTCAATTTCAATGTTTACAGGATCATTCCTCAACTCCTGTATTCTCATGAACCTGTCTATTATGCTTCCGCTTCTTCCAATTTTATATGCCTCATCAAGCGCAGCCTCATAATCGTAGGTATATCCGAGCTTGGCATAGGATATAAAGGTTTCCTCACCCGGGTGCTCCTCAGATTCTATGATAATTCCCTTTTCGTTGAAGCCATTCTCAAGGCTCTCCCGCAATTTGCTTTCTGCCTGCTGCCTAGTCAGGCCTCCTATTGGGACATTTGCAACCGAAACACCTTCATAATAACCATCTATGTTTATCCTGCCATCCAGGTAGGTGTAGCCTCCAAACAAGGCTCCTGATATAATAAGCAGAACGACAATTGCTGCAACTACTCGTTTATCCATTGTTGATCTCCCTTTCATAGTAGAGACATTCCGTATTTATAGGACAAATCTCACATTCAGGCTTTCTGGCCTTGCAGATCCTCCGGCCGTGAAATATAAGCAGGTGGTGAGCTTTTGTCCACATATTCTTTGGGATATTTTTCATCAGCTCTTCCTCAGTTTTTTCGACTGTCCTGGAATTTGCGAGTCCTATTCTGTTAGATACCCGAAAAACATGAGTGTCAACCGCGATCGCAGGAACTCCAAATGCGTTACTTGCAACAACATTGGCAGTTTTTCTCCCAACTCCTGGAAGCTTAATAAGTTCTTCTATCGTATCGGGTACTTGACCATTATGCTTTTCCAGGAGCAACTCACAGGTACTCAGAATATTGCTGCTTTTAGTATTGGACAGTCCACAGCTTCTTATCCTTTTTTCAAGCTCAATCCGGCCAAGTGATATGTAATCTTCCGGAGACGTAAGTTCAGCAAAAAGCTCTGAAGTCACCTTGTTTACCCTTACATCAGTGCATTGAGCTGATAAGATGGTCGCTATAAGAAGCTCAAAGGGAGTTGTAAAGTCAAGCTCTGGTCCTGCATCAGGATAAGTCTTAAGAAGCTTTTCTATGACTGATGCCATTTCTTTTTTTGTCAGCTTTTTTCTCATGGTCTCACCTATAGTAACTCAATATTTTGCCCTATGATCTCGACCCTGCCATCGCCATCAATAAAGTTGATTACATTTTGGATCATTTTTCTTGCATGATCAGGTTCCGTAGATACGCAAGCAAAACCAATTTCAGAGTTTTGCCAGCTGTCAAGCATATCCACCTCAGCTATCGAAATGTTGAATCTATGCTTAAGGCGCTCTATTATGCTTTTTATGACTTGCCTTTTCTCCTTAAGGGAATGGGCTTCAAATATTTCAAGTCTTATAGTACAAATTCCCACAAACATTTTATTCCCTCCTACGCTGACATATATACATTCTACAATATATGAAAAAGAAAAAACAGGGTCAATTGCCATGAGTACAAAAACTACTGCATAGCCCATATTTATCTTGTGCTTTAATGAACTATTCAATAATTTAGATCCAGGATCATATGATCCTGGATCTGTATCTTCTATCCAATCCTATAAAAGCCTCATTTCCTCCCCAACAGCCTTAAATGCCTCAACAGCCTTATCAAGCTGTTCCTTGCTGTGTCCTGCAGTCACCATGCATCTTAGTCTTCCTGTTCCCTTTGGTACAGTAGGGAAAACTATTCCAGATACGAATACTCCCTTATCGAGAAGTCTTCTGCTGAATTCCATCGTTTTCGCCTCATCTCCAATAATTACCGGAGTTATTGGTGTTTGACTGTTTCCAATATCAAATCCTAATGTTCCCATTTTTTCTTTGAAGTATTTTGCGTTATCCCATAGCCTGTCGGTGTATTCTGTGGACTCAGTCAGCATCTTCACAGCCTCTATTATTGCACCTGCTGCTGCAGGAGGCATTGAGGTTGAGAATAGAACAGGTCTTGCTCTGTGGCTAAGCCATTCATACATAGTGCTTGAGCCAGCTACATAGCCTCCAACTACACCTATTGCCTTTGATAATGTTCCTATTGTAAAATCTACTCTGCCATGCAGTCCAAAGTGGTCAACTGTTCCCCTCCCACTTTCTCCAAGGACACCTGAGCCGTGAGCGTCATCGACATAGGTCATTGCTTCGTATTTTTCAGCAAGCTGAACTATTTCGGGAAGCTTTGCAATGTCACCATCCATACTGAATACTCCGTCAGTGATGATAAGGATATTCCTGTACTTGTCTCTTGAATCCTTAAGAACTGACTCCAGGCTGTCCATATCAGAGTGCTTATATATCCCTTTGTCTGCTCTGGATAGTCTTGAGCCGTCAATGATCGATGCATGATTCAGTTCATCGGAGATGATTATATCTCCAGCCTCTGTAACTGCCTGGATAGTACCCGCATTGCAATTGAAGCCTGACTGATAGACGAAAGCAGCTTCTTCTCTTTTGAATTTTGAAAGGACCTCCTCCATTTCCTCATGTATGCTCATATTGCCAATAATTGTCCTGACCGCGCCTGATCCTGCACCATACTTTTCGACCGCTGAAATTGCAGCTGCCTTTAGTCTTGGATGATTTGCGAAACCCAGATAGTTATTTGAGGAAAGGTTGATTACTTTCTTACCATCCAAAAGGACCTCAGGACCACTTGCTCCCTGAAGCACAGGCAGTTTTCTGTAAACTCCCTGATCCTTTAACTCCTGGATCTTATCCTTCAAAAATTGCAGCTCATGAATGTTTGACAATTGGATCCCTCCCTGAAATTAATCGTTTTGTTCGTTTAGATTATACCACAGCTTCTACCAGTTGGAAATTTCCTTATCGGAAAAGAAGACTCATAAATAAGGCTTCCATAGCTCAACCTCTCTTTTCCTGAGATTTTCAAGCTGATCCTCTAATTCAGACTCTATGCCCATATTTTTAATGGCTATGAGTGCATTTCTTATTAGAACACTTCTGCCTCTCCAGTTCCCGGCCATATCGCCATATTTATCTGTGTAATCCCTTTTGCTCATCTCAAGCAGCTCCTTTATGTCAACACAGCCCCCAGTTTTTAAAGGCTGGAACTCCTTGTACCGAGATGATCTGACACCCTTATTTTTAGGGCATACAGCCTGACAGGTATCGCAGCCATATATCTTGACACCCATCCTTTTTTGGAGCTCTTCTGGTATGTACTCCTTTGTTTGAGTAAGATAAGATATGCACTTATGAGGATTCAGGACCCCTGGAGCCTCCAGTGCTCCTGTGGGACACGCATCGAGACAAAGTCTGCAATCTCCGCATTGACTTTCAATGGGGATAGCATCAGATGACAATTCAAGGCTGGTGAGTATGTAGCCAATAAATACATAGGACCCGTATATGGGATTTATAATACAGCAATTCTTGCCATAGTAGCCTAGTCCCGACCTGTAAGCCAGTTCCCTGTCAACCAGTGGCCCGGTGTCAGCGAATGTAAGGTAGCTGCCACCCAGTACAGACTCAAGCCTGCCTGAAAGCTCCTTTAGGAGTTTCTTAACCACTATATGATAGTCAAGGCCCCAGGATGATCTGCTTAGACTTCCCTTGATAGTTACCCTGGAGCTGGTCTCACAGGCTGTATTATATGGAACTGCTATAGTTATTATTCCCTTACATTCCCTGAGAGTCATGGTAGGATCTATTCTATCCTTTACGGATTTTGGCTCAAACTCAGTAGCGAGTCCTTTGCTGATCCTCGATTCAAGTACTCCCTGAAGTCCGGATAGCACCTCGTTACCTGCAAATCCAACAATATCTATATCCAATCCCTTAGCTATATCACTTATTGTTTTTATCATTCCAAATCTCCCTCTCAGATGATTATAGCAAATTTGCTTAAGCATTCCCACTACTTCGAATCGATGTATTATGATATAATATCATCTGGAATAAAGGAGTCGATGAAATGTTCAATCTAAGAAAAAAGGCTTTCAAAAAATTTGACTTTATATTACTTGCAACGGTCATTATACTTTGCATCTATGGCCTTGTAATGATATACTCTGCAACTCTAAGTATGGAAAATTTAAGGTATGTGAAAACCCAGGGCATTGCAACTCTGATCGGTTTTGCAGCAATACTTTTTCTTGTTTTCTTCGACTATCAGTTTCTGGGGAAGCTTTACATCCCAATATATATAGTCTCAATGGGTCTCCTGCTATCAGTATTGCTCATGGGTGTGGGTGATGAACAATGGGGAGCACGTTCCTGGCTTTATATCGGCAGCTTCGGCTTCCAGCCGGCAGAGTTTGTAAAGGTTGGGCTGATAATCTCCCTTGCACAGTACATGGATAAGCATAAGGAGGATATCAACTCACCATTTGTTTTGCTGAAGACGCTTGCCTTGGCATTTTCACCGGTGATATTGATACTTATGCAGCCTGATATGGGAACTGCAATGGTATTTGTTTTTATTATTGCAGCAATGTTATTTGCAGGCGGGATAAAATGGAAGTACATCGGTCTGGCATTTGTTGTGGGTTTGATGAGCCTGCCTGTGATCTGGATGAGACTTGACGATTTTCAGCGTGACAGGATATTTAACTTTCTGGACCCTGAAAGGGATACAACTAATACAGGTTATCAGGCTTTACAGGGCAGGATAGCTATAGGCAGCGGAAAAATGTTTGGAAGAGGCTTATTTAAGGGAACCCAGACTCAGTTCAATTATATTCCTGAAAAACAGACTGACTTTATATTTGCAGTTCTGGCAGAAGAACTGGGGTTTATTGGCGGAGCATCACTCATACTGCTTTACTTTATTCTATTGTACAGGATAGTCAAAATAGCCAAAAATTCTACGGATACCTTCGGCTCTCTCATGTCAACAGGTCTTGCAGGGATGTTCTTGTTCCATATATGGGAGAATATCGGAATGACTCTAGGTTTGATGCCCATAACTGGCATTCCCCTGCCTTTCATGAGCTATGGAGGAACCTTCCAGCTTATCAATCTTGTGTCAATTGGAATAGTTATCAGTGTAGGGCTTCACAGAGATGGTTTAAGCTTTGAATAAGATCCTTCAAAATCAGAGGTTAATAACCTCTATTTTTTTACACAGTACCTTTCATTATAAGATAGTGTGTATTATATTATGGTTGTGCCATGAAAGGGATTGAAGATAGTGAACATTCAATTCAAAAAAGGGGTTCTTGAGCTTTGTGTTCTTTCACAGCTTTCTAAAAAGGATTTTTATGGGTATGAATTGGTTGAAAATATATCAAAGTACGTCCTGATTTCTAAGGGAACCATATATCCGCTGCTTAGAAGATTTAGAACCGACGGTTATGTTACGACATATCTGGAAGAATCGAAGGAGGGACCCCCAAGAAAGTATTACTGCCTTACTGAAAATGGCAGGGAGGTATTGGAGAAATTGGAAAGGGAATGGAACACCTTTGTTAACGGGGTCAATCATTTACTAAGGAATGAAGTGAATGAAAAGGAAAGAGTATTTAATCAGTTTATGATCGAACAGGAAGTATAGCTGTAGTTTCTGAGTGGTTGGATTAATATTAAAAATCCCGGGGATTCTCCCCGAGATTTTTATATAAATGTTACCTGGTTTTTATTTACGATTGCATCCTCCAGCCTTTTTTCCTCTAAATAGCAGCTTCTGCATAGAGGCTCATACTCTCTTGAGGCTCCGATCACTACCCTTTCCCTGTCCTTGGTTTTCCTGTGGCTTACCCATGCATCAGTTCCGCATTTTACACATACTGCATGGTGCTTAGTCAAATAATCAGCTATTGGCATCAGCTCCTTGACTATCTCGAAGGGCTGACCCGCAAAATCTATATCAAGTCCTGCTGCAATGACTGTAATATTCTGCCCTAAAAGGCTGTTCACGCCTTTTATTATTTCATCAAGTCCGCCACCCAGAAACTGGACTTCGTCTATAGCTACAACTTCAGGCTTGTTAAGGCTGCACTGCCTGAGTATTTCCGATATACCCTCGACCAAAACTGCTTCAAGAGTAGTATCATCGTGTGTCACGATCTCTGAGCTTGCATATCTTGTATCAACTGAAGGCTTGAAAGCCAGGGTCCTGTAGCCTGCGATCCTGAATCTTTTTACGTCTTTTTCCAGACTTGATGTTTTACCAGAAAACATCGAACCGGTGTGAATTATGAGCTTTCCTTTGTACTGATGCATAAACGCACCCCCTCATATTTTTCCCTTACGCTGATCCATGAAGGGATTTTTGTCATACTGATTGTGCAACTGGCTTTATTGTGGAACAAGGCAGTCCTGTCAGACATTTACCGCAGCATTTTGCCTCACCAAGCTCTCCGAATCCAGTTGCATTAACTTTTAAAACCTCATTGCAGCCAAATCTGTCAAACCCATTATCCAATGCACCCACCATGCAGTTGTCAACACATATCCCACAGCTGTCATCCAGTTTTTTAAGACAGTATTCACGATCTGGTCTTTTTGTAGGATCAAGGTGAAGGCTTGTCACCACGTTACCTAATCTACCACAGCACCCATTTTCAGTTATAAGCATATTATTGATTCCAAAGGTTCCAAGACCTGCTATGTATGCTACGTGCCTGTTGGACCATACGCTTTTTAAGGTATCATAGTTCATATTTAGTTCTTTTGGCAATTTTCCCGTTCTCCGCCCGGAGTCATTGAGAAACTTGATCAGTCGATCATTGATCTCTGAGATGAGAATGTTGGTTTCAATGTAAGCCATTGCCCACTCCCTTGAGCATTCAGTACCTCCAGCATTGCTATCGACCACCCAATCCTCGAAGGGCAAAAAATAGGCTATAACCGACTTAGCATCGGGATCAATATCAAACGGCTCATAATGATCCGGATCAGCAACCTGCTTTAGCATTTTAAACATCGGATCAGCGGCATCTGCATATGCAACCAGGGGTTTCTTCCATCTGGTCGATATATCCTCATTTTTATCAAATTCCCTTACTGCATCGTGAATGACCTTTTCTATATCAGATTTCATCCTATTCACTCTTCCAAGGTACTATGGTAAGACTTTCAATAATAACTGGCTTTATCGGTTTGTCGCCGCTTCCTACGGCTGTTCCTGCTATTAGGTCAACTACCTCCATTCCCTCGAACACCTGACCAAATACGGTATGCTTGCCATCCAGCCAGAATGTGCCTCCCAATTCTCTGTAAGCATCCACCACATCCTGAGGATAGCCTCTTTTTTCTCCCAAATCCTCCATTTGTCCGAGTATATTATTCTCAACACTTGTCTTTTGTACTATGAAAAACTGGCTTCCATTCGTATTCGGTCCGGAATTAGCCATAGATAAGGCACCCCGGAAATTTCTGTACATTGTGTTGAACTCGTCCTGGAAAGGCTTGCCCCAGATACTCTTGCCGCCTCTTCCCGTCCCCTCGGGATCTCCCCCCTGTATCATAAAATCATTTATTACTCTGTGAAAAGTGATTCCATCATAGTATCCTGACCTTGCATGGGTTGTGAAGTTCTCCACAGCCTTTGGCGCAACCTCAGGGAACAACCTAATCTTTATCTCACCGAAATTCGTTTTCATTACCGCTATTTCCTCATTGACCTCAGGCTTCATAAGCTGCTTTAACAAATCAGTTTCCTCCCTTTCTATTTCTCCAATTTTCAATCCTTTGATCCTCAAAGTCAACCTCATCTATATCCCTGATATGGAACAGACTGTCGTAAAGGCCCTGAAGATTAAGATTGATTGGCTTCTTGACATAAAATTTTATCTCGATTTTACCTGAGCCTTCGTCATCGTCCTTTATATCATCGATAGTAACGTTACGAATAGAAATATTGTACTCACCTAATACAGTGCCAATATCTCCAATCAATCCAGCCCTGTCGGTAGCAGTAACTCTGACCAGCTTATTTGCTCCTCTAAGCACATTCACCTCGAAATTTCCCAATGCAACCAAGGATAAAAGCACTATTGCAGCTGTAACCACACCACCCAGGTAAAAACCAGCCCCTATGGCAAGGCCGATCCCGGCGCATACCCATAGGCTTGCGGCTGTTGTCAAGCCTTTGATATGGCTGCCGGTTCGAAGTATCGTTCCCGCTCCCAGAAAACCTATTCCGCTTACTACCTGTGCGGCAAGTCTCGCGGGGTCAGCACTTTCCCCCATTCCATAGGCAGAGACCAGCATTATGAGTGTTGAGCCCACGCTTACAAGAATATGTGTCCTGAATCCGGCAGGCCTGTTGCTTGCTTCTCTTTCGATTCCTATAGCTCCACCTATAATAGCTGACAGTATCAATCTTAATACCATTTCCAGTTCACTTAGCATAGGCTCACCTCGCTTTCCAGCCTTTATTAAGATTTTACTAGATTATTGGACCGGTGGCAACTTGTATGCTATAATTTCAATCGAGGTGTTGATATTGATTTTTTTTAATGTGAAGTGCAATATATGTCCAGTCGGGTGCATGCTTGAAGTTGGTGGATCAGAGACTGACATCAATGTTACCGGAAACAGATGCGGCAGAGGAATAGAATATGCACGAAAGCTGATTTCCGACGAGAGTAAAATATTAACCGGTCGATGTATTCTGTTAAACGGTCCAATGGGCAGGCTGCCCGTAGTCTCCAGCAAACCGGTCCCAAAGGATATCTCAGACGCTGTACTTGAGCAAGTAAGGAACCTGAGAGTATATGCTCCAGTTGAAAAAGGCCAGATATTGATCGAGAATATAATGGGGTCAGGGATAGATATCCTTGCTCAAAGACGAGTAGGCAGGTCCTCTATGTAGCAGAGGCCTGCCTAATGTTTATCAAAACTACTTTGAACCACAAATATAATATTAAACCCTTCAGTATACTGGAGATCGAAATTGCCCACCATATCCCCAATAATCCAAGGGCTGTTGATGACATGGTTGCAGCCAGAGGTATCCTCGAGACATTTAAGGTCATTCCCACCATAGTAGGCGGTATGGTTTTTCCCAATCCATTAAAAGCACCGGCAGTACCAATCTCAACGCTCATGAAAAATTGTGACAATCCAAGTATCCTAAGATATTTGACTCCTTCCCTTATTGCTTCAGGGTCTTCAGGTGTAAAAAAGGAAAACAGAGGCTCAGCTGCAAAAATCAGCATCAGGGATGAAAAAATACCAAATCCTCCAAGTACCCTTATGCCTTTTCGATACCCTTCCTTAATCCTATCAAGCTTTCCAGCTCCATAATTCTGACCTACAAAGGCTGATATTGCAGACGCAAAGCCTTCAGATGTCATCCAGGAAATGGATTCGATTTGAGATCCTATACTTTGGACCGCAATAGGTATTGAACCAAACCCTGCTACCAGCCGCGTGATTATTATACTTACTGCAGCATGAGTTCCCATTTGGACAGAGGGAGGTATCCCTAATTCAGCGATCCTCGATATTCTTTTGAAATCAGGCTTCTCAATTATCCTTGCATGGGAATAAAGGGTGCCTTTACTGAAACCAATGTATAGGAAGATAGCTGTTACTGCTATTTGAGCAGTCACGGTTGCGATTGCGGCTCCTTCCACCTCCAGTCTTGGGAATGGACCAATCCCGAAAATAAGGACAGGATCAAGGACCATATTTATTATGAGCCCAATTGTATTGGTCTTAAATGGCGTGACGCTGTTTCCGGAGCTGTTGAGTGTCGCTGAGAAAACCGGGTTCATGAAGAAAAAAATCATCCCTGCACTGATTACAGATAGATATCTTACGGCCATATCTACCACATCAGCTTCCTGAATGTTGAAGAATCCGATTATCTGCTCCCTGAATAAATACAGAGCTGCTCCGTATACCAATGCGATAGCAATGTTAAGCTGAAAGCCAGATGTAATAAATCTTCCCGCCTCTTTTTTATCACCTCTGCCATAGCTCTGTGAGACACTTACTCCGATTCCTACCTGGGAAATCATGACAAGAGATGCGGCTAACCACAGGAAAAATCCTGCTGTTCCAACAGCTGCAACTGAATCAGTACTAAGCCTCCCCAGCCACATAACATCCGTCAGATTATATGCCATCTGAATAAATGAAGTCCCCATGATCGGCAAAGCAAGCCTGGTCAATGTACCTATTATTTCCCCTTCAGTAAGCTTAAGTTCTCTTCCCATAGGCAATCTCCTGTTATTGAATTACCCTATCATTCTATCTGACCCACCTTGACTTTGCAGCAGTCTGTTTTTATTTATAACTTTGATTCCTCATTGAAAAAGAGCCGATTGGCCCTTTTGGTTAATAAACGTGAATAATTGATCCTGGTTCTCAAAGTCTGCCCATGGATGGATTCATGAATGCAGACACGAGGTGAAGCTTTGACAACTATTTAAGGTAGATCATTATACCTACGAAATGAAGGACACTGGCAGCAAGTACGAAAAGATGCCAAATACCATGGTTATAAGGTATCTTCTTTATGGAATAGAAAATCGTACCAAGGGAATAGAGCAATCCTCCTCCGAGTATAAACCCGAAAAACCCCCATGAGGTAGATTGTATAATCATTTTTATCGGCAGGATCGCCAGCCATCCCATACCAATATATATGGCGAGCGACACAGTTTTATACTTATCAAATTTACCGTAGGTCATTATTTTGAAAATGACCCCACCCAAAGCAACTGTCCAGATCGCAGTCAGATAGATCCATTTTGATGATCCATTGAGCGCCAAAACCAAAATCGGAGTATATGTGCCCGCTATAAAAAGAAATATTGATGAATGATCCAGAACCCTTAATATCGATTTTACTTTTGGCCCTGTGACTGAGTGATACAGAGTAGATGACAAATACATAATGATTATACAGACACCATAGACAGAAAAAGCTGCAATTTTTGAAGCTTCGCCACTCCCTACTGACACGATTAGCATAGTTAGTAGTGCACCTACTCCGAACAGGACACCTGCTCCATGAGTTATGCTGTTAATAATCTCTTCTCTTTTTGAGTATACCTTTATCATGGGACTACCTCCTATTCTCTTGATTCACCCTGATCTGTCAGGATGATCGGTCCGTCCTTTGTTATTGCTATCGTGTGCTCGTACTGTGCTGACAAACTTCCGTCTATAGTTCTGGCGGTCCACTTGTTGTCATCCAGCTTCATTCCGTACTCTCCTGCATTGACCATGGGCTCGATGGTAAAAACCATACCCTCCATCAGTCTTACGCCCCTCCCGGGCTTTCCAAAATGAGGGACCTGAGGATCCTCATGCATGTCCCTTCCAATTCCATGACCAACAAAATCTCTGACTACTGAAAATCCGTTTGATTCGACGTATTGTTGTATAGCACTACCAACGTCACCTAGTCTGTTGCCAGGAACTGCCTTCTCTATTCCAAGATAGAGTGACTTTCTGGTTACGTCCAGGAGCTTTCGAGCCTCCTCGGAAACCTCACCGACTGTGTAGCTCCATGCAGAATCTGCCAACCAGCCGTCAAGCCTTACAACCATATCGATCGCCAGTATGTCTCCTTCCTTTAACTTTTCATCCCTTGGAAAACCATGGCAAATCTCATCATTTATAGATGCACATGTAGCATATGGGTATCCATGGTAGCCTTTTTGCTCGGGAATGGCACCTCTTTCATCAAGGTAATCCTCGACGAACCTATCTATCTCCATGGTAGTGATTCCAGGCCTTATTAGCTTAGCTATTTCTTTGTGCAGACCTGCCAGAAGCTCCCCGGCTTTTTTCATTTTTTCTATTTCTTCCATAGTCTTGATAATGATCATCCAGTTATCTTCCTTTCTGTATTGCTTCCATAGCTTTATCTAAAAGGTCCTTAAAAATAGGATTCTCTCTCAGAGTCTCAAAGTCATTATCTCTCCTGACCCAAACAGCCAGGTAAGGATTCAATTTCAAAGCTGATTCCAGATCAAGAATAGCCTCCTCTTCCCTTCCAAGCTTTGAAAGGCAACATGCTCTATTATAGTACAGGTCATGAGCTGACGGAGAATTCCTTATCCCTTCCGAAAGGACCTCGACAGCCTCATCTAATCTATCCTGCTCTATCCTTATTGCTGAAATATTGAGATATGCATTGCCAAAGTCAGCCTTCAGGTCCTTGGCACTTATATACTCCTCCACAGCTTTATCAAGCTCTCCTAAAGCCTTCAAAACAACTCCCATATTAAATCTTGAGAGATAAAACCCTGGATTTTCAGTTATGCTTTTATCCAGATAAGCTCTGGCAAGCTCATATCTACCCCTGGCTTCCTCCATTGCTCCCAAATTGTTCAGTGTATAGAAATGATTCGGGTCAAGTTCAAGTATTTCATGGTAAAGCTTCTCTGTATCCTCTTGATTTCCTAATTTCTCGTACACGAGAGCAAGGTTGTATCTGCTGTCAATATCATCCGGGTCCAGCTTTATCGCCTTGGTATAGTACTCTGCAGACTCATCAAGCTTACCTTCCTCCTCACAGATAACACCCAGCTGGTAGTAAACGTCCCTTGTCGAGGTGTCCAGCGAAAGTATCCTTTGGTTAAAATCCCTGGCTTCATCAAGCTTGCCCTGCTCAAGATAGATTGCACCGAGATTGAATAGAATAAGACATTCATCCTCGACGGTACCTGGAAAGCTTAGAGCCTTTTTAAACATACTGACGGCTCTATTCTGGTCACCTTCATGGTAAAACCTTTCTGCCAGGGTCATATAATTTTTTCTTTTAGTCTCCATTATCTCACTCTCTCAACGGTCTCTCCAGAAAAAAAGTAGAGGGTCTCCTCTACCTTAAAGCTTAAAGCTCCCGATATGTCTGTACTTCTTGCCCTCGATTTCAACGTCATCAAGATTTATCTCCCAGCCTGTACCTATCCCTTGAAGCTTGGCAAGCTCCTCACAATAGTACATAACGATACCTGCATCCATTAGATTGTTGTCCCCGCCTTCCTCTACGACAAACAGATCTATTTGGGTATCGTGAACCACAAACCTCCAAGGCTGCCTGTTGAACCTTGATGGTGCGAACCTTATATAAAACAGGAGATCTCCAAGACCTCTCATCTCCAGCTCATCCATAGTTATGGGCTCCCCAAGCTTTTCCTTGAATACAAGCTCTTCCACTCCCAGCCTCTCGCTGAATGGCTCATGTATGAACGGGTTCTTGGGCTTTGGATAACCAAACGCAAGGATTGCTTCGTAATCGCTTGAGGTGTCTCCAAAAATCACTGTCTTACGTTCCTTATCAACGCCATTCAAGCTGACCCAGCAGGTTCCAAGGCCCATATTGTTCAAACCGGTTACAAGCTTTTCCATATTGTAGCCGCTTAGAAGGAGAGTCTTTTCATCCTTCGCAGAAAAATCAAATGCGATATAGTGAGGACTTTCGATCATTACTCCGGCATAACCTCCAAGACCCTTGAGACTGTCATAAATATGCTGACCATACTCATAAAGCTTCACCTTCATGTTTATCCCTGAAAGCTCTTCATTTATACTGCCTATCAGGCTTTCAACCTTTGTTAAATCGGCTTCGGTAATAGCTTTTTTCTTGAACTCCCTTGTTGATTTTCTGGTCTTTAAAAAATTCATCATATTCATGTGCTTATCCTCCTTGATATAGAATGATATGTTAATTGATTCCAATAATTGAACCAATCCTCCCCACAAACGGAAGGAAGTGCATGTGTACTGTTACACTTGCAGTTATACCCAAAATTATCCCTGCAGCAACGTCAGTCGGGTAATGTACTCCCAGATATATCCTGCTCATCCCGATAATTATCGCCATAAAAAATACCAATATTGTAAATTTAGGCATATTAAGGGCTATAGTTGTAGCTAGAGAGAAGCTGGCGGTGGTATGACCTGAAGGGAATGAATAATCTCTAAGATCTATACCAAAGGTGTGAAGATGCTCAAGTAT
Organism: Gudongella oleilytica; assembly: GCF_004101785.1. NCBI lineage: Bacteria > Bacillati > Bacillota > Tissierellia > Tissierellales > Tissierellaceae > Gudongella > Gudongella oleilytica. Next base: position 1,750,799 of record NZ_CP035130.1, read on the forward strand.
CTTGTACGGCCTTTCCCTGCTGAAAAGCTTTTTAAGTGACTGTACGAATATCTGTCCAAATGACAAGGCAACTATTGCTTCCAAGCCCATAAACTTTACTTGTTTTGAACCAAAAACAATGAGAGCCGTTGCAAATATAGTCGTAAAAACTGCACCTCCAAGGTCAGTCACTCTTATCATGATCCTGTCCAGGTACTTGTTTTTGATCCTTGTATTTATTAAATGTATAAAGTGAGAGTCAAATTTTTTTAATATTTTCATCGTATAGAGCTCCTAAGTTTTATCTAAAACAATTATATTACATTTCTACACGATTATCAAAGATTAAATAGCTATGTAAGATGCTGTAAGAGCTTTGCTTCTCAGCTTTATCCCTGCTCATTGTAAATCATATAGACTCTTGAATATCAATATTCATCAGCTCATGTTTTTATGGTAGAATTAAACTTGATTCCAGGAGGTGCAAAATGAGATTCAGCAGAGAACAAGAATCAGCAATCAGGCATAAGGATGGGCCGGCATTAGTCCTTGCTGTACCAGGCGCAGGAAAAACAACTGTACTTATCCATAGAACCTATGGGTTGATACATCAGCACGGAGTGGACCCCTCAAGCATATTATCAATAACGTTCAGCAGAGCTTCAGCAAGTGACATGTCTTCAAGGTACAGGAGGAACTTTGCAGATAGTCCTGTTCCTGACTTCTCGACTATTCATGCTTTTTGCTTTAGTGTTGTTCGGGACTTTGCAAAAACCTCAGGGAAGAGTTTCAGACTTATTGAAGATGAGGGCACAAGCATAAATAAATTCAGCATTGTCAAAAATCTTTACCTTGAAAAAAACGGTTACCAAATAACCGAAGAAAAACTGGAGAACTTCTTCTCACATGCCGGATATATAAAAAATATGATGCTGGAGCTAAAGGAATATGACAATGCCAGGTCATCGGACGTCGAAGGCTTCCCTGAACTTTTTACAGCATATGAGGACTTCAAAAAAAAGAACAGACTTATTGATTTTGACGACATGCTTGGAATAGCTTACAGACTTTTCATCAAGTATCCAGGTCTTCTGGCTCACTACAGGTCCAGGTACAGATATGTGCAGCTTGACGAAGGTCAGGACACTTCAAAGCTTCAGCTTGTGATACTAAGACTGTTGTCAGAGCCTGGAAACAATCTTTTTATAGTTGCTGACGATGACCAGTCCATATATGGTTTCAGAGGTGCTCATCCCGAGGGTCTTCTTTCCTTTTCAAAGGATTTTCCTGATGGAGCGATTTATTTTATGGAGGACAATTATAGGTCAAGTGCAAATATTGTGTCTGTATCCGGTCAGTTTATATCACAAAACAGCGGCAGGTATAAAAAGACGGTAAGAACGAATAATCCACAGCTTGAGCCAGTTCAGATATTGAGGTTTAGAAGCGCTGACGATCAATACAGTTATTTGGTTGAAGAACTGTCAAATATTTCAAATCCATCTGAAGCAGCCGTATTGTTCAGAAATAATCTGTCCTCAATAGGGATAGCAAATGCGCTATATGCTAATGACATCCCCTTCTACACGCGGGATTCAAGGCTAAGGTTTTTCAATCATTGGCTGATAAAGGATATAGAAAGTTTCCTCAGACTTGCAGAGAATCCAAAGGACAAATCAGCATTTGAGAACATTTATTATAAAACTAAGGGCTATATATCAAAGAGTATGATGCAGCATGTGAAAGGTAAAGGCCACAACGAAACAGTATGGAAAAGGCTGCTTTCCTTTCCGGGTCTTACTGAATTTTACAGACGCCAGATAAATGAGCTGGATCTTGACTTCAGAAGATTGGCAAGGTTAAAGCCTGAACCTGCAATAAGATTCATTGAGGACAGCCTACGCTATATGGAATATCTAAAGGAAAATTCACAAAGGTCTGGGTATACATTCGATTATCTAAAGGAGATGCTCTACCATTTAGGCTGTATTGCGAAAATATCAGACAATAAGGATGATTTTAAGGATAGAATGAGGAAGCTTGAGGCAATATTCTCAAATCAGAATCGAAATAAGACGGGCGTGGCTTTGTCAACCATTCACTCCTCAAAGGGTCTTGAGTACGACCATGTATATTTAGTTGACCTCATAGAAGGCGAGTTCCCGTCCCAGTCAAGTATAGAAGAGCTTAATAAAGGTTCTTGCCATCTTTATGAAGAGGAAAGAAGAATTTTTTATGTTGGCATGACCAGGGCGAGAAAAAAGCTTCACCTTATAACCTATGACTCAGTCAACGGAGAGGGTGTCAAAGCTTCAAGATTCCTCGGGGAGCTTCAGCTCCAGCATAAAAAACAATAGACCAGCAGGCTGGTCTACAGCACCTCTACTTCAGGGGTGCATTTATAAATCACGTTCTTTCTCTCTACAATTATGGTTGTCTTGGAGGATAGCAGTCTGTCCTCCTTGATTTGTGTTAAAAGCTCCTTGTTTGGATTTATAGCTACCGGATTTCCTATTCTTCTAAGCATGGAAAGGTCACCAGTGGTGTCGCCATATGCATAGCTTGAATCAAGATCGACGTTATGAGCTGAAATTATCTCGTCAACAGCCTTCTTCTTGCTCTCAGAATCCCACATCCTCCTGATCTCACCTGTAAACCTGTTGTCATCGTCTACAAAGTATTCAGTTCCCCTGTATTCTGTTGCACCATATTTTTCAGCCATCCTGGATACAAGGAAGTCAGGGCTTCCCGATATGAAAAAGACCTTATGACCCATTGATTTGTGCCAGTCTATCTGGCCTCTGGAGTACTTATATACCATATCCCAGTTTGTTTCTATTACATGGTTTGCTACGTAATCCACATGGTCTCTTTTGATCCCCTTGAGTTCATCCAGATATACACCTGCCAGGATTTCAAGGTATTCCTCGAAGTCTCCATATCTTCTTTCCCATTCGTCATAAGCTTTCTTCACCTTGGTATACCATACCTCCGGATCTATGATCTCAAAGCTTATCAGCTTTCTGAAATGTTCGATCATAAGGGAATTTCTGAATATCGTTCCGTCTATGTCGAAAAATGCTACCGTAGTCCCCATCAACCTATCAACTCTCTCCCATTATTCTTTTTCAGTTAACTAACCTCATTTTCAGCGTAACTGCATTATGATGTGAATTGGCAAAATCATCATCCATGGCATAGACCCCCTCAACCGATATATTGTCTGAGACCAGGAATCCGTCTACAACTGCCTTAAAAGTTATCCCTGGGCTGTAAGGGGATTTCAAAGATCTTTTAGTAGGAGTCGCCTTGTCTATAGCCCAGGAAAAACCTTCAGGAACAAACTCTCCAGGCAAATCCTTCAGCCAGCTTGGCCATGCTTCCACAACTGTAAAGCTAAGTGGATCTGTTCCCGGCAGGCTGTGACTCCAGTCGCCTCCGACGATCACATAATTACCTTGCGAATACTCGGAGCTTATGAAGCTATTAAGCTCTCTAAGCTGCATTTCTCTGGTTATTTCCTTGTCGTTATAGGGTGCAAGCTGTAGATTTATAAGCACCAGTTCTCCGCCATTGCGTACAGGATGCCTTGTCTCAACAAAGCACCTGTCCATGAGAAACAGATCCATAGGCCAACTATCTGTATTATACAGATTATGTCTTTCAGCCCTTAAAATATTGTATCTGGACATTGTCATCAATCCGCTTGTAACCTTGCCGATTGGCCTGAATATTGGAAGCGGTATGAAGTCAGCATCGTGATTGATTCCGAATACGCTGCCAAAATGGGGGTAGTTTATCCTAAAATATTCTGACTGGTCGATTTTTTGACTTCTTGAGGACCCAATATCTACCTCCTGGATAAAGAATATCTCCGAGTCTGTAGAGTCGAGATCAAGAATGAGAGAATCAAGTTTTTCCTGTATATCCACCTTATCAGCCCTTTTCTCAGGTCTTCCACCTTCGAAATACGATACTTTAGTATCATCCAGTCCACCATAACCTATGTTGAGAGTAGTTATGCCTATGGTTTCTCCTACCGGGACCTCAGCTACCTGATTATTGGTCACAGAAAGAGGGATGGATCCTTCGAAATCAGAATCTGTGATGGTTAGATATACGAGAGTTCCTGAAAACAGCAGTATAAATGCTATTACAAAAACTAAAAATACCTTGATCCATCTCATGGTTTACCTCCAAATCACACCAGATTTCTCTTAGAGTAGAATACACTTATTGTCCCTGGGCCTGTGTGAGCGCCTATAACAGACCCTACAAAACTAATATAAAAGTCATTGACTCCAAATTTCTCTGCTATCATTTCCCTCATTCTTTCAGCAGCCTCAGGATCATCCCCGTGGTATATGAATACCTTCCTGTTGGAGAGATCCTTATCAACGGATCTTTCTTCCATCAGCTCGAGGATCCTTCTTAAGGCCTTCTGCCTCCCCCTAACCTTGTCAACCGGTCCAAGCTTCCCCTCCTTGACCTCAAGCACAGGCTTTATATTCAGCATGCCTCCCAGAACAGCATTTGTTTTGGAAACTCTACCGCCTCTGTAAAGGTATTCGATATCATCGACGGTAAAAATATGATCAATATTTTCAATATAAAAATTAGCTGTTTCAAGTACCTTTTCCATCGAAGCTCCTTCATTAGCTTTTTTTGCCGTCTCATAGACGATCATACCGAATCCTCCGGATGCGGCCTTCGTGTCTATAAGCTCTACGTCGAGCTCAGGATACTTTTCTAAAACACTGTTCTTAGCCATTCTTGCTGACTGAAATGTTGCTGAAAGCTCAGATGAAAATCCAAGATATATAGCTGATTGTCCTTCTCTTGCAATTCTTTCAAAAGACTCCTCAAACACGTGAGGCGGCACCTGGGCTGTCTTATAGATTTTCCCTTCTCTCATGCCATCATAAACATCCTTTGGAGTTATATCAAGCTGATCCCTATACTCTCTTTCCTCGTTTATAACCAGTAACGACAGAACTTCCAAGCCCAGCTCAGCAGCAAGTTCTGGTGGTAAATCACAACAGCTGTCAGTGATTATTTTAACAGTCATACTCTTACCTCCTTGCATATTTTCTTTATATGTATGCCCATTATTATAGCATATTCTAACAGGTTATTGCTAAAATTAACCACTATTGAAATAACATGACTTAAACTATAATTATAATGTAAAATAGAACCAGGAGGGATCATATGGATAAAATAATGGATAGATTTTTAGAGTATGTCAGGATCGAAACCACATCAGATGAAAGCTCAACATCGGTTCCGAGTTCAGCAGGGCAATTGGCATTAGGAAAACATATCGCTGACGAGTTGAAGTCTATGGGACTGGAGAAGGTTAATATTGATCATAACGGCTATTTAACAGCAGTTCTACCTGCTAACACTGATGCCGATATTCCAGTCATCGGTTTCATAGCCCACATGGATACAAGCCCGGATATTTCCGGGAAAAATGTTTCTCCAAGAGTAGTAGAAAAATACGATGGAGGGGATATTCTGCTCGATCCTGCCGAAGGGATCGTTTTGTCACCAAGGGATTTCCCTGAATTAAGTCAGCTCATTGGAAAAACCCTTATTACCACTGACGGCTCCACTCTGCTTGGGGCAGATAATAAAGCTGGAATAGCTGAGATAATAACTGCAATTGAGTACCTTATAAATAATCCTGGAATACCCCACGGTGAAATGAGGATTGCATTTACTCCTGATGAGGAGATCGGCAGAGGTGCTGACCACTTCGATGTGGATGCTTTTGGAGCTGACTGGGCTTATACAGTCGACGGCGGACCTGTAGGTGAGCTTGAGTTTGAAAATTTCAACGCTGCATCGGCTAAAATAGTTATCAGCGGCAGAAATGTCCACCCGGGAACGGCCAAGAACAAGATGATAAATTCGATCCATATTGCCCATGAGCTGGGTGCTATGCTGCCTGTAAATCAAAGACCTGAATTTACTGAAGGATATGAGGGCTTCTTCCATCTTATGAGAGTCGATGGTACAGTTGAAAGAACAGAGTTAAGCTATATCATAAGAGATCATTCATTGGAGGAGTTTAATAATAAGAAATCGATCCTTCAGGAAGCAGTGAACTATATCAACAAAAAATACGGTCAGGTGGCAGAGTTGACATTGAAGGATTCATATTTCAATATGAGAGAGAAGATCGAGCCGGTTTATGATATCATCAAGCTTGCTGAAAAAGCTATGACGAGGCTTGGTATCGAGCCTAAGATCAAACCAATAAGAGGCGGTACAGATGGCTCAAGGTTATCCTTTATGGGGCTTCCATGTCCAAACCTTTTTACCGGGGGCTACAACTTCCATGGAAAATATGAATTCATCACTATAGAAGGTATGAAACTGGCGGCACTTACAATAGTTGAAATAGCAAAACTCGCTGCAGAGGAACAGTAAAATCAAGACCCTAAGTTGATCAGGTGATCAGCCCAGGGTCTTGTATATCATTGATTCATAGGCATCCAGAAGCTTCTTTATTACAGGGTTGTTTACAGAACCCAGCACATAAGAATCCACATAAGTTATTGGAAGAACTCCAATGCTGGTTCCCGAAATGAACATCCCATCTACTGAATTCATTTCATCAATATGGAGCTTTTTTTCCTCCACTTCATATCCGATATCCCGGCACAGCCTAATTATATGCTTGCGCGTAATTCCCAAAAGGACATCAGTGCTTGGTGCAGTATACACTCTCCCATCGATAATATAGAACATGTTGGATCTGCTGCCTTCCAAAATGAAGCCTTCTCCATTCTTTAACAGCACCTCAAATGCATCTGCCTTCTCCATCGCATCCTTGACCCTTTGCTTGTAGTCCCCATGCTGTATCTTTGCATTTGGGTTGTCTCTTTGATGGTCGAGCAACGTGGTTTTGATCCCTTCTTTATAATAGCTCTTAGGCGGATAAAAGCTTTCAATTGCCATAACAATGAACCGCTTGTCCCCAAAATCATCTTCAACAGCCATAAGCTTGATATTGTTGTTTTCAATCCCATTTTCCTCGATACATTTACTGCAGAACCCCTTGACCTCATCCCTTGTAAAACCAATGTCATAGCCGATCAGACTACCGGAATTATACATCCTGTCAAGGTGATCCTCAAGAAAGAGAGGTCTCCCTGCGACGACTCTGACTACCTCATAAATTGGCGGCTTTGATATCAAATCAAACACCGTTGCATCATCTGATCCAACAATAGCTCCATTAAGTACATAGCTGCTCATTATCGCTTCTGATCTCATAGCTCCTCCTTATAGTATAGGTGATAGAAGTCTGGATACTGACTCCTTCATCTTGATCATTCTTGACCTCTTATTATATTCCTCGATCGTTATCTCATGGCAATTTTGAAGATCCCCGATAAACCTGTCTGTCAGGGCTTTATTTATCTCGCTGTCATAAATAAATGCATTTATCTCAAAGTTCAGCTTGAAACTTCTTATGTCCAGATTTGCAGTGCCAACAGACGATACAAGGTCATCCATTATCATCACCTTTGAATGCAGAAAGCCCCGTTCATAGGTATAAAACCGAACCCCCGCCTCTAAAAGATCTCCAATATAGCTTAACCCTGCCCAATAAACAAATGGATGATCCGGTTTATTGGGAATCATGATCCTGACATCCAGACCAGAAAGACCTGCGATCCTCAGTACCTCAAAAATGCTGTCATCAGGTATGAAATATGGAGTTTCCATATAAAGCTTCTTTTCCGCATTAGCTATCATCTTAAGATAGCCATCCTTAATGCTTGGCCATTTGGAATCGGGACCACTGCTTACGATCTGAACTCCTACCTTTTCCTCATTGATCTCAGCACCCACATAGCTCTGGCAACCAGTCAGCTCCTTTCCCGTTGCAAATCTCCAGTCAAGGAAAAACTGCCACTGGAGTGAGCTAATAACAGAACCCCTCAGCTTCAAATGAGTATCTCTCCAGTAGCCAAACTTCCTGGAAATACCAAGATATTCATCCCCTATATTAAACCCGCCCATAAAAGCCACTTCACCGTCTATGATACATATCTTCCTGTGATTTCTGTAGTTGATCCTTACATTTACAATCGGAATAAACGGAGGGAAGAAGAACGCAGCATTCCCGCCGGCAAGCTTTAGTCTCTCCAGGGCTTTTCTGGACATCTCCCTGCCACCCATCCCGTCAATAAGAAGCTTAACCTCTACCCCTTCTTCAGCCTTTCTGGTAAGAGCATCAAGCACCTTGCTTCCGATTTGATCGCTATGGAATATATAATACTCCATATGGATGTACCTTTTTGCATTCTCTATGCAGTTCAGAAGACTTGTGAATTTATCCTCGCCGCTGAACAAAAGCTCAACATCATTATCCACAGTGTAAACTGACTTGCTGCTCATAAGGTTGAGCTTTACAATGTCATCATATATCTTGTATTCAGGATTTCTCTTTAGAAACTCCCTGGTTGTAAGATTCTTTTCCTGGTCAGCTATCAGTATATCAAAACAATCATCCTCTTCGCTCTTAAGCTTAAACATCTTTTTCTTTGACATATCCTGCCCGATGAAAAGATATAATATAAATCCAATCCCAGGTAAAAACAGCAGCACCATTAACCATAACCAGGTTGATGTCGGATTTCTCCTTTCAAAAAACACCAAGGCTAAGGCGAGGAGCATATTTATCCAGATAAGGTTGCTGAATGCCCATTCATATAATGAGATTAATGCTTCCAAATCTCTTCCCTCCAGGGTGAATTACTTCTTTGATTTATACCTCTTTCCTGCGTCCAATATTCTCTTTCTTATCCTAATAGATTTCGGAGTTATTTCGATCAGTTCGTCGTCTTCAATAAACTCCAAAGCCTCCTCCAGCGACATCAGCTTGGGGGGAGATAATCTAAGCGCATCGTCTGAGCCTGCGGCACGAATATTTGATTGCTGCTTTTTTCGTGTGACGTTTACCTCTATGTCCAGTCCCTTGGGATTGGATCCTACCACCATGCCCTCGTATACCTGAGTTCCAGGCTCTATAAAGAGGATACCTCTTTCCTGGGCTGAATACAAGCCATAGCTTGTCGACTCTCCAGTTTCAAATGCTATTATCGATCCTGTCTTTCTTCTTGGGATCTCGCCCTTGAAAGGCCGATATCCATCAAATATGGAATTGAGTACTCCATTTCCTTTTGTGTCTGTTAGAAACTCTTGCCTGTAGCCTATGAGACCCCTTGCCGGAATCGAAAACAAAAGTCTTGCATATCCTCCATTTGACTCAGACATGCTTACCAATTCGCCCTTTCTCTGGCCAAGCTTGTCTATGACCGCTCCTACAAATTCAGAATTGACATCAACTGTCACTATCTCCATTGGCTCATGGCGTTTTCCTTCTATCATTCTGTAAAGTACTTCAGGCTTAGATACCTGGAATTCATAGCCTTCTCTTCTCATATTTTCAATTAGAACAGAGAGATGAAGTTCTCCTCTCCCCGAAACCTTGAAGGCATCGGTAGAGTCAGTATCCTCGACCCTAAGGCTGACATCAGTCTGAGCTTCTCGGTAAAGCCTTGTCCTAAGCTGTCTGGATGTTACGAATTCTCCCTCTCTCCCGGCAAATGGACTGTTGTTTACTGAAAATGTCATCGCTAGTGTAGGTTCAGATATTTTTACAAAATCAAGGGCTTGAACAGCATCAGGATCGCAAACCGTGTCCCCAATTTCTATGTCCGATGGGCCCGACACAGCTATAATGCTCCCCATTGCAGCATAATCAACCTCTACTCTTGTAAGACCCTGGAACTCGTAAAGCTTCGATATCTTAGCCTTAAGCTGTCTTTCTGGGTGAGCCTGGTTAACTATCACAACATCCTGCCCTATCCTGATAGTTCCTCTCTCGACTTTGCCTATCCCTATCCTGCCAATATACTCATTGTAATCTATGGTCGATATAAGAAGCTGAAGAGGTTCCTCCGCATCCCCTTCTGGTGCAGGTATATACGTCAGGATGGTTTCAAATAGAGCCTCCATTGATTCCTCATCGCCTCCGGGTTCAAGAGCTGCGGTGCCTTTCTTTGCCGAAGTGAACACGAACGGGCAATCAAGCTGGCTGCTTTTTGCTCCCAGTTCTATTAAAAGGTCAAGGATCTCATCAATTACTTCCTCCGGGCGTGCCTCAGGCTTGTCTATCTTGTTGATGGAAACTACAACTGGCAGTTCAAGATCCAACGCCTTCTTGAGTACAAATTTAGTCTGGGGCATCGGTCCCTCGAACGCATCAACCAGGAGAACTACTCCATTTACCATCTTAAGTACTCTTTCAACCTCTCCACCAAAGTCGGCATGTCCAGGGGTATCTACTATGTTGATTTTTACGCCTTTATAGTTTACAGCTGTATTCTTTGCCAGGATGGTTATTCCTCTCTCCCGCTCTATGTCATTTGAGTCCATTACTCTTTCATTGACCTGCTGGTTTGCCCTGAATATTCCTGATTGCTTAAGCAGACTGTCTACAAGCGTTGTCTTTCCGTGGTCGACGTGGGCAATTATTGCAATGTTTCTAATATCTTCTCTTATCATTTAGTATTACAGATCCCTTCTATTATTTGATTGTTCTTCAACCCACTAATATTATCCCATTATCACTATTTTGTAAAGCATTCGAAAAATTTATCAGCCAGCTCTCAGGAGCTGGCTGGCAAATCTGTTTGTTTGATCAGGACCCGTTGAACGCAAATTCAAATATAATCGATGCAGCATCCTCCCTCTTAAGGAAATAGTCTGCCCTTATATAGCCTGAATTGTCACCCTTCAGTATTCCAAGGCCATATGCCAGCGTGACATACCCCTTGTAATCCTTATCTATAGCGTTTGAATCCTCGAAAATATTTGCATAAATCCCCTGTATCAATGCGATTTTTTCGTATCCCTTTGCTCTTACAACGAATTTTGCAGCCTCAGCCTTTGTTATTTTTCCTTCCCTGTTTATTTCATCATCTCTTATTATCCCGCTATCGGTCAGTTCCTGGTATATTGTATCGTCAGATACCTCTCTGTCCAGCCTGTAGGAGTTCATTGCAGCCCACAGGTATCTCATGAAATCCTTCTGGATGATCTGTGACTTTGGCATGAAATTCTCACCAGGCAATGTAATGCCGTATTCAGTGAGGATCATTATTTTATCCTTGGCATACGTGTTATCCAAATCACCATAGCTTATTGCCTGCCTGGTCCTGTAAGGATTCCCCGAGTAATCAAGAGGCTCTCCTGTAAACGGGTCGATATAGGGTGCTCTTTGAGGATTGGTTTGATATACCAGCCTTACCAGATCAGACCAGATGCCCTTCTCCTCGACAGGTATAATACGATACCCAAGTCCAAAGCCTACACTTTCAATAAGTGTTTTGTATGCTTCATCCAGGGTTATTATCCCCTCTGACAAAGGGAAGTTTCCTGAGTACCAGGACTTATTGTAGGATGCAATCGAACCATCAAAGGTATCAACGACCACCGTTATTGAATCTCCTTCCACCTGGATATCCCCAATATATCTGTTGAAAATAAAATATTGCAGCCTTTCTGCTTCAGATATATTGTATTCAATGGGACTTCTAATGGAATCCATGAGGTTAGGAATTGTTTTTCTGACGAAATCCTCAGCAATTTCTCTTGCCTTCTCCCTGCCCAATGTTGGTTTTTTCCCTTCATTGGCCGAGTTGTTGATATAGAAGGATATGAGCTCTCCAGATCTGGCATCTATAGATACCTCAATAAAAATAGAGTTTTCCGCTCCGCTGTTTTTAGAGAAGCTGGTGGACCAGTTATAGTCGTTCTTGTTCTTCCATGAGGGATAAAGGCTCTGGCTGTCCATAAGATAATCATCGCCGATATCAAGGAGATCTCTGCTTTTCTTATCAGCTTCGGCAGATGACAGCAATCCCTTAAGCTTTTCCAGTTCTTCCTTTTCTACTGGTGTAATACCCCCCTGGTCCATGGCTTCAGCTTTTCCGCCACCCATTCCATAAGGTCCATAGCCTGAAATTACCGGTTCGCCAGTCCATGGATCTATCATGGTTATATTGTCCCTCGGAGCATAAACCAAATAATGAGAAAGCTCCTGTCCGGACGAATCCAAAGGTCTTGGAAACTGATCGCTTATTTTATAAACCAGTTGAAGCCCCGGTATTTTCTTATATGCGTTCCTGGCACTTTCAAGATCCATAATACCATCAAGGCCACTGAATTCAGCATCTCCAGTCCAGTTCAAATAGAGGCTGGTGGTCTTGCCTGATCCCTTGGAAATGCTTATGTTCAAGTCATTGTCGATGAATGGGATCCCGTCTGCTGTCCTTATGAATCTGAGATTATAGTTTGGATCACTTGCAGCTGCATAATAGTTCGTATCGTCATACTCTATGCTGTTTGAAATCCCATTTCCCAGCCTTTCAATAAAACTAACTGCAAGATTTATCGCCTCGTCCTTTGTCACTCTTGGCAGTCTTTGCTCCTCAGGTGCTTTGGGATCATATGTGCTGTAAGAGGTTACAAGGCCGTTACTGTCTATAGTCACGCTTATATCGTTAAGTTTTCTGGCCGAGTCTCTCCAATTAAAGTAGTAATAAGTTCTTTCTCCATAGGAACTGATACTTGAATTGAAGGTGTCGTAGTCATCCGGGATCTCAAAAATTTGCTTTGCTTTTAAAGCCAGTTCTTCCAAATCATACTCCTGCTCTTCTCCGTAAACAACAAATGGTATCATCACTCCCGCAAGCAGCGATAATACCACCAGAATAGCAATTCTCTTGTTCATGCTACTTACCTCCTAAACGATCCGTTTTATTGAAACCACTCTGTTTCTTTCAACGTAAAGCTCGTCAGATAACCCATTGACCAGAACCAAGCCCCTGCCCCAGGATTTTAGATCGGAGGGATTATATTCCTTCAGATTATAATTGATGCCTCTTCCCTCATCCTCTACCTCTATCATGAGCTTGTCCTCGCTCATTCTAAGGGTGAGGCTGACTGTCTTTGAGGACATGCATTCGTTTCCATGAAGCGCTCCATTAACAATCAATTCGTTGAGAATTACCCTGATGTCAAACATCAGGTCCCGATCACTTATTATTCCGTTAAGTATTTGTACTGTCTTGTCTATAAAGGATTTTATGGTATCCAGATCGCTGCATACTGATCCTTTATAAATATAATCCATCGCAATCACACCCGTCATGTTCTGTTTTTTAGTATTTTACCCACTTTGAAGCATATTAATCTTTGTTATTTTATAGGCTCCCAAAATCATAGTTTATTTTCTTAAGATATATGGTATAATTAGGTGACTCAACAAAATAACAAGCGAAAGGAGATTTTAATATGGACAAATGGGTTTGTGGACCATGTGGTTATGTTTATGATCCAGCTGAGGGAGATCCAGATGGAGGCATCGCTCCTGGAACTGCTTTCGAAGATCTGCCAGAGGATTGGGTTTGCCCGGTTTGCGGCGCAACTAAGGATATGTTTGAAAAAGAATAATAATGTACTTAAAAAGACCAGTGGGAATCACTGGTCTTTTTCCTGCTCATATACTGGCAGCTGAAGATATTCCTCAAGCAACTCCCACAGCTTATCCACATTGATTTTTTTTGATGAAGAAAATGGTATTATCTGAACTTCTCCAGACTTTACCTCCAGGGCTTCCCTTATTATCTTAAGATGCCTTTCCCATTGTCCTCTGGCTATTTTATCCGCCTTTGTAGCTACAACTACAGGCTGGATATTATAAGCCCTGATCCAGTTGAACATATCTATGTCCTGAGGAGTCGGCTTATGCCTTATATCCAGGATCAGTGAAATGGCTTTTAGATTTGACCTGTTACTTAGATATTTCTCAATGATCTCTCCCCATTTTTTTCTTTCAGTTTTTGATACCTGGGCATACCCATAACCTGGAAGGTCTACAAATCTGAATTCTTCGTTGATAATATAAAAATTTATTGTTCTCGTTTTCCCTGGCTTTCCACTTGTTCTAGCCAGATTCGTCCTGTTCAGCATCGCATTTATAAATGATGACTTCCCAACATTCGATCTCCCGGCGAAAGCTATTTCCGGCAGCTCATCCTGTGGGTAGCCAGCAGGTGCAACTGCCATTGCCTGCAGATCAGACTTATTTATTTTCATCATCATCACCCTTGGCAACCAGCGCATGCAAAAGAACCTCATCCAGATTCTTCACAAGCACGAATTCCATTTTCTTTTTGATTTTATCAGGTATCTCCTCCAGATCCTTTTCATTCTCAAAGGGGATCAAGACCTTTTTAATACCCATTCTATGAGCTGCAAGCAGCTTCTCCTTAATACCGCCTACAGGCAGTACCCTGCCTCGAAGAGTGATCTCGCCAGTCATGGCAACGTCTTTATAAACTGGTGTGTTGGAAAGCGCTGATATTAAGGCAATGGCGATGGTTATACCAGCAGATGGACCATCCTTGGGAATTGCTCCTTCGGGAACATGAATGTGGATATCCATATCCTTATGAAAATCCATAGGAACATTAAGTCTTTCTGCATTTGCTCTGATAAAGCTTATCCCTGCCATGGCTGATTCTTTCATGACCTCTCCCAGCTTACCTGTGAGCTGGGTCTTGCCTGTCCCCTGCATAGTAGTTACCTCAACGGAAAGAGTCTCCCCTCCCACTGCCGTCCATGCAAGGCCGTTGGCAACGCCTATTTGATCTTTTTCCTCCACAGTGTCGTATCGATAACGACCTGCACCCAGATATCCAGAAAGATTTCCGGAATTTATCCGTACAATCTTTTTATTCTTTTCCACTATTGTCTTTGCAGCCTTCCTGCAGATTCCGGCGAGATTTCTCTCAAGATTTCTGACTCCTGCTTCCCTTGTATAATAGTTTATAACATCCCTTATGGCTCCATCAGACATAGTCATTTGGGTTTCTTTTAGACCATGCTCCTTCATTTGCTTAGGCAGCAGGTAACGCTTTGCTATTTCAAGCTTCTCTTCCTCGGTATAACCACTGATTCGAATTACCTCCATCCTGTCCAATAGAGCTGGAGGGATGCTGGAGGTGGTGTTTGCTGTTGTTATAAAGAGAACCTTTGATAAGTCGAATGGCGCGTCCAGAAAATGGTCAGTAAATGTGGTGTTCTGCTCAGGATCCAAAACCTCTAAAAGTGCGCTGGCCGGATCGCCTCTGAAGTCATTGGCAAGCTTGTCAATTTCATCGAATAGAAAAACCGGGTTTTTCGTTCCAGCCTTCTTTATAGAGCTTATTATCCTGCCCGGCATTGCTCCCACATATGTTCTCCTGTGTCCCCTTATCTCTGCTTCATCTCTGACTCCTCCCAGAGACATCCTTACAAAGTTCCTGTTCAATGAAGATGCTATAGATTTTGCTATTGATGTCTTTCCTACTCCCGGGGGACCTACCAGACATAATATAGGTCCTTTGATGGAGGTTGAAAGCTTCCTGATGGCAATGAACTCAAGAATCCTCTCCTTAACGTCCTTAAGTCCGTAGTGGTCAGCATCAAGTATTTCTCTGGCCTTTTTAATATCAATTTTTTCCCTGGTTTCCTTGTCCCATGGAAGCTCAACAATCCAATCCAGATAAGTCCTTATTACACCTACCTCAGCTGAATGGGACGGAGTTCGCGAAAGTCTTTCAACTTCCTTCATGGCCTTATCCTTGACCTCTTTTGGCATTTTTATTTTACTCAGCTTGGCTTCATAGTCCTCAATCTCTCCTGAGAGGTCATCGTCCTCTCCCAGTTCTTTCTGGATGGCTTTTAGCTGTTCCTTAAGATAGTACTCTTTTTGGATCTTGTTGATCTGTTTTCTTACTCTTTGATTTATTTTATCCTCTATCCTTAATAGCTCTATCTCTTCCTGGAGTATCTGATGGAGAACCTCAAGCCTTTCATAAAGATCAAAAGCCTCAAGTATCCTCTGGTCGTCCTCCTGCTTAAGGAATACATAAGACGCGATTACATCTGCAAGTCTTCCGGGATCCTCAATATCGGAGATTGTAAAAAGAACCTCTGAGGATACCTTGGAGTTCAGGGAGATATATTCTTCAAGATCAACAATCACAAGCCTCATAGCTGCTTCAATATCCTGACTTTTCTTGATCTCGTCAGGATTATAGCTGTACTCCTCGGCTTCAGCAAGAAAATAGGGTTCTCTCTGCACTACTTTTTTTACCTTACCTCTGTTCAAGCCCTCTACCAGCACCCTAATGCTTCCTCCGGGAAGCTTTAGCATTTGTTTGACTTTAGCGATCGTGCCTACATGATAAAAGTCATCGGTTGTAGGCTCCTCAAGCTTTGGATTTATTTGTGTACAAAGCAGTATAAGGGAATCATCCATCATGGACTTTTCCAGTGCCTGGACGGATTTCTCCCTTCCAACGTCAAAATGTATCACCATGTGTGGAAAAATTGAAATGCCTCTTAACGGTATCAAGGGCAGTACTTTGTCTTCTATTACATAGGGGTTTTCCATAATATCCCTCCTTCAATTGGAAAAATAAAGGCTCACTGCTGTGAGCCTTTAGGATGCGGATTCCTTATTGCCTTTTTTCCTGGCCCTACTTTTCTTTTCCTGGGATAATACCAAAGTAGGCTCTCCGTCATTCTCTATTGTTTCCTTAGTAATAACACATTTTTCAACGTCTGCTCTATTGGAAATCTCATACATTATATCCAGCATTCTCTCCTCAATAATGCCCCTCAAGCCTCTTGCTCCGGTCTTTCTCTCGATTGCTTTCTTCGCTATCACTCTAAGAGCAGATTCCTCAAAGTCCAGTTCAACATCATCCATGGAGAAAAGCTCCTTATACTGCTTTACAAGAGCATTTCTTGGCTCGGTCAATATTCTTACCAAAGCTTCCTCGTCAAGCTCCTCAAGTGTTACTACCACCGGAAGTCTCCCCACAAATTCAGGGATGAGACCATATTTTATAAGGTCTTCAGGCTGTATCTGCTTCAGAAGCTCGCTCATGTTTCTCCTCTGCGACTTAACGTCTGCACCAAAGCCCATAGACTTCTTGCCAACTCTTGACTGGATTATCTTGTCAAGTCCGTCAAAAGCCCCTCCGACTATAAACAGAATGTTTGTAGTATCTACCTGTATGAACTCCTGATGCGGGTGTTTCCTTCCTCCTTGAGGGGGTACATTGGCAACCGTGCCCTCAAGGATTTTCAACAATGCCTGCTGAACACCCTCTCCGCTTACGTCTCTTGTAATTGACGGATTCTCTGTCTTTCTTGCAATTTTATCTATCTCATCAATATAGACTATACCCTTTTCAGCCTTCTCAATATCATAGTCTGCTGCCTGGATCAGTTTCAGGATTATATTTTCAACATCCTCGCCTACATATCCAGCCTCAGTCAGTGAGGTTGCGTCAGCTATTGCGAAGGGTACATTCAATATTTTGGCCAGAGTTTGCGCCAAAAGGGTTTTCCCAGAGCCTGTGGGCCCAATCATCATTATATTGCTCTTTTGTAGCTCCACGGGATCGTTCTTTGATGGCTTTCTGTGTATTCTCTTATAGTGATTGTAGACTGCAACTGCCAGACCCTTTTTTGCTCTTTCCTGATGAATGACATATTCATCCAGTGTTTCCCTTATTTCAGAGGGTTTTGGAACCTCCTCAAGCTCGAAATCATTCAAGTAATCAACAAATTCCTCCTCGATTATCTCCTGACACAGCTCGATGCATTCATTGCATATATACACATTTGGACCTGCAATGAGCCTCTTGACCTGATCCTGCGGCTTCCCGCAGAATGAGCATCTCAATTGCTTGTCGTCATTTTTTGCCATGGACTCACCTCTTATTTCTTTCTCTCCATTATGGCATCGATTATTCCATATTCTACAGCCTCTGAAGCGCTCATGTAATAGTCCCTGTCTGTATCCTTGGCTATCCGCTCAAGTGGTTGTCCCGTTCTCTCTGACAATATCCTGTTTATTCTCTCCCTGATCTCAATTATCTTTTCAGCCTGGATCCTTATATCCTCAGCCTGTCCCTGAGCTCCGCCAAGGGGTTGGTGGATCATGATATCTGAGTTCGGCAGCGCAAATCTCTTGCCTTTTGTTCCTGCTGCCAGAAGGAACGCTCCCATGGAAGCGGCTCTTCCTACGCATATAGTTGCAACATCAGGCTTGATGTACTGGATTGTATCAAAAATTGCAAATCCTGCACTTACTGAACCGCCAGGGCTGTTGATATAGATCTGAATGTCCTTCTCAGGATCCTCTGCTTCAAGAAACAGAAGCTGTGCTACGACCAGATCTGCGACAACGTCATTAATCTCTGATCCCAGCATTATGATTCTGTCCTTAAGCAATCTTGAATATATATCGTAGGACCTTTCTCCTCTGTTAGTTTGTTCAACGACTATAGGTACCAATGACATATCCATACCTCCTATTAATTAGATGAATTTAACTTTCTCATTTAACAGATTTAAAACTTTACTGTTCGATATACCCGCTTTTAAGAAGCCTAAATCTCCTTTTTTCATGTCCTCAACGAACTTCTCTTTATTTTCCTGCTTATATTGCTCAGCAAGTTTTTCCAGTTCCTTGTCAAGATCCTCCTCAGTGACCTCTACTCCCTCAGCCTTTGCAATAGCCTCAAGAACAAGGTCCGCTCTAACTCTTCTCTCGGCCACAGATCTGAAGTTGTCTCTAAGCTCCTCAACAGACATACCTGTAAGCTCCAGGTATCTTTCCATGTTGAAGCCCTGCATGCCCACTCTATACTCAAAATCCTTTATTTCATTGTCGATTTGTGATTGTATCATGCCTTCAGGAACATCAAAGCTGCTCATTTCAACTACTTTCTCGACTATCTTGTTCTCTGTCTCGATCTTTTCCTGATCCTTAAGCTGCTTCTCAAGCTCCACTCTGATGCTGTTTTTATAATCCTCAAGAGTATCAAATTCGCTGACATCCTTGGCAAATTCGTCATCAAGCTCAGGAAGCTCCTTTACCTTTACTTCCTTTATATCGACCTTGAATACTGCTGACTTACCCTTCAGCGACTCCTCATGATATTCTTCCGGGAAAGTAACATTTACTTCAACTGCCTCTCCTTTTTTCTTGCCGAGAAGTCCTTCCTCGAAGCCTGGTATAAATTGTCCTGATCCGATTTCCAGGACATGATCCTCTGAAGCTCCGCCTTCGAAGGCTTCATCATCGATAAATCCTTCAAAATCCATGGTTACAAAGTCGCCGTTGGCGATTCCCCTGTCTCCTGCGTCGATCATTCTGGAGTTCATGTTTCTCACTCTATCAATTTCAGCATCTATCATTGCATCGGTTGCTGAGTAGTCTACCTTCTCCAGCTCTATAGTACTGTAATCCCCAAGCTCTACCTCAGGCTTTACATCTACGCTGAATTTCACATTTACAGGCTCTCCAAGATTTATCTCTTCAACATCCACCTCAGGGCTGTCTACGGGTTCGAGCTTAAGCTCCTCGATAGCATCTGAATAAGCCTCAGGTAGAAGCATATTGATAGCATCTTCAAAGAATATGTCTGCTCCAAAGTTCATTTCAATTATTTTTCTTGGGACCTTACCCTTTCTGAATCCGGGTATGTTAAATTTCCCTCTGTTCTTTAAATAAGCTTTTTGCAAAGCTCCTTCAAAGTCGCCTGCAGGCAATTCGATATTAAAGTGTACCGTGTTTTTCTCCCTTTTTTCAAAAACAGCCTTCATCAATGAACCCCCTAATTTATTTTTAATATATGACACGAATTGTTGTCTCCATCACAGTATTATACCATATTCGCGCATTATTGCATACATATGAAAAAACCAATGGCAGAACCACTGGTTTTTGCTGGTGCGGGAAAGAGGACTTGAACCCCCACGTCGTTGACACTAGATCCTAAGTCTAGCGCGTCTGCCAATTCCGCCATTCCCGCATGTAATGTTAGGTGCCTTCGCGCCTACTTTATCTATTATAGCATCAGGCGTGGATTTGTCAAATACTTTTTCAGATACTTTTTTACCGCCGCCTTGATCTCTAGTAGGATACGATTATGCCCCCATCATTCACATATACAGCGCTCAAGCCCTTGGTCTCGACTATTACTACATCCTTGAATTTAAGTCCTGCAAGATCCTCCTTAATATCCAAAGCCTTTTGAAGTGCATTTGTATGCGATATGGCTAATATCCTCTCCTCAAATTTCACTCCGCTTTCTGCAATTAACTCCGCTAATCTCTTGAAAGCCTTCTTGCTGCCTCTTATTTTCTCAACAGATTCTATGTTGCCATCATCTGTGGCTTTCATTATAGGCTTTATATTCAGAATATTAGCTATCAGACCTTGCGTCTTTGATATCCGCCCATTTTTGATCAGATTGCTCAAATCATCAGAAATAAAGAATGTCTTCATATCATCGATATATTGCTCAACCTTCTCCACGATCTGCTCATTCGGCATCTTTTTTTCTATACATTCCTTGATCTTTATTGCAGTTAATGTTTCGCCAACACTTGCCGATCTTGAATTAAATACATGTATGAACTTCTCTTTCATCTCCTCAAGCATCATATCCCTTGCAAGTATTGCACTGTTGTAGGCCCCTGACAATTCCTTCGATATTGTTACCACAAAGACGCTGTCCGCGTCCACATACCTCTCCTTGAAATCTCCCGGGGAAGGACATGAGGATTTTATGGGATTTGGACTGGCCTTCATCGTACTGATCAGGTTCTTCATGTCAATGTTTTCATCATCGATAAAGGAAGCTTTATCGATGTCTATCCTAAAGGGAACCAGACTAACCTCCATTTTGCTCTTAAGCTCTTCATTCAGATCACAGCTACTATCAGCTACTATTTTATATTCCATATGACCCCTCCTTTTTCTTATTTTATCCCTATCCTGGACTCGATGAAATCAACGAGGTCCCTCGCGACATCAGTTATGATCTCATGATCCTCCCCCTCGATCATAACCCTTACCAGTGGCTCTGTGCCTGATGGTCTTATCAGTACCCTGCCCTTGCCTTTGAACATCTCCTCTATTCTCATGATCTCTTCCTTGATCTCAGGTATCTCCATGTACTTTGTCTTATATGCATTGTCGACCCTTGCATTCAATAGGACCTGAGGATAGTTTTTCATCAACCCATTAAGCTCCGATGCTTTCTTGTTAGTATCCTTCATTACCTGCAACAGGTGAAGTGCTGTTGCCATTCCATCTCCTGTGGTATTGTGCTCAAGGAATATGATATGTCCTGACTGTTCTCCACCTAGGTTGTAGCCCTCCTTCAACATTTCCTCGAGTATGTACCTGTCCCCGACTGCAGTCTTGACAATCCCCAATCCGTTTTTCTTCAGGTACTCATCCAGGCCCATATTGGTCATAACAGTTCCAACTACCGTGTCCCTTTTCAACTCTCCCTTCCCCTTCAGGTAGGAGCCGCAAATTGCAAGAATGTGATCTCCATCGATGATCTCGCCCTTCTCGTCAACTGCAATTATCCTGTCGGCATCTCCGTCAAAGGCGACTCCAAGGTCTGCACCATTCTCCAGGACAAGTCTCTGGACCAGAGCCGGTTTTGTTGATCCACAATCATGATTTATATTCATACCATTGGGCTCGGTGTTAATTGAAATCACTTCACCGCCTAACTCTTTGACTATCGACGGTCCAATCCTGTACAGGGCACCATGGCCGCAATCCATTGCTATCTTAACTCCTGTGAGGTCTACCTTGATGGCATTTTTCAGTAACTCCTTGTAATCCTCTGCTGCAGTTCCATTTATATATACCCTGCCTATCAGGTCTTTAATTGGAGGCGCAGGCAGCTCTCGTTTATTCAGGATTATATCCTCTATCTGTTCTTCCACCGCGTCCGGAAGCTTTAGCCCCTCCCCGTTGAAAAATTTGATTCCATTGTATTCACCGGGATTATGGGATGCTGATATCATTACCCCTGCCACCGCTCCGTATTCTCTTGCCAGCAAGGCTACCGCAGGTGTTGGAAGTATACCGATCGACTCGACATCCAAACCCATAGAGCATATTCCTGCTGTTAGTGCAGCCTCAAGCATATCACCGGATGCTCTTGTGTCCTTGCCTACAATGACCTTGCCCTTTTTCCCTTCCGATATGATGAAGGCTCCAGCCCTTCCTATTCCAAAGGCCAGCTCTGGCGTCAATTCCAAATTTGCAACGCCTCTAACTCCATCTGTACCAAATAGTTTTCCCATTTACATTCCTCCCTAAAATTAGGTGTTTATTCAACAGAGTCCGGAGGATAAATATCGAGCACTATCTTCATCAGATGCTCCCTGGTATTTAGTTCCGGTTTCTCAAGCACACAGTTCAGCAGGTACTCAAGAAGCTTTCCGATTATCTTGCCCTCTTTGTATCCTGCGGCCTTAAGGTCATTTCCATTTACTGCAAGATGACCCTTTTTAAAAGGTTCACCGGCTTCAAGTATCTCTCCGATCACCGTTTTTTTCTCAAGGAGCTTTGTTATGTCCTTTTTGCCCTTCTTGCTGAGTTTGTCTGCTATCTGAAGGTCTATAAGGTGGTATATGTTCTCGGATCCTACTCTCTGAAGCTGTCTCTTCAGACCTTTTTTCCTCAAATCCGGGTGATGGACCATGTGCTCTTTCACCAGATTCAGTGTTTTTTCCATAAGCTCTGTTGAGCATTTAAGCCTTTGCATAAACTCTTTCCCGATTTTTACACTCATCTTGTCATGTCCATAGAAGTGACCCACACCATACTCGTCAACTGAGAAGGTGTACGGTTTACCAATGTCATGCAATAGGGCAGCCAGCCTCAAATGGAGAACCGGTGGTGTATTGTCCAGAACGGTCAAAGTATGCTGGAAGACAGATCTGTCATGATGCGGATTCCTTTGATCAAAGCCTATTGCAGGGATCAACTCAGGAATAACCTCTTTCAGTATACCCAGAGATCTCATCATAAGGAGTCCCTCTGAAGGCTTGTCAGAAAGTAATATCTTAAACAATTCCTCTCTGATTCTTTCAACACTAACCTTGTTTAGACCTGCGGAGAGCTTTGTGCAGGCACCTGCAGTACTTATCTCTATGGAGAAGTTCAATTGAGTAGCAAACCTTACAGCTCTTAGTATTCTGAGGTAATCCTCACTCAGTCTTTCCATTGGATCGCCTACACATCTGATAAGCCTCATATCAATATCTTTATTGCCACCAAATGGGTCGATTATCCCTGTGGAGTGGCTGTAGGCCATTGCATTGATAGTGAAATCCCTTCTTTTGAGATCCTCAGTCAAATTGGTGGTGAACTCTACCCTGTCAGGCCTCCTGCCGTCTGAATATCCAATATCCTTTCTAAAGGCAGTGACCTCAACTATCCCTTCCTCCTGAGCGACAGGTATCGTCCCAAATATACGCCCTGGTTCAAAGGTCCTCCAGTCTCTGAATACTGACTCTATTTGAGCCGGATCAGCAGAGGTAGCTATGTCATAGTCAGCAGGCACCTTACCCAGGATCGAATCCCTTACACAGCCTCCAACAAGAAATGCCTCATGCCCTGAGCTATTCAAAGCATCTATTATTCGATTTACATATTCAGGTATAGTGATCCTCATTTTGTTCCTCCGCATTATACTTAAAGTATAGCATAAATCGATGTGTATATATAGAAAAAACTGCCGGCTAAAGCCAGCAGTTAACTGTTATTCATACCTTTTGAAAAGTATAGACGCATTATGTCCGCCAAATCCAAGTGAATTGGACAAGCCATAGCGAACGTTGCGCTTGACTGCATGATTAGGCGTGTAATTCAAATCGCACTCCTCATCGTGGACCTCGTAGTTGATGGTGGGAGGAACGACTCCAGTATGAATGGCCATTGCAGTAGCAATTGCCTCAACACCGCCTGCAGCACCTAAGAGATGGCCAGTCATTGATTTTGTGGAACTTATATTCAAGTTTTTTGCATACTCACCAAACAGCCTTTTTATTGCCAGAGTCTCCAGCTTGTCATTGAAGTAGGTGCTGGTTCCATGTGCATTTATATAATCTATATCACAAGGACTTGCCCCACTCTCCTTTAGGGCAAGTGCCATAGCTCTCATTGCCCCTGATGCTTCAGGATCTGGCTGAGTTATGTGAAAGGCATCTGAGGTTGAGCCATATCCGACGACCTCTGCATATATCCTGGCTCCTCTTTTCAATGCATGATCCAGCTCTTCAAGAATTACTATGCCGGAGCCTTCTCCCATTACAAATCCATCCCTATTTTTGTCAAAGGGCCTGCTGGCCTTCTCAGGCACTTCATTCCTGGTTGAAAGAGCTTTCATAGATATAAACCCTGCCATTGAAAGAGGGGTTATAGAGCTTTCTGTACCTCCTGAGACTGCCATGTCGAGGTACCCAGACTTGATCATCCTAAAGGCTTCACCTATGGCATGGGTAGCAGATGCACAAGCCGTAGCAATCGTCATAGATGAACCCTTCAAGCCGAAAGTCATTGAAACCTGGCCCGCTGCCATGTTTGCAATCATCATTGGTATAAAAAGCGGACTTATCCTTCCAGGGCCTTTCTCATCCAGATTTTCCTTTTCTGCTTCCAGGGTTGTTATCCCGCCAATTCCTGAACCGATTATTGCTCCAGCTCTGTCAGTATCGATCATTGATAAGTCGATCCCTGCATCATCCAGAGCCATTTTAGTACCTGCAACTGCATACTGAGCGAACATATCCATCCTCTTTGCTTCCTTTTTCTCCATGAATGCAGTGGGGTCAAAGTCCTTTACCTCAGCTGCAATCTTTGTGTCATGCTCAGAAGCATCAAACCTCGTTATATACCCTACTCCAGATTTTCCATCCAGCAAAGCATTCCAAAATTCATCCTTACCGATCCCGATAGGCGTTACTGCTCCAAAGCCTGTCAGTACAACTCTTTTCATATATCCACCTCTTTGAATTAGGCTATTTTCCCTTCTACGTATTTTACGATATCTCCGATATTTTTGAATCCTTCTGCGTCCTCGTCAGGAATCTCTATTCCAAACTCATCCTCGAGGGCCATCATTATTTCTACAGCGTCAAGGGAGTCTGCCTCAAGATCCTTCATCATTGATGTCTCCATGGTTATTCCTTCTGCCTCTGCATCAAGCTGCTCTGCAATTATCTTTTTTACTTTTTCAAATACCATTTTTATATTCCTCCTTAAATTATATGTGCATTCCGCCATCTATTTGAATTACCTGCCCAGTGATGTAATCTGAGTCCTCGCTTGCAAGGAAATTCACCAAATTGCTTATTTCCTTCGGCTCCGCAAGATAGCCAAGCGGTATGGATTTAAGCATCTCTTGTATTACCTCTTCCTTGAGCGCATCAGTCATATCTGTTTTTATAAAGCCCGGAGCTATTGCATTCACCCTTATGCCCCTGGAGGCCAGTTCCTTGGCTGTGGACTTTGTAAGCCCTATAAGTCCGGCCTTTGAAGCGGAATAATTTGCTTGCCCCGCATTGCCCATAACTCCTACAACTGACGATATGTTTATGATCTTTCCATATCTGTTTTTCATCATTCCCCTTACTACTGCCTTAGTGGTTAGAAATGCTCCCTTAAGGTTTGTCTGCATTACCTGGTCCCAGTCGTCCTCACTCATTCTTATGAGAAGATTATCCCTGGTTATCCCTGCGTTGTTGACCAGTATATCTATCCTTCCAAGACTTTCCTCGACCTGGATTACCATTTCTTCAACCTGCTCCTTATTGCCGGTATCAGCTTTGACTGCAACAGCCTTAACTCCCAATTCTATTAGCTCATCAACTACTTTTAAAGCTGTCTCTTCGCTTCTGATAAAGGTTATTGCGACATTGCATCCCCTTGCCGCAAGTCCCAGCGCGATCTCTCTTCCTATCCCCCGGCTTCCACCTGTTACAAGTGCTGTTTTGCCCTTCATTGACTAAGCCCCCTTTGTAAGCTTCTCAACAGTTTCCTTGAAGCTTTCCACAGAAGATACGTTAAGTATCCTGACATCCTTACCCATTGCCTTGCTTATTCTCTTTGCAAAGCCGGAAAGTGACTTTCCAGGCCCGATCTCAATGAAGGTATCAACTCCTTCATCAATCATGTACTCGATTGACTGCTGCCACATTACTGAGCTTGAGACCTGGTCTACCAGTTTGCCAACAAGCTCTTCCCTGCAGCCAATCACCTTTCCGTCCACGTTTGAGACTACCTTTTTTTCAAGCTCTCCCAGGGATACCTTCCTCAGTTCTCCCTCGAGCCTAACTCCTGCCGGAGTTAGCATCGAGGTGTGGAAAGGTGCACTGACCGGGAGCTCTACAGCTTTTTTTGCACCCAGTTCCATTGCCTTGGCGCAAGCTATAGATAATCCTTTCTTTTCGCCGGATATAACTATCTGATCCGGACTGTTGTAGTTTGCTACCTCTACTATGCCAAAATCTTTTGATGCTTCAAGGACTAAAGGCAACAGATCTCTGTCCATACCCAACAATGCTGCCATACCACCTACTCCCTGCGGAACGGCCTCCTGCATGAACTTGCCTCTTTCCCTGACTATTTTAAGTGCATCAGAAAATCTCAACGCTTTACTCATAACCAACGAACTGTATTCTCCAAGGCTCAGGCCAGCGGTGTAATCACAGTCGATACCCTCTTTTTCAAGAGCTTTAAGCATCGCAATACTGGCGGTAAGAATTGCCGGTTGGGTATTCTCGGTTTTCTTGAGTTCCTCCTCGGATCCCTCGAATATCAGGCCTGAAAGATCCATTTGAAGTGCTTCGTCTGCCTCCTTGAATACCTCCTTGGACTCTCTTATTTGTTCAAAGAAATCTCTGCCCATTCCTATATGTTGAGCTCCCTGGCCAGGGAACAAAAATGCTGTCTTAGCCATCAAGGCCACCTCCTGATAATTGCCTGATCCTTTCATGGGAAGTCATAGCTTCCTGAACCATGCCCTCAATTATATCCCTGCAGCTTTTTATATCCTTTATCATCCCTGCTATCTGACCAGACATAACTGAGCCGTTATCAATATCTCCATCTACTACTGCAAGTCTTAACTTGCCTGCGCCAGCGGCTTCAAGCTCCTCTACAGACGCTCCGTTTCTTTCCATTTCCAGAAACTCACGGGTAAATTGATTCTTTATTACCCTTACAGGGTGACCGGTAGTTCTTCCTGTTACGATTGCATCCCTGTCCTTTGCATTTATCAGGGCATCCTTGTAGCTTGAATGGACCTTCGCTTCAGTTGAGCACACAAATCTTGTCCCAACCTGTACTCCCTCGGCACCAAGAGCAAGGGCAGCAATAAAGCCTCTCCCATCGGCTATCCCGCCTGCTGCAATCACCGGAAGATCAACAGCATCACATACCTGTGGTACAAGAGCCATGGTTGTAAGCTCCCCTATATGGCCTCCAGCCTCAGTTCCCTCAACTATCAAAGCATCTACTCCCTGTTTTTCAAGCCTCTTTGCAAGAGCCACAGAGGGTACTACAGGTATGACCTTGATCCCCTTTTCTCTGAATCGGTCAAGGTATTTTCCAGGATTTCCTGCTCCGGTGGTTACTACGGGAACCCCCTCCTGACACACTATGTCCACAACATCTTCAACAAATGGTGAAAGGAGCATAATATTCACACCAAAGGGTTTATCGGTTTTTTTCTTAAGTGCTCTTATTTCATTCCTTACAAAATCTCCAGGTGCATTTCCCGCTGCAATTATTCCAAGACCTCCAGCCTCAGATACTGCTGCTGCAAGCTCATGAGTAGCTACCCATGCCATACCGCCCTGTATGATAGGGTATTGAATACCTAATAATTTAGTTACTCTTGTTTTAAACATCCCTGTCCCTCCTGTTCCACCGCATGACAATAGAAGCCCAGGATAATCCTGCACCAAATGCGATAAGAAGTACCACATCTCCTTGTTTGATCTTCCCTTCCCTGAAGGCCTCATCAAGAGCAACAGGAACTGAAGCAGCGGACATGTTGCCGTACTTATCCATATTTATATGTGTTTTTTCTCTTCCCAGCTGCAACTTTTTCATTGCTGCATCAACAATCCTCATATTTGCCTGGTGGGGTATGAAGAAATCAAGCTGGTCCTGAGTCAGTCCCGCCTCTTCCAGAACTCTCATGGACGATTTTTCCATTACCCTTACAGCAAATTTAAAGACCTCTTTGCCATCCATTTTTATTGTGTGAAGCTTGTTCTTAACTGTTTCTGCAGTTGCCGGATATCTCGAGCCGCCTGCAGGCAATATCAAAACGTCTCCGTTGAGACCATCTGACCCAAGCTCTGAAGCTAAAATCCCAAAACTTTCGTCACATGATTCCAATACACACGCTCCTGCACCGTCTCCAAATAATACACAGGTGTTTCTGTCAGTCCAGTCCACTATCTTTGAGAGAGTTTCAGCACCAATAACCAAAACCTTCTTATACATCCCGGAAGTAATAAAGTTAGCTCCGGTAACCATGCCGTAGATGAATCCTGAACAGCCAACGCTTAAGTCAAATGCAGCTGCCTTTGATGCTCCAAGGTTTTTTTGCACAAGAGCGGCTGTCGACGGAAACGCATGGTCAGGTGTAGCAGTAGCGACGATGATCAGATCCAGTTCATCCGCATCCAATCCTGAATCCTCTAAAGCAAGCTCCGCTGCCTTAATGGCCAGATCAGATGTCGCAACATTCTCGTCAGCCACTCTTCTCTCCTTGATACCAGTTCGGGTTACTATCCATTCGTCGCTCGTTTCCACAAGCTTTGAAATGTCATCATTGGTTACGACCCTTTCCGGTACATAGCTTCCAAGACCGGTTATTCCAACCGATATTTTTTTCAATTGTCCACCTCCTGATTGACTGCATCGTCTTTTATAAAGACAACACCTCCACTAATTAATAGTTTGCAAAAATCATCAATTTAAATTATTATTGAGCTTAGGCGAATGCAAACTTAAGGATAGTATAAAGCATATCGAAAGCTTTTGCAATATTTTTCTGGCCAAATGGCCTGAGACAGGAGGTTATAGGATGAAGGTATACGGGATAAAGGATATAATTGAAGTCATCCCACACAGATACCCTTTTCTTTTTATTGACAGGGTCGAAGTAAGCGAAGAGGCTCTTAAGGGTACAGGCTATAAAAATGTTACTGTGAATGAAAACTACTTTACAGGACACTTCCCGAATAATCCTGTCATGCCTGGTGTCATCATAATAGAGACAATGGCGCAGGCAGGAGCAGTGATTCTTTTGTCCCAGGAGCAATTCAAGGGTAAGACTGCCTATTTTGCAGGGATCAACAAATTTAGATTCAAGAGAAAGGTAGTACCAGGTGATTGCTTAAGGATAGAGGTAGAGATTACAAGAGTTCGAGGCGGAATAGGAATTGGAGAGGGCAAGGCTTTCGTGGGCGAAGAGCTTGCAGCTGAGGGAGAATTCATGTTCGCGATCGAAAACTGATGGAGGGATCTATAATGGATAAATTAAGAATTGGCAACAAGCTTGCCAGAGTACCGATAATCCAGGGTGGTATGGGAGTTGGAGTTTCCCTCTCGGGGCTTGCATCTGCAGTTGCCAATCAAGGTGGTATCGGTACAATTTCAGGAGTTCAGATAGGATTTAGGGAGCCTGATTTTACAACCAATACAAATGAGGCAAACATAAGAGGATTGAAGAAAGAAATAAGGTTAGCGCGTGAAAAGAGTCCGTACGGAATTCTTGCAGTCAACATTATGGTTGCTATCGATAACTATAAGGAAATGGTCAAAGCAGCAGTTGAAGAAGGTGTTGACTTGATAATTTCTGGAGCCGGTTTACCTAGTGAGCTACCTGAGCTTGTGAAGGGCAGCGATACAAAAATCGCACCTATAGTATCCTCCGGTAAGGCGGCTGCAGTAATTACCAAGTTATGGACTAAGAGGCACAACTATTTGCCTGATCTAATCATCGTGGAAGGCCCATTGGCTGGAGGGCATCTTGGTTTTTCTGAGGAGATCCTGAAAAGCGGCAATCTCCCTGATATTCGTGATCTGGTCAAAGAAGTCAGGGAAGCGATCAGATCCTATGAGGATACCTGCGACAAGAAGATCCCTATTGCAGCCGCAGGAGGTATATACTATAGTGAGGAAATCAGGGAGCTTCTCCAGATAGGTGCAGATGCTGTTCAACTTGGCAGCCGTTTCGTTGCTACCCAGGAGTGTGATGCACATATAAGCTTCAAGGAGGCTTATATCCAGAGCAAAAATGAAGACATTGGATATGTTAAAAGCCCAGTCGGAATGCCTGGTCAGGCAATCCTAAATGATTTTATAAGAAGGGTATCCCTGGAGAGAGAAAGGGTGACGAAATGCTACAACTGTCTTACACCCTGCAACCCGGCCACTACTCAATATTGCATAACAAGTGCGCTGATAAGATCTGTAACCGGTGATGTGGACAACGGTCTGATATTCATAGGGAAAAGAGGTTACCTGATCGACAGGATAACTACCGTAAAAGAGTTGATTGAAGAGCTTACACAAAGCCTGACGCTGGACTGACAGTCCAGCGTCTTTATATTTATACGTTTGCAGTTTCTCTTACGGCTTTTGCTCCTCTTTCAAGAGCTTCCTTATTGATCGGAAGCAGATGAGCCTTGGATTCGCCAAAAACCTTGCCAAATGCTTTTTCTATTGACTCAAAGCTTACAACATTGGTTTTTTCAAGTACAGCTCCAAGCATTACCATGTTTGCTATCCTTGGGTTTCCAAGTTCGTTGGCAATATCGTTGGCAGGAACATAGTATACCTCAATGTCGTCTCTTGTTGATTTTCTTGATATTAATGAAGAATTTATAAATAGTCTGCCGCCTGCTTCGACACTATCTTCAAATTTATCTAAAGAAGGCAGGTTGAGAACTATTACTGTAGATGCTTCAACTACTACAGGAGAGCCCACGGGATCAGTTGATACTGTAACGTTGCAGTTTGCAGTTCCGCCTCTCATTTCTGGTCCATATGATGGCAGCCAGGATACATTTTTGTTTTCGATCATCCCTGAGTATGTTAAAAGCTGGCCCATCGCCATTACACCCTGTCCTCCAAAGCCGGCGATTATCAATCTCTCATCCATATCTATTTAACCTCCTCTGGCTTTTTAAAGTTACCCAATGGATAATATGGTATCATGTTGTCACCAAGCCATTTCATCGCTTCAACAGGAGTTAGTCCCCAGTTTGTCGGGCATGTCGAAAGCACTTCCACTATACCGAAGCCCTTGCCTTCCAGTTGGACCTTGAAGCACTCAAGAATCGCTTTCTTGGCTTTCTTTATGTTAGCTGGAGTATTTACTGCAACTCTCTCAACAAATACTGCTCCATCGATAGTTGCAAGTAGCTCACTCATTCTTATCGGTCTTCCCGCTGTAGCTTCATCTCTGCCGTATGGCGCTGTAGTCGCCTTCTGACCAACGAGTGTCGTAGGAGCCATTTGTCCGCCTGTCATCCCGTAGATTGCGTTGTTTACGAATACAGTTGAGAACTTCTCTCCTCTATGCGCGGCGTGAACGATTTCTGCGGTTCCAATAGCAGCCAGGTCACCGTCTCCCTGGTAAGTGAAAACAAAATTGTTTGGGTGAACTCTCTTTATTCCAGTTGCTACGGCTGGAGCACGTCCATGAGCAGCCTCATGCATGTCACAATTAAAGTAGTTATAAGCTAAAACAGAGCAGCCAACCGGAGCAACTCCGATGGCATTTTCAAGAACTCCCAGTTCAACCAGTGCTTCAGCAACCAGTCTGTGGATAACGCCATGGGTACATCCTGGACAATAGTGGAAGGTCTTGTCAGTCAACCCCTTAGTCTTTTCAAATATGACAGCCATTATTTGTCACCTCCAAGAATTTCCTTAACCTTATTGGCTATTTCCTCTGGAGTTGGTACCATTCCACCTGATCGTCCGTGATAATAGGTTGGCATGGAGCCGTTAAGTGATAGCCTTACATCATCGATCATTTGTCCACCAGCACTCATCTCAACTGTCAAAACTCCCTTACATGCTGGATTTATCTTCTCAAAAGCCTCATTTGGGAATGGATAAAGGCTGATTGGCCTTATCATACCTATCTTGTAGCCTTCCTTCTCTAACTTGCTTATTGCAGTTTTTGCAATTCTTGAAGTTGTCCCATATGCACTTATTACAAGGTCTGCATCCTCTATGTTATATGTTTCAACTCTCTTCTCGTTCTCTCTTATCCTTGCAAATTTAGCCTGAAGATTGTGATTGTGTTTTTCCAGAAGCTCTGCTTCAAGGAATAGAGAGTTTATTATGTTAGGTTTTCTTTTGCCGCCTGTACCTACTGTGGCCCAATCCTTTACAGGCAGGTCCTTCTCGGGTCTTTCCTTGAATTCGACTGGCTCCATCATTTGACCGATCATACCATCGCCAAGTATCATGACAGGAGTCCTGTAAAGGTCAGCCAGATCAAATCCATCAATAATAAGGTCAACAAGCTCCTGTACATTAGCAGGTGCGAGAACTATCAGTCTATAGTCTCCATTACCTCCACCTCTGGTCGCAAGGAAATAATCGCCCTGGGCAGCCTGGATCGATCCTAAGCCTGGACCTCCTCTGGCCATATCGACAATTATACATGGCAGCTCAGCTCCTGCAAGATAGGATATCCCTTCCTGTTTAAGAGCTATACCAGGGCTGGATGATGAAGTCATTACCCTTGCTCCTGAACCTGACGCTCCGTATACCATGTTTATTGCAGCAACCTCTGATTCAGCCTGAACGAACACTCCACCTATCTTGGGGAGCTCTCTTGATAAATATTCGGGGACCTCGCTCTGAGGAGTTATCGGATATCCGAAGAAGTATTTGCATCCAGCAGCTATCGCAGCAGCTCCTACAGCTTCGTTCCCCTTCATGAGAACCTTAGTCATATGTAACCCTCCTTTAAAGTCTTTCTACAGTTATAACCAAATCCGGGCAAACCGTTGCACAGTTAGAGCATGCGATACATTTATCCATTTCCTCAATAGCGGCTGGATAATAACCTTTCTTATTTATCCTGCCAGTGTCAAGTGAAATAATATTGACTGGACATACAGATACACAAAGACCGCAGCCCTTGCACAGGTCCTCATCGAAAGTCACGTTGCCTTTGACCTTTGCCATAATCTTATTCCTCCTTTTTCTTATATCATCCATTCTTCCCGCATATAAAGCTGGATCGGGAAGACATTGGTTTTTACCTCATCCGGCAGTTTATCTGCAAGGCTTTCAAGACAAGAATTATATCTTAGTGGAATACCTGTCGCCTCTGAAACCTTTACCGCCAGATCGTAACCTCTTATAACATCCTCCACAGAGGTTGCCTTAAGCATATGAGTATTATTGACTATACCTGTAACCTTTGCTCTTGCTGTTGCTTCGATCTTTGCAATGTACTCCATTGCTTTATCTACAGACTGAGTTTCAGGTCTGTTGGCATTGAGTACGAAGAACATATCATACTCTCCATCTCTTAGTATTGGGAAGTATCTTCCCAATGCCCTTGCTCCCGCCGGATCACCGCCAACGTCAAGAATTGCATCGTAGCTTTTATCCTGAAGAGGGGTTGCAGCTTCTCCGGAAATTGCCGGTACATCGAGAGCATTGCCCTCAAGATTACTTCCTACAACTTTGATCCCTATTTCTGCGAGAAGGGCAGTCTTTTCCCTGGATCTGAAGTAAGGGTTGATGACGTCGAGATCCACAAGACCTACCTTCCTTCCCATCTTAGCAAGCTTTACTGCATAATTTACACTGAATTCTGTCTTCCCACTGCCATAATGTCCTATGACTATTCTTATTCTCTTGTCGTTTTTCATCAGGTTCTCCTAACTATAAATCTTCGGTTCCTCCTCGCCGGAAAGCACTCTTTGTCCTCCCTCAGCAAGAGCTTTGAACTCATCCTCACCAGGATAAACAGTAACACCGGCAATATAACCTATCATTTCCTCTAACCAGCCTACAAACATCTTATCGTAAGCGATACCTCCAGTTATTATTATCTGATCTACATCGCCTTTAAGAACTGCCGAGGACGCTCCGATCTCCTTTGCTACCTGATATGCCATCGCCTGGTAAACAAGCTTTGCATATTGATCTCCTCTTTCTATCCTTTGCACTACCTCGCGTGCATCATTGGTTCCAAGGTAGGATACTATCCCCCCGTTTCCAACAATCTTTTTCTGGAGTTCACTCTTTGTATATTTACCTGAGAAGCATAGCTCAACCAGATCCCATATTGGAAGCCCTCCAGCTCGTTCAGGTGAGAAGGGCCCTTCTCCGTTTAATGCGTTAGGAACGTCTATAACTCTGCCTTTTTTGTGTGCACCAACGGATATTCCACCTCCAAGGTGAACAACAATAAGGTTTAGATCCTCATATTTCTTCCCAAGGGAAAGTGCATATCTTCTTGCAACGGCCTTTTGATTCAATGCGTGGAATATACTTATCCTCTCGATTCCTTTAAGGCCTGATATCCTTGCAATTTCCTGAAGTTCATCAACGACAACAGGGTCGACTATGAATGCTCTGGATCCAATTTCCTTGGCTATCTCATTGGCGATCAGCCCACCCAGGTTGGAAGCATGCATGCCCCGCTTCGAACTCCTCAGATCTTTGAGCATTTCCTCATTTACCTCATAGGTTCCTCCTTCGATTGGCTTCAGAAGACCGCCTCTGCCTATTACTGCGGAAATCGTTTTCTTGTCGATCGCATTTTCCCTAAGAGCATTTAAAATGATTTCCTTCCTGAATTCCAACTGCTGGATTACATCCCCGAACTTTGATAGCTCTTCTACATCATGTCTCAAAGTTTCCTCAAATACCATGGTATTACCATCATAAACTGCAATCTTTGTGGAGGTACTTCCTGGATTAATTATCAGCATCCTGTAATTTTTCATACACATCTCTCCCTATGCCATTAATGTGGCCAAGACTATTGAATTGAGCTTTGCTTCCTCACTGTCAGCCCTGGAGGTCAAAACGATCGGTTTGCTGGTACCAACAATCAAACCAGCCGATTTCGCATTTCCAAGGAAGGTAAGTGATTTGTAAAGTATATTGCCTGCCTCTATGTCAGGGGCGAGAAGTATATCCGCATCTCCTGCAACCTCGCTGTCAATTCCCTTTATCCTCGCAGACTCCTTGCTTACGGCATTGTCAAGCGCAAGTGGTCCGTCGACGATGCAGCCTTTGATCTCTCCCGACTTATTCATATCAGCCAATGCCTTTGCATGGACAGTTGCCTCCATCTTTTCACTTACCTTTTCCTTTGCCGCCAGAACGGCAACCTTGGGCTCAGCAATATCAAGTGCATGGGCAAGCTGAACAGCATTCTCTATTATCTGTTTCTTTTGGTTAAGATCAGGGGCAATTATCATCGCAGCATCCGTAACTATGAATATCTTGTGGTAGGTCGGTACGTCGAAGACTGCAACGTGGCTGATGACATTACCTGTCCTCAGACCAATTTCAGGGTCAAGAACCTGCTTCATAATAACCGAGGTATCGATCAGACCCTTCATAAGTACATGTGCTTCCCCGCTGCTTACAAGGCTTGTCGCCTTTCTTGCTGCAAGTGTTCCATCCTTTTCATCTATGATTTCGATCCCATTAAGATCAAAGCCAATATCGCTGGATATTTTCTCTATGCTTTCCTTGTCGCCAACCAAAACCGGAATGGCTATGCCTTTTTCATAGGCTTCCTTTATTGCTCCCAAAACGTCCTCATCCTGAGCTACAGCAACCGCTACCTTCTTAGGCCCCTTTTCAAGGGCAAGCTTAAACAGGCTTTCGAAATTTTTCACCTTTATTTCACCTCATTCTCATATATCTTATATTCTTCCTCTCCATCCAAAACTCTTCTTGCTCCCTGATTAAGTGCAATCATTTCATCCTCT
The DNA here is from genome assembly GCF_004101785.1 of Gudongella oleilytica. Taxonomy (NCBI): domain Bacteria; kingdom Bacillati; phylum Bacillota; class Tissierellia; order Tissierellales; family Tissierellaceae; genus Gudongella; species Gudongella oleilytica. Next base: position 1,786,760 of record NZ_CP035130.1, read on the forward strand.
CCTGGATAAACGGTCACTGGAGCTATGAAAGAAACCATTTCAGAGATCATATCAACCAAATATGCCGAGTACGCAAGGCCTCCGGTAAGTATGACTGTTGAAACCTTACCCTTAAGGACTGGACCGCAGGCTCCTATCTCTTTCCCTATTTGATACGCCATTGCATCGTATATCAGCCTGGCATATTCATCTCCAGCCTCTATTCTTTTTACGACCTCTCTTCCATCGAAGGTTCCAAGGTAGGAAACCAATCCTCCCTTTCCAACGAGCATCTTCTTGATCTGGCCTTCGGTATAATCACCTGAATAACACATGTCGATTATATCCCAAACTGGAAGACCTCCTGCTCTTTCAGGAGAGAATGGCCCCATATTATTCGCATTATTGGCATCCACTATTTTCCCATTTTTTATTGGAGATACAGAAATTCCTCCCCCCAAATGTGCAACTATAAGGTTCAACTCATCCATTGGAATGTCTCTTTCCCTGGAATATCTGTGGCAAACAGCCTTGATATTCAGTGCGTGCACTAAACTTTTTCTCGGAATTTCCTTTAGTCCCGACAACCTGGCTACATCTTCAAATTCATCAACTGCCACCGGATCGACGATAAATGATGGTATACCTGTCTGTTCAGCTATCCCCCTGGCAAGAAGTCCTCCCAGATTCGAAGCATGCTGCCCCTGGATTCCAATTTTCAGGTCCTCGATCATTGCATCAGTAACCTTGTAGGTACCGCTTGGCATCGGCTTAAGTAGTCCGCCTCGTCCCACCACTGCCTCCAGCTGGTCGAGAGTTACGCCTTCCTCCCTGAGCCAATCCATTATGATACCGAGTCTGTAGTCATACTGGCTTACGACTGAATCGAATCCCTCAAGGTCCTTAGCAATATGATCAAGCTTTTTAGTCTTGATTTCATCATTCCTATCGTATAAGGATACCTTTGTTGAAGTCGAACCAGGGTTTATAGCCAAAACATATTTTTTCTCCATATTGTCCCCCTTATTCCTCAATAAGATTTATAACTGCAATATTTGGTACTACGGATTCAATAGTAACATCAGGTACTGACGAGAAGCTCAAACCGATCTCATGGTTTCCGGCCTCAAGGTCCTTCAGGTCTAAAGCCGGTTTGAAGTCTGTTACAAAATCCATGCTCTCAATGATTGATTTATATCCTTTGACTACAACCGTATAGACCATTCCATCGTCCATTTCTCCAAGTCTCAATCCTTCAGGAAGATTTAATATCATTACCTGATCAAGTGTGAATTGCCTTGTTTCCTCAACCGTCTCCTCTACCTTGTAGGATACTGTTATTTTCTCGTTTTGATTCAGCATCGTTATCCCGCCGGGTAGATTTAGCTGGACTTCGACCGAGTTGTTGTCGAGCAAGCCATTGACATCTATGGGCATTGTCTCTATCCTGTCGAGAAGATCGACACTCTCATCGCCCTTTAGCATGACCTCTTCAGGTGAAATAGTTATCTCCGTTAAAGACAAGCCTTCCGGCAACTCGTTTACAGTTGTAAGCTGTACAGGTACCAGCGCAGTTTTGAATACAGGCAGTGTAATGTCAATTATTCCAGGTTCTTTTTCGACTCCTCTTACCTCTTCTCCGGAATCTGTGACGGCCTTTATAGGCACCGACAGATTTGTAATATTAGTCCTTCCTGAAATATCTACCAGAGCAACCGCTGAATCCACCTCATTTACCCACGTTCGGGGACCTCTAAGCAGTATGCTTTGCGGCCTTGCGAGGATTTCTCCCAGAACATAGCTCTCAGGCAATTCGCCGGAGGTAGTTATTGTTATTGGGATCTCCTTAGTAATTATCCTGTCAAAGGTAAACAAGACCTCCTTTGGTTCATAACTCAATATTGATATTCCTGAGGTCTGATCCAGGATGCCGACTGTTACCGGTACCTTGACCTGTCCCTCACTATAGCCGCTCAAATCGACCTGTGCAAATATATTTGAAGTCAGGAATTTGTCCATATCAGCCTTCTGGCCGCTGACTCTAACGTTTATCTTTACTTCCTCCGGTCCCATTATTACAAGTCCTTGTCTGTCCAAGGCTGCAGTATTTGCATAAGTTACTGCAACATTTCTTACAGGCTTTTCAATTATGGGATTGGTATCACTCATGACATAACTCCACAGAAAAATGGCTATGACGAGAGTTAGAATTTTTGCTGTGATATCACTCTTCCTCTTCATCTTTTCGCCTCCATCTCATAATGAACGTCTGGTTGCTCCCCTTCGGTTTATACATGTCAATTAATATCTGCCTAAGGGTCTTTGCATCTAGATATCTGGAGATAGTTCCATTTTCAGCGATGGATATTGCACCAGTTTCTTCTGAAACTACGATCGACAGGCTGTCAGACCTTTCAGATATACCAAGAGCAGCTCTATGCCGAGTTCCCAGCTCTTTACTGACTGTAGAGCTGTCGGTCAGCGGCAGGAAGCAAGCAGCAGCCTTTATGATATCGTCCTTTATTATGACAGCTCCATCGTGCAGCGGAGTATTTGGAATAAATATATTTATGAGAAGGTCGCTGCTTACGGTTCCTCCTATCTTTGTTCCGGTCTCTACGACCTCGTTAAGACCTGTTTGCCTTTCCAAAACCATAAGCGCTCCTATTTTTTGTCGCGACAACGAGGCTGTAGCTTCAACTATTTCATCCACAACCCTTGACATGTTTTCTCCCCTTATTTCAATCAGGGATTTCGAGAAAAATCTGCTTCTCCCTATGTACTCAAGTCCTCTCCTGAGCTCAGGCTGGAAGACAATGAGTATCGCCAAAGTTCCCACAGTCATTGCATTGCTAAGTATCCAGTTGATAGTGTACAACTGGAGCCATTCACTTACCTTTGTAAGTACCAGCAATACCCCGATCCCCTTGATCAGCTGTTCAGCCCGGGTCTCCTTAATGAGCGTGAACAGCTTGTAGATGACCAAAGCTACTATGAGGATGTCTACGATATCCCTTATTCTTATGTTTGCAAAAATGTCGGCCAGGTATTGCAATCAAATCACGCCTTTTCTCTGGGATCCTTCAATTCTATTATACATTAGCAGCGCTTCGATTTGTATATATAAATATATCCTACTTTTCAATAATAAGCCTGATCAATTTGATCCCTCGAGAGTATCCATGGTTTCGTCAAGGGATTTCCGGATCCTGAGCGTCGTTTCAGGAGGAAGCTCTAATACAAGCTTTCCTGAGAGCACATCCTCAACAGGAAGCACCCTGTAAGCATACTTGCCGTTTCCTGTACTCCATCTGTATACCCAGGTTGGTATGGGTGCCAGTGGTTCTATCAATACCTCTCCAGTATCCCATTTTTTAACGATCCTGATGGAAACCAGGAGTCCGTCCTCTGTATATGATACACCCATAGTTTCATACCTTTGATTGGACAACAGATTCCCCATGGAATAAACCACTGGTATATCCTTGCCCTCGACGCTTATTGTTTCCATTTCCTGGATGACATGCGGGTGGCTCCCAAGGATCAGGTCAGCGCCATTTTCAGAAAGAAATTCTGCAAGTGAGCGTTGCTCATCTGAAGCATCTCTAAGGTATTCATGGCCCCAGTGGAGATAAACTATGATGACCTCGGCCCCATTCATTCGTGCCTCGGCAATACTCGTTGAGATACTTTCGGCATCGATGAGGTTGACCATATTCTGCAGTTCCTCAGGCGTCAAAAGGCTCTCAAGACCGTTAAGACCAAAGGTATAGGACAAAATTCCTATCTTGACTCCCTTGACCTCTTTTATTATATAGTCCCGCTTTTCTCCCCTGCTTGTTCCAATATATTCCAGCTGTCTTTTTTCAAGCTCCTCTATGGTCCTAATGATCCCATCTCTTCCCATGTCGGCAGAATGATTGTTTGCCGTCACGAGAATATCAAAACCCGCTTCCTTGATTCCATCCAGAACCTCCTTGGGACTTCTGAACCTGGGATATCCCCTGAGTGTTTCACCTTCACCCGCAATAACAGTCTCGAGATTGGCAATAGCAAGATCCACTCCCTGGAGATGACCCCTTAAATATTGAAATGGAGCTGAAAAGTCATAGCTTCCATCCTCTGCCTTGGCGCTTACTACCTGAGGATTATGAAACATTATATCTCCAGCAGCGATCAAAGTTACTATTGTGTCCTCTGGCACAGGTACCGGCTCTTCAGGTAGAGGTAAATCAGTAGCAGGAGCATCCACAATCGGGATAACGTTTTCATTTTCAACCGGAACAACCCCATTTATCCTTGCAGTGACCACTTCGCCTAAGATAAAGATGCCTGCAAATAATAAGACGGCTGCAATTAAGAATGACAACTTTTTCATAGCACCATCAACTCCGACAAGTACATTTTATCTTTTATTTCTCAGCTATGCAACGCTTTAGATGAAATCATATATTTATGAATAATTAGAAAAATTCCAGTTGAAAGAATCAGGTCACCAATACTTGCAGCCTTCGGGGTAACAATGGGTATCGGTATCACATCACAAAGAAGCTTCAAGCTGGCTGTTTCGTTCATCAGCTGATGAACCGAAGTTCCTCCAGTCTGGAGGACTGAAAGCTGTTCAAGCAATCCGAGCCTTTCCAGAACTGCAGGGGATACGGGCATCCTTCCGCCATTTACAAAGGAAGCGATCATATTGAGAAGCATACCAAGAGACGAAAGAATATATCCCGTATCTCTTGAAGATATCAGTAGACCTGCGATTATTGCAATGCTTGAAGCTGCCTGAAACCATTTAAGGTTATTGAATACCATATTTGCAATATCGCCATTGGAAAATCTTAAGGTAAATATCTGAAAGAAATAAACTGAAATTCCCGCGGCAATGAGAGGCCAGCCCTTCAGTGGTAAATCCTCGAGGTTGGAAAGCTTTCCCTTCCTGATATATCCTATGATAATCACCAATAAAAGCGTCTCAAAAAGCATTCCCAACATCCTTCCATTATCTCATACAATGAAACAGACGCCATAGGCGTCTGTCATTTTAGTATGCTACAAAAACTGATTTTTTTGCATTACAGATTGGACAGCTGTCCTCTTCACCTGTCAGGGAAATGTATCCGCAAACAGGGCAAAGCTCAATGGCTTTAGCCTCGAGGTCCTTTCCAGCATCCACAGATGCTTTTGCCAGTCTGTAGCAATCAGCATGTACCTGTTCAGCAGCGACAGCAAATTTCATGGCTTGTACTGCTGCTTTTTCACCCTGCATTTCAGCAACTGATATGTAAGCAGGGTACATTTGAGTAACCTCGTGCATCTCGCCAGCGATTCCACCTGCAAGGTTCTCGGACGTTGTTCCCAGTCCGAACTCTCCTCCGGATACTACTGTGAAACCACCATGGATATCCTTAAGCGCTTTGAAGTGGAGCGTCGCATGTACCTGCTCAGCATCTGAAGTAGCCATAAAAAGTCTTGCTACAGCTGGAAAACCATCCTTTTCAGCCTTCTCCGCCCAGATCCTGTATCTCATGTGGGCTTGACTCTCACCACCAAAAGCGGATCTCAAATTGTCCTGGGTCATAGCGTTCATAGTAATTCCTCCTTTTTGTTTTCTCAAGTAGTTTTTGTGTTTGGTCAATTATTGCTGTAATCATTTCAAAATTAACCACTAAGGTCATTATACCCGATTCCTATGGTCAAGTCCATACCGTAATTGGGAGTAAAACCCACCTTATGTTTACCCAAAAATAAGAGAATTATCAAAAAAAGACCAGGTTATCCACCTGGTCCTTCGCGATTCTAAATAAATAGATTCATGTTTGAACTATCTGATGCATCGAGCATTGTAGCTACTCCACCAATCTCAACTCCATCGAGTAACTCCTCTTGAGTTATACCCATTACATCCATAGACATCTGACAAGCAACCATCCTTATTCCGGAATCTATACCTGTTTTGATAAGCTCTTCCAGAGATGATATGTTCTTATCATTCATTGCCTTTCTGATCATCCTTGGACCTATTCCAGCCATGTTCATTTTTGAAAGGCCAAGCTTTTTACTTCCTCTTGGCATCATTTTGCCGAACATTGAAGCCATGAAATCTTTCTTTACATTTACAGGCTCAGGCTTTCTTAGTATATTCAAGCCCCAGAAGGTAAAGAACATAGTTACCTTATTCCCCATTGCAGAAGCCCCGTTTGCTATTATAAAAGATGCTATAGCTTTATCAAGATCACCACTAAAAACGATCATGGTTTTTTCCTTTACAGGGGCGGACTTGACTTGGGAAGCAACAGGCAGCCCACCCTCAAGACCTTTTCTGATTTGAACCACCCACTTGTTAGTGAGCTTTTCATCGCAGATAAATGTATTATCTGTATTTCGACACCACGCTCTTATGTCGCTTAGGAAGCCCGGGTCCGTAGCGGATACTTCCAATATATCTCCTTCATTCAATGTCTTCATTCTGTCTGCAACCTGGATAATAGGCCCCGGGCAGGAAAGACCACAAGCATTAAGCTTTACTGTCTCACCTGATGGGGTTACCGCCTTTCCCACGGTCACGTTTGATACTCCCGAATCAGAGAATGACTTTGGTTCCTGAGGTTCAGCCTTATCGCTTTGCCTGTACATGTTTTTATAGGTTGTGAAACCTCCAGCCAGGTTCAAGGCTTTGTAGCCATTATCCTTAAGAACTCTTTCCGCAATATATCCCCTTAAACCGACAGCGCAAAGTGTTATATAAGTCTTGTCTCTGTCCAGCTCATCCAGTCTGCCTCTTAACTCACCCAGGGGAATGTGTATAGAGCCTTCTATTGTTCCGATCTCTCGTTCAATATCCTCACGAATATCAAGAACCTTATGCTGATCCTTATCCAGGGAATCCAGTTCTCTCCACAATACCTGCTCGGTCATTCCCCTCATAAGATTGTCTGCTACAAATCCTATCATGTTTACCGGATCCTTTGCTGATCCATAAGGTGGAGCATACGCCAGCTCAAGGTCGATCAAGTGCTCTATCTTTCCACCAAATCTAATCGCAGTTGCAATTACATCTATCCTCTTGTCTACTCCATCATATCCTACGATCTGTGAACCGAGGATTTTACCCTCCATATCGAACAACAGCTTCATGGTCATAGGCAGAGCTCCAGGATAATACCCGGCGTGGGAGTTCTGGTGAATAAGAGCTATGTTGTAATCTTTCTTATACTCCTTGCCCATCCTGTTCAAGGTCTTTTCATTTACACCGGTACTTGCAACAGCAAGATCGAAAACCTTGGCGATACTGGTTCCCTGGGTCCCCTTGTACTCTTCCTTATAGGTTCCGAGGATATTGTTCGCAACTATCCTTCCCTGCTTGTTAGCCGGTCCAGCCAGTGGAACCATTGTTTGTACCTTATTTACATAATCCTCAACCTCTATTACGTCTCCTATTGCATAGATCGAATCGTCAGAGGTTTTAAGGTACTTATCTACGACTATTCCACCTCTTTGGTTCTGTTCAAGTCCAGCAGCCTTGGCAAGCTCTCCATTTGGCCTTATGCCTATAGATAGTATTATTATGTCCCCGGATACTTGAGCACCTGATTGAAGCGTGATAGTTGTCGATCCGTCTCCATATTCAAATTTACTTACTCCATCCTTCAGATGAAGCTCTACACCCTTTGTCTTTAAATGCTCGTGGACTATCTGAGCCATTTCGTAGTCTATTGGTGCCATTACCTGATCAAGCATCTCAACAATTGAAACCTTTAAACCCTGGTTATGGAGATTCTCAGCCATCTCAAGGCCTATAAAGCCCCCGCCTACAACTACGGCGCTTCTGGGTTTTTTATCCTGAAGATATGATTTTATGGCATCTGTGTCTGGTATGTTCCAAAGACTGAAAATATTCGGGGAGTCAATTCCCGGTATCGGCGGTTTTATTGGGCTCGAGCCTGTGGAAAGCAACAGATAGTCATAGCTTTCCTTATATTGCTCTCCTGTTTTTATGTTCTTCACGTCTACCGTCTTCTCTTCCCTGTTGATCTTCGTTACCTCTGACAGATTTCTGACATCGACGTTATATTTACTCATTATGGTTTCCGGTGTACTTACCAGAAGAGAATCTCTCTCCTCGATAGTTCCACCAATGTAATATGGAAGACCGCAGTTCGCAAAGGAAATATATTCTCCTCTTTCAAATAGTACTATTTCTGCACTCTCATCAAGCCTTCTCAATCTGGCAAGTGCGGTTGCACCTCCCGCTACACCACCTACTATTACTACTTTTCTTGACAATTGGACTCCTCCTCTAAAAATAACTGGTTTATGATCGATTCTGCTTCCCTGCTTGAGACTGAATAGTATACCTCAGTCCCTCTCCTTTCATCCTTCACCAAACCACCAAGCCTTAGCTTGGAGAGATGCTGAGATATGGTTGATTGCGGGATGTCAAGACACCCTTGCATATAGGTGACATTATTTGCTCCCTCTCTTACCAGTCCCCTAAGGATGCAGAGCCTTACACGATGTGACATCAGTTTAAGCAATGCTGCCTTCTCCTCCAGCTTGCTAAGATCGTATTTCATCCTCAACCTCCAATCATAGGATATTGTTAAATATTCTCATATCTCAATATTAGAATATTAGCATATATATGTCAATAGTAATCAAAAAATAAAAAGCAACCCGTGCAGGGCTGCCCTTTCTTATAACTTTATCTTGCTCCAAGCTCCTTATCTATCATCATCAAGCCATGGAATTGGTGCTGAACTCCCTTAAGCTTGAATATGATGTCCTTCATATTATTCTCTTCCTCGACTTGTTCTTCTACAAACCATTGCAGGAACTGGATCGCCGGGTAACATTTCTCCTCGGTTGCAATATCAACAAGATTGTATATCCTTGATGTTACAAGCTTCTCGTGCTCAAGTGCCGCCTCAAAAACCTCCAGGAATGATCCGTAGTCATTCTTAGGCTCAGTCATTGACTTCATAGTTACCCTTCCATCCATATCATTGATAAACCCATAGAATTTCATTGCATGCTCATATTCCTCTTTTGCCTGCTCAACCAGGAAATGGCTCATTCCTCTCATGTTTTCTGATTCGCAGTAAGCTGCCATGGCAAGATAATAATAGCCTGAAAGCAGTTCGAAGTTAAATTGGTCGTTTAGTGCTGCAAGTAATTTTTCGTTCATTTTATCCTCCTGTGATAATTTGATTTGCTCTATTCGCTCAATTTTATGTATACCCATTAAGATCGGTTATAATCAGCCTGAGGCCAGGCATCACGATCTGGGATCGTATATTGCATAGACTGAATAGACTGAAAGATTGCTTTCTGCCATTAGCTTGACAATAATGGGAATGGATTGAGTTAAAATATTCAGCTCAATACCATTGTACTTAAATATAACATCCTCTTTCTCAACCAGCCTTGATATGTTAAGTAAGCCGGTAAGACTTTCCTCTACCCTCGGAAGGTTCATACCTCCGATCTGAAAAAAAACCCTCTGTTTTTTTCCGCTATAATCCCTATGATCGATTCTGTTTATAAGTAAAATCTCATTCATCTTCTTACCCCTTTATCTCGAGCTATGTGGATATGATACCCAATACTGAAGCGTTGACTCTATTTTTCTCTATTTTTCTTTGTAACTTACCGGTTATTTGGGTATAATGACTTAGTATCGGTAAGGAGGTGGAGAAGCTATGGATGCGTTGGAAAAATGTATTTTATTCAAAGGTGTTCGGCTTGAGGAAGCTATCGGGCTGATCAGTGGAACGAACTCCCTTAGAAGGACTTATAATGCTGGTGATTATATTGCATTGGAGGGTGAGCCGTGCGATCATCTCTCAATAATACTGGAAGGTGAAATCGAGATCCATAAACCCTTCTCATCAGGGAAGGTTGTAACTATAAATCACTTCAGCGCCGGAGATGTTTTCGCTGAGTCCTTGGTTTTTTCACACAAGAAGGAGTATCCTGCAACGGTTTTATCAACTACTGAGAGCGTCATACTTATGATACCCAGGGATGAGCTGGTTTTGCTGCTTACAAAAAATGGCAGGGTTCTCAAGAACTTTGCAGGTGTACTCTCTAAAAGGATCCATATGCTCAATGACAGGATTACAGATCTCTCTCTGGATACCGCCAGGAAAAAAATTGTTAATATTTTGCTTTTGGAGTATAGTCGTCAGAAATCCAGATATATTGCTCTTCCTTACAGCAGAAAGAAAATGGCAGAGCTGATAAATATCCCGAGACCTTCTCTCTCAAGGGAGCTTATCCGGATGAAGGAAGATGGGCTGATCGATTTCTACAAAAACAGGTTCAAGATCATTGATCTTAAAGCTTTGGAGTCGATACTCCAGCAATAAATATGCTCCTTTAATCGACATTGCTCTATTCATAGAATATCCTTAAAAAATAAATGTTGACATTTACTCATTTTAGTATAAAATGAAATTTGAGGTAAAAGAAAGGAGGTCGTGAAGATGATAATCAGAATAAATGAAAGCATTGCTAATAAAATAATCGTAGTTTCTGGTCACGACCTATGCTCTGGTATCAGGTAAACTAGTACTTTAGCCACAGGCGTACGCCTATGGCCTTTTTTTTGTCCTCGTTTTCTTTATTATGCTAAAGCAACTGACATGCCATAGGTCTATGACTTATGGCATTTTTATATTGGGAGGTTTTACTATGAAGGATGTGAAAAAAATTCTGCCCTTTACCAAGGGCTACGCCGGACTATACTTGCTGGGTATACTGGCTGTTATAATATCTCAGCTGTTCAATACTCTGGGTCCTCTTATAATAGGAACTGCAGTAGACTCAGTAATTGGTGACAAGGCTGCTTCGTCTGCAATAGCCGGCAGCGTTATACAATTTCTTGGAGGAAGGGAAGTATTAAGGGACAGTCTGTGGATAATCGGAGCAATAATAGTTCTAAATACTGTATTAAGAGGAATCTTTCTATACCTAAAGGGTTATTTGTCGGTTAAAAGCGCAGAGGATATCTCCATGAAGATCAGGAATTCTCTTTATGATCACATACAAAAGCTGCCCTACAGCTACCATGTGAAGGCAGATACCGGAGATCTTATACAAAGGTGCACATCCGATGTTGAAACTATTAAAAGGTTCCTATCAGTGCAGCTGATCGAGGTTGCAGGTTCATTATTCATGTTGCTGTTTATACTTCAGATAATGCTTAGACTCAATATTAGCATGGCTCTTGTATCCGTGGCTCTCCTGCCCTTTACCTTTGCATTTGCCCTTATTTTCTTCAGGAGGGTCCAAAAGGATTTTAAAGAATCAGATGAGTCAGAGGCGAGGCTTACAACTACCTTACAGGAGAATCTTACAGGGATAAGGGTAGTGAAGGCATTTGCAAGAGAAGCATACGAACTTGGAAAATTCGATATCAGAAATAGCGAGTACAGAGTTCTTGTTAATAAGCTAATTATGAATCTGGCAATGTACTGGTCAGTTTCAGATTTTATCAGTATGCTTCAGGTCGGCCTGACAATAGTGGTAGGTACCTGGATGGTCGTTCAGGGAAACCTGACACTTGGTGTCCTTATCTCTTTTATTAGCTACGTCAATATGATGGTTTGGCCAGTGAGGCAGCTTGGAAGGACCCTCACTGACATGGGAAAGGCAACTGTTTCCATTAAGAGAATTGATGAGATTTTTTCTACTCCTGTTGAGGTACTCGTAGAGAATGGGGAAGAACCTGAGGTCCATGGAAATATCGAGTTCAGGGATGTTAGCTTCAGCTACGAAAAGGACAGGATGGTTCTGGATCATATAAGCTTTTCTGTAGAAAAGGGTCAGACCTTGGCTATAATCGGCTCAACCGGCTCAGGAAAAAGCTCATTGGTCCATTTGCTGCCAAGACTTTATGATTACGATGACGGCTCAATTAAAATTGATGGAAGAGAGCTTAAGTCGATCGACAGACAGTGGGTAAGAAAAAATGTCGGTTTGGTTCTTCAGGAGCCATTCCTTTATGCAAAAACGATCAAGGAAAATATTAGACTTACAGATCCCACTAAGGAGGATAATACTGTTTTTACAGCTGCAAAGACTGCATCTATCCACAATGATATACAGTCATTTGATAAGAAGTACGACACTCTCGTAGGAGAAAGAGGGGTGTCGCTCTCAGGGGGTCAGAAGCAAAGGATGTCGATTGCAAGGACAATAATAAGCGAAACCCCGATAGTCATATTTGACGATTCACTCTCTGCAGTTGATACTGAAACAGATGTACAAATAAGAAGAGCTCTTTCAGCCAGGAGGAACAAATCCACAACGATAATAATATCCCATAGGATTTCTACAGTTTCCGAGGCAGACATTATTTTAGTCATGGACAAAGGGAAAATAGTTCAGAAGGGTACACATGAGGAGCTTATCAATACAGAAGGGCTATATAAAAGAGTTTATGAGATCCAATCATCAATTGATGAGGATCTGGAAGCCGTTTAGGAGGTGGATCTATGGATGAAGTAAAAAATAAAGCACCGAAAGTAGATCTGAGGGTATGGAAGGATTTCTTTACCTATCTGAAGCCCTATAAAAGGGAATTCCTTAGGCTTACCGGAATTATGGCTGCCTTGGGCGCTATGGACAGTACCTTTCCGCTGTTGACAAAATATGCGGTTGATAATTTTATAGAAAAAAACTCCCTCGATGGGCTTGGGGGCTTTATAGTTATTTATATTCTTGCTGTTGCGCTGCTAAGCGGTATAATATTTGTCTTCATAAAGCTTGCGGGAAGACTTGAAACCTCAATGGCACACGATATAAGAAGGATAGGGTTTGTAAGGCTGCAAGAGCTTTCTCTGTCTTATTATGACGATAAGGCAGTTGGGTGGCTGATGGCAAGAATGACCTCCGACATAAACAGACTCAGCGAGACTATAAGCTGGGGGTTGGTGGATTTGGCCTGGGGTATGACGATGATGACAGGAGTAACGATATACATGTTTATTCTGAATGCAAGGCTTGCAGCTATAACTTTGTCGGTTATTCCTATACTTGCAATCATAAGCGTCTACTTCCAGAGAAAGATATTGGTCGCACAAAGAGAGGTAAGAAAGATAAATTCACAAATAACCGGTGCTTACAACGAGGATATACAGGGAGCTAAAACAACGAAGACTCTGGTAAGGGAAATATTGAACCTTAATGAATTCTCTGGTTTGACTTCTTCACTCAGAAACAGCTCTATCAGAGCCGCGGTACTATCATCAGTTTAC